>CAYPNT010000076.1:0-14882 GCA_964412235.1 uncultured Rhodospirillaceae bacterium
CCTGTACGAATAAAATAAGGCCAAGAAAGGGACTTATTCCTCGCCACTCTATCGCTGTCAACTACATCCCTTCTAATAACGTCTTAGTCGATCGTTCGCATCATTTATATTTTGTGTCATACTTAGAAAAAAAGAATTCTATAAGGTGATCAGATGCTAACCCTATCCTCCAAGGTTAAAGTTTTCCCCACAGGCATGCGTTTGAATGAATATGTCGCGTACGAAGAAAAAATTTGGGCAGAAGAGGGCTTGGACGTCGAAATATTGTGGGATGTGTTGCAGGGACAAATGGTGCGTTGGGGTGACAATTATAAAGAGCGCCCCCAAGATAAACCATTTGTTGATGGGGAGCAGACAATAGGGTCCGCGTGCGCGTGGGGTTCCATTAGTAACGCGGGAGCCGGGATGGGTAAATTTGTTCCTGACGTTCACGGAGTTTCGCCATGGGGAATTTTCGTTCGTGATGATTCAGAAATTCGTAGCCCCGAAGAATTGGCGAACGTGCCTATCGCAGTTGGCCTTCGGGCAGGTAGTCATTTTAACGTTCCGTTACACCTCGAAAAGTATTTGCCGCTCCAAAAAATTAAACCTGTTAACGTGGGGGGCTTTGGTGCTCGTCTTAAAACGCTCGTGGATGGAGAATTTGAGGCGGCGAGCCTTCTTCCGCCGCAGCTTGATATGGCGGAACAATTAGGCTTCAGAAAAGTTATTGGCGGTGAGTTTAAAACACTTTGGTGGGTTGATGAGAGATATCCACGGGAGGTTATGCAGGCGTACTTCAGGGGGCTACAAAGAGCGGAAGTTGCCATAGAACGCGATCTCGGTGCCTATCTAAACTTATGGCATTATTCCAATCCTCCAGAATTTAAGACGCAGGAATGGGACTATGACCGTTTCAGCCGTGGTGAGCGCTTTGTAAACCAACCTATTGATCAAGAGGAATTTAATCGTCTGCTTGAAGAAGTAGTGAGATGGGGGCTGGACGGAGAATTAAAGGAACGTGACTTTGACAAAATAGCCTATCAGATAGCCTGACATGAAATCGCTATATTATCACTCAGTACCGCAGGAAGATATTGAACTTACCCATGTTGGGCGAGGATCGCCGATGGGTGAAATGCTTCGTCGCTACTGGCAGCCAATTTGCACATCAGACGAGATTTCGGACCTGCCCAAACGGGTAAGAATTATGTGCGAGGACCTCGTTGCATTTCGGGATGGAAGTGGAAACGTAGGCTGCCTTGAGTTGCATTGTTCCCACAGAGGAACATCGTTGGAATATGGAAGAATCGAAGATGATGGAATTCGTTGCTGTTACCACGGATGGAAGTTTTCAGCTGATGGTCGGTGTATCGAAATGCCCTGTGAGACTAAAGAGTTTCATAAAAAAATGGATGTTTGGCAGCCGAGCTACCCAACATACGAATTTGGTGGCTTGATTTTTATCTATATGGGACCACCAGAGAAAATACCATTGTTCCCGATGTATGACATTATTGATACTCGATATCGCGATGATGTTGTCCTGCGGGGTATGCGGCTTTGGGAAGATCATGGAATAGGTTTTGTTCGTGATTGTAATTGGCTACAGCATTTTGAGAATTTAATTGATCCTTATCATTTGCTCGTGCTCCATGCCGCAAACTCCGGTGACCAATTTGGCAGTGTCGTAACAGCTCCAGGCACCCCTGAAATTTCTTTTGAGGAGACCTCACTCGGGGCGAGGTACAATATGTATCGGGACCTCTCTAATGGAAATAGATTGCTTCGACATGGGGAGGCCGTTTTACCAAACATTATGCTCGTACCGAACATTCATGAGTCAGGTGAGGTTCCTATAGAGAAAGCCCGTTGTACCGAGCTATCTTGGTGTGTGCCGGTTGATAATGAGCATTTGTATGGGATTTCTATCGTGGCTTGGCCTAAAGATGAAGCCGGGCAACTGCTTAAAGGTTGGAAACCGGGAACCGATACGATGACTGATATTAGACCCGGCAATCTTCGAGAGCGGTCTTACGAGGATAAACAGCGCTTTCCCGATGATATGGAAGCACAAGAGGGACAACGACGAATTGCTGTACACGCATTGGAAAACCTGGGTTCTTCCGACCTTGGGGTAGTCTTGTTGAGACGCGCCCTCCGTGCGTCATTGGAAAGAATGGGAAATGGGCTAGACCCGGCAAATATTGTCCGTGATGAAAATGGTAATCACGCAATTGAGACAAATGCCTGGAATACGGTCCGCTCCTCAAATATACCAAATGAAGCCGCTGAGTGATGCAATGTTTTCAATCAAGATTTTGCGGCGTTTGTTAAACAACTTATTATTGTTTTTTAACCGTTGCTCGGTTTTATAGATAGAAGGACGCTGGAGTATTCTGAGGTGGTATTTCCAAGTTTTAATAAATCTGGGGTGTGAGAGATTAGTATCGAACGTAAAGTGGGGCCGCTGTTTTTAGTTGTCCTCGCTTTGATAACTTTGCTGTTGCCTTTGTCGATGCATCTGTTTTTTCCCGCTTTGCCATCCGTAATGGCTGATTTTTCGTCTTCAGAAGCGATGGTAAATCTCACCGTAAGTGTCCCGCTTTTTGTAATGGCCCTGATGTCACTGGTATACGGGTTTCTTTCTGACAAATTTGGTCGTCGTCCTGTACTATTGAGCTCTATCGGGCTTTTTGTCGTTGGTTCAGTTCTATCGGCATTGGCGACTGATCTGTGGTTGCTTATTTTTGGGCGATTTCTTCAAGCAGCAGGTGGGGGTGGCGGGCTAGGGCTTGCCCGGGTGATAGCGCGTGATGTGTTTGGCGCTGACAGGCTCGTTAAAGTTCTGTCCTATTTAACGATGGCATATGCGATGGGGCCTATGGTCTCGGCGCCGCTCGGTGGTGCGTTGGTCGATTTAGGGGGTTGGCGAGCTGTTTTGATTGTGGCGTCCGCCGTTGGAATTTTAATAGGTTTGATCAGTTTTGTTGTGATCTTTGAAACGAACAAAAATGTCGCCGATGGTAGCCGCGGGCAAACTCCATTTGAAGGTTATTGGAGACTTTTGAGTAATCCCCGGTTTGTGGCCTTTATATTACAATCAGGATTTACTTCGAGCGTATTTTTTACGATGGCGGCGGCGAGTTCATTTTTGATGATTGACTATTTAGGCCGCTCTCCCTCGGAGTACGGCATGTATTTCATGTGTTTTCCGTTTGGTTTTCTCGTTGGATCCCTATTGTCGGCTCATTTGGCGGGTCGGGTGAAGGTTGAAACGATGGTGCTGTTGGGCAGCATCGTCATGGTGGTGGGTACTTTGACGCAGGCCGGTTTTTTGTTGAATGGGATTGTGACGCCATTGAGTATATTTCTTCCCGGATTTTTCGCGATTAGCGCGCAGGGTATCGCGTTACCAAATGCGCAGTCAGGGGCTATAAATGTCGCCGGGCCTTTGGCGGGGAGTGCAGCCGGTCTTGGTGTTTTTATCCAACTCTTAGCGGCTGCTTTGGCAACGCAAGTGTATGGTCTGATTGCTGATGGAACACCCGTTCCCATGGCTCTAGCGGTCTCGGTTTGCGCAGTGTTAGGTCTTTTTGTGGGAACGATACCATTTGCATTACATAAAAGTGATAAAGCAAACTCCACGGAGTAAGATTGAATAGCCAGTTTGTTTCTTTTTTTCTATTTAGGTTCCTTCAAAACCGCCTAAAACTGATTATAGCCGTATTAATAACACACTTTTACATTGTTACTTGGGGTTTAAATGTCTTAACCTCCGATTGTTATGGGAAATAGAGGTCAGGAAAAGATGCCCAAAACCACTGATCAGGATTTGCATCCACACAGTTTGTTACCCTCCGATCCAACTCTTCGTGTAAAGGTGATTGAGACACTCTTGGTTGAAAAGGGGCTTGTCGATCTGAAGGCGATTGAAGCGGTAATTGATACCTATCAAAATAAAGTTGGTCCGCGGAATGGTGCACGTGTGGTAGCTCGTTCATGGGTTGATCCTGGATATAGAGAACGTTTGCTGAAAGACGCTACGGGTGCGATATCTGAATTGGGGTATACAGGTCTTCGCGGCGAACACATGGTAGCAATCGAAAATACGGAAAGTGTCCATAACATGGTGGTGTGCACCCTTTGCTCCTGTTATCCATGGCCCGTTCTCGGCTTGCCGCCGAATTGGTATAAATCTTCTGCTTACCGCGCTCGTGCTGTGCGAGACCCACGTGGGGTTTTATTTGAGTTTGGAGTTGAGTTGGAGCCAAAGATCAAAATTCGAGTTTGGGATTCGACTTCGGAAATACGGTATTTAGTGATACCGCGGCGACCAAGCGATACTGAGAATATGTCCGAAGATGAATTGGCTTCATTGGTGACACGGGATTCAATGATTGGTACCGGGGTTGTTGTGGTTCCAGAGAAACAATTGGAGCGTCATTAATGGACGGTATACACGACTTAGGGGGATTGGAAGGCTTCGGGCCACTGCCATTAGAAGAAAACGAGCCCGTCTTTCACATGGACTGGGAGCGGAGGGTAATGGCGCTTCAGATGCTGATGTTTTTCTGGCGTAGGTGGAGCCTCGATATGGCGCGTTACTCAATGGAAAGACTACCTCCAGCGGATTATTTGCAATTCAGTTATTATGAAAAATGGCTTGCATCCTTAGTAAATAGAATGGTGAGTACAGGTTTGATTACGATTGAAGAAATTTCTGCGGGGGGTGTTCTAAAAGATTCTGAGAAACGCATTCCACCCGTTAGTGCAGATGACTGGAGACAATTTGTGGCAAATGGGCGAACTTCTTCAAGGGTGATTGAGTCGGAGGCTAGGTTCGCCGTTGGTGATAAGGTTGTCGTTGCCTCCCATATGCATTCTGGCCACCATCGCGTTCCGCGCTATGTACGGGGTCATTCTGGAGAGATAATTTTGTGTCATGGGGGACACGTCTTTCCTGATACTAATGTGGCACAGGCTACCGGGGAACCGAAGTATCTCTATACCATTAAATTTCGGGCAAGTGATTTGTGGAGTGAAGCGGTTGATAGCCAAGACACGATTTGTATAGATCTCTGGGAGCCTTATCTTGTTTCAGAATGAAGATACTGAACCGGTATTCTCGGAGCCTTGGCAGGCTGAACTATTCGCTATCACACAGGTACTTGTGAGCAAAGGATGTTTTACGTGGTCCGATTGGACGGATCATTTTACCGATGCGGTAAAGACAGCCGATAAATCAGACAAACTTTTCGATGGGTCTGCCTATTACAACGTATGGCTATCTGCGCTAGAGGGTTTTCTAGTCTCTCGGTGTTTGGCGGATATTAAGAGCCTTGGAGAACTTAAAGATCGCTGGGTGAAAGCCTACATTTCGACCCCGCATGGCGAACCAGTTAAACTCGACAACTCATAGCTCCAATTGTTAATGAAACCATGGGTCCGATTAGCGATTGGGGGTGGTGCTACCCTGCTAGAAGGAATGGGAATTGGGCGTTTTTCCTATACACCTCTGATTCCTGCCCTGATAGAGGCCGGATCATTAAGTTCAGCCCAGGCCGGATATGTTAGTGCGTTCAATTTAGCCGGTTATTTAATTGGTGCATTAGCTGCTTTGCGGCTTGGTTTAAAATGGGGTGAAACTCGGATTTTAAAGTCCTGTTTGCTAATTTCGGTGATCTGTTTGTTTGCCAGTATTGTAAGTCTTGGGTTTGTTTGGCTTGCATTTTGGCGATTTCTGGTCGGCGTCACCGTAGCAGTGATGATGATATACAGTTTAGCGATCGTGACGCGGCACGCTCCGCCCGAACGTCTTGGCCAAGCTACAGGTGTGGTGTTTACCGGAGTCGGTATTGGTATCTTGTTATCGGGTTGGCTTGTTCCGGCTTTGCTTGATGTTAGCCTTGCGGCGGCATGGATTGGAATGTCAGTTATCGGGCTATTAGGCGCAATTGCGGGATTTTGGGGTTGGAGTAGCGTTGGATACGAGAAGTCCAAAACCGATACCAAAACGGTAAGTAGTATACAGGGTCCGCGGTTATCGGCGGCGATATTACGCTTAATCGGTGCACAAACGATGTTTAGTATCGGGCTGGTTCCCCATACAATTTACTGGGTTGATTATCTCGTACGTGGCCTGGGGCATGAAATGAACTTTGGCGGATTTCACTGGATTTTGTTTGGTTTAGGTGCAATTTCGGGGACTTACCTGTGGGGTCGCTTAGCTGACGCGGTAGGTTTTCGTTTAGGTCTCGTGTTAGTTTTTGTGGCGTTAGCTATTGGTGTTTCGCTACCCGTGTTAGAGATACAGCTTTGGGCACTTATTGCATCTTCTCTGGTGGTGGGTGCGCAGCCAGGATTTTCCGCGATCATCGCAGGTAGAACGCATCAAGTCGTTGGGGCCGAATATATGCCGCAAGTATGGCGGTGGATGATGCTTACTTCAGGGGTGTTCCAGGCGGTTGGGGGATATGTCTATGTTACGTTATTTGACTTCACAGAAAATTATACCCTGATTTTTCTCATCGGTGGCTCCGCAATGGCCTTAGGTGCGTTGATATCCCTGGCGCCAGTAAACTCTCGACGTTGAACATTGACCTGGGTGAAACCGCGGTAATAAACGTGAAACATATAGTGTTATTAACCTTGCGGCCTTCTTTCAGCCCACAATGTTTCGTGTCTGATAAATTTTCGTATACTAGAATTATTTTGAGTCTCTTAAACTTTTCACGTCAGAATGGAAAAGTAGGCTAAATAATATAGAATTTGGTTATCTTTACTGTTAACGGAAGGATTTGTCGGTGACGTCTAACAACTCTACCCCAAAGAACGCTTCGGATAAAAAACACCGGGTGGTTTATGTGTCACATCCAGGCAGTGGTTTGGCTCGGTCGAACTTTCCACTTGAGTGTCATGTTGAAGGCGATCAGATCGTACGCTCCCTGCCGTTCTTTATTCCCGATGACGTGCGTCTCTATGAGATAAAAACGACAGATCGCGGGACCTATACGCGTCCACGGAAGGAAGTTCAAATGCCGTTGGCGTTGGCCGCAAAACAACGTATTCATACTGACACGCGGGTTAAGTATCCTCTTTTGCGAGATGGTTGGGATCCAGATAAACCAAATGGCGCGGGCCGTGGAACGGATAGTTTTTCGAGAATTAGCTGGGATCGGGCTCTCGATATCATTGTCGCGCAGATTGAACGTATTCGGGATAAATACGGTTCTATGGAGCCGATTTTAGTGCAGGCTGATGGGCATGGTCAAAGTGGTTATCTGCAATCCTTGCATTTTTGGGGACACTACCTTTTTGACATGATACGTGAGCACAAGAAATGGGGTTGGTGGACGCAACAAGTGCGGAATCCAGATAGTTGGGAAGGCTATTATTGGGGTGCTAAGCATGTCTGGGGTTTCGATGAGACACTTGGTGAACCCTATCAAGATGCCGTCTGGGATGACGTTTTGGAAAATGCTGAAATGGTAATTTTCTCCGGGAATGATCCGGAGGCTACTGGGTTTGGAATGTCTGGTTCGATTGCACTTCAGATGCCTAAATGGTTGAAGGAAGCTGGTATAAAGATTATCGCTATTTCACCGGATTTAAATCACGCTTGCGCAGTTCATGCTGATAAGTGGATCCCGATAAAACCAAATTCGGATGCAGCGCTCTATTTAGCGATCGCCCACGTTTGGATCGCGGAAGGCATATATGACAAGAGTTATGTCGAGACACATACCGTAGGGTTTGACGCGTTAAAATCGCATGTACTCGGAGAAGATGACGGCATTGAAAAAACACCCGCGTGGGCAGAGCCCATTACGGGTGTGCCTGTTTCGACGATCAAGGCTCTAGCCCGTGAATGGGCGGGAAAAAAAACGACACTCTCGGTTTATTTTGGTGGGCCCAAAATACGAGGTACCTTCTCGCACTTGATGGCGCGTTTAGAGGCCTACGTTCTGGCGATGCAGGGTTTTGGTAAGCCGGGACGACAATTCCTAAGAACAGGGGCGCCATCTTTTTATAAAAAATCACTGGCACAGGTTCCACGGTATCCTGACGTGGATTTTAAAGGCCTCGCTTTTAGCCCAATGATTGAATACGCAATAGGGCATGGACCAAAATCGCCTGTTTTTGTGCCACGTACTCTTGCCGCGGAAGCAATACAACAAAAGATAGTCCGCTGGAAAAGTACGACGGCGGCGCTTGCAAAAACTGAGGATCAATTCAGGAGTTATCAATATCCTCCCAGTGAAGACCACCCGGGAATTAGAATGGTATGGAACGAAAACGGTAGTCAGCCGGGTAGTTGGGGTCATGGTTGGAATTGGCTGGAGGCTTTGCGAAGTGAGCAACTGGATTTTGTTGTTGGGATCCACCCATGGCTCGAAAATGATTTACTGTATTCAGATCTCATTCTACCCGCACAAACCAATTATGAGCACGATGATCTGGTTGTGGTGCAGCGGAGCGATGTACTCGGATTATTTTATCAGGAAGCGGCTATACCGCCGGTCGGTGATTCAAAAAGTGATTATGAAATTCATAGGATGATTGGGTTACGGTTAGGCCTCGATGAGGTCTTTCCGCATAGTAGTGATTGGCTCAAAGCATCGTATGAGGAAACACTTGCGGCCACCAAACACAATGTCTCGTGGGAGGACTTCAAAGAACGTAAATACTTTATTTACGACTCTCCGACCTGGGATGAATGGGTGAAGATAAAAAGAGAACATGGCTACGGAGAACATGACGGTGGTTTGCATTGGTTTGCTGAAAAAGGGGAGGGGCTTCAAACTCTAAGCGGAAAAATTGAGTTTGTTTCCGAACGTATCAAAAACCTTGATCCGGATAATCCTGAACGGCCACCACTTGCTAAATGGATAACACACAGTGAGTTGGCTGATTCGCCGAAGGCTGAGAGTTATCCCCTATCAGTGATGTCCAACCATCCTAAATATCGTTTTCACGTCCAAGGTGATGACATTGAGTGGATCAGGGAACTTGGCAAGGTTCGCGGCGTTGACGGTTATCCTTATGAACCGTGTTGGATTCATCCCGAGGATGCTGCGCAACGTGGAATTTCTAATCGGGACATTATAATGGTTCACAATGATCGTGGCGCCATACTTTTTGGTGCCGTTGTCACAGAACGAATTATAAAAGGTGCGGTATCTATTGATCATGGTGCCAAAATAGATGTCGCAATGTTAGACAATCAGAAAGTCGACCGAGGTGGTTGTATCAATTTGATTGCGCCGACAGTTCAGGAAAAATATCCCGAAGGGGCGGAAATTACGGTGCCGGAGATGAATATTAGTGGGTTCCTCGTTGAGGCGGAAAAAATTGACCCATCTCGTATCAAAGCCGCAAATAACATAAGTTTTGGGGCGCCAGTCGCGGGGGAAAATAGATGAGCGATCAATTGTTTGTCGTCGACGTAGATAAGTGTACCGGGTGCGGGCTGTGCATTGTGGCCTGCAAGGACGAGCACGTAGATAGTGAATACATGCCGTGGACGAAACCACAGCCAGAGGCAGGTCATTTCTGGATGAATGTTAAACCACTGGAACGCGGGAGCGCCCCGCGACTAAGAATGAGTTTCTTGCCTGTTATGTGCCAGCATTGTGAAGAGGCTCCCTGTATTTCAGCCTGCTCTGAAGGAGCTATTAAAACGCGGGAAGATGGTTTGGTTTGGATCGACGGTGGGCTGTGTACTGGTTGTGGGGACTGTCAGGAAGCTTGCCCCTACGACGTTATATATAAAAATGAGGACCTGAATATCGCTCAAAAATGTACCGGGTGTGCCCATCGAGTTGACGAAGATCAGCAACCTCGTTGTTCGGAGATGTGTCCACACGATGCTATTATTTATACCGGCAAGGATGAAAAATCAGACAGTAACGCGTATGACGGTGTGCTCGAAGTCTTTCATCCGGAATTCGAAGCGGCGCCGCGCTTGCTTTGGAAAGGTCTTCCTAAACCTTGGATTGCCGGAACGGTAACAACAGCCTCCGGTGATGAAGTTATTCCCGACGCGGATATTGTGGTCACCCCATCAGACGCCGATTCAATTAATGTTCAATCAGATGCGTTCGGGGATTTTTGGGTTTATGGATTGAGAGAAGGAGACACTTGCCAAGTGGACGTGACCAAAGAGGGATATAAGCCCTATCACGGGAATGTGACGACCGACAACGACCAGGACTTAGGTACAATTAGACTTTCAGAGTTATAATTTACAATTTTTGCGGTGCTCTTTCAGCAAGTGCGGCTTTGATTGTTTGAATTCGCTGCTTAGTAATATCCTTTTGTAAGGGAATTGGTTTTCCGATGCCCCAAACAGGAGCGGGCCACGCAGGATCATTCCTATATCTTCCTACCACGTGCAAGTGTAATTGTGGGACTACATTCCCGATTGTTGCGGTGTTAATTTTGTCCGCTGAAGTATCTTTTTTTATGGTTTTTCCAAGATGGGTGGCCAATCTCAACATATGTGTCATTTTGTGAGAAGGTAAATGGTGTAATTCAGTTATATCCTCAATTTCTGGGATAATAAGCAGCCAAAAGAACCGAGTGTCGTTCATTAAACGGACTTGAAAACTGTCAAGAGTTTCAATGAAAATACTATCATTTTCTATCGTAGTGTTGAGTTTGAAGGGCACGTGGCTAGCCTCCCTATTTCAATTGGTAATTTTTGTTTAGGGGTTGCAGTTTTGTGGTTAAAGATTTGGTTTGTGGAATTTTTATTCTGCACAACCTACGCAACGTGCGATGGCAGGGCTGAGGTCTAGCCGTTTTAGATCGATTTCCTCACCACATACCACACAATATCCAAATTCACCTATTTCAATTCGTTTAAGAGCGGCATCTATTTGTGAGACTTCGATCCGTCTTCTTTGGTTGGTTGCTTGGGCCATAGCCTGTCCTTGCATTGCGTCCATGCGTGAGAGCCGACCTTGTACCTGTGGGTCGAGTTCAACGGGTGCGGCCGAACCGGATGCGGTATCAACGAGGTCCAGTAACTCGTGTCTCCGGTTTGTTAGACGGCTCTTATAATATTCAATATTTATTTTCATGGGTTAACGTTAGGGTAGGTGGACCATTTCTGTCTAGTAAGAAAGCTACAGAACAAAGGTATAAAGTTTTGGCGCAAATTAGTTTTGAGCGGTTTGATGGCCGGGAGAAAACATATGAAAGTGACCCACGCGGACGACCTGAGCTATGATGAAAATCCACTTCCCCATCGAGCGGGGAAGATAGCGTTTAAGTATCTTTTGGAGGGGGAACCACTCTCGGCTGACAACTATAGTGCTGTGTTGTCTCGTGAAAGCGCGTCATTCTTCTCGCCACGGCATCGGCACCCATGGGACCAAATCCGTTACTGTATTGACGGCAGTGTTCCTATCGCTCCACGGGTTTCTATAGATGCAGGTGAAGTAGGCTATTTTCCCGAAGGCGTCCATTACGGGCCACAGGAAGGTGACAGCGATCGATTGGTGCTCGTCGTTCAATTTGGTGGGGCGAGTGGGCAAGGGTATCTTGGCTACGAGCAGGTAAGGGTCGGTCAGCAGGAGCTACTTTCGGAGGGTGCCTTTGAACGTGGTGTATTTATGCGAAAACCCGAAATTAAGGGCCGTAAAAACCAGGATGGTTACGAGGCTGTATGGCAACATGTGATGGGCCGCCCGGTTGCTTATTCACCACCACGTTATAAGGGACCCGTGGTAATGCAACCTCAAAATTATAATTGGGTTGAGGATGAAGGGCGTCAAGGCGTGCGACGGAAGCCCCTCGGTTCTTTTTCTGAGCGGGGTATAGCGATAGAATTCCAGGCTATCGGGGAGGGGGTGTCACATGATTTAGAACCATCGATTAATCGTCGACTAATTTTTTTCACTTCTGGTGAAGGGATCTGATATAAACGCCACACAGCCATAAGCCTTGAGGCAGGGGAAGCTCTCCAAATGACCGCGAATACAGCAACAGAGTTTTTGTTAATTACACTGCCTATGATAGACAAAATGCTGTAGGTCGAAACAATGGGAAACACAATATATTCCCAGTTTAGATAACTTAACCTAAAACCGCTAATGACGTAGGAACTGAAATGGAAACTCTAGAATGCGGTTAAATGTCTGAAAGCCAACCGCGGTTTTTGATACTTGTTTTCATTGCACTGTCCCAATTTTCGAGTGCCTTAATGCATTCCATTACCGGGGTGACGCTGCCCGCCATGTCACGTGATTTTGGGGCGAGCGGTGTTGAACTTGGGCTCACTGAATCAATTTTTCTTGGTACAACGGCAGCACTTCTCCTGCCGTTTGGCCGGTTCGCCGACGCCACCGATAAGAATACCCTTTTTAAGGTTGGTTTGCTCGTTCTTTCTGTTGCGACGTTTACGATTGGAATGCAGCCAACGATCGATACAGTAATCGTAACGCGGTTTTTTCAAGGTATTGGAGCCGCTCTTCTGACAGCAATCGGTATGGCAATTGTCGCGGATATTGCTCCACCAAAACAGTTGGGTAGGATGCTGGGACTGGCAATTGCGGCTACATACATTGGACTTGCGTCGGGTCCATTCTTTTCAGGTTTGATCACGACACACTTGGGATGGCGCTGGGTATACTTTTTGGCAGCATTGCCACCTTTGGTGGCTTTCTTTCTCGCGCGGCGCAGATTACCGGGACGTTGGCGCAAACCGGTCGCTCGCGTGAACCTCCTAAATAGCGCATTGCTAGCGGTCGGAATTGGATCGATTATTGCTGGTGCGGTTATGTTTAAGGTGGCGGGTATTGGCATAACATTAGCGGCGTTGGGTATCTTTGTTTTGTTCCTATTTGTTTTTGTTGAACGTCGTGCGGAAAACCCATTGCTCAAAATCGACGAGGTGTGGCGAAATCGGTCACTTTCGCGCGCACTCATTACGCAGTTTTTAATCTATTGCGGAACGATCGGAACTACTTTTCTCTTAAGCCTTTATCTCCAACTCATTCGCGGAAACACTCCTGAAGTTGCAGGGCATATCTTGGTTGTAGGGCCAGTGGTCATGGCTATTTTCGCACCTTTAGCGGGACGACTTGCGGACCGAATATCACCCCGACACATAAGTGCATTTGGTGGGCTTTTGGTAGTGTTAAGTGTGGGTTTGCCGGCTCTAATTGATGAAAAATCGGGTATTGAACTTGTTATCGCCGCTATGGTCATGCAGGGTCTTGGTTTTGCATTTTTTTCGGCACCTAATATTGCCTTGATCATGAACAGTGTAGAAGCTTCAGACAGAGGACAAGCTTCGGCATTATCAGGGCTCAGTAGGTCAATGGGGATGGTTGTTAGCATGTTTATTGTTACGGCATTTATATCGGTAAGCCTGGGAGACACCGCTATCGATCATGGTCCTCGAGAGTTTCTTCACGCTCTCAGTTGGTCTTTCTCTCTTTTTGTCGCTCTCGCTATCCTGGGTGTCATACAAGCAATCCGGCCGCAACGATCAGTCACTATTTCTAATCGATAATATATCTAGTAGGGAATATCACCGGACAGCGTTGTCCGGTGCATACGCCGTATGTACGGTGGTTCAGAAATTTGTCCTAGGGCTCGATGATTTGTACAGCGGTTGTCCCATAATACTAAATCTCCTGCGCGCCATTGGTGAACATAATCATTCCCTTGATCGGTTTGATGCGCGAAAAGAGCATCAAGTAATTCATTTTCTCTACCTTTAGAGAGGCCTGCGATGCCGATTGTAAAACGGATGGATATGTAGAGTGCTTTCCTGCCCGTTACGGGGTGGGTTCGAACGATTGGATGTTCTTTGGGTGGCGTTAGGGCACGGAGCGCGGGAGTGTGTTTGTCCCGATATTTAGTGTCAATCGGCGGCATACGTGGATTTTGGTCTTGGTCGAACAGGTGAATGCCTTTAAGCCCCTCAACGCTTTTTTTTAACTTTGCGGGAAGGGTTTCGTATGCACGGTAACCGCTGGCCCAGGCTGTGTCTTGAGCTTTACCGGGTGTATTAGGCGTTTTGACAGCATACAATAACGAGGCCATCGCGGGGCGTTCCATATATGAAAGATCAGAATGCCAACCCGTTCCCCCATCCGCGATGCTGACCCTGCTGCCATCTGGGTTTTTTTCATTACTAAGAACAAGAATTTCGGGATATCCCTGCAGCAGATATTTCCTGCTAACGTGTATTTCGAGGGGCCCAAAATGTCGGCTAAACGAAATTTGTTGGTCCGGCAATAAGTGTTGGTCACGAAACAATAATACTGAATGGTTGTTGAATGCCGATTTTAGTTTGTGCAGTGTCTTGTCATCCATTGCGTCTTGAAGATTTAATCCTTTAATTTCAGCACCAAGGTGGTCGGAGAGGGGTTCGACTGTATGTTCCATGGCTAGCTCCACGTTTTAGAATAAACGGTACCAACACTTTAGTTGCATTACCACAGAGCTATTTACCGTCTAAAGGAGCTGTTGGATAAAGTTAGTTATACCAGTTTGTATTGATTTGTCCGTAAGGTTAGGCTGTTTTAGTAGGGACTCTTTGCGGGATTAATTACGGTATTTAGGGGTGAGAGATCATGTCATTACAGGGTGAGAAATTCGTCGACGTTGACGGACTGCGAACACGTTATTGGGAAGGTGGTAGCGGAGAAGTCGTGGTGCTCGTGCACGGCGGAAATTTTGGTGCCACCACTAGCGCTGACGCGATAGAAGATTGGGGGGACACACTCCACGATTTCTCACAATGGTGCCGGGTCGTGGCCATAGATAAGCTGGGCCAGGGTTACACGGATAATCCGAAAAACGATGAAGATTATACAATGGATGCCGTTGTTCAACACGTTTACAAAACACTCAAAACGATTGGAGTTGAGAACGCTCATCTC
>CAYPNT010000077.1:0-14872 GCA_964412235.1 uncultured Rhodospirillaceae bacterium
CAGATTGCGCGCGGTTATCGCCTTAACGAGCGGAGCGGTCAAGCATCTGCTTTAAATCGGACAATTTGATAGCCCCAAATAGGATTGCACCCCCAAAAAAAACAAAACCACCGATTCCAACTATTACGGCTAAGGCAACCCACTGCCACCAGTCATTTGAGGCCGCTAGTGGTGCCGTGCCCAAGACACTAATTTCCACCACAAGTATCATTAAACCAACCGCCAGAAACACCCGAGGCACCACTTTTTTTAGCCGAGCGTCAACTTCAAAATGACCGCGCCGGGAAAGTATAAATAAAAGCAGCAATGCATTTACCCAGGCAGCTATAGCGGTCGCAATAGCAATACCCACATGCAAAAATGGCCCCATAAGCAGTAAATTCAAGCTTAAGTTTAAAGCAACACAAAACGCGGCTATCTTTACAGGTGTAACGGTATCCTCTCGAGCAAAAAAGCCGGGTCCAAGGGTCTTTATTAACACATAGGCCGGAAGACCTGCGGCATATGCAATTAGGGCTTTAGCTGTGGCAATTGTTTCAACTTGCGAAAATTCGCCTCGTTCAAAAAGCGTACTTACGATGGTTGTTGGAATTAACATCAACGAGGCCGCCGCCGGTAACGTCAAAAGCAATGCATATTCTATGCCACGGTTTAAATTATAAAGAGCAGCCACCGGGTTATTTTCTCTTATCTGTCTTGCTAGTAGCGGCAATAAAGCTGTACCGATAGCAACCCCAACAATACCAAGGGGTAATTGGCACACCCTATCAGCAAAATATAAAAAAGAGATAGAACCGCGAGGTAAAAAGGAAGCAATAACTACATCAAGCAGTAAATTGATTTGAACAACCCCCGCACCAATAACCCCGGGTAACATTAAAACGAGAAAGCGTTTTACCCGATCTGTTAATCGGGGAAACAGCAAACGAGGTCTAAAACCCTCCCGATAGCAGGCAATGATCAACCATAAAAACTGCCCAATACCTGCTACCGTGACCCCCCAGGCTAACGCTTGACCACTTGATTCTGACGTCGAGGAAAAAGCTAACAGGGCAAAGATCAAGCAGATGTTGAGAATAATCGGCGCTGCGGCGACCGAGGCAAACCGGCCTAAAGCATTCAGAACACCTCCTAACTGAGAAACAATAGAGATAAATAGTAGATAGGGAAAAGTAACTTGAGCCATCGCAACGGCAAGGTTTAAACGCTCCGGATCAGAAACAAAGCCGGGTGCAAGAATAATCATTACCCAGGGCATCGCTATTTGAAGGGCTGTAACAAAGAAAACAAGAGAAATTACAAGTAAGGCCAACACTTCCTCAGCAAACGCTGTCGCCTGATCCCTGCTACCTTCGGCCATATGACGTGCGAAAAGAGGAACGAAAGCCGCATTGAAGGCTCCTTCCGCAAATATGCGTCGAAAAAAATTAGGTAATTTAAAAGCGACAAAAAAAGCGTCAGCGACAGGTCCCGCCCCTAAAAACGCTGCAATAAGGATATCACGAATGAAGCCGAGGATTCGACTGATTAGAGTGTAACCACCGACTGTTGCTATTGAACGCATTAAGACCATGCTTATAACGTTTTTATTCAATCCAATTTAACCAAAGCAACAAGCTAATCCTCTGGGGTTTTTAAATGTTGCATATAATAGGTTATTCCGCTGCAGAAATTTGGCTCTCCGTGTTAGCAGAACGATCAACAGGCATGGATTGTTCTGTATTACTAACAACAGCCAGCAAATCTCGATGAATCTGCTTTAATTTAACGTCATTTGCTACCTTGAGGCCGAACACATCCTTAACGTAAAAAACATCCACCGCTTTTTCACCGAACGTGGTAATATGCGCAGATCCTATTTGCAGGTTAAGCGCGGAAATCGCCCGTGTTAAGTCATACAATAACCCCGACCTATCACGTCCATTTACCTCTATTACAGTATGTGTAAGACTCGCGTCGTTATCAATTATGACCCGAGGGGCAACCTCGAATACCCTCGCGCGTCTAGATAGTTCTCTGCCCTTTTTTAATTCCTCTCTCGGCCGCAACTGCCCCAACAAAGTCTGTTCAATACGCGTACGGAGGCGGGTCAAATTTTCGCTACTATCAAATACCCGGCCCTTATCGTCTTGTACCCAAAACGTATCGAGCGCCATACCGTCAGTCGTGGTGAATATCTTCGCGTCGACGATGTTGGCGCCCGTTATCGCCATCGCACCAGCAATTCGAGAAAACAGGCCAGGATGATCTACCGCAAAAATTGTCACCTCGGTAACACCCTTAGACAAATCAACCTTACTCTTTATCGTTAACTTCGCGGAATTAAAATCTGCCTCGTTTGCTATCCGAGCGTGCCGAGCATGAGTATCGGGATCGAATGAGAGCCAATAAGAAGGATAACCGCGGGCAATATGAGTGCCAATTGCTCCCGCTGGTAGATCACCCAACAATTGGCTCATCCGGTCCTTAGCTTGTTCGATCCTAATTTCTCTGGCACTAGTGGAATGGTCCCCCGCCAGTCGCACGCTGGCCGCCTCAAATAGATCCCCTAGAAGAGTTGCTTTCCAGGTATTCCATACATTAGGCCCAACCGCTCTAATATCCGCCGCAGTTAGCACCAGTAATAGTCTCAAACGTTCTATTGATTGTACTAACCCACAAAAGTCATCGATAGTTTGGGGGTCATCAACATCTCTGCGAAAAGCTGTATTACTCATAAGGAGGTGATAGCGAACCAACCATACTACAGTGTCAGTTTCCTCCTCAGTAAGACCAAATCGCGGGCAAAGCTGCAGAGCCACCTCCCCACCAAGGACAGAATGATCCCCTCCGCGACCCTTAGCAATATCGTGTAGAAGTAGAGCCACGTATAATGCACGACGAGACTGGATCTGTTGAAAAGTTTTGGTCGGGACCGGCATTTCCTCTGCAAAAAACCCATTCTCGATTTTGTTCAATACCCCGATCGCAAAAATAGTGTGCTCATCCACAGTATAAACGTGGTACATATCATGTTGCATTTGAGCCACAACACGCCCAAAATCGGGGACAAAGCGCCCGAAGACACCTGCCTCGTTGAGCCGACGGAGAGTCGTTTCGGGATCCTTATCAGAGGTCAACATTTTAACGAAAAGATCGTTGGCAACGGGATCCTCCCGAATACTATCAATGGCGCTGAGGTTTCTAGTGATTGCTCTAAGTGCGTTAGGATGAATATCGAGACCTTCGGTTTGAGCAGTGTGAAAAATCTGCAATATTCTTATCGGATTTCTATCTAATTGAACCCCGTCCATTGACAGTCGGGTACCTTCAACAACAAACTCATTTACAGTCCGCCGAAAAATCCCAAAGGAAGAGAGTCTAAATCGTGGCTTGCGTTGGTGTTCAGCTTCAAGAGCAGCACAGAATATTCGCGTCAGATCGCCAATCTCTTTTGCAATCAAATAGTAATGCTTCATAAATCTTTCAACACCGCGGGCAGCAGTGCGGTCTCTGTAACCCAACAAGCCGGCGATTTTTGGCTGCATATCAAAAGTCAATCGGTCCTCACCCCGGTTTGTCAGGTAATGCAGATGGCAGCGTACATCCCACATAAAACGATGCGCACGTCTGAAACGTCTAGATTCTTTATTGGTCAGAACACCCCTATCCACGAGATTTTCTACCGCATCAACACTATAAAGGCGTTTGGCAATCCAATAGAGAGTCTGTAAGTCGCGGAGACCACCCTTACCCTCCTTAATATTAGGCTCTAACACGTACCGTGAAGCACCCATCTTTTCGTGCCTTGCATCTCGTTCTGCGAGCTTTTCTTCAACAAACTTAAGAGCGCTCCCGTCTTCCGCATTATTATAAAACCTTCGTCTCAGTTGACTGAATAGCTTTCTCTCACCCCAAATATAACGGGCTTCTAACAAAGCTGTTCGAATTGTAATATCTGAGTTAGACATCCGTACACATTCATCGACAGACCGGGTGGCGTGTCCAACTTTAAGTTTCAGGTCCCACAACATATACAATATATACTCTATTACTTGTTCCTGCCGGGGCGTCTCTTTGTACGGTAACAAAAATAATAGGTCGATATCAGAGAAAGGGGCTAACTCACCTCGTCCATAACCTCCCACCGCGCAGACGGACAGTCTTTCTCCCTCCGTAGGATTCGCCGCCGGATAAACGTGATCCGTTGCAAATGTATAAATTGCCCGAACAAGTTGATCGTTCATAAAAGATAGCGCTTCAGCAACTTGTTCGCCTGTTGCCTCGCCCTCGCTAAACCGTCGACGCACTTCAGACTGACCATGCTTTAAAGCTTTATTTAAAATGGCAAGAAAATCTTGGCGGATTTCATTTGGGCTTTGCCCGGCCGACATAAGGTTATCCACATCACCAATAATTCTAGCACGGTCAATGATTTGGCGTTGTTTCGAAATCGAGGACATTGCTTAGCCTTTGCGTCAAAATCTACGATCAATATAGACTATACGTTCTAATAATCCGACTATGGTTTAATCAGCGCTTAGTTCCTTTAATTGATATAGAAGATCGAGCGCTTCTCGAGGGGACAATGCGTCAGGATTGATATCACACAGTGCCCTCTCAACAGCTGACTGCCTAGAAGAGCTTGGCGACGATGAATTAACCGAAAATAGTGGAAGATTATCTGAGAGTTTTCCCAACTCTCCACACTGGTCTTCCTCCTCTAATATTTTCAAAACTTCCCGAGAACGAGCAATCACACTGGATGGCAAACCCGCCAACTTAGCAACGTGGATCCCGTAGGAGCGGTCCGCAGCGCCAGCGGTAACCTCATGTAAAAAAATTACCTCTCCGTCCCATTCCTTTATACGCATCGTGTAACAGGCCATTGCCTCTAGCCGAGAGGTCAGAGACGTAAGTTCTTGAAAATGCGTGGCAAACAAGGTTCTACAACCATTGACTTCGTGCAAATGTTCTAACGTTGCCCAAGCAATTGATAAGCCATCAAATGTAGCCGTACCACGGCCGATTTCATCCAAGATAACCAACGACCGATTTGTAGCCTGATTCAAAATCGTTGCGGTTTCGATCATCTCTACCATGAAAGTCGAATGACCGCGTGCGAGATCGTCAGAAGCTCCCACGCGGCTGAATAACCGATCTACAACCCCAATGTGAGCATTCTCCGCAGGAACAAATGACCCTATTTGAGCGAGTATTGCTATGAGAGCATTTTGTCTCAAAAAAGTTGACTTTCCGGCCATATTAGGACCCGTGAGCAACCAGAGTTTTTGGGTATCAGTAAAAAAGAGGTCGTTTGAGACAAACTCCCCAACCAAATTTCCAGAGGCGGTTGTCTCTACAACGGGGTGGCGTCCGGCCGTAATCGAAAATATATGGCTATCATCCACTGTTGGTCGAACATATGAATTTTCAATAGACAACGAGGCCAACGCTGCAGACACGTCAAGGACAGCCAGACTGCGGGCTACCATTACTATTTCTTGCGCCTGTTCAAGAATTTTAGCTACCAGCTTATCAAACAATTCGTTTTCGAGTGCCAGAGCTCTCTCGCCAGCCTGTGCCAGGCGCCCCTGCAATTCCCCCAATTCCACCGTGGTATAACGCTGAGAATTCGTTAGAGTTTGACGATGAATAAATTTACTATCAGTTGCAGCCGGCATATTTGCCGATTGGGCAGCCGTAACCTCTACATAATAACCAAGGACATTGTTGTGGCGAATTTTTAAAGATGAAATTTCAGTTTCATTGGCATACTGCACCTGTAACCGAGTGATATGCTTCCTACTCTCATCTCTCAGTCCGCGCAGTTGATCTAATTCCGCGTTATAACCCGCCTGGATAAACCCTCCGTCCCTTGCTAACAATGGTAGCTCTGTTTCCAGCGCGTGAGTCAGCTCCCCAATTAGGTCAGTTTTTAAGATTAAGTGCCTTCGCGTGTCAGTTATTTCGGTTGGTGTTTCCCCAGCCTCCGTCAAAATCGAAAATATTTTACGTCCGACCTCCAACCCACTGCGTATTGCAGCGATATCTCGAGGACCTCCTCGACCCATTATAAGACGTGTTTCCGCTCGCTCTATATCTGAAGCTTCGCGCAGGAAAGATCGAACGTTTTGGCGACACGAAGTTTGATCAATAAACCACGACACTGCGTCATACCGAGCCCTAATTGTTGCTACGTCGGTTAGCGGCGCCGACAGCCGCGCTGCGAGTAACCTTCCACCGACGGCTGACACCGTTCTATCAATCACGGATATTAGTGATCCCTCGTAGGCACCACTTGTCGTCTTGGTCAACTCAAGATTAATCCGTGTCGCAGCATCTATCTCCAACGTATCTTCTCTGCTAAATCTATGAGGTCTCTGGAGCGGGGGCATCCGACCTTTTTGGGTCAGTTTTATATAGCTGACTATCGCACCACACGCAGAAATCTCTGCTCGTCCAAAGTCGCCGAAAACCTCTATAGTTTTGACGGCGTATAAAAGTTCTAACTCTCGCCTCGCGGATGAACTATCAAAATGGTTATTAGCTCGGATTGTTAGACCGTCACATATCTCATCAAAAACCCGCGAATATTCTGGTCGACTGGCCAGTCCTTCGGGTACCAGTAATTCTTCTGGAGAAATTCGGGCCAGGGCGGCAGCCAATCCCTCTTCTTTTAAAGGTTGCGCAGAAAATGAGCCGGTGGACATATCAACCCAGGCGAGACCCCAATCACCGCGCACTTCAGCAACAGCCGCCAAAAAATTGTTAACTCGTGCATCTAGGAGATTGTCTTCTGTGATGGTACCTGGGGTAACCAAACGCACAACATCTCGCCGGACGATAGACTTAGGGCCACGCTTCTTTGCTTCAGACGGATCTTCGGTTTGCTCACAAACAGCGACTCGAAAGCCTTTTTGTATCAAGCGTGCAAGATAGGATTCTGCCGCGTGAACCGGAACACCGCACATAGGAACATCATCACCATTATGTTTGCCACGCTTTGTAAGCGTAATGTCTAATGCTTTAGCCGCTTGTTCAGCATCGTTGAAAAACATTTCGTAAAAATCGCCCATTCGAAAGAAAAGCAGGGCGTCCGGATTTGAATCCTTTATTTCGAGATATTGTGCCATCATGGGCGTAACAGAGGTACTTAGATGCGCCGATGGACTTTTTATAGGATTAGGCGGCAAATCGGTCACGGAGGATATCTTGGCAACATCTTTCACATAACAAAACTAACACAATGAGCGGCTCGCACACAGAGAATCGATTCAAAAATATTCTGAACTCAAAAGTAAATGTGACCCTTTACCAAGTAAAGTTTGCACCTGGTGATCAATCGGCGGTACTAGGTCCCAAGGAATGACGCCGGAACTGAAGTGCTATAAAAAAATCGTCATGTAAATATACCCTTAAGCATAAAGAAAAACGCTGCAGCAAGAAAACCGCCAGCGGGTAAAGTTACAATCCAAGAAAGAAATATACTCCCAATTACACGGAGATCGAGTGCCGCAATACCTCGGGCGAGACCAACACCCATAACTGCTCCAACCGCTATGTGGGTTGTAGACACCGGCATCGCCGTGCGCGAAGCAATCACAACCGTGAGGGCTGCACTGACGGTAGCACAAAAACCACTAGTAGGCGTTAACGAAGTTATTCGGCTACCAATCGTGCGCATTACTCTGTAGCCGTATGTAGCAAGGCCTAACACTATTCCCGCCCCCCCAAGTGCTAAAATCCACGCAGGCATTGGCAACCTCTGGGCCACTTCGCCACCGGTTTGAATTAGTCCGTACACAGCAGCCAATGGTCCGACACCGTTCGCAACGTCATTTGAACCGTGTGCAAATGCCATCGCGCAAGCAGTAAATACAATCATGGGTGCGAATACTCTCTCAACGCCGGCAGTCATGTCGGCTGCGCCAAAATTTGCATTGATCGTAGCGCGCCCAACGGCACGCTTTCCTATTAAGGCGGTAATTAGGCCAATCGTTGCCGCCACCGCAGCACTTTCTATGCCATTTAGATCTATATCGAGATGTTTTAAACCCTTAAAAATAGTCACAAGTGATATAACAAAGCCGACTAGAAAAAGGTAGTAAGGTGCGTATCGTACCGCGCTAAGAAACGGATTATCCGATTTTAAAATTAGCTTCTGTATGCTAAGCATCAACATAAACGCTATGCCCCCGCCAACAACGGGCGAAACGACCCAGCTTGCCACAATTTGGCTTATCTTGCTCCAATTGACGGACTCTACGCCAATACCGGCGACGGCAAACCCAACAATAGCACCAACGATAGAATGGGTAGTGGAGACTGGCCAACCACGGGTCGATGCGAGAGCAAGCCAGCATCCAGCGGCGAGGAGCGCCGCAAGCATTCCAAAGATGAGCAGCTCGGGACTGTCGGATATTAACTCCGGATCAATAATACCTTTACGAATTGTTTTAGTGACGCTGCTACCAGCGAGGCTCGCGCCAGCAAATTCAAATATTGCCGCAACGATAATCGCTGTCTTTACGGTGAGCGCGCCGGACCCTACAGATGTACCTAACGCATTGGCAACATCGTTCGCACCAATACCCCAGGTCATAAAAATGCCAAATATTATTGCGAGAATTAAAAGCGTAGATCCATGAAGAGCAATAAGTTCCATTAAATCAATCGATTTCCTGTACCAAAAAAGGGCGTTTAACGAGCAAGTAAGAGTCGGTGCCGATTTCCAGCGCGTTCTGCAAAATTAGCTAAATCACCGATCCAGTGGATTACTCGATCCCACATAATAGTTGACACCGCCCCTATTTCCTCTTCGTGTTCGAAGAGAATTTTCATCAGGTTAACCGCGTGTCTATCGGTTTCAGTTTCTATTTTGTTAAGCTCATCGATCATGTACATGACTTTGTCCGCCTCAGGGCCTCGAAAACCGACACTAACAAGCTGGTCCATCTCTTCCATGATACTGCCCAATTGGTTGCAGGCGTCCACACACCGGTTGGTTAGGTCCATGAGTGGTTTATGCATTAACTCAGGCAATTTCATGTTACGGACCACCATCATCCCGGCAATATCCTGTGCTGTATCCGCTATAGAATCCTGCAGGTCTAATATAACCAGCAGTTCCCGTCGATCTACCGGTAGATACATCGTCTTAGGAAGATGGGATCTTAACTCGTTCTTTATTGTGTCGGCCTCGTTTTCCAAGGCGTAGATACGATCACGACTTTCGCCAACACCGTTTGACGTGGTACCCTGCGCGGCGAGCAACAAGCCTGGCACTTCATTCGCTGCTTCTAAAACGGTCTTAAAATGATCCTGAAGAGGTCTAAACGGCGATTGACCGAAAAGTTGCATGAGGGGATTTTTGATTACCAAGTAACATTCTCCGTCCAGAGAGGCACTTTAAAAAATTGGGACCTTGTAACGTCTGACCTGGTGAGGTTCAACCTCTTTCTCACTATTGGGTTAGAATATCAATGTTGCGGCGTGTGGCACAAATGACCGAAAGAAAAAATAGCATTATGTTGCCTTCTACAATTGTGGCCCGATCAATCATCTGGACTTCGACTTTATCTATCAAAACACCTCTATCATAATTTGACCATGGTAATTAGCTCAATACCGAAAACCATCGCTGTGTATGTGGGTGGCGACTTAGTGGGCGACGCAATGATGAAGCTGCCATTCGTACGGGCGCTAAAAGGCGCGTGGCCTGCCGCCCAATTAACCTGGATAGCGGGGACCCACAAAACCGCTTTTGCTCACGAGCTTGCCCCATTAGTCGCCGGACTAATCGACGAAACGATAGAGGGGGCTGGATTTGACTCCGTCTTCCGACACGTGCTTTCAGCACCACTCAAAAAAAGGCATTTTGATCTTCTGATAGACACACAGCGGGGTGTTGGGCGTAGTCTTTTAATTCGTCGAATTCGACATAATGTGTTTGTCTCTGGAACCGCAAATTTTTTATTATCCGATCTAAAACCCGAAAAGCCTTGGACCCGCCCCAAAGCGATGATCGCACAGTTAATGGAACTGCTGTCATTGGCCTATGGCAACATTCCCCCATCAGGGCCAGAACTCCCTAAAAATAAAGATGCAGAGCAGCAAGCAAATAAAATACTGCCGCCCGGACCTATTTATGTTGGTTTGGCGCCCGGCGCTGGTGGACAAGAAAAACGGTGGCCGCTCGATCGGTACATTTCTGTCGGTAGGTCAGTCGCTGGCAGGGGTCAAATTCCAGTGGTCATTCTAGGCCCGAACGAAGCTACCATTGCGAATGAGATTAAATCCGCAATCCCAGACGCAATTTTGCCTGAACAAGACATAAATTCGGGATATATAAAGTCACCAATCCTATCGATAGCAATCGCCCGGCGTTTAAAAGCGGCGGTCGCTAACGATGCGGGCGTCGGCCATATATTGGCGGCTGCCGATACGCCCCTCGTTTCATTATTCGGGCCGACTTCTCCAGAGAAATTCGCGCCAAGCACATCACAGCTAACAATTATCCAGGCGCAGGGATTTGGTGGGGATGATATGTCCCTTATTCCTGAAACAGCAGTGCACAAGGCCCTTCAAAAACTATTACCGTGATAGGGGCTTTTTGAAAGTTCGGGTTTGTAGTTTTGTCAGCAACCAAAGCAGAAGGATTGAGGGAACTGACGTTACTGCGACTAATAAGAAAAAAAGTGCCCACTCACCTGAGAGAATATCAACAGCCCAACCCGAAATTGACCCCAACTGAATACGAGCAAAATTACCGAGCGATGCGAACAGAGCATATTGTGTTGCTGTAAACGCAATATTGCAAAGCCCTGAGAGATAAGCGACGAATGCGGTCGTTGCGACGCCACCCGTCAGGTTATCAAAAAAAACGACGCCAGCTAAAAAACCAAAATCCTTACCCGTATATGAAAGCAGCCCAAACGATAAATTGGTAACCATCATTAATACTGCGCCTAAATACATTGCCCTAATCACTCCGACCTGGGTGCAGACCCACCCACCAACTCCAACTCCGAACAACGTTGCAAAAAGTCCAATAGACTTGCTGTAATTGGCGATTTCTATTTTGCTAAAACCAAGATCAACATAAAAAACACCGGCCATCCGGCCTAACATCGCATCGCCAAATTTGTAAAAAACAATGATGCCGAAAACGAGTACTACTGCCCAACCCAAACGAGCGAACACATCGCCGATTGGCGAGATAACTGCCGTTACAAACCAATTTCGGATACCCGAAGTTACTTCAATCATGTTTTTTGGATGATGGGGTTCCTGCGCTAAAAAAGTACCCACAGCTACTAGGGCAATTATGCACCCGGCAACTATGTAAGCAGTCATCCATCCATCATAGGCCGCGATATAAAGTGCGCCCGCGCCGGTAAGAAATGCTCCGGTATGCCATCCGTAAATAGCGGTCGCAGCCCCCGCCCCATATTCATGAGGTCTCAAAATTTCAATGCGATAGGCATCAATAGCGACATCCTGGGTCGCCGAGACGAAAGAAACGAGGAACGCGCAAGCACCAAGCGTTGTCAGCGCGTGCTTTGGATCACAAAAACCCATTATAACCAC
The DNA here is from genome assembly GCA_964412235.1 of uncultured Rhodospirillaceae bacterium. Classification (GTDB taxonomy): domain Bacteria; phylum Pseudomonadota; class Alphaproteobacteria; order MPNO01; family UBA830; genus JAYZQT01. Next base: position 11,572 of record CAYPNT010000077.1, read on the forward strand.
ACTAGGCACTAAAACGATCTGGCAAATGAGAATCCAGGAGCGTCGTTGGCCTAACTTCTTGGTCAACTTCCCCCAACGAAAGTAATCCAATAATGGGGCCCATAAGAAATTTATGGCATAGGGCGTCGCAGCAGCGCCTATTAGACCTATGGATGTCCGCGACACACCCTCTTCGCGAAGCCATATTGACAGAGTAGCAAATACCAAAGATGAAGGTAGGCCGCTTGCAATACCAAATAGGAAAATCGCCCGAAATCGTCTATCCAATACTAATGAAATAAAAGTGCGGTTAGAAGGTTGGTGCATTGTTGAATTCTAGACGGTGTATTGTTCTTTTGGCTAGAATAACAAAGAGGAGTGTACAATGTCCCAGCACCTTGACCGTAAAAACGCCACTGAGCTTCCCGACGCCGTGCTCGCCAAACATGAAATGCTCCTTGAAAACGAACACACTAGAATAACTCGCTGGACGTTCGCACCTGGGAACCAAACCGGCTGGCACAAGCACGAATGGGACTATGTAACCATCCAACAATCTGACGGAACACTATTACTACAAGGGTCGGATAGCACAGAAACCCGCGTGGAATATGAAAATGGTCGAGCGGTAGCGTGGTCTGCACCGGTTGAACATAATGCGGTCAATATTTCCGATGGCGAGGTAAGGGTTTTGGAGATCGAGTATAAACAGCCGAAAGAGTAATGCGGCAACAGGAGCTCACAATGGCTGTTTGCAGGGCGCTTGGTGCCTATGCTAGGTTAACGAAGCTTTATTGTAAGTGAGGGAATAGTTCCCCGAAAATTTGTTTATCAAGTGCATATAGGGAGAGACACTGTGAAACGTATTTTAACACCAGTAGCTGCGCTTTTGGCGGGTACTCTGTGCCTCGCGGGTAGTGCCGTTGCTAAAACATATACAATGAAAATAGGGTTCGTTACGATTAACGACTCGAACCATCTTCTGGCAAACTGGCAGAAGAAGTATCTCGAAGAAAAGTCCAATGGACGGCTTAAGGTTAAAGTTTATCCTGCTGCACAATTGGGTAAAATTCCGCGCCAGATCGAAGGGGTTCAGCTTGGAACGCAGGAAGCTTTCCATATTCCTCCCGGATTTTTTCTTGGTATCAACAAGGGACTGATGGTAGTCGACACCCCGGGTCTTTTTGACAGTATTCACCATCAAAGCCTCGCCGTTAATCACCCAGTAGTGCGGGATCATTTCCGGACCCTAGCACAAAAAGCGGGCGTCATCGGGAATGTTTTGTGGTCTGCGGGCGACACCTCCGTCGCCACAGTAAAGCCATTTAAAACGCTTGCAGACATGAGAGGCCGGAAAATCCGCGTCCTCGCGACACCCCTGGAGCGAGCCGTAATGGCAAAAATGGGTGCAACCGGGGTGCCAATGCCCTATTCAGAAGTCCTACCCGCGATGCAACGAAACGTTGTAGACGGAGTGCGGAGTGGGATTATCGTGATGTACCCATCCAAGTTCTACACAGCTGCTAAGCACGTAACTTTGACCCAACAAGGCCAAATCTTGTGTTGGCAGGCTCTCAGCATTGCTTGGCTTAAAACGCTTCCCGCCGATCTTAACAAAATGATTGTTAAAGCCGGCAAGCTTTCGACCATTCATGCCGCTCGATGGGGCAATGATATGACGCGACAGGCAGAAAAAGATTGGGCGAAAGTCGGAAAAGTGTACCGGCTACCGGCAGCTGACCAGAAAAAATTGCGCGCGTTAACTTCTACAATCGGCGATGAAATTCTTGGAAATGACCCGAAAACAAAACCCACCTATGAGTTGATGAAAAAAGCAGTTGCGGCAACGCGTGGGATGGAACTGGAAGCTGGGTTGAAAAAGTTCTTGGAGTAAGAACTTTTCCCTAACCTTCTTTCTAGGGCGCACGCTCTAAAATGGAAGACAACCATTGTTGAGATCCCGGCTTTAGCCGGGATCTCTATTTATGAGGCAATGATGGCTAAACCAAACATGAATTGGATGGAAAAATTCCAGGAAGCTGTAAACACAGACCTAGAAATGGGCGTTATTGGCGATTGGTTTTCCACAGACTTCAAAATCTCATTCGAAGGTATCGATTTTCTCGTTTGTGTAAAAAAGGGCAAAATCAAAACGATAGAACAAAATCCAAGATTTGATCGTCCTGTAGCATTCACTCTTAGAGCTCCGATGTCAGTTTGGAACAAATTTATTAGCCGAGATCCCCCGCCACTATATCATGATTTTTTTGCGATGCTCATGCGAGTTGACGAATTTCAGCTTGACGGAAACACATTAGTGACCATGCAAAATGCTCGGGCACTGCACCGGATGATGAACATCCTAAAAGAGATGGAGCCGCTAAATGCAGCAGCCTGACTCACTACATGAGCCTATTGTTGGTCGTTACGTGCTAATAAACAGCCTTGGCTGTGATTATCGTATTTATTATGAAGAGGCTGGGGAAGGGACCCCCCTGCTATGCCTACATACAGCTGGCACCGATAGCCGCCAATTTCGTCACATACTCAATGACGCCGAAATTACCTCTCAATGCCGGGTTATCGCGTTCGACCTGCCGTTCCACGGACGATCAAACCCACCTGATAAATGGTGGTTAGAAAAATACCGGCTAACAACTACTGTATATACTAATCTAATTCATGACTTTTGGACCGCTGTTAGAGCTACAAATCCGATTGTAATGGGCTGTTCTATGGGTGGTGCTATAACGCTGAAAATCGCTGCAGATTACCAAGATAATATTACAGGTATTATTGGGCTCGAGAGCACTGCATTCGCAGAAGGGCGTGACAACGACTTTCTACATCATCCTGCAATACATGGTGGAGAACTTGCCGCCTGTTACACATATGGCCTCAACGCCCCTTCCTCCCCAGAAGAAGGGTGCAGAGAAAACTGGTGGTATTATAGTCAGTCCGGTCCAGGCGTATACAAGGGAGATGTATATTACTATTGCGAAGACTGGGACGCGCGGGAGGATATAAAAAAGATAGACACAAACCACTGTAAAGTATCACTCCTTACGGGAGAGTATGACTACTCGGCCACTCCCGAAATGACTAAAGCGGCCGCAGATATTATTTCTGGCTGCAGATATACGGTAATGAAAGATATCGGGCATTTTCCAATGATAGAGCATTACGAACGGTTTCGGCCTTATCTTATGACAGAACTGGAGCAAATGCTTTAACATTGCAGATGAACTAAACTTTATACAGGCCGAGGCTGTTCGGCCTTCTACGCTTTGATTTAAATTTCAGGCAAAAAAAATGGCCTCAA
>CAYPNT010000078.1:0-14700 GCA_964412235.1 uncultured Rhodospirillaceae bacterium
GAACAATATTGTGATGCGATCGCCAATGAAAACGCGTTTCAGAAACGTTATATGACAATACCCTTTGATGTCCCGGATCAACGCTTCCGTAAGACCGTCGCCACAATGACGGGCGACGAGGGTGTCTTCGAAACTACACGCGACGGACTGAACAAACTAAAACCCGTAGTCAGAGAAGGGACCGTAACCTACGGCAGCCAAACGCACCCTGCAGATGGAAACACCTCCATGATTGTCACCACGCGCGATAAGGCGGGCGAAATGTCCACCAATCCGAATATTGTAATTCGTATTTCGGGTTTTGGTCAGGCACGCACAGAAAAAGCGTACATGCCTCAAGCACCTGTATCCGCATCACGGCAAGCTCTTGATAATGCGGGTATCTCACTAAACGACGTCACGGCAGTCAAAACACATAACCCTTTTGCCGTAAACGACATCGTATTTTGCCGCGAAACCGGTTACGACATTACGAAAATGAATAATTACGGCTGTTCACTAATATGGGGACACCCCCAAGGACCGACCGGGCTTCGGGCAATTTGTGAATTGATAGAAGAGCTCGTAATTTTGGGTGGTGGATACGGCCTATTCAATGGTTGCGCGGCGGGCGATAGCTCTATGGCAGCAGTAATTGAAGTAACGGATGCAGCATGAGTGACGAACCAAATGTCTCAAACAGTGTAGAAGGCCGGGTCGTTATTGTTACAGGCGGCGGAAGCGGCATTGGTCGGGCTTACGCCAAACACTTTGCAGATCATGGCGCGATACCCGTCATCGCCGAGATCAATGGACAAAACGGGACCAAAGTGGCGGACGAAATCAGGGCAGACAATGGCAAAGCCCTCGCCATCCAAACAGATGTTTCAGATGAAGCATCCGTCGCTGAAACTGTGGCACGCGTTATGGAGGAATACGGAAGAATAGATGTTTTAATTAATAATGCAGCGATTTTTTCAACGATCAGTCGTTCTCCGTTTGAAGAAATTTCTCGAGAAGATTGGACCCGTGTGCTCGATGTTAATGTGATTGGCTCATGGATTTGCGCAAAACTGGTTACCAAGCATATGGAGGCCGGAGGTTACGGTCGCATAATTAATATTTCCTCTTCAACTGTGCCCGTAGGATTGCCTCTTCTAATGCATTATGTGACTTCCAAGGCGGCAGTGGTCGGCATGACCCGATGCATGGCTTCAGAACTCGGAGAGCGAGGCATCACATGTAACGCAATACTGCCAGGCATGACAGATTCGGAAGTCGACTATGTAGGACGAACGGACGCCAGTATTTCAGCAGTCTTGGGCATGCAAAAGCTAAAACGGATTGAGCAGGCAAGCGATCTCGTAGGCACAGCGCTCTTCCTTGCGTCACCAGCAAGTAGTTTCATGACAGGCCAATCCCTTCTGGTCGATGGTGGCATGGCCTATATCTAATGCGAGCGCTAGTTTTAAACGGTCCTAACGAACCATTCTCACTAGAAACAATGCCCGACCCCGAACCAAACCGCGGCGAAGCAGTTGCACGCGTCATCAGTTGTGGTGCTGGCTTAACAATACAGCATGTAAAAACCGGGCGGGCAGGCGTTGATTATCCGCGAGTCATTGGCCATGAAATAACCGGCGTCATCGAGGCCGTCGGAGAGGGAGTAACCGATTTAAGTGTCGGGGACGCTGTCACTTCATACTTTTACCTAACATGCGGCCGCTGCCGATGGTGCCAAATTAATCGCGAGACACTATGCGAAAATTTTGGTGGTTATGTAGGCCGTGCATGCAATGGCGGGTACGCGGAACTCATAAAACTACCAATTAAAAACTATATAAAACTACCAGAAACCCTTGATTGGGAGGAAAATGCTGCGGAAGTGGGCGTTATTACTGATGCAATTGCCACCCCTGTGAAGGTAATACGTCACGCGGGAATAAAACCGGGAGAAACGGTTGCCATCTTCGGTGCAGGCGGTGGGCTTGGAATACACATGGTGATGTTAGCAAAATGGGCACACGCTGAGGTAATTGCCATTGATACCGCTGTTGATAAATTCTCGACGTGCCAGGATGCAGGAGCCGATCATTGCGTCAATCCGAACGAAGGAGACTGCCCCGAGATGCTCAAAGAATTATCGAATGGTGGTGTGGACGTCGCCATTGACTTCGTCTCGTCAACCCAAACGTTGGAAACGTCCATAGAAAGCCTGGGACGTGGCGGACGAATGGTAACTTTGGGGGGAAACGGTGAGACCTTCGCCGCGCATTCACACCAAATGCTACAAAAAGAGCTTGTGCTTATGGGCAGCCGCTATGCAACGCGGCAAGAAGTTATCGATTCTCTGAACTTATGTGGTCGGGGCGAAGTATGGCCAATCGTAACAGAAACCACTGACATGAAAGGGGCAGAGGCACTTCACGCGAGGCTTGAACAAGGTCTCATAACCGGTCGAGCCGCCATTTTAATTAATGGATCCACAGACGTTTGACGAATAGCGGTCCCCTACCCCACGTATACGAAACTGTGGTGCACATGCTCGTCGCTGCGGCGCAGGACCACCCTGAACAGGTGGCCGTCACGTGCAGTGGTTTTCATCTTACATATGAAGAATACCTAAACAGCGTGGAGCACCTTGCCCAGAAGCTCCTGGACTTGGGATCAAAAGGTCAACGAGTAGCACTCATTATGGAAAATTCTATCGATATGGCGATCGCTATGTTTTCCGTACACGCCGCTGGCGCACAAGTGGTGCCCATAAACCCCCTCTATACTGCGCGCGAGATTACCTATATTTTAACGGATTCGCTTCCTGTGGCCACCATACACCAGAGTTCCGCTAAGGGAATTGTTGAGACACTTCCCCATACCGGCAAGAAACTTGCCAGTGACGGCAGGACATTTGTAAAAAAATTAACGAGCACTACAAGCGAACCGCAAAAGATAATTCCAATTGCCGACGACCTCGCTACACTCCAGTACACAGGGGGTACAACTGGCTATCCGAAAGGTGTCAACCTAACCCATGCTCAGGTATCCATAAATATTTCCCAGCGAGAGGCAATTCTCCCTACAAACGCCCAACGTGAAACCATTGTCTGCGTCATGCCGTTATTTCATGTATTCGCGGTATCAATGTGCCTCCATCTGGCCTGCTACTGCCGTAGCCGTTTGGTTATTCTCCCTCGCTATCATCCGAGAGACCTATGCGACACGCTCCAAGGGGAACACGTTACAATTTTACCCGCCGGACCAACGATCTTTTCTAGTTTATTAAACTTTAAAGGATTTGAAGAAGTCGACTTAAGGCACTTGTCTAGATGTTACTCGGGCTCAGCTCCATTGCCGGAAGAAACTCTCCGGCAATGGCAGGGTGTTACGGGTTGCTTCATATTGGAGGGTTATGGTCAAACCGAAGCAGGGCCAGTACTCACTTATAATCCTGAAACGGGCGAAAAAAAAGCAGGCTCCGTAGGAGTACCCCTCCGCGATACGGAAATCGAAGTTGTAGACATTACTGACCCTACAAAGGTCCTGCCTCCCCGAACGACCGGAGAAATACGAGCACGCGGACCACAAATCATGTCCGGTTATAGAAATCTACCTGAGGAAACTGCCTCCACAATTCGTGGAGGTTGGCTCTACACGGGAGACATAGGTGAATTTGATGAGGATGGTTATCTATATATTCGAGACCGTAAAAAGGACATGGCGATCGTAGGTGGCTACAACGTCTTCCCACGGGAAATTGATGAAGTGCTCTACACACATCCCATGATTGCTGAAGCGGCAACGATTGGAATCCCGGATAAATATTATGGAGAAGTGACCAAAGCCTGGGTCGTCCTGAAACCGGGAATGACCGCTTCCGAGCAGGAACTAATCAGTTTTTGTGCAGAAAATCTCGCCAAGTATAAAGTCCCCAGAACTATCGTGATAACAACGGATCTCCCCAAAACAACTATTGGTAAAATTGACAAGAAAGCGCTCCGCCCCTGAAACAACTTCCTGACAGCGCGACCGCTCCTGCTGACACAATTAGATTACAAATGCGGTTCTTTTGAAAAGGGAGAGAAATCTCCGTCCATACTTTCTGGAGCAAAGCCCTCGCCGATCATTTCTAAGCCGATAATTTCCAATACATTGCGGTCCGGGTCATGGAAATAGCACTGCTTTCCATGGAAAACACCCTCGTGGCGTTCCTCCTCGAAAATTATCTCTATTCCTTTATCGATTAAATGTTGTTTGGACGCTTCATATTGATCAACATCAACACGGAAGGCATGATGAACGAAAAACTCTTTTCCAGGATTAGGTTCAATAGCGGTTTTGCTTTTAGTTAGGATTACGAAATCCTCCCCAGAGCGCATAAAAACCATACCAATCGGTGACACTTTTTGCACAGTTGCCAACCCCAATACATCCCTATAAAAAGCTTCACTTCTGTCGGGATCACTTACGGAAATCGTAAAGTGTACAATACCATTTGTTTTAATCATGTGGCCCCCTCTCTACAGGCCATCTATTGTATAATGGCTATTAGACAGACGAAAAGGGGCATAGATGCATCCCGTTAAATTATTTTGTTGGCACTTCATGGCATACCCATATTTGCCAGAAGACTTTGATGATAAATATGATTCTGGTTGGGTTACGGTCCCGAATTCGTTATGGGACCGCGAGAAAGCAAGGGGCTTGTATCAGGAATACATTGACCAGTTGGTTTACGCAGATGAGTTGGGCTTTGACGGCATGGTCCTGAATGAACATCATCAAAATATATACGGGCTAATGCCATCTCCAAATATGATTGCCGCAGCGCTTAGCCAAAAAACTCATAACGGTAAGATCGTTGTTCTGGGAAACCTCTTACCTATGCACCTAAACCCCCTTCGGGTCGCAGAAGAGTATGCGATGCTTGATTGTATGTCTGGAGGCCGTCTAATAGCAGGCTTCGCTGTTGGTGGAGGCCCCGAGGCATTCAATTATGATGTTCCTTCACCACGGGCACGTCGTCAGTTTTGGGAGGCTATCGACCTAGTTGTGCGGACGTGGACTGAAGATGGGCCCTTCCCACATGAGGGCCCTGAATATCCCCTTCGATATGTAAATGCGTGGCCACGCCCGGAGCAAACCCCACATCCCCCAATATGGGTGCCAGGAGCACGTTCCCGCGAGACGATGGAAAATGCGGCAAAGAGAGGTTATGCGTATTTCCTGTCTTCTCGGAGCCACGGTGATCAAACTCGCAAAGCGGCTCAGGCTTTTGCCGATACAATGAAAAAATATAATCGCACTTATTCACCTTTTGATTTTGGTATTTTGCTATCCGTCTATGTATCTGAGACGGACGATCAAGCAAAAATTGAGAGCCAGGAAGGTATTTGGTATTTTCTGCGAAACTGTTTGAAGGGACATTTACGAACGAAAGGACGAACGTTGACTTGGGGACCAGGAATTCCATCAACCAGCCCGGACAGCTGGCGAAGCGTGTTAGAAAAATGGGAGTTCGGTGCTACTCAACTCGGCGACACAAAAGATTGGGCCGAATTGGACCGGCGGGCGTCGATTATAGTAGGCAGCCCGGAAACCGTACGTAATAAACTACTTGACCTTATAGAACGAGCTCAAACAGGAAATCTTCTGATCCAGTTTCACTTCGGCAATATGCGCGATGATTTAACTAGAAAAAGTATGCGCCTTTTCGCCGAACACGTCGCTCCGACCCTGCGCGAACAGTCCGCTGATGTCTTTGCGCGGGATTTTCCCGAAATCACAGATTTGCGACCGACCCGATGACCGGTTCGTTGTTAGAATTGCCGACCGGCAACGTGTGGGTTGAACACATAGGCACGGGACAACCAGTAGTATATCTGCACGGGATTGTAGATATCCACGGGACCGAACCAGGGCCATTGCCTTTCCACACTACCTTAGCCCAACATTTTGAACTTATCGCGCCGGCCCATCCGGGTTGCGCCAAAACTGATGAAGACGAGCATTTGGTGACAATTGACGATGTCGTATTCCATTATTTGAGAGTTTTTGACGCCCTCGCCCTTGATCAATTCTCCTTGGTTGGTAGTAGTCTGGGTGGCTGGATCGCAGCCGAAATCGCGGTCAGATACCCAGAACGCATAAAAAAACTAACACTAATTAGTCCTACTGGGTTAGCGGTCCCAGGACACCAAATCGCAGATATTTTCTGGTATGCCCAGCCCGACGATGGCGAACGGTACGATCAATTACGCAATCTTTTGTTTGCGGAACCCGGATCTGAGTTTGGCAAAAAACTAATACCTGATGCCAAGGATACGATTGAACGAGAGATGGGGAAGTATCGTGTGTTTCGGTTCGCCAGCCTCATCGGTTTCAAACCCCCTTACCTCTATAACCCGCGACTTCGTTCACGGCTCGACCGCTACAGGAAACCTGCCCTGGTGCTCTCTGGTCAACACGATAGTCTCGTACCGCGGGCGCATGTAGAAGCCTATAGCGCGGGGTTTTCAGACGGTAGACTAGAAGTACTCGAAAACTGCGGACATAGCCTGTACGCCGAAGCGCCGGAAGCAGCCGCTGAGATCGTTCATCGCTTTATTGCGAGTTGATTATTACCACTGCTCCACAGACGGACGAACGTCCATTTCAAATGTCCAGGCATCTTTTGGCTGGGAATACATAGTCCAATACACTTCAGCAATATGGTCAGGTTTTAACAATCCACCCTCAGGAAGCGCTTGTACTTCAGCCGGAAACTTTTCCCGCACGGCCAGAGAATCTATCATCCCGTCGACAATAATATGACCGACGTGTATGCCCTTAGGTCCAAGTTCCCGCGCCATGGATTCCGCTAGCGCTCGAAGTGCATGTTTTGCACTGGCAAAGGATGCAAAGGTTGCGCCGCCACGAATACTTGCCGTAGCACCCGTAAAAATTATGGTCCCTTTTCCACGTGGAACCATTCGCTTCGCGGCTTCACGGGCAGTTACAAATCCCGCGAAGGTGGCACTCTCCCATACTTGCCGATAAATACGCGTCGTCATTTCGAGTATTGAAGAACGGTGTTGGGCCCCCGTATTAAATACTACAACCTCTGCGGGTCCTATCTCACTTTCCACCCGGTCAAATAGTGCAGCGACTGCCTCTTCATCTCTCGCATCACACTGGATTCCTTTCGCATTACCACCCTCAGATTCTATTTGTTTTACGAGTTTTTTAAGGGGTTCCACTTTGCGTCGTGATGGCACTGCCACCAATCCGCCTGATGCGAAACGCCTCGCGATCGCACCACCAAGCGCATCGCCTGCGCCAACTACAATCGCAGCCTTATTCGAAGTCAAAACGGTATCACAATTGCACCCATTGGAGCATCACAATTGAGTAGATTAACGCGCTTTTGAACAATTTTAAACTCTTCCAAAACTTCGTGGAGCGTATGAACATACTCACCGGCAAATACCTGTTGTTCATCATTTTGAAACTCCACGAGTGTGAAGTTAGATCTCACCAAAGTGATATTGTCAGTCGTAGACACTATTGTGACATTACCAAGAACTCGCTGCGTCCTAGCTGCTGGTTGATCGGAAAAATTATCGGGGTGGCGTAAACGCCGAACACGTACCTCTAGTAATTGACGGTCCTCATAAGCAATCGAAACCTCTTCGAAAGGGTCTTCCTGGCCTATCCTCGCAGGTATCCAATAGACGCAGTCATCTGAAAACAACGAAAACCATTCCTCAAAGCGCCGTTCATCCAAAAAACGTGCTTCTTGAAATAAAAACTGTTCTATCCTCGAAACGAATAAGAGATCAGGATCCATAACGAATATCTTGACGCATCGTCCGTACCTTTAGACTTATGTCTTGGAGGTTCTCCTCCACCAATTTTTTTTCAGAGTGCCACACGTTTTTGTACCCCAAGTAATCAACCGCGACACATCAGGAAAAATTAATAATATTTAAACTCATGGCACTCGACTTTCACTTCCTACCCTGACAGAAACGGGTAATCTGTGTATCCCTCTGCGCCCCCGCCGTAAAAAGTAGGGCGGTCTGGTTGATTATATGTCAAACCACCCTGCAAACGCTCAGGCAAATCAGGATTAGCCAGAAAGTCAGTGCCAAATGATACTAAATCTGCCAATCCCGCACCGATAACCATATCGGCTTTCGGCCTATCATAACCACCATTGGTCATAAGAGTATTAGGCCAAATATCACGTACGTGGCTGAACAATTGATGCCTGCTTTCTAAGAACTCCGCTTCTTCTGCCTGTCCACCGAGCTCAACCATGTGGAGATAACCAAGATCACGTTTTGCCAGCTCTCCCGAGATATATGAGAAGGTTTGGTATGGGTCTGAATCCGAGATATCATTGTATGGTTGAAAGGGTGATATTCGATAACCAACCCGATCTGCACCCCAAACAGCAATCACTGCGTCGGTTACTTCAAGTGGCAGACGACAACGATTTTCAATGGACCCACCATATCCGTCATCGCGCCGATTTGTTGAATCCCGTGTAAACTGGTCCAACAGGTAACCGTTAGCCCCGTGAACCTCCACCCCATCAAAGCCTGCGAGGTCGGCATTTTGGGCGGCAATCCGGTATTGTTCCACAAGTGCAGGCAATTCCTCCGCATCAAGTGCACGAGGGGTAACAAACGGTTTCATTCCGGATGTCGTCATAGCGTCACCAGCTGGTTTTATAGCGGAAGGCGCTACCGGAATACATCCGTTTGGTTGCAAATCCGGGTGTGAAATTCGCCCGACATGCCATAATTGAAGAATGATCCTTCCACCCGCTTCATGGACAGCATCGGTAACCATCCGCCAACCATCAATTTGAAGTTCAGAATGAATTCCCGGCGTTCCCGGATAGCCCATACCCTCCGGACAAATCTGAGTTGCTTCTGTAATAATTAGTGCCGCATCAGACCTCTGTTGATAGTAGGTCGCATTCAGTGCGTGTGGCGAGTTTCCTTTACCTGCGCGGTTACGCGTCATTGGCGCCATAACCACCCGGTGAGGAAGGTCAAACAATCCTGTTGAATAGGGGGAAAACAAGTCAACCATCGTTACCTCTCTACACGCGCTTGCTCTTCCAGAACAGCGCATACTGCAGCCGTGTCTTTTTCACCTAAACCTTGCGCTAAAGTAGCTCTATAGGGTTGAACAGCCGCCATAAACAAACTCACGGGGCACCCGACCTCTGCGGCAAAGGCCGAAATGATATCCAAGTCCTTTTGATAAAGCCTGTTTGACATACCAATCTCGTCATAATTGTTCTCAGACATCATTTTTCCGCGCACTTGAAACATTCGTGAGGTCGCGGCACTTGTACTAATAACGTCAAAAATGAGCGCTGGTTCCAGACCAGATTTCATTCCCAAAACCATCGCTTCGGCCGCAGCCGTGTTATGTACTGTTATGAGATGGTTCGCCACGAATTTCATTTTGCTACCCGCTCCAAAGGGACCACAATACGTATTCTCTCGACTGAATGCCTCGATGACCGGCAAACATTCATCCACCGAAGCCTTGTGTCCGCTCGTAAAAACCGCGAGATCTCCCGTCTTAGCCTGCTGTCCAGTCCCTGAAACCGGACAATCTAAAAGCGTATGACCTGCACTTTCCAATATGTCCCGCGCTTTTTCCTTATCGGAAATCGTAAAGGTACTTGCTTCAACTAATATGCATTTATTTGAGACAGATGCAGCAATCTCATCAGCAACTTCTTTGAGGGCCAACGCGCTCGGCAGGGAGCAAACCACAATCTTCGAATTCTGGGCTACGCCCGCCACCGATGTAGTTAGGGTTACACCGTTGGCGGAAGCCCGCACCGATGCTTCCTTTGATATGTCATAGCCAAAAACATTAAAACCCTTTTCCGAAATGTGACGTGCGATCGCACCCCCCATTATCCCAAGGCCAATAACCCCTGCCGCAGGCTTCATTCAGTCTTCCTCTCCATGCTGAATTCAGCCTAGCATAAGCACTTAATGTTTGGCGAGAAACTCGCACAACGTCTTCGTAAAATCGACCGGTCGCTCAATATTGGAAATATGGGCTGCGGGATCGAGAAGAACATACTCCGAACCAACCATCTTTGTATGCATGGCTTCCATCCCGGGTGCCGGTGTTCCAACATCCTGTGAACCGGCAATAAACAACACTGGAATACCCGATACCTGGTCCAATCTATCAAGATAGTTCAGCTTTTGTATCGCCGCTGCACAACCAGTGTAACCATTTACCGAAGTTGTTGCGATCATCTCAGCGACAGACTGCGCTTCGTCAGTTTCCTTATTTCGGTATGCTTCTGTAAACCAACGTTCCATTGTTGGCTGAATTAGGGGATCCATACCCTTATCCTTTGACAGGTCTATCCGATCTTGCCAGGCGCTAACAAATTCAGGAGCAATTGCACCCATGGAGTTCGCTATAACTACCGAATTTAGGCGGTCTGCGTACTCTAACATTAGGCCTTGCGCCGTCATTCCACCGATCGACAAACCAACAAAATGAGTAGTTTCAATCCCAAGGTGATCCCACAACCCAACAACATCGCCCATGAGATCATCAAAACTGTATGGCCCTGCAGTCGCTTCGGATTGACCGTGGCCGCGCTTGTCATATCGCAATACATGAAAATCGGGTCCCAGGATCCGCGCCTGCTCATCCCACATATGTAGATTAGTTGCGAGAGAATTAGAAAACGTCACCCAAGGTTTATTCTCGTTACCGGACACCTCATAATTAATTTCTACTCCGTTCACTTTGGCCTTCATTTAAATCTCTCCATTCTATCTTACGGCGAGGAATGCCTGACAAACCGCTCAGGAACCGCTTCACCCCATTGCGAGAGGAAACCCTCCTCCGCGGGGATAACGTTTGGGGGGTTTTGATTGTTAAGGCGGTCGCTGTCCGTCCAGTGTTCGTGGACTCGACCCCACGGGTCTTGCCAATAGTCAAATACCTGGCTCCCAAGAACGTGACGCCCCGTACCCCACATGTGGTCGTATTTTTCTTTAGAGCGAAGGAATGCGTTCCCCATAAAAACGTCATCGATATCTTGCACCTGGAACGCCATGTGATTGAGGCCTGTCTTTTCCCCTTGGATACACAAGAACGTATGATGATCAACATATTCTTCGCCCGCATCCACACGGTTGAAGGTGGCGATTACTTTATTTTTATCACCCTCGACATACACATCATCGGAAGGCACGAGACCCAACGTGTCACGGTACCATTTGGTCCCTGCCCATAGATCTGTCGTCATTATTACAGCGTGTCCAAGCCGTTTTACATGTGAGGGGCCCGGTCTAATTCGGGTTAAATCACTAACCCGCACGTCAATATTATTTGCGTCATTAACCTTAAACCGAGGTATTTGAACCTCATCCACCAATTCCCGGCCCCATACCACCTCAACCTGATAGCCATGGGGATCAGAAAGACGAACCCGCTTTCCCCCACCTGGTTCGTCCATTTCCTCAACTGGCGACGCCCCCTCTACCTCTGAAACTCTCGAGAGATCTTCCTCGCTGTTTGCTCGGAAGGCCAACCCTATGAACTTTTCTTCTCCCAAATGGGTCACGTGAATAAAGGGGTCGGGATCCGTGCCGCGCATGTACAGCGTATCCTTGGTCCTTTCCGCCCGTACCATCCCAAAATCAGTTAGAAACTCCTCCGCCCGATCCAAGTCAGGGGATTGAAGCCTCCCAAAAGTGATATCCGCTACCTTTATCATGGTGTCTCCTCTACACGCAAAGTGGTGCATTCTTTTAGTCAATTACAACGATATCGACTTTATTTTCGCTGTAAAGCCGATCTATAAGACCAGCACGGCGGCTTAGCACTGCCCGCTGGTTAATATAGCCTTTGTCAGTTATTTCCCCGGCATCAATTTGAGGAGGCTCCGTCATTAGCAGAGCTCGTCGGATCCTCGTCGAACTACCGGGATTATTACTGTTATGTATCCGAATACCATCACGCAGTGTTTCGTGAACCGCCCTGTGTTTGACTAATTTATCAATTTGCAAATCCTCTCCAACAACCGCGTTACACCCAGCCAAGCTCGGAAAAACAAGCAAGCCAACATCATCCCTGTCCTGCCCCGTAACAACAGCATCCTGAATTATCGGCGCCGCAGCTGCAATCGCCTGAAGTCTGAGCTGACCCGCATGAACCCAGGTTCCCGATAGAAGTTTAAAGTTTTCCGCCACTCGTCCATCGAACACAACGCCCTTATCGGGTTGCGTTTCGTCTTCAAAACGCCCCGCGTCCCCGATCTTAAAAAAACCCTCATCATCGAATGCGTTGGCCGTAAGTTCCTCTTGAGAAAAATAACCCGGTGTTATATTTGGACCACGCATCCGTATTTCTAATTTATCGCCATTTGGTGTGAGTTTTACTTCGTTTCCGGGAAGTGGAAGACCTATATTCCCGGTAACCTGGGGTAACCAGTTTAAATAGGTGGCACCGGGGGCCGTTTCCGTTGAGCCGAGCGAAGTAGTTATTGGCACTCGTTCACCACGGACCGAAATCGCCATCTGGTCCAGACGCTCCCAAACATTTTTGGGAAGCGCCGCTCCGGCGAAAAAAAACTTTGTAAGATTCCGGAACAGGCCATCACGAGCCTCTTTATCTACCTCTAAAAGCGGAAGAAGCACGTCGTAACCACGTGGAACATTCAAATACACCGTTGGGGAAATCTCTTTTAGGTTCTCTATTGTCTTATTAATCTGCCCGGGTAGGGGTCTACCCTCGTCAATGTACATAGTACCGCCGTTGTAGAGCACCATGTTTACATTATAATTACCGCCAAAGGTGTGATTCCACGGCAACCAATCGACTAAAATTGGGGGCTCTTCGCGCAGAAATTTGTATACTTGCGCAAGGGCTACCTGGTTAGAGACCATCATTCTATGTGTGTTTATTACGCCTTTCGGCAATCCCGTTGACCCAGAAGTCAGCAATATTTTGCCAATCGTATCCAAATTGATACCAGAGGCAGCGCGTTGGATACCTTCTCGTGGCTTTGTAGACAGCATATCATTTAAAAAAACAGTCGGCCGCGATCTCTCAAACGGACTACTGGTTACGAGCGTCCTCCGTTCCCAATCTAGCGCATCAATTGCAGCACTATAAGGCTCGGGGTCCTGTACAAATATAACCGCTGGGTCGTTGTGCGAGATTACACTTTTTAGTTTTTGATAGTCCTTGCTCATTAGAGAGTATGCGGGGGAAACAGGCATCACAGGAATACCTGCAGTCATTGCACCAAACGATATAAGCGCCTGGTCAATGGAATTATCCGACAATATAGCAACCGGTCGGTTGTCACCGGTATCCATATCAATAAGGGCTTGTCCAATTGAATTAGCCGCAGCAAAAACATCTCCATAGGTCACACGGCGCCAACCCGCTGCGGTATCACGTTGACAGAAGAAATCCCGATCTGCATGTTCGGCAGCCCTGTCTTTTAATATTGATATCAGGCTTGTCGGTAATTTGGCGAGCGGTTCTGGACACCGCAATATCGCCTCACCGTCCCCACGCCTCTCGACGTCGACGCCAAATGACGTCATATTTACCTGAGCAAGTCTTGTCATAATTGTCTCACCTATTAGCCATGAGCCAAACGCAAGGCGCCATCGAGACGTACAACCGCTCCATTTAGCATCTTATTTTTGAGTATACTCATGACAAAATCAGCATACTCATGTGGTTTTCCAAGTCGCGAAGGGAATGGTGTCATTTTTTCAAGTGATTCCTGCGCTGGCTGAGGCAATCCGCGAAGCATTGGTGTTTCAAATATCCCCGGAGCAATTGCAAGCACGCGGATCCCAAACCGTGCCAATTCTCTCGCGGCTGGCAATGTGAGGCTGGCGATTGCGCCCTTTGAAGAGGCATAGGCTGCCTGTCCAACCTGCCCATCATAAGCTGCAACCGAAGACGTGTTAATAATTACACCACGCTCACCATCCTCATCCACCGGCTCCGCCTCACTCATACTATGGGATACGATACGTAACATGTTGAAGGAACCAATCACGTTTATATTAATGCATTTGGAATAACTATCGAGTGACATTGGCCCGTCACGGCCCACAATTCGCTCCGCCGGCCCAATCCCAGCGCAATTTACTAATACTCGTGGCTGCCCAATAGCGTTTTTCACCTCTTCCACAGCTTCTTCCGCCCCGACTGGGTCCGTGACGTCACAACTCATCGCGACACCACCCAGTATCTTGGCCGTGGCTTCAGCAAGTTCCAAATTAACGTCGAGTATCGCAACTTTACCGCCCGCATTAGAAAGCGCCTCGGCGGTGGCCGCCCCGAGACCAGACGCGCCTCCGGCCACGATCGCGGCTTGCCCACGTATATCCAATTGTCCTCTCCCTTTATCTTTGTGTCCATATCAGAGTTTACACCGCGTTGGCGGGCACTTATAGAGGCCTATCAGAACCTGTCTAGTCTGCCCAAGGAGAGAATTTATTGTCCTCTTTCAAATCTGACCTTATCGAGTTCGAACTGCGTGACCGTATTGCCGTATTAACACTCAACCGGCCCGAAAAACGAAACGCCATAAATGATATATTAATCCAAGACCTTCACCGGTTCTTTTCCGCTCCACCCTCCGACGCCCTAGCAGTTATATTGAAAGGTAACGGTGATCATTTCTGTGCGGGTCTTGATCTGGCAGAG
>CAYPNT010000079.1:0-3539 GCA_964412235.1 uncultured Rhodospirillaceae bacterium
CCGGTGAAAATTCTATCTCATAAACGGACCAAACGGCAGAGATTGGTTCAACCAGGTAAAATAGGGAATTTTTCTACTCGAAATCGTTTTGTGATGGGTCCGCTTTGTACAATGTACGCTGCACCTGACGGAAGCGTCACACCTCAGATGATTGAATATTATCGTGCTAGAGCAAAGGGAGGCGCCGCCGTTGTTATTGTAGAGATTACGTTCATTGACGATATCGCAAGCCGATCTTTTCATGCACAACTTGGGGCGCAGTCGGACATGATGATCCCCGGTCTTTCAGATCTTGCTGAGGCGATAAAAGGGGAGGGTGCAATAGCAGGCATACAAATTGCTCATTGTGGAAGTCAACGCGTAATAGGCGAGGGCAGAGTGTTGGCGCCCTCACCCATCGCGTGGGGAGAGGGAAAACCAATACCCGAAGAAATGACAGAAAAGGATATTGTTCAGGTCTTAGATAGTTTTGGGACGGCGGCCTCCAGATTGGTGGCAGCGGGATTTGATATGATAGAACTCCAAGGTGCTCACGGTTATCTCATCAATACATTTATTTCACCGGCAACCAACACGCGTACCGACGAATATGGGGGATCCCATGAAAATCGGATGTGTTTTCCGCTTAAAGTTATTAAGCGAATTCGCTCATGTATAGGAAACGAGCGTTTGATCGGAGTTAGAATGAATGGACATGACCTGATGCCAGGAGGTTACGACACATCTGACTATTGTAGAGTAGCACACGACTTTGAAGAGGCGAGCGTCGATATTTTACATATCTCTGCGGGAACGTACCGGGCAATGGAGCAACGTGTTACACCAATGTATTTAAACGAGGCGCCTTTCTTAAAATACGCGAGTGAGATCAGAGAGTCTGTAGATGTTCCCGTGATAGCCGCGGGAACCATTCATTCGCTCGATATTGCGGAGAATGCTATTGGGGAGGGGGCTGCGGATTATATTGCAATGTCCCGACCAATATTTGCCGATCCTGAGCTGCCTGAAAAGACGATTACCGGCAGAGAAATAGAAATTATACCCTGTGTGCGATGTAATACATGTGTCAGCAGAGAGCAGGCGGGTTCGCGTTCGTTATGTGCTATCAATCCCATAACAGGATACGAAGGTCGTTCTGCTGGAGCAGCTGAGGCGTGCCGGAAAATTGTTATTGCTGGCGGTGGTCCGGGGGGGATGCAAACTGCGTTAAGGGCCGTACTGCAAGGACACCAGGTGACACTTGTTGAACGAGAAGAAGAACTCGGCGGTGCACTTGGAGTAGCATCCAAGCTAGCTTTTAAAAAGGGGTTAAGTGGATATCTCCGATATCTAAACCACGCCGTGGATAGTGCAGGGGTCAATCTGATTACTGGGACAGACATCACTGAATGCGCTGGTCTAATTTCCGAAGCTGACGACCTAGTATTTGCTATAGGAGGACGGTGGGTTCTACCAAATTACAAAGGTGTGACCGTTATAGATCCAATCTCCGCTCTGAGGAATATCGATAAAATTGGAGAAACTGTAGTCGTAATCGGCGCGGATCTAATTGGGGCGGAGACAGCGTGGCATCTGGCGGCTACGGGACGGAAAGTTACCCTCACTGATCGACGGGCTGACTTTGGCGAAGACATCAATCTTGTGAGCCGCTTGGTGGTTCCTAGTATGTTGCATGAGGAAGAGGTTAACATCCTGTTCTCGTGTGAAATTGCGGGTAGCGAGGATGGGAAAATCTCCATGAAAAACGAAAATGGTAGCCAAACCATGAAGGTGGACACTGTGATCGCAGCGTCGGAACTTCAAACACCGGATCTACCTTTCGATGAGGCTCAACTGTCGGACAATATAAGATTACACAAGGTTGGAGAAGCATCAGGGTTGCCTGGTCTTAGGTGGGCCACGTATACCGGTGAAAATGTAGCCCGGGCGCTCTAACAATTGGGTTTAGTGATTTTTAACAAATACCGTTTTTTATCTTTAACTAATTGGGTTGGTGGCTCCACGCTGCGGACTGCCAATTATCTTCGGCATGATGTGTCAGCAGACGGTGAAAAGCCTGTACAAAATTAACGGCATACTTTGCCATCTTTTCTCGTAATTACCGACTGATTTTTGATTTGACCCAAAATCCATTTTAAACTCCCGAGTTTTTGATCTCGTTATCCGGTAGTACTCTGTGTGATCGCTTTCTATGAACTCGGCAAAAGACTAACGCAGACGCCATTATAGAATTTTGCGCGACCTAATAAGTCCTTCGAACGGGCAGGGATCTTTCGCCTTATATCCCTTAACGTCTTTTTCAGTAGGGACGTCCAAGATGAACATGCCCCCTGTTATCCCCCTTCCTCATCAAGAACCGTGGCGGTGCCGATTAAGGCCTCTCTCGCACTCTCAAGATGCACACTGTGCGTGGCGCGTAAGAACTCCCGCAGTTTCGCTTTCCCTGGGACGTGTTCAACCATAACGGCGTACGGCCTGGCGCTCTTCTTCTGTGTATTCCCAACCACATGTCTTATAGAAAATTATTTAACCTTCTTTTTCTATAATAGCAGTCGCATCGTTTTATTTAATCAGGAGCATCCAGGCTTGTGATCTTTACTAGGGTCGACTTCAACACTTTGGTATGGAAAAAATCCGATGGAAAGTTAGTTTTTCTGGGAGAAATTTTAACGATCAACCCTTTGCCTGATAACCTATTCTAAAGGTATTATTTCCCGGAGGAGTGAATTTTTGAGACAATACGTTTCGATATAACCAATAAGAGTACCCTATGGAAATTAGTGTTCACCAAGTCAGTAAACTTTGGGGACCAGAGTCGAAGATACCAACGTTGGCTATAGATGAGGTGACACATAGTTTTGCCTCTCAAAAATTTACCTGTCTTCTTGGTCCCTCAGGATGCGGCAAGAGCACACTCCTACAAATTATTGCGGGCTTATCGACAACATCTAGCGGAAAAATTGAAATTGTTGACCATTCAACCAGCGAAGTCATTCGGCCAGGGGACAAATCCGTGATGGTTTGGCAAACATTCAATTTGTTCCCTTGGCTCACTGTAATGGAAAATATTTCCTTTGGGTTAAAACTTCGCAAGTTCACAAAAAAAGAGAGGAGAGAAAAAGCAAAAGAGTTTATTGCATTCATGGGCCTCAGGGGCTTCGAGGACAGATTACCAAGCGAATTGTCGGGGGGCATGCGTCAAAGAGTTTCTTTAGCTCGGGCATTGATAATGGATCCCTCCGTATTGCTAATGGATGAGCCTTTCGGCGCGCTAGACGCGCAGACAAAGATAATTATGCAACAAGAATTACAGCGTCTTTTTATTGAAACAAATAAGACAATCATATTTGTAACGCACTCCATAGAGGAATCTATTTTGTTAGCGGACGAAGTGGTTGTAATGACGGCACGACCCGGCCGGATAAAGTCTGTGGTACCAATTGATTTGAAGCGACCTAGAACGACGAAAGAGTTTTCAGACGCCAATTTTGGACGGATATACGACCACATTTAAGGTCTGATACGAGAAGAAGTTGAAA
>CAYPNT010000079.1:3549-14571 GCA_964412235.1 uncultured Rhodospirillaceae bacterium
ACCAAATACCCTAAAAAACCTGTTCCTAATCTGGAAGAAGTTGAAAAAACAATAGATTTTGAACGGGGTCGCGCGAACTAATGAAATCTAAAGATATTCCTGAAAACCTAAATCGTTTCTCGGAACATATTCGATTGGCACAACTAAGGTCTCGTCGAAGCAGAGGTTTAGGAAGGGTTGTACAGTTTGGTTCAATAATTGGTCTGCTTCTTCTATGGGAATTAGCAATAATTGTTTTTGAGGTAGACCCGATCGTTGTCCCGAGAGTATCCGTTATCGCAGAAACATTTTGGGCTATGACAATAGATGGGACTATCCCGTGGCATTCAATGATAACAATTTCACGAGTGTTGGGAGGATTTATTGCAGCTGCTATTTTGGGGGTAGCCGTCGGGGCCTCCATGGTACGCACAGAGTGGGTGCGAAATTTCTTCGATCCTTTGATTGCCGGGCTTTACCCATTACCAAAAATTGCCTTGGTCCCTTTGTTAATAATTTGGTTTGGGTCCGGCGAAACCTATAAATTTGTTGTGGTATTAACGACAGCTTTTTTCCCCGTTGTTATTTCTACATACCAAGGATTAAGACAGGTCGAGCCCGGCCTAATTGCTACCGCTAAAGATCTTGGGGCCAAGGAATGGGAAATACAGAAATACGTTATGTTACCCGCGGCTACGCCCGCAATTTTGGCCGGTATGCGTTTGGCAACCGGCGTTGCTATTATATTAACGATTGCGTCCGAGATGATTGCCTCGCAGGATGGGTTAGGACAAGTTTTAATGGCATCTGGCGCTATTCTTGAGACGGAACGGGTTTTCTCCATATTGTTTGCCATTGCAATAGTGGGGATTGCTATCACTAAGGTGCACGATTGGGTAGATATCAAATTAGCTGGCTGGGCTCTGGATAAAGATAAAGCGACTAACTAGGTGCAAATAAGGAGGATGTAGATATGAAGACAAAATTCAGCAACAAAATACTTTCGCGTAGACAAGCTCTCAAATCGACCAGTGCGGCAGCTCTCATTGCTGGCGCCCCAGCCATTGTTTCGAACAATGTGTTGGCAAAAACCCATCAAGGCATGACCAAGGTAATGTTGGCGGATGGTCCATTTATTTCAAAGGGCGCGGCGATGATTGCCTTTGAGAAAGGTTATTTCAAGAAGCTTGGCCTAGATGTTAAGTACAAATGGTTTATGGACGGAAGTTTGATAGTAGCTCCAATGATAGCGGGTGAGGTTGATGTGGGGACGCTTACTCCATCAGCCGGAATGTTTAATTCGATCGCACGCGGTGCGAAAATTCGTATGTTCCTTGACGGTGGTACTGACCTGGAGAAAAAGCATTCATACCCGGTAACCATGATATCTCAAAAACATTGGGATGCAGGTGTGAGAACTCCGGCCGATCTGAGTAAAATAGCTGGTGAAAAAGCCCACCTATCGGCTAAAGGCTCTATCAATGAATTTTGCCAGGATAGAACATGGATGGCTGGAGGCGTGGATCCAAATAAAGTTTTGACGCAATATGGCCTCCCGCAGCCAGCCCTTATGAAACTTATGATGAAGGGTGGGGTAAATATTTGTAATTTTGCGTATCATTTTGGTTTCATTCTTCAAAAGGCGAAAAAGGCACAACCTATAGCGCTCGCGTACGATGTGGCTCCCGGTAATGTAATATCATGTTATTCGTACACTCAGGACAAGATTAATGATTTGGGCCGCGAAACTTACGTAAGGTTTGCCATGGCTTATCTTCAGGCAACCAAAGAATTTAATGCGGCGGCCGATACATCCCCACCCCCGGGTGACATAATGGATATCCTAACAAAACATACATTGTTTAAGGGTGCTAAAGGGCGCGGTTTGTTAACCGCCATACATCCTCATTGGGCACAAATTCAGGCCGATGGAAAACCCTACAAACCCGGTCTAACAATGATGCAAGACCATTGGGTAAATGTCCGAAAATATGTAAAGAAAGAAATTTCAATAGATCAACTTGCAGATGTATCTATTGCCGATGAAGCAGGGCAGCGTTTAAAGAAAGAAAATCCATTTAAAACATAGTGTGGATAACTAGGGAAAACGGGGAATTTACAAACCCCCGTTTCCTGGTTTTACTCGAGAACCGCCGTGGCTTCAATTTCGATCTTCCACTCCGGATGCACAAGCCTGGTTACCTCAATCAACGTGGAAGTCGGCTTATGATCGCCGAAAAATTCATCCATTTGCTCTATACCATTCGAAAGATAGGAATCGAGATCAGTTGTATATTGATTAATCCGGACTACATCCGAAGGTTTCGCGTTAAACTCTTCTAGCGAAATTGCAATATTCTTCCATACCATTTTCGTCTGCTCTGCTAGATTACCGGTAAATGGGACATTGTTCTCGTCCATGGGCACCGTTCCCGCAATATGCACCGTCCTAGTTCCCGATGATTGGATGACCTGGGTATAAACATTTGCCCGTGCTTTGTATCTTTCTGGTTGTCGGCGGTCTAACACCATATTTTGCTCCTCATGTGGAATAACAAACTCTTTACAATGAAATAAACGTCGTTACGGGAACATTAAGAGAACTAGCCTTCGGGTACCACAGGCAACATGATGAAGGCTTCCTCATCTGGTCCCGTTATAATTGTCACATTACCGTCAAAAATTTCACTGGGCCGATCTTCGGGGTCGTCGTGTCTAAACAACCCGACACCCGTCAACGAACCTAAGTGGGAAATTTCTCTACTATGTTCCACGTTCGGTGACATATAATCACAACCTCGCACTGTCACACCAATCCTATAATTTTGAGGGATTACGACACACGTTGGTAATACCTCAATATCGAGTTGGTATACCTCACCGGATGTTAGTTTTTGTATTTTTTTGTGTTTGTGATATGGGCGATGGGGTAATGTTTTCTCTGCATCTATCTCTCGATGTGATGCTCGCAGCCATCCTTGAGCGATCGGGGTATTAGGATCGATATGCCCGGGAAATACAATTTCTCGTAGATCGGGCGTAAACACTCTTACTACTATAAAAATATCAGCATCTTCAGTTTCAGAGGAAACAAATAAACGAACCGCTATCGGACCCGTTATTTCGGTTTCTTTTTCTAACGGTGGTGTCAGGAATGTCGTTCCGTCCGAAAAACCGCGGTAACTAATCGTAGACGTATTTTTAGGTGGGGTTTCAATTAATTGCGTTGATTCGGAATCAAAATAATACTTGGTCCATACCGTCCGAGCGAGTGGCCATTCATGTTCGTCACGCCAGGTAAAGTTTCTCTGGTTTGGACGCCTAACTTGCATGTGCACCCGAGGTTGATCAAGCCACCCATTCTCTTCTCCCAGAAGAAAATATCCGAAAAATCGTTTTTGAAGGTCCACACCATAATCTGTGTAATATTCCGTCCAATGATCTAATGTATGAATATCCAACCACTTATGTTCGCTACTGGCTTCTAAAAATCCATCAATATTTCCCCGAAGGTGAAGCCCTTGGCCGCCCCAATTCGCCGTTGATAAGAGTGGCGTAACAACTTTTGAAATATCCGGAAGACGGGTCGTCCAGAATTCATCCGAAGCCAAATTATTCTCAGAACACGCACCATGCCAATCAATTCGGTTCGAGGCTAATTCCGTTGGAGATAGGGTCTCGGGACCAGCCACCCATTCTCCGTTCATGGTACTCCGGTACCCATTCTCGCCTACGCCGTATTGTACGGGCAGAACAACCGGACCATACCAAGTCTTGGAGAATGTGCATAATATACCTCCGTGCCATGCCATATCGCGATAGTAATCAAGAGCACCCTCCCACACACAGATTGCTGCTAACGAGGGCGGCTGCAATGCTGCCACTTGCCACTGGTTCATTGCTAAATAAGAAGTACCTGATAGCCCAATTTTTCCATTGCACCAATCCAGCCGCGCGCACCATTCGATGCATTCGTATAAGTCTTCGGCCTCCCTTAGGCTCCAGGGATTAAGATAACCGGGAGAGCGCCCAGCCCCACGTGAATCTATCCTTACGCAGGCAAAACCATCTGGGACAAACTTTTCAGGATCACAAACTTCAAAATTTTGATACTTGTTGCTTGAACCGTCCAGAACTTCGGGTTTCTGTTCGGTTATCCAGGACCACTGTTGTGGGTATCCATCTGAGAAATGCACCAATTTTCCGTATGGCCCCATGGCCAATATGGCGGGGTGAGGTCCGTCAGAACATGGACGGTAAATATCCCCACGCAAAATCGTGCCATCATCCATTTTTATTGGAACGTCCCATTCAATTATCATATTTTCGTGATGCTCGATCTTTGTTTGACCCATTATTATTTCCTGTAAAATTTAGTTTTCCGAGTTATAAAAAGTAGTAGAGATTAAACTTTTAGGGTTCTTTGTTGAATTCTTTCCCGCTTGCCGTACCTACATATGCTACGGATTGAATTTCAACTAACAACTCAGGTAGGACCAAGCCAGCTTGGATACAGTATCGAGGCGGAGGGATATCCGGAAAAAAAGTGGCATAAACATTATTCATGGCGTCGTAGTCCGCCCAATCCTTAATAAAGATGGAATTAAAAACAACATCTTTCAGCGTACCGCCTGCTTCTTCTATTACATCTTTGATGAGATTAATTGTGTACGCCGTCTGACCTTTGATATCTCCAACGTGAACAATGTTGCCGTTAGGGTCGACCGCTCCGGTACCGGAAGTAAAGACAAATCCACCCGCCGCTGCCCCTGGTACGAACGGGGCAATGGGTAACATGGAGCCCGGTGGACTGAGTTTATTCCACGGCATAATAACATTCCTTTCTATACCACTACACGAGCGGCGTCACATTGAACAAACATTACAAGACAAGGATCATTAGTTCTATTTGCCCAAGCATGATTTGTGCCGCGTTGGATCAAAACATCACCCGCGCACATTAATTTTTCTTCGACATCTAAAACGGCCCAAATTTGACCCTTTATTATCATTGCATAATCAATCGTATCTGTACGATGCATATTTGGATCCGGGTGATTGTCATCGGTAACGTGTGATGCCCCCAGAGCAGAAAACCCCGTTTTCGCATTAGGATTATTCTTCCATAATGAATCTGGTGGAAATTCTACGGTTCTAAAGATTGTTCCCATGGATTTTGGTTCGAGATGAACAGGACGGTCGGCCATATCTTCTAATCCGTTATTATTAACGGGGGACCCCATTGTTTCCCAAAAGTCTGTTACTGTGAGGCCTCCCATTGTTTCGATGGTTATTGAAGTTTTCGCCATCCCGTCCATTATAAAAATAGATTTTCCAGTTTCATCATGTCCGGTCACAAGCCTCCTTGTTTGAATTGGCATGTAATCCTCTCAATTTATTTGGTTGCTTATTATTTATATCGATGAAAAAAAATACTGTCGTTAATACTTTTTACGGACCTGATAAAATAATTTTAGTAGTATTCTTCACGTAAGCTGGGACTTGTAACGCGGGGTTGGTGTTTTATGGAAGACGTGAAGCGAGATCCAACTGCATATGTGGGATTGAAACAAAGAGAAAATATTCCAGAAAATGCATTTAATCTTAAGGGCCTTGATCACTGCGGACTGCCCACTCGGGACCCGGATTTAGCGGGAGTATTCATCGAGCAAATACTAGGTGGGGTAGAGTGTTATCGGGCCGGTTATAGTGATGATGACAAACGAATGGGTCGTTTGCGACATCGTTTTTATCACGTGGGTTCACAGTTAATTGAAGTCGTAGAACAGGAAGATGGGACGAGCTACCCAGACAAAACTAATCCCGCTTCGGAAAATACAAATCCACATTGGGCATTTGGCACTGATGTCTCTGGACTAAAACTTTTTGTGGAACACCTGTTAGCCGAAAAAATTCCTTTTGACGGACCTCGCTCTCACAAGGGTACAAGCGTAGTTTCGGTATACTTCAGGGACCCGGACGGCAATAATTTAGAAGTGACTACTTGGGCAGACGATCTGGAGGGCCTCGAGACTATTGAAATGGGTGGCGAACACGGATTTATTCCTTGGCGTGCTCTAGCCCATAGCTGGCGGCCTAGGGAGTTCAATCAAAAATGGGTCTAAGCATCCAAAACGAACCCGTAGAAATTAAAATTCTGGGGGCTGGAAGTAATTGGCTAAAAGTTTCAAGTATGATTGGCCTGGGCTTAACGGGGTATTATAGCAAGCTACCAAAAGGCTCATCTGTCTCAATACACACCGCACATACCGGAGAGATGTGTTTATCTGGACCTGAAATGATAAACACGGGTGTTTACCATTTTGGCATCACTACTCCACCGTGGTTAGCTCGGTTGGCATGGGAAGGTCGGGGGGCATACGGTTTCGGCGAGAGCTCATGTAACATTCGTGCGGTTGGCGTGTTTCCACATTTCGATCAACTTGCTTTAGCGGTCCGCAAGGAGTTGGGATTATCCACACTCGGAGAAGTAATCGAACACGAAGTACCCCTACGTATATCAACTGCTCCAATCCATTTAGGTCACCCAGTAGGTTGGACGCTTGATGCTTTATTGTCCGAGTACGGGTCGACAATTGAAGACTTCAGCAAATGGGGAGGAGAAGTCGTGTTCGACGACAGACAGCCAAATTTTCTAGAAAAAGTACCGGGATCGCGGCCCGACCGAGTTACGGCAATGAAGTCGGGTGAATTGGACGCTGTGTTTGACGAAGCATTGATGACACTCCCGTGGAAAGAAATCGCCGACAATGTAGATTTGACCTTTTTGGAAATAGAGCGGGATGTATTGGATAGGCTGTATGAAAAATTTGGTATCAGGTCTTCGTTTATTCCAAAAAATAGTCTTCGTGGTGTTCTGGAAGACCAGCCGACAATCGATTTTGCTGGTTGGATTATGTACTGCCATTCCGAATTACCTGAGGATCTAGTCTATCTTACCGTCGAGGCTATCGAACAGCAGGCGAGACAAATAGAAACCTTATTTCAACCTGGCCAAGGGTTAACTGGTACAATTTCCATGTCAGAACTTTGTCAAAACACTGACTTGCCATTACATAGGGGCGCCGAAAGATACTATCTGGAAAATGGCTATCTCACATAAATTATTGGTCTTCAGCGGACTAATTCGTCCGTTAATGGCCGGAAAATTTGGGTTTTCGCCCCTCCTGATGAGCAGTAAGACCCTCATCAATATCGTCTGACCATTCCAGCAAAGTTCGCAAATCATCTGAAAGGATACGAGCATCATCGAAGCCGGGGGCAAGCCGAGCTCGGAGAATTCGTTTCGTTCCTCGGGTCGCCAGGGGGCCATTTTCTCCTATTGTTTTTGCCAAGGACTGTGCCACATCAAGCAGTTTTTTACGGGGGTGGAGCGATTGCACAATTCCGTATTCGAGTAATTCAACGGCGGTTGCTTCGCGACCTGTACAGATCAGTTCTAGCGCTCGAGCGTGGCCGACAGCTGTTGCTAGTCGGTGAGGAGCACCTGCGCCGGGAAAACCACCCCATGTGGCTTCAGGCATTGATAGCGTGATATCATCTGCAGCGGTTCTTATGTCGCACGCCAACGCAAGTTCCACAGCACCTGCAACAATATCGCCATTAATCGCAGCGATCACGATTTGTGGAAGGGCAGCAAGGTCATCAAAAACCTTATTGGCAAGACGAACGAAGGCGATGACTTCGTCTTTAGACATTTTAGACCTAATGTCTGGGTTCAATAAACCTGCCGAAAACATTTGATCACCGGCACCTGTAACAACAACCGCGTGTACATCATTATTTAACTTTAAACCCGCTATGTACTCGCCCAGAAGAGCCATTGAGCCGGGAGTTAATCGATTTAGGTCTTCAGGACGATTTATGGTTATTGTAAAAATCGGTGGTTCAAAATTAAAAATAATTTCTTCCATGTAAAATCTCCGCCGGGATTAATGAAACTTAACATGAAAATTAATGTTTTTGTGGTTATTGGAATGTTAACCTTCGCCGATATTAAGTCATTGATGAATTTGTAATTGATGAAGTGGATAGATAAACTTTTCCCAAAAACTTTTAATCATTGGTTGGCAGTACGAAATTTTCTGCCGGAAAGAAAAATAAAGAATGAGTATGATTGGTCAGGCAGTGCATCGCGAGGAGGATTTCCGACTACTCCGTGGTCGTGGTCGATATTTGGACGATGTGAATTTGTTAAACCAAGTGCATGGTTTTGTTTTTCGTTCACCAGTGGCGCATGCCGAAATCATATCCATTGATGTATCCGCCGCACGGGCGGCACCGGGCGTACTTACAATATTGACGGGTGCTGAACTCTCTGAGAGAGGCTTGGGTAGTTTAGTCCCTTCCAACCCGGGTAAGCGGAGCGACGGTTCAGCAGGTTATGTCTGCTCGCAGCCTCTTCTCGCCCAGGGCCGAGTTCGATTTGTCGGGGAACCCCTCGCTTTTATAGTCGCAGAGACTGAAAATCTCGCTAAAAATGCATGCGAGTTAATACAAATAGAACTCAAAAACCTTCCGGTTCTAGCATCAGCCGATGATGCTCTTCGCGCATCGGCTTTTCCAATTTGGGCAGACAATCCCGGAAATGAGGCATACTGTTTTGAGCGCGGCAATGAAAGCAATGTTGAATCCGCCTTTAGTCAAGCCACACATCTTATTCGGCACCGTGTGTGTGTGAATAGAGTCGCCGGCAATGCAATCGAAAACAGGGGTTGTATTGGTTTTTACGATGAGTTCGAAGACCGTTACAGTCTGAGAGCGACTGTTCAATCCGTGCATGGAATACGTCAACTTATTTCGGGACGTATTTTTAAAATGCCGCAAACTAAGCTTCGTGTTGTTTGTGATAATATGGGTGGAGGTTTTGGAACCAAAGGTGGATGTTATCCCGAATATTCACTGTCACTGTGGGCTTCAGAGATTGTTGGTCGCCCGGTGAAATGGATGGCAGAACGCTCAGAAAGCTTACTTACTGATGAGCAGGCGCGCGGGGGGCTCGTTGATGCCGAAATAGCCTTTGATAATGAATACAATATCATAGGATTACGGACACATACTAAAGTGCCAATCGGTGCGTATTATACGAACGACCGAAATATGGGAAGTGCTACTAGTGGTTTAGGTGGACTCGCAGGTGTCTATAACATTCCATCAATTTTTGCACGGGTGACCGGGGTCATTACAAATATGATGACGAATGCTCAATATCGGGGAGGGGCAAAACCGGAACCAGTCTATGTTCTAGAAGTGTTGCTTGATGTGGCCGCGCGGAAGCTTGGTGTCGACGCCGTTGAATTAAGACGACGAAACACTTTAACTTGTGAGCAACTTCCTTTTAAGACTGCCCTGGGGGATACTTATGACTGTGGTGATTTCGTCCGTAACTTGGAAGATTGTTTAGAGGCCGGGGATTATAAGGATATAGGACCACGTCGGGAGGCTGCTCGGAAACGTGGAAAAGTTCTTGGTCTTGGAATCTCAAATACTGTCACGGGGGTTGCAACCACTAATTTTGAACATGTCGAAATACGCTTTGATTCCAGTGGGGGAATAACACTTTTATCGGGTGCAATGGATCATGGGCAGGGGCACGCCACAACGTTTAAGCAAGTGCTTTCAGACAAATTGGAAATTGATACTTCAAAGGTAAATTACCGATTTGGTGACACTGATACCGTGACAGCCGGGGTTGGCACATTTAACGCCCGATGTGCGGTTTTCGTTGGCTCCGCAGTTGCGGAAGCGGCCGACAAGATAATTGCTAAAGGTAAGAAGATTGCGGCGCATTTATTGGAAACTTCCGAAGATGACATTGGCTACGGTGAGGGCAAATTCAGCGTGTTAGGAACTGATCGGTTTATCGACTTAGAGAACATCGCACGTACGGCATTTCAAAAAGCTAAATTACCGCCGGATATTGAACCGGGGTTCTACGAGCATGGAGAATTTGGCATGGGGCAGGGGCAAGCGCCGACCTTTCCAAACGGCGTCCACTTAGCTGAAGTAGAACTCGATCCGGACACAGGCAGCATAGATTTGGTTAAGTATACCGCCGTGGATGACGCCGGAACAATTTTAAATCCAATATTGTTTGACGGGCAGGTTCATGGTGGCATTGCTCAAGGTGCCGGACAAATTCTAATGGAAGACGTTAACTACGATCGCCAAAGCGGCCAATTGGTTAGCGGGTCTTTTTTAGATTACTGTATGCCACGGGCCGACGATTTTTGTGACTTTAATATTTCTGCAAATGAAGTACCTACCGCTCGAAACCCGCTGGGCGTGAAAGGTGTTGGAGAAGCTGGAACGGTTGGGGCTATGCCGGCCATAATGAACGCAATAAACAATGCTATAGAGATTGCTGGTGGAGAGACAATTGAAATGCCTGCAACTTCTGAAAAAATATGGGCCGCTCTTAAAGGTAAGACTTCGTGAGCCCTGAATGAGTTTTTATGCTGCTAATGCACCAATGCTGATTTATTCCAATCAGACTTGATCTGCCACGAGCTTAGTCGAAACGTGTTCCAGTTCTTTTTCCCAATTCTGCTTCCTTACCTCGGTATAAAGACACCGCATGTTTATGCCGAGTAATGGCATCGGGGTGATCGTCGGCTTCAGGCGGTTTTTCTAGCTCGTAGTGCCCCCAATCGTCTTGCCCTCGAACAAGTAGCGCACTTGTTCTCTGGCTTCCACGCTGTTTGATGTTGGGCGAATGATAACAAAATGTGATTCCCATTCGCCTGTGGTTGGAGCGATTTGGCGGAGAACCATGAATGGTACAGGCATGATGTATAGACCCTTCGCCTTCCTCCAAGGGCATTGAGACTGGAGCAACAGATGAGGTATCAAACTCAACAAGTTGTCCGCTTGGTAACATGTTATTTTTACTAAGATCGGGCGTAGTAAGTGGGAGTGGACCTTCTTTATGCGTACCCGGTAACACTTGCATACACCCGCTTTCCTGATTTGTTGGTGTTAAGGCTATCCAAACTGACAGCACGTCGGGTGGTTCATGCCCAA
>CAYPNT010000080.1:0-14438 GCA_964412235.1 uncultured Rhodospirillaceae bacterium
ATAATGCCCATTTCGGTTTGGATGTTGCCTCTAAGGAGAGTGTTATTAGGGCTCACGAACTGTGCATCGCAAACAGGAATACGTATAAAATTCGAGCGGTGGGTCAGGTCGACGATTACGGCGATCACGCAAGCTTCCTAATAGAAGATTTGGACGGAAATTTCTGGGAAATTCTAAACAATTTTCCGGACGGATACTCTGCTAAATTTCCGGATACTAGTGAGTGCAACCTTTCCTATTCTTTACTTTCATTCCAAGAGCCTTCCCACGCATCACAAGACCAGAGAACTAATACCTCTCTTCTCCCGACGAGCCTCATGTCTCACCTAACTGTGGAGGTGATCGACATCAATAAATCTCGTGGTTTTTATGAAAGACTTCTTGGGTTGGAGATGGTCGAACTCGGACCAAAGCGCTTGCTTGCCCGACTGAATAGTGTCGCAGTCTTGGATGTTATAGAGACAGACACAGAGGTCCGGGAACACAAAACTCACAATCACATCGGGTTCGACGTCGCCGGCCCCGCAGAAGTGGACAGTGCGAGAGAAATCATTGTCACGCATCAAGACGACCTGGGTATCCGCCAAATACGAAAAATAAGCAGTAGTCACGGGACCTACGGCTTCACTTTTATGGATCTAGATTTTAACGTTTGGCAGATAGAGGATTATCCACGCGGCGGATACTACTGGATGTTTGAACAGGGTGGCGACCTAAAAAACCCGTTTCAACCCAATGTACCGGGCGTTAAAGACTGGCACGAACTAATAAACCCTAATACGTATGAATACGACGCGCAGCGGGCGTAAAAAAGTCGGGATGAAAAATCTGGCCGTTTGGTCTCCCAAAAGTGAATTTTCCGATTACGTCGTATTACGTTTTTATTTAGTATTGCCGGTTTGTTACAAACTTAAAGGTACCAATACAGTCACATGAAAAACATGGATCAAATCTCAATACGGGATTCGTGCCAATCGTTGTCTATTCGGTTTGGTCGATTACAAGATGAACGCAAGCACGACGACCTAGCCGGACTAATGACTGCAGATGCCACGTACGTGCGCTTGGGTGAAGAATTAAGCGTATCTGAATTCATAGCCTGGATAAAAACAACCCCTCCCAACGTAACCAGGCACGTTGTTACGCCGACAGAAGTTGATGTGTTAGATGCCCACACAGCTAAAGGTCTTACATATTACACGATCTACCTCTACGGCGGAGAGGAAGGGGTCCCCTATCCCCTGGAGGGCCCCTTCGTTGTCGGCGAGTATCATGAGCTCTTTAAGCATACCGCCAGAGGATGGAATATTCATCGACGCGAGGCGCGGATCATATTTAGAAAGCCTAAATAGTGGGTCGATAATAAAGATCCGAAATCCACGTACAGTACTATTGTAGTTTGGGATACCAGGCACACGTTCCTAAAAACGTGAATGTTGTGGAATCCAGGAGCAAAGTTTTAAGACCTACCCAAAGGGATCCACTACCCCATCGGGTAGCGGTGCATGAAAACTATTCAATGTCAGTGCGACCATCGTATAAAAACCGAGTATCGCCACCAAGTCAATTACCTGTTCTTGGCCTAATATCTCAATAGCCTTATCGTAAGAGGAATCCGAAATAAACCGATCTTCGTAAAGTTCTTTTGCTAGATTGTAGACGCTTCTTTGCCGTTGATCACTAAATTGGGGTTCTAATCCCAATCGAATAGCCTCAACAGCTTTACCTTCGATGCCAGCCTCTACTGCGGCATCTGCGTGGGCATACCATTCATAACTTGCTGACCAAAACCGAGCAGTTATCAGGATCCCAAGTTCCGATAGTTCTCTCGGGACACTTGTATTCATCCGCAGATGGCTGCCAAATTCGTTAGCTTTTTCCACTAAGTCGGGGTGCCTTAACCAAATTGCGAACGGCCCACGTACGACCCCACCACGTGGTCCAGCAACTTCCTGAAATAATTGTTGCTGACGAGCCGTCATTTCGTTCGCATTAAGGTCGGGTATACGGGGTTGTCGCATATTTATTCTCCTCGTGGTTCGGCAGCGTTAGTACCGTGAGCAACCGGGTCCCCAATTCCAAGCGGGTCGGCGTCTAGTAACACAAATGCAACCCGGGCGGGCAATTCATAACGGTTTACCCAAGCGTGGTTGGTACCCCGCTGCACCATCACGTCACCCGCGTTCATCGTAACCGTCGAATTATCCATATCCATGTCAATTCTGCCACTAAGGCAAATCACATAATCGATGGATTCTGTTCGATGCATATTTGTTGGTACACCAGGCGGAAATTCGATCACCGCAAACCGAGACCCATTTTGTGGTGGCTGGGTGCCAAGGACGCGAGCTCCCATGTCCTCAAAGCTATCACCAACAGAAATTTCCGCGGGGTTACGATCCGTCGACCAAACCAAGGTAGAGACCGCACCATTTCCCGCTTTTTTTCTATTAGTTGCCACGTCATCAATAAAAACTTTTGCGACATGATCTTTATCGTGTCCCGTTACAATTCGTCGGATAGAAGGATTTTCTGCCATTAATCGATCCTTATTTTATGCTTATGTGCTGTTTATCGTGTCCCGTTAATTTCTTACTCGGCAAGACTGGTCGGACTACTAAAACCCGAAGTTAGCAAAATAATCTACAGTGTCGTTAAGCGTTTTGACCATCTACGTTAGCGGATGATCATAATACCGTTTACGGTTCCCTTAAGCCGGCACAAACACTGGCAACATTCGTTCATCGAGCTCTCGATATACTAATCTTACCTCCATGCCTGATTTTACGCGGTCCACTGGACAATCAACTACATTACTCATAAGGCGAACGTTTTCTTTTAAGGAAATTAAGGCAACGATGTACGGAACTCTGGATTTCCATCCCTCGTTTGGCCCATGCGGAAAATGGACAACAGAGTAGCTCCAAATCGTTCCCTCACCGCTTATCGGCCGGCTCTCAACGTCTT
This sequence comes from uncultured Rhodospirillaceae bacterium, assembly GCA_964412235.1. Classification (GTDB taxonomy): domain Bacteria; phylum Pseudomonadota; class Alphaproteobacteria; order MPNO01; family UBA830; genus JAYZQT01. The sequence continues at coordinate 2,968 of CAYPNT010000080.1, forward strand.
GAGACCAACAACTTGGGCAGAAGGGTCGTGGATAGAAATAAAATTGATTGCACGGCGCGCAAAATGGAAGCTCCATTCGTCCCCGCTCGACCCCTTCCCAGTATGTATTATCTACTCGGGTCATTCCCCGGCGCCCTTGCCTAAAAGCATCATTCCACAAATGGAAAATATGTTGCCATTACCTGAGACAGCAGCCACTTCTGCATTTTTCACCTGCCGCTCACCCGCGTGCCCGCGTAACTGCCTGACAGCCTCCAACAGATGCATCACTCCGCCCACGTGTCCCTGTGACATCAGTCCGCCGTGCGTATTCACTGGAAGTTCACCTCCTATGGTAATACCTCCGCTTTCCACAAACTTGGATGTCTCTCCTGGCTCACAAAATCCAAGAGCCTCCATCGTAATAGGCACGGATGCCGTAAATCCGTCATGAATCGTCAGCAGGTCAACATCATCGTGACCAATCTTTGCCTCCTCGAAGGCTTTTTCGCCGGCAACTCTCATTCCGAGCTCTGGAATATCCGGCGTCTGACTTACAATTTTGTGGGTTACTTCGGTGCCTGTTCCGAGAACGCGCACTGGCTCAAAACCCACTCGTAATTTTTCAGTCTCTGCCCGGGATGCTATAACGAACGCGCCGGCCCCGTCCACGACGGGCGAACAATCGAGCCTGCGAAACGGCTCAGCAATCCAGGGCGAGGCGCGGTAGTCTTCCATTGTAATAGGCTTACGATAGGCAGCATTGCTGTTCAGTCGCGCATGGTCGCGCAACGTAACAGCGATCGGCCCAAAGGTACTTTCAGGTTCCAATCCATAAAGATCAAGATAGCGGCGGGCGAGAAGAGCATAAGAAACAACGAGGCTTGATCCAAAAGGTTCCTCGTATTCTTCCGTACCCTGTTTCATCTGTGCCAGAAACCCGTGTGTCCCAGGTGGACGGTGTGTTGCAGCATTGTCGCCATAGACACAAACGGCAACGGAAATACGCCCATCCTCTATAGCCGCAAAGGCGTTAAGTATCATCGTTATGAAGGCCACCGTTCCGCCCACATCCACGTTTTCTTGAAAGCGCGGTTTAAGCCCGAGAAATTCTACAACGCTTAAACCGTGCAATTGCATCGGCTGTATATAGGAACCCAAAGCATACACGGCATCTATTTTTGACTTTTCAATTCCCGCGTCAGCCACCGCTGATTGTACAGCCTCAGCTTGAAGTTCAAGCGCAGATCGCCCGGGGTGTTTACCAACTTTGGTCTCCCCGATACCAATAATGAAGCCTGGGTTTTTCAATGTTTAGCCACTCTTCTTGCGGGCGGTACCTCGTTAATGCGGGTTTGACGTTTAATCACACGAGTTGTCCCCAAAAGGGTTTTCTATATTCAGGTACCCGTGGCTCCGGCCAATCACCGTAATACTCGATAATATCATCCCGCGGTCTTTTTTCTGACCAACCGTCTATAAAATCATCAAAACTTTTACCTTGTCTGAGGCGGGTCTGTCGCATTCGATTTCTGCGTTTTTCTGTTTTATCAGGATCGATCTCCAAAGAATCCGACACAAATAAAACACCATAAATTTTTTCTGCGATATCCTTCGTTATCATTTTGTCTACGAGATCTTTTCGGACGAGGTTCGGGTCACGTTCCAAAACGTCACCATAGCCCCCGCCGCCTCCCATGCTAAAAACCATCAAATCGCCCTCGGAAAACTTTTCCGTTGGCTGACCGGAAGCCTCTAATCTATAGTCTCCCGAGAGGTCCCGCTTGGTGATTAACTCATTTAATTCTAGGTCTATTGCTTCACCGCGCGACGTTTTCTCAAAGTAATCGCTGCCCTCTATTATAAACCGAGGGTTTGGTGGGCCCATGTATCCACCCATAATCCCGGGGTTATGGCTGATTTTATCCGCACTTCCCCAGGAATTAAGAAAACAACCCATGTCGCCACAAGCGGTGGAAACCTCAACGAGTGAAGCACCGCCTCTATACATGCCATAACCATGATTATTCCGGTCAATTTTTCTACTCAGGACAAAATGTGGCAGACGCGTATCCATGTCCTCAACCTCTCCAGCGTCGGTGAATGGGCCCCAGAAAAAACCAATAGCACTCTCTCCGTCGCCGTCGAAACGTCCACCTTGACCAGCAGCATTGCACGTGCCTGTTATATTAGCGGAGTCATAGCCCAGACGGTTCACTCCGGCGAAAGTAAATACGTTTTGATTTCGTGAGTGTGGAGCCTGCACAGCGATGCGGTAGGGGCTCGAAAATAAAGCTTTAGAACCTAAGACGTGACACCCATTAGTCACACAGGCCGCTATCGAGGTCCCCATTCCGTGCGCGATTTCGTCCGTCGCGTTTGCTATTGACGGTCCTTCGATTAAATAGCGACAGGGTTCAAGCAATCCGGCGTTTGGTGGCAAACCACGGTAAAAATAGGAAAATAAGTATACAGCAGTGGCCGCACGTACCAAATGCCACGTCGCATGCATGGGACCCTGCCGGTTTTCAGGCGAAACCCCCTGCACCAGAACGGTTACTGTATCACCCTCCTTAAATAAGGTGACCGGTATTCGGGTGAGACGTAATTTGCCACCGACATCGTCGTCATTAAACATTACTGCACGGAAAATACCGTCGTTAAGTTCCAGGAGCCGACCCCGTGCCAGTGTCTCGGCGCGCGACAAGATCGTGCGCATTCCACCAACAACATATTCAGCGCCGCGTCTCTCAATCTCTCTGGTAATACGACGATGCATCTGGAGAAGGGTTGCCACCCGTGATTTGAGATCGGACGAAAATACGAACGGGTTTCTTACCTCACCCGCTAACATGTCCAACATATCTTGATTGAGGCGAAATTGATCACCGATACGCAGCATTGTTGCGTGAAAGCCCTCTTCGTAGCGTGTTTTGGCTTTCGCGTTAAAGCCACCCGGCGTCGGAGACCCAGAATCACCCTGGTGTCCGCCACAGGTCACCCAAGCAACGTGCTGTCCACGGAAAAAAACAGGCATGGCCGTAAACATGTCGAAGGGGTGCACCCCACCTCCGAGTTCATCGTTAAAAAAATAAATATCTCCATCCGCCAGACCAACCGTTGGGTCCGGTTCATAATATTTCTTAGCGTACTTTAATTGGGCATTATTAAGCATTGTGTGAAAGTAAATACCGGTAGCTACCACGACCGGGTCACCTGAGGCCGTGAATATGCCGCAATTCATATCGCCCACCATAATTGCCTCGGAGATTGATAAGGCCATATAGACGTCGCGCGCTTCTTCCGTTATCGCGGTAAGTTTGTGAAATAAAAGGTCAACGTCTACGTCGCTCACCAGCCCCATGCCGTAACGCTCCACCTCCGTTACCGGCTCTAGCCCATGACTAATTAGTTCTGGATCAACACCTAGCCTGCGACCGTAGGCATCGCGTTCGTAGATTAAACCGTCATGTAATCGCGCGTATTTATCAAAGAGTTTACCCATTCGCGACAGACCCACACTTTTTTTGATCCAGCGCTGTTATTGTGGTTTTCATATTTCTTTTTCCGAAACTTCTCACTTCAAAAGCTCCTATTTTGGTACACGGGACATGACAAAATTCCCATACCGATCTACCTCTAACTGCCAATTTGGGTTGACCACGTAAGCAGTGTCGACTGCCTCGACAATAGCTGGCCCAACTATCTTGTGTCCTTGTCGTAAGTCGGTTTTTTCGAAAATGTCTGTTTTAGTAGCTTCATCGCCACCCCAAAACACCTGTCGAGTAACTTTTATTTTTGGATCACGGTTGGCGTTAGTCTTTGTAGGACTTGGAATCCAGTGAGATACTTCGCATTCCGCAATACATTGTATTGCGTCAATCTTTCCGGTGTCTACCCCCTTCTTTTTGAGAATTTGACGCACGTTTGCGCGCTTACCCGTCGCGCTTAACGATCGCCGTTGTCCGCGGTTTTTTATATCAGTCTTAACGGTGAACTTAATATCATCGGCATTGAACCCCTCCCCGTCCATGTCCAAGATCGCCTGTTCCTTAAACAACGCCACATACTCGTCAGCAATCTTTCCATCTTTTAGAGACAAGCCAAGGGTTCGGGAGTAGGTGTGTTGAACGTTTGTCGTATTACTGCCGAATGCACTGAAAACAGAACCAAAGGGAAAGCAAATTATCTTTAAAATTCCTGCGGCCTCTGCAACAGCACACGCATGTAATGGACCGGAACCCCCAAAAGAGAAAAGCGTCGTATCTTTCGCGGAACCTTTTGGCCCCGCTAGACGTGCCCTGAGTTCCGAGCTCATTTGTTGATTGATTGAATCCCGCACGGCCAACGAGGCTTCTTCAACAGAGACATCAATTTTAGCTGAGACACTCCTCTTCATAGCCCGTTCGGCACTCATCCTGTCAAGACGCATCTTCCCACCAAGAAAGTTTTCAGGATCAATAAATCCGAGGAGTACATTTGCATCGGTAACCGTTGGCTGAAGGCCACCCTTGCCGTAACACGCAGGTCCTGGCGCGGATCCCGCACTTTCGGGGCCTACCCTTAATTCGCCTTCAACAACGCTCGCAATACTTCCGCCACCGGCACCTATGGATTCAACTTCAATCATCGGCGTCGCCACGGGTATGCCGTCGACGATCGGATGTTCACTAAATCTCTCGGAGCCTTCATCGATAAGTGAGACATCCAGACTGGTGCCACCCATGTCGGTCGTCACTACATTTTTTAGTCTTAACTTTTTAGCGAGTGAGGCCGCACCGCGAGCTGCCACAGCCGGGCCGGAATGGAGGGTGTTGAGCGCAATTGTCTTAGCCACTCTCGCATTTCCGCCGTTTGCATGGACAACAAGCAGCGGCTTATCAAACCCCTTATCGCGCATATGATCCTCACCTCTGTACAGCGTGCGTGCCATCTCCGCATGTATATAGGCATTGAGGAGGGCGGAGTTGGTTCGGACGTGGTCATCAGAATCATGCATCACCTCTGTCCCCAATTGCAGAGGGACGGAGCGGAGGTAATGTACGGGATACCTCTCAAGCACCATTTCCCGTGCTCTCAGTTCGTTAAGGGGGTTCCGCCATGAATTTTCGAAACTCAACACAATCATTCGGGCACCCTCTTGCACTAGCCTTCTCACCGCATCTAAAAGAGGCTTTTCAGCGACGGGCGTAATAACTTCTCCCTCCTCATTTACACGCTCTCTTACCCCTACCACCATTGAAGATTTTATATATTTATCAATGACAGCCGCTTCACCCGCACCATATAAGTTCTTCTCGTTCCCCTTCGTCACAATTAGACCCAGTCGTGGCCCCGACTTCTGAACAATTAGATTGGTACCCACTGTTGTAGACACCCGCGCAATAGTTGCCCGTAAGAGAAACTCGCCTAAATTAACGCCAAATTCTTCCCCGCCCGCCGCAATACAATTTAACAATCCTTCTGTTATATCGTGGGGTGTCGTGAGTACCTTACTCGTGCGGTGAAGCTCACCGTCTGTAAAAAATCCATCTGTGAAGGTGCCGCCAATATCAATATCAATCGTGTACATGTGCTGGGGTCTCTCAAGGGCCTATAAGGGTAGTTCTGTGCTCTGTCAGCGCTGCTGGATCCGTATCAACCGGAAGATCCCATTCCGTAAATACTATTTCTTTTGTTTCGGCGTCCGCCGTAAAAGAACTTGTACCATCGCTTAGCTCGGTCTCAGTTATGACGCGCGGGCACCCCACCTGATTTTCCGATCCGATCACTTGTGAAATTCCTAGTTTTTCAAGAGTGTTGACATTTTCTTTCGAAATCACAGATCGCGTTAAGAGTAAGGTTGGAACTCGGTAGTAGCTGCAGACATTAAAAAGAGGCGCGAATAAATTGAGATACGCCCAGGTTTCCAAGGGGTCGTGTTCTACGATTAATATTCCGCCAACCCCCCGTTCACAGTACGCATTTACCATGTCAATCGACGCTTTAATTACAACCTCCATTTTTTTGGCCTTGTTGGAAGACAGCTTGCCGTTGTCGATTTCTTGCAGAATGAGCTTACTTTCGTCGGACCCATATAGACGCGCTAGTAAAGTTGCGCCCCCTGTAAGGTACCCGAGCACGGCCGTGTTTGAATCGACTTCCGCGCACAAGCGTTGTGTGACATCAAGTACATGCTGACAGGGCATACCGCTCACAACTGTTTCAGTTACATCGCGGTTTGAATAATCCACGTCGGCCAATTCTCCTTCACCCAAGTCACCTCTTTGAACAACCACACCGAAGCTTTCAGCTTCCATCCATTCGTCAAACCAATTCACTAAAGCATCAACCTTAAAGAGGTCACCCGTAGCTCTAATCGCAAAACTGGCCAAATTTGGGTCTGTGACCAGTTCACTCCACGTTATTTGTTCAAGCGCCATCGACAACTTAAACGTTAAGGGAACAAATAAAGTTCGTTTACTATTAGAAAATAAATCGTTCAAACGGGCTGAAGTCATTTGTAAAGGCCCCAAAACGCCTTGCTGTACCCTGGAAACCGTGGGTCGGGATATTCCCCGTAACGACTAATAACCGACGATTTCGGGTTTTTTTTAAGCCAACCCTTGATGAAATCTTTAAACGGGGCCCCGTTTTGTAGTCTTTTACGTTTAATCTTGGCTCGTGCCTTCTCAGTGTTTTGGGGGTTTACCTCCCCCGTTTCTTGATCAAACACCACACCATAAATTTTTTCCGCGACTTCCTGGGTAATCAGGTTGGCATCCAGGTCCTGTCTCACCAAGCCCGGGTCACGTTCCAACACATCCCCATACCCGCCGCCGGCGCCAACACTGTGTATTACGAGATCATTTTCACCGAGTGGTTCTGCATCTTTTGAGCTTGAAGTGAGGTGATATTCAGCCCGCAGCTTTTGATCCGTAAGCAGAGCATACTGACCAAGTTCTATGTCTTCTCCGTCGCTCAACTTTTCCAAGAGATTGGTGTCACGAAGAACCGTCCTCGGGTTGGGTGGACCCGCGTACCCACCAAATAAACCAAAGTTAAAACTTAGTTTGTCTGAACTACCCCATGAACTCATCGAACACGCTTCATGGCCACACGGCCCCATCGCCACTTCAAGAAGTGGCGTACCGCCCCGGAATTTCCCAAATCCGTGAAAGTTGGTGTCAAGCCGGCGAGATAGGACTATATGAGGAAGTCGCTCGTCTTGCTCCTCTACTTCTCCAGAATCGGTCCAAGGGCCCCAGTAAAAACCCAAGGCGTGTTCGCCGTCCATATCATAACGACCGCCCCCGCCTCCGGCATTTGCGTTGCTACTATAGTTCACGGAGTAATAGCCACGTCGGTTCTCGCCGCCCATCACCGGCAACGAATAATTCCGTGATTGGGGGGCTTGTACAGCCTCCCGATGGGGGCTCGCGAAAAGCATCTTGGCACCCACCATGTACATACTTTGGGTCACGAAGGCACAAGTTTGGTTGGCGAGACCATGTGCCAATTCTGCCGAGGAATTCATCATTGATGGTCCCTCGATGTAATACTTAACGGGCTCAAGCAAACCAGCATTAGCGGGCAATAAACCTCGAAAAAAGTATGAAAAAAGGTAAACCGCAGTCGCAGCACGCGTAAGGTGCCACGAAGAGTTAAACGGACCATCGATATTTTCGGGCGAGACACCCTGCACGAGCACGATCAGCTCGTCATCTTCTTTAAATACCGTTACCGGCACCCTCGTTAGACCAAAAAAAGTGCCGTGTTCATCGTTAAAAAGGATAGAGCGAAAAATCCCATCATTAATTTCTTTCAAACGTATTCGTGCATTTTCCTCACCCCTAATAAGAATTTTTCGCATACCTCCTACAACGGATTCAACACCTCGCTTTTCAAGTTCCCGTAAAAATCTTCGTCGAATTTGAAATAGTGTGGCCGTCCTCGATTTAAGGTCGGCGATAAACACATGTGGATTGCGAACAGTGCCTCCCATGTAGTCGAGGATGTCTCGACGCAGTTCAAAATTCCGGCCTATCCTGACGGCCGGCATATGGAAACCCTCTTCGTAACGGGATTTAGCGGTAGGTGCAAAGCCGCCGGGGGTTATGGAACCCGTATCACCCTGATGCCCACCCACCTCGGCCCAAGCAACTAGTTTTCCTTCCCAGAATATTGGCATAGCCGTGAACATATCAAGGTTGTGCACACCACCTGCCAGTTCTTCATTGAAAAAAAACACATCCCCATCTGCGAGACCGACTGAGGGATCGTGGCGGTAATACTTCAGAATGTACTTAAGCTGTGCGTTGTTTAATAAAGTGTGAAAATAAATACCCGTGCCAACAACTACTGGGTCGCCCGAAGCCGTAAAAATGCCGCAATTCATATCCCCGGAAATTATTCCCTCGGAGATCGACAAGGCCATATAGACATCTCTCGCTTCTTCGACGATCGAACTGAGTTTGTGGGTCAATATCTCCGTGTCGACGTCGCTCAGACCTTCCATCCCTTCACGTTCCACAGGCGTTATCGGCTCGAGACCATGACAAATAAGGTCTGGATCACACCCTGGACGCTTCGGATACACGTCTTTTTCATACATTAAGTCAGGGAATAACTCTGCGTGCTGCTTAAATAGTCTCCCCATCAATTGACTACCTTTTTCTCGATCCAACCTACGCCCCAATCATCCGTTACAAAAACCCAACCGGGGGGTGTCACGATAACCGTATCGTGGGCTTCGATTAATGCGGGGCCCTCTATCTTACTCCTCCCCACAATATCATCGCGCAAATATACTGGTGTCTCAGTGGATCCATATTCTGGGCCCCAGTGAGCCATTCTATTCATGTTGGCCTTGGGGCGTGTTCTTTTCCGCGATTCTAATTTCTTTAGCTGATATTTTTCGGATGGCGCCACGGCATTTAATTGCAATTCTACTAATTCGATCCCCGCTTCCGGGTAACACGCGCCCTCCCCGTATTTGGATGCAAACGACTGGTTAAAGTCCTCACAAATAGAAATAATATCCGCCTCTTTGGTGAATTTAAGCTTAGGAACGTTGATTGGCAGCGTCTGCCGCTGCTGTCCGTAGCACATCTTGATGTCGAGTTTGAATTCAATCTCGTTAAAATCAAAACCTTCCTCTTGCAGGTCCCTCTCCGCAAACTCGACAAGTATTCCTACCTCTTTATTGAAGGCCTCTATATTCTTCACACCGTAACTTTCTTCGCTGTGTGAATAGAGATTCAAATGCAGCGTTTTCTCATATGTTTGCAGAACATCTAGGGTTAGCGTGCTAAAAGCGCCAAACACGCTCGAAAATGGGAATGTCGCGATCCTGTTTACGTCCGCCCCTTCCGCATAACCCGCAGCATGAACGGGGCCTGCGCCCCCTAACGCAAATAGCACGAAATCGCGGGGGTCCTGTCCCGACGTGAGGGCGCAAATCCTATACATTTCCTGGCCCATATAGCCATCGATAAGTCGCTTTATCCGCCACGCCGCCTCAACGACATTTATTCCCAATGGGTCAGCAATATTTTCTTTAATTACTTCTTTTGACCGTTGGGCATCGAGTGACACTTCGCCACCCAGAAAATTATCCGGATTGATATAACCAAGAACAATATCTGCGTCGGTCACCGTGGCATCAAGACCACCACGTCCATAACATGCGGGACCGGGGTTTGAGCCGGCGCTTTCAGGCCCAACGCGCAACTCGCCTGCAACAACCTTGGCGATGGAACCACCGCCCGCGCCAACCGACCAGTGGGCCACGTAGGGTATTTGCACCCGAAACCTGTCGACAACAGGATCATACTCGTAAACCTTGTCCTGCCCCTCGACGACCAATCCAACATCGAAGCTTGTCCCACCCATGTCAGAAACAATGACATTCCTGCTTCCGATCGTTTCGCCGATATAATCTGAGCCAATAACCGTCGACGCGGGACTGCTTCCAAGCAGGTGCAAAGCCTGCGATCGAGAGAGAGATGATAGGCCTCCCGTGTTTTTCGCTACAAATATGGGGCGGTTGTAGCCAAGGTCCCTCAAATCATCAGACAAACGAAGCACGTGACCCTCTGTGAGGTCGCGTAGGTACGCGTCAATGATTACTGTCATCGAGCGCCGGTATTCACCGGATTTTGGCGAAATCTGGTGCGATAAATACACGGGCATATGACCTAAGTAACATTCGGGATACTGTTCGAGAATGATCTTTCCGATCCGCCTCTCGTGGTCTGGATTTATAAAAGCGTTTAGAGTGACGACGACAAACCCCCGCACGCCTTCGTCAACCAATTTTTGTACCTTGTTTTTAACCTCTTCATCACTCATGGGAACAATCACGTTCCCGAGGTTGTCTATTCTCTCTTGAATCCCGATTATACGGTGCTGGGGAATAATAGGTTCGGGTCGCATTGCTCTGCCCCGGTCATATTTTTTTTCCGTCGGCAACCCGTCTCCCCAGTTGCGGGCTCGGCCCACTTGCACCGTGTGTTCGAAACCTTTGGTCGTAATCAAGCCAAGCTTCGTGCCACGTCTTTCTATTAAGGCATTTGTTCCAACCGTTGTTGAGTAAACTATAGCTTGGGCGTCCTGCAGCACCTGTTCTACAGTGGAACCCGCGCGATCAATCGCCGCCTTCGCGGCGTTCATGAACCCGATTTTTAGATCATAGTGCGTCGTATCGGACTTTCCTCGATATAATTTACCGTCATTAATAAAAACAACATCCGTAAATGTGCCGCCAATATCGACGCCGATCCTGGAACTCATTTCCGAGCCTTCCGCTTGCGTATCTGTGGTTTTTTTCGCCGCGTTTTTTTCCCTTTAATCCCGTGTTTTTTCTTTAACGCATCTATATCTAGTTGGATGTCCCAGGTTAACGGGTGACCCGGCGGCAAGTATTCTACTTCGACCATAACCGCACAGCCCGGACAATAGAATTCAATCAACCTCATCCATTCCGGATCAAAAGAGAAATTAAAATCCTTGTTAGGCCCAACAGGGAAATGCACTTCCCGCGGGTCCCGTTCCCTAATCAAACAACCTTTCTTGTACGGCTCGCGGGCATTGCCAAGGTCATGGTCACATCTGTTACAACGCCAACGCTCAGTTTCTAAATCTATATCCAGATATTCGGTAATTTGGATGGTACTGTTTTTTTTCATTGTCGACATTGACCGTGTCTAGAAGTTCCGAGCGAATGAAATTAAATGATTAAATTTTTCGCGATGCAAGTCCCATCAGACAAATCACCTGTACCCCTTGCAGAATAATAAGGATTTAGGCCAAAGTACGGACACCAAAATTTACTACGATAGAGAATAAGAAGGAATCGGTGATGGTTTTATCGGTGCGACGACTATCAAAGGCCTTAGGAGCAGAAGTTACTGGGATTGATTTACGACAACCCATCAAAGATGCCATAAAGGCTGACTTACAGCAGGCGTTGCTTGATCATCACTTCATCGTGGTTCCCGGACAAGAGTTAA
>CAYPNT010000081.1:0-2849 GCA_964412235.1 uncultured Rhodospirillaceae bacterium
ACAGATGGTGTTCGGCTGTGTTTTGTACAATTTTTCTGAAAATAATACGGCCAAACAAATGTATACATTACTTTATGCGTGTAAATGAGATTTTGGGTTCACGGCCGTTTAATAGACGTATCACATTTCGGCTGTGTCTTATCGAAACGAGCAATGCCATTGCGATAGCGAACTCAGTTTTTTGTATATCAGCGAGCCACCACATGAATAGGGGTGCGGCTGACACAGCAAATAATGCTGATAAAGAGGAATATCTGAAAACCATGGCTGCGAACAGCCATGTTGCACACGCCAAACAACCAACAGGGAAAGACATTGCGACGAGAATTCCCAAAGCCGTGGCTACACCTTTGCCTCCGTAAAATTTTAGCCAGACTGGAAACTGATGGCCAACCAGAACACTAGCGGCGGCGACTATAGTAATATCTGGGCCATAGTTTTCTGCAATTAATACGGTCACCGCACCTTTTCCTGCGTCTAAAACAAGCGTTGCTGCAGCCGCTTTTTTGTTTCCAGTACGCAAAACGTTTGTTGCGCCTATATTCCCAGAGCCAATCTTGCGTACATCTCCATGCCCTGCTAATCGCGTCAAAAAGAGACCAAATGGAACTGATCCAACGAGATAACCTATTAGGGCAGCCGTTGCGAAATAGGGCCAACTGTAGCCCCAACTAATGGGATCAATCATCGGCTAATCAATAAGTGAATGCACATGTCGCCCGCCTACGATGGTGCACATAGCCATACCCTTTACCGGGTGTCCATCGAAGGGCGTATTTTTCGACTTGCTCTGAAGACTGTCGGCTTCTATTTGCCAATCTTTATTTGGATCAAAAATTACAAAATCCGCGGGGAGGCCAGCCCCAAGCTTACCTTCTTTCATGTCCAACAATTGAGCTGGCGCTGCCGTCATCCGTCTTAAGAGGTCAATTAAGCCAATTCCCTGTTCATGATGCAATTGGAGCGTCAAAGCCAATAATGTTTCCAGACCGACAATTCCCGTTTCAGCTTGGAGAAAGGGTAGACGTTTGGAATCTTGGTCTTGTGGTCGGTGATCCGAGGCAATGACATCGATCGTACCATCGCGAATACCCTCTACAACAGCTAATCGGTCGCTCTCGTCTCGCAGAGGCGGAGACAGCTTTGCAAACGTGCGATAGTTCATCACTGCACTGTCGTTTAGGGAAAAGTATTGAGGCGCCGTATCACAGGTCACCGGTAGCCCTCGGGATTTTGCCCTTCGTACTACGTCTAGGGCGGCCGCTGTTGAAAGATGTGCGGCATGATATCGGGCACCAGTCATTTCGACTAAACGAAGATCTCTTTCTAGCAAAATGACCTCGGCTTCTGCAGGGATACCAGCAAGGCCAAGCCGCGTAGACATCTCTCCCTCATTCATCTGTCCATGTTGTGCTAATTGTGGTTCTTCTGGGTGCTGGATAATTAACAGCCCGAATGTCGCGGCGTACGAGAGCGCTCGCCGCATCACTAAAGTGTCTGCGAGTGCCCGATCTCCATCCGTAAAAGCTAGTGCCCCTGCCTCCGATAAAATACCAAATTCAGTCAGTTCAGAGCCTTTTCGATCGCGTGTAATGGAACTGTATGAGTAGATCTTAACTACGTTTGTTTCGCGAGCTCTACGTGCAATGAATTCTATCATCGATACGTTATCTATTGGAGGATCTGTGTCTGGCAGACATATCATAGATGTAATGCCACCCGCAGCGGCGGCTGCACTCGCGCTTTCGAAGCTTTCTTTGTGTTCTCCGCCGGGTTCTGGAAGGTGAACCCGTATGTCAATTAAACCCGGTGCTAAACAATATCCTCCGCAGTCAACTGTGCGTACGCTTTCAGGAACGCCGTCTCTAAAAAGTGTTGGGCCTGCTTCAAGTATCTTGTTGCCTTCAATTAAAACAGCTCCAGTTTCATCTAAGTTGGAAAATGGATCCATGAGGCGGGCATTAATATATGCGGTGCAATGCCCGGATGGCGCGTTCACGGCTAGGTTTCACTACTATTGCGGGATAAATTTCTTGTAACGATATCGAGGCATGCCATACGAACGGCGACACCCATTTCGACCTGTTCGTGAATTACGCTTCGATGGATGTCGTCGGCAAGCTCTGAGTCTATCTCTATCCCCCTGTTCATTGGTCCCGGGTGCATGATCAACGCATCGGCTTTGGCAATCCTCAGTTTTTCGCGGTCAAGCCCAAAAAAACGAAAATATTCGCGGGTGGAGGGAACAAATGATCCCTTCATACGTTCGGTTTGCAATCTCAGCATCATGATTATATCCGCGTCTCTAATACCGTCTTTCATATTGTGATGTATCTCAACATCAAAGAAATCTGTCGATGAGGGTAATAATGTTTTGGGTGCAACGAGCCGTACTTTTGCACCCATGGTATTGAGTAAATATATATTTGATCGTGCTACTCTTGAATGCAGGATGTCGCCGCAAATAGAGACCACCAGGCCTTTGAGATTTTCCTTTCTGCGGCGTATGGTAAGTGCGTCTAGAAGTGCTTGCGTGGGGTGTTCATGGCTTCCATCGCCTGCGTTCAATACTGAACATGTTACTTTTTCGCTAAGTAACTGGACGGCACCGGAATGAGCATGCCTAACAGTTAATACATCGGGATGCATTGCATTGAGGGTCATTGCAGTGTCGATCAGGGTCTCACCCTTCTTAATGGCACTTGCACTGACCGACATATTTATTACGTCGGCTCCTAGTCTTTTCCCCGCGAGTTCGAAAGAGGTTCTGGTTCGAGTGGAATTCTCAAAAAAAACATTGATCAGCGTGCGACCACGCAATATCGCGCTTTTTTTGTCGTCTTTTCGTT
>CAYPNT010000081.1:2859-14331 GCA_964412235.1 uncultured Rhodospirillaceae bacterium
ACGATTCCGAGAGGTCAAGTAGTAACTCTATCTCAGACTTTGAAACTCCTTCCATACCCAAGATATGCCGAGGGAGTAGATGTAGTTCCGAGACGGTTGCCGTTTCAGCCATTAAAGCCCGTTTATACGGAAACCCCACGCCTCCCGCAAGTAAGAGTCCGCCGTAGTGATTCGACTACGCCTATTTGCTCTCCAGGATCCAGAATGCTTTTGATGGTCAGGCGCGTTATTCCGCTGCCTCTTGTGGTTTTCCAATTAATTCTTCCGGAGTGCGTTTTTCCATCTGGAATATCACCCTCTCATCGGTCCACGCGTAGTCCTTATAACCCAGTCGAGAAATTGGCTTGAGCTTTCCAACATCGACCAGCCCGTCCTGGTTGATGGCGTCATCCGTTATATGGACCCCAATTACTTCGCCAAAAACAACGTGGTGGGTTGCAGTTTTGGTATTGCCTGGCAAAACAACAATATCATGGAGTTTGCATTCAAAGTGTACGGGGGAACCGCTTATTCTGGGCGGTTTCACTATTTTAGACGGTAGGGTTTTTAGACCGGCTTCTAAAAGCTCGTTTACATTACGTTCGATAATAAAACCTGTTTCATTCATTTCTTCTCGTTGTGACCACGTCGCCATATTATAAACAAACTCGCCATTGGACTTGACGTTTGCGACCGTGTCCTTGTCTTCCTCGTCGTTGGTGTGTCCGCCTGCCGAGAAAAGGCAAAACGGCGGATTATAACTTAGTGCATTAAAAAAGCTGAATGGCGCGGCATTCACCAGTCCATCATTGTTAATAGTGGTAATCCAACCGATAGGTCGGGGCACGACGCAGGCTTTTATTGGATTGTATGGCAAGCCGTGGTTATTTTTATTTGGTTCAAAAAACATCTGTGTTTCGATTTCCTACTATTTATGAGATTTCAATTACGGAACCGTCTGGCTGACGGCATTGTCGCCTGTAATGCCCGAGTCTTTCCAGCAAGGGTCGGTCGTTAATTGCGTATAGAACCGCGTCAACCGTACTACTGGTGTTAATGTGACGATACCAGGCATGGTTGGGCACAACAAACAGGTCGTTGGGTTTCCAACTTAGTTTTTGGCCGTCTACCTCAGTGTAGCCAGTTCCTGATATTGCGGTGAAAAACGTTCCGGCTGTGGACCGGGTTTCCAATGTGGTCTCGTCGGGTTGCATTAAGGTTGCGGAGTAACCCAATGTGGTAAATACGGCGTCACCAGTCGTCGGATTAGTAAAATCAACGGTAAGCGCGTCCCATGGCGTGCCTTCCAGGTGTCTCATTCCTGTGAGTGTATTCTCAATATCGTCACCCCGATAATGAAACATCGGTGAGCCGCCAATTCCTTCGCCACGGGGTACGTGGGGTAGTCGGGGCGTAATACCCCCATGTCCATACATCTTGCCGGACAATCCGTCATTCATGGTCGCGATATTATTTCCCGACTTGTTAAAGTCGTTATCAATCCAAATCGCATCGAGATACTCAAGGAGAGGCCAGTCCAGCACGTCTATCCAAATTACGGGATCCCCTGAATCATTTCCATGTCCGTGCCACGTTCCGTTCGGCGTCAGTATTAGATCGCCCCGATTAGCGGCGCAACGTTCACCCTCGACAGTCGTATATCCACCGCCATCAGAGAGGATTGTGCGACTTGCATTGGGAGTGTGGCGGTGTATTTTAGCGTTGTCGCCGGGTTTGTATATGGAGACCGCCACCCGGATCGAGTTCGTTACTTTAAGTGCCCCGCCAAACCCGGGGTTCATGAGCAAAAACTGTTGGCGTTCAGTGAACTCTAAAGGCGCAATTTCGGCAATCCGATGCAAATACGGTTCAAAATCCGCCCACTTCCATAGTGCTGGTTGTGCCCTTCCTGGGCGATTTGACGTGGGCATGTCAGGTCTATGCCACGGGGGGTGCATAGGTGCGTTGGCGTTGGTACGCAGCCATATATTGAGCGGAGCTGCAGCTTCATTCAACTTTTCCATCTCTAGGAGTATGTCGTCTGGCAGCGCTGCGTCTGCCAGAGTAGGGCGAAGACTTGTTGTCATCCTTTAATTAAACCCCCTCTAGTACGTCCGCCCAAGCTTCGATCATCTCTGGCAGAACGGCGCGAACATGGACACTAAACTGGGTATAGCCCATCTCCTTTAATGACCGGATTTTATCGCGTATCGCGCCCACTGTACCGGAGACCGTGGTATTACGTATAAAATCACCTGTTATCAGGTGGCGCTCTTCGGGTCTCACTGCCATGAGGTGGTTCTTATGATTTGACAGATAACGTGCTTCAGCGGGTTCATATGTTTGGTATATCTTTTGGTACTCAGTTACCAGGGACTGGAGTTTTGGGGGCGGCTTTTGGCCGATTGACCCAAATTGCGCCTCCTCAGCCAAATTATGAAGGATGATCGCGGATTGGGGCCCCGCCTGTTCCAACACGTAGTCAGCGTCCCAATCATCGTCTGATTTTAGTACCGCTCCACCGCTTATCGCGTTTGCCTCAAGATCGGCGAGATCCCGGCCAGCGTCAGTCCAGGCCGTTTTCATGTCGTCTATTGCTGTTTTTGCTCGCTCAAGAAGTCCGACGGTATTGGTCCACCGGTAGCCTTTTTCAGCGACCATGCGTCGCCCGCGCGGGCCAAGGGCTGAGACATGAACCGGGATTGGGTCTTCAATATTTATTAGATTTAGCTCTGGGTTCATGAAACGTATCGGATGCATTTCATTTTCTATACTTGCTTCAACCATCTCTCCTGCGAGTAATTTTTTAACCACATGAATGTAATCGAACATGGTCGAAAGCTTGATTGGGCCAAGGCCCATCGTCCGTCTCCCGGTAAAACCGGTCCCAAAGCCCATATCAATCCGCCCAGGCGCGAGCGCGTTCAAACTCGCGAGGGCGTTGGCTGCGACTGGCGCTAGGCGGTTAGTAGGAATTAAAACACCGGTTCCAAGCCGTATTCGGTCCGTTTTCATGGCGGCGGCAGCCATTGACACAAATATGTCGGCGTTGATCAGCTGAGAATCAATAAACCACGCATATGTGAAACCGAGTTCTTCGGCGCGCTGCACGATCTTCCACGAATCCGCAGCTGGTGCGATATTGATTCCAAACTTCAATTGCCTACCACCGTGTCTAATTCTATTGTCAATTAGAGCGTATTACGGAGAAATGGGCAATTGTAGGGTATCAGGGTAATTTATAATAAATGCCCGTCGCCCATTTTGAATTTATGTTAAATAATGCCTTTCAATCGTACTAATTGGATTAGTAAGTATGTTAGCACTGTATCACAATGCAATGTCGTCCTGTTCGCAAAAGGTCCGCCTTTCTCTCGCGGAAAAAGGGCTTGAATGGGAAAGCCGACATTTAAACCTGCGTGCAGGCGACACACAGACGCCTGAATATCTGAGGCTCAACCCGAAAGGTGTCGTTCCAACCTTGGAACACGACGGACATATAGTTCCTGAATCCAGTATTATCCTTGAATATCTTGAAGACGCTTTTCCAGAGAATTCTCTTCGGCCAAAAACCCCTCATGATTTGGCTCGAGTGCGGTTGTGGGCGAAGCGTTTGGATGAGGGCCACCATGATTTAGCGACGACCGTTTTAAGCTCGGGGGTCGCCTTTCGTCATCAGTTTCTAGCTAAGGGAAAGGAAGAATTCGAGGCACTAATCGAGAAGGTGCCGGATCCTGTCAAACGCGAGCGTCGTCGTGAGATTGTTTTGAAAGGCCTTGATGCAGAAATTTTTAGGACCGCGGTTCAAATGTGGGTCGATATTTTAAATGATCTGGAGCGCTGTTTATCTGAATCGGAATGGCTAGCCGGGGATGTATATTCGATCGCTGACGCCGCGTATACGCCCTATATTACGCGATTAGAACATTTGGGCGCGTTGGGGTTTCTGCGAGGCAAGCCTGCATTAATCATTTGGTATGATAAAGTCAGAAAACGCGAACTATAAGGAAGCCATCGGTAGGTGGAATGACGAAACCTATCTTACACTGATGCACGAAAAAGGAACGGAAGCTTGGCCACGCATCGAAGAAATGATCGAAGAATTTAACTGACTCTATTATCTATTGGGTGGAACCTCCAAGTAGAGCTAGCCAAAGTGGCAGTGTAACGATTGCTATCGCCGTCTGTGTTGTAAGAATACCTGTCATGAGCCGAGCGTCGCCTCCGAGTTGGCGAGCAAGGATATAGGCGGAGGGTGCTGTAGGCAGGGCGTGGAATAGGACAAGTACTTTGGCAGAGGCTTCATCCAGCCCAACTATCTGCGCTAGACATAATGCAACACCCGGCATAGCAACCAGTTTAATGCCAGCAGACACACTAATCCACAAACGACCCGCCCGCATAGCGACTACGTCTAGTCCCGCGCCCGCGCATAGAAGTCCAACTGGTGGAGCCGCATAACCCAGTATTTGGAAAAGCTTTTCGATGGGCGGGGTGAGCCCAAATCCCGATATGTTTACGGCTAGTCCCGCGAGACAGGAGATAATCAGTGGGTTTTTAATAATATCACCGAACGGATGTCCTTTTACTGCGCTGGGCTTCCCGTATCGTGTCAGCAGCCAAACTGAAACAATGTTAATAAAGGGGACCATGAAACCAATAAAAAGCGCGCAAAGTGTGATATATTTTTCGCCAAAAAAGGTGATTACGAGTGGAATGCCAATGTATGTGTTAAAACGTGTTGCCCCCTGTGCAACCGACGTAAACGCGGGCCCATCGATACCCAGCCAAGCTCTGCAAGATAATAGGATTAACAAAATAACTGTTGGAGTGCCCACGACCCCTACCGCCATCCTGCTAACAGGGAGATCGTTTATGTCCGCTGTTGCGAGGCTGACAAAAAGTAACGAAGGGAAAAATATGTAATATGTTAGGCGCTCAATTGGTGGCCAGGCGCCCACACCGAACACCTTAAACTGACGTAAAGAAAAACCGACGACGATAATTAAAAATATCGGAGCAATCGTTGAAAATACGGTAAGCACGTTTCACTACGATTGTTCGTTTTGCAGAAAGTCCAGTGCTCCTTGCAAAATAAATTGCGCCGCCAACTTGTCCACGACCTTTTTTCGTCGACGGCGGCTAACATCGTGGATTATGAGGTGTTTTTCGACGGCGTGTGTTGACAAACGCTCATCCCAAAAGGTGATAGGAATATTAGTTTTCTCATCAAGATTGATCGCGAATTGCCGCGTTGACTGACAACGCGGTCCTTCGGTTCCATTCATATTAAGAGGGAGCCCAAGAATTATTCCGCTGACATCATATTCGGTAACAAGGCCATTGAGGATTGCTGCGTCAATCGAGAACTTTTTTCGAAGAATGACTTCGAGCGGGGACGCTACCAAGCGACCGTCATCGGATATAGCGACGCCGATTGTTTTGGTTCCGAGATCCAGGCCGATTAAGGCCTTCCCGTCCACAAGATGCGCTGACAGATCTTTGATACTGTTAATGACCACCACTAAGTTAATAGCGAAGACTGGCCCTCACGGGAAGTGTTCTTGCTGTGTTGGTTCTCCAGTGATAGTTTCCGCGCGCTTTTAGGAGATCCCTGCAATATGCCGGTTGATATAGAGACGGTCAGACGGGTCGCTAATCTAGCGCGCGTTAAGGTGCCCGATACGGAGCTCGAAACGTTAGCAGTAGAGCTGTCCAATATCCTTGATTGGATTGAACAACTAAATGAGGTCGATACCAGCGATATAGAACCGATGGCGTCGGTTAACGATACGAAACTTCGGTGGCGTGAGGACAAAGTTATCGATGGCGATATACCTGACAAAGTAATTTCAAACGCGCCAGAATCGCAAGATGGGATGTTCTCCGTGCCAAAGGTTGTGGAATAATGTCGGAGCTTTGCCAACTAACGATCATAGAAGCACAAGAGGCCCTCCAAAAGGGAACTTTTTCCGCACGAGAATTGGCCGAGGCTCACATTTCGACTATCGAGACATCTCAAAATTTGAATGCTTTTATCACCCAAACAGCGGACCGAGCAATAGAGGACGCTGTGGCGTCCGATGAGCGTCGCTGCACTAACAATACCCTCGGTCCATTAGATGGAATACCTCTTGCAGTTAAGGATTTGTTTTGCACTGAAGGGGTTCTTACGACTGCTGGCTCTCGAATTCTTGAGGATTTTATTCCACCTTATGAAAGTACCGTCAGCCAAAACCTTCGCAACGCTGGCGGCGTGATGTTGGGAAAGACAAATCTTGATGAATTCGCGATGGGGTCATCTAATGAGACGAGCTTTTTCGGTCCCGTTCAAAATCCCTGGAAACGTGATACCGACGGTGGTTTCCTTGTGCCGGGTGGTTCTTCAGGAGGTTCAGCGAGCGCTGTCGCAGGTCGCATGTGTCTTGGCGCAATTGGAACGGACACGGGGGGGTCGATAAGGCAGCCAGCTGCGTTTTGCGGTATAGTTGGCATGAAGCCTACCTATGGTCGTTGTTCCCGGTGGGGGGTTGTCGCCTTCGCGTCGTCACTAGACCAAGCAGGTCCGATGGCCCGAACAGTTGGGGACGCCGCAATATTGCTTTTCGCGATGGCGGGCTTCGACGAAAAGGATTCAACCTCAGCGGAAATTGAAGTCCCGGATTTTTTGGGTACCTTGCGTCAAGGGGTCAAAGGGCTGCGCGTGGGAATACCAGAAGAATATGCCATAGAGGGGATGAATAAGGACGTTCGCGGTCTATGGGAGCGGGGCAGGGAATGGCTTAAGACCGCAGGAGCGGAAGTAGTTCCAGTTGACCTACCACACACCAAGTATGCTCTCCCGGCCTATTATATCATTGCGCCTGCCGAGGCCTCGTCTAATTTGGCCCGGTATGATGGTGTACGTTATGGTCGGCGTGAAGATGGCGAGGACGTAACCCAGTTGTACGAAAAGACGCGAGGCAGTGGCTTTGGGCAGGAAGTGCTTCGTCGCATACTTATTGGTACCTACGCTTTGTCGTCAGGATACTATGATGCCTATTACCTCAAAGCCCAAAAGGTGCGCGCCCTCATAGCGCGCGATTTTGCACACGCTTATGAGAAATGTGATGTCATTTTAACACCAACTACGCCTGGACCAGCCTTCGCGGCGGGCAAAAACTCAGAAGACCCGATAGCCATGTATTTGAACGACGTATTGACTGTGCCCGCCTCGTTGGCAGGTCTGCCCGCAATATCAGTGCCCGCGGGCCTGTCTGATAATGGCTTGCCATTGGGGCTTCACCTCATAGGTCGGGCTTTTGATGAAGTGACTCTGTTCCGCGCAGCGCAGGTGCTGGAAGATGCCGCGGCATTCGACGGGCTACCGAGTGCTTAGTGACAGTGGTAGTAGAACATGCAGACCATTTGGTACTTGCTAATCCATATCAGCTTAGGTTTGATTGGGTGGAAACTTTTTACAATAACCAACCTAGGGGTCATAGCGGCTTTTGCGGCGTGTGCGGCAGTCCAAGCTTGGCCTATGTACGAAATTTTTCGACTTACTTGGGAAAAATTCGAAATTATACGCGACGGACAGGAATCAGCAGAAAACAGAAAGAAAGAAACTCGATCCTATTGGATACGGATGGGTCGTCTCTATATCTTTCGCACAAGCTCCTACACGTTTCTTACCCTTTTTGTTGCTTGGCTGATGAGAGGATAAAGACTTGGGTTTGATTAAGGGCGTCACAGGGGATTGGGAAATTGTGATTGGAATGGAGGTCCATGCGCAGGTGACCTCTGACGCTAAGTTGTTTTCTGGGGCCTCTACAGAATTCGGTGCCGAGCCAAATACTCAGGTTTCGTTGGTGGATGCCGCGATGCCTGGAATGCTCCCCGTAATAAATAGACGGGCCGTGGAACAGGCCGTTCGCACGGGTTTAGGGTTAAACGCTAAAATTAATTTGAAGTCCATATTTGACCGAAAGAACTACTTCTATCCGGATCTCCCACAAGGGTACCAAATTTCACAATACCTTGACCCTATTGTGGGTGCGGGAGAGGTCGTGATCGACACAGAAGGCGGGTCCAGCGTTATAGGTATCACGCGACTACATCTCGAACAGGATGCGGGTAAATCAATACACGACCGCAACCCACGGAAGACACTCATCGATTTAAACCGATCGGGTGTGGCTTTAATGGAAATCGTGTCTGAGCCGGACCTGCGTTCGTCAGAAGAAGCCGGCGCATATTTAACGAAGATACGGTCTATTCTTCGTTATCTAGGCACGTGTGATGGTAATATGCAGGAAGGTTCTTTGCGGGCTGACGTAAATGTTTCCGTCCGTAAGCCGGGCAATGATCTTGGCACTCGTTGTGAAATCAAAAATGTAAATTCCATCCGGTTTGTGCGTGAAGCTATCGATTTTGAGGCAAGCCGGCAAGTTGAGGTCCTAGAAGAGGGCGGAGAGGTGATCCAAGAAACACGGTTATTTGACCCCGATAAAGGCCAGACGCGGTCCATGCGCACAAAGGAAGAGGCGCATGACTATCGTTATTTTCCAGACCCCGACCTGTTGCCGCTTGAGCTTGAAGAGGGTTGGGTGGAAGAAATCAAAAATACTCTACCCGAATTGCCTGACGAAAAGAAACACCGGTTCATAGAGCAATACGGACTAAACGGCGTGGACGCAGCCGTCCTGGTCGCCGAGAGAGAAACAGCTGAATATTTTGAGGAGGTCGCGTTAGGTAGGGAACCACAAATTGCCGCAAATTGGGTGACGGGCGAACTGTTTGGTGCCTTGAACCGAAGCGGTCTTGAGTTAGGGAAATCACCCGTTGGTTCTGAACAGCTAGGGGCGTTAATTGGTTTAATTTCAGACGGAACCGTATCAAACCGACTTGCTAAGGACGTCTTCGATATTATGTTCGAGACGGGCGAGGACCCTGAAGAGATTGTAGAGAAACGTGGGCTTAAGCAGGTTTCTGATATGGGCCTTATCGAGCGAGCCGTTGATGAAGCACTCGCTAATGGGGTTGCACAGGTTGAACAATATCGAGCGGGAAACGAGAAGGTGCTTGGGTGGTTTGTAGGCCAAGTGATGAAGGCGACGCAGGGAAAGGCCAACCCTCATGCTGTTAACGAACTTCTGCGGAAGAAATTACAGGGCTAGGTGTTGAACCAGTTCGTTGTATCAACTTATTAGATTAATTAATTAGCACTATATTAACCATTAAACAGTCAGTAGTTGGTTTTAACAAAACACTCTTTGAAAAAGGGGACGCTTTAAAATGATTGATGTCTATACCTGGCCGACGCCTAACGGACACAAGGTCCATATCTTGCTGCACGAAGCCCAAATTGAGCATAATATTATTCCTATCAACATACAGGAGGGGGATCAGTTTAAGCCCGATTTCCTAAAAATAAGTCCCAACAACAAAATGCCCGCAATTGTGGACCAAGAGGGTCCGGATGGGGAGCCGATTGCTGTCTTCGAATCCGCTGCTTGCCTAATCTACCTTTCCAATAAGTTTGATAAATTTTTACCTAAAGACGAGCGCAAATATTACGATGTTATGCAGTGGCTGATGTTTCAAATGGGTTCAGTCGGACCCATGTTGGGGCAATGTCATCACTTCAACGCCTACGCGCCGCTGCGTGAGCCAACGGAGCGATTGCAGTATGGAATGGATCGCTATACCAACGAAGGAAATCGGATCTATGGTGTGATTGAACGGCACCTGGAGAGACGAGAATGGATTGCCGCCGGCGAATATACTATCGCCGATATGGCAATAATGCCGTGGCTGAGGAACCCTGAGAAACAGGGTATAGACGGGGAAAATTATCCAAACCTTATACGTTGGCGCGATAAAATGTGGGAACGACCACAAGTTAAAACGGCACTCGAGACGCTTACAGATCGGGGTCGCAAGGACAACAGTTTTTCAGATAAATCGTGGGAAATAATGTACGGTAAAACCCAGGTTAATCAGGGTACTGCTGCCCAATAAAAACACCAGATCACTTTCTAATGATCGACTTCTATTCGTATCGGACCTCTAACGGGCGAAAAGTGTCTATCCTACTGGAAGAATGTGGACTGAAGTATGAGCTTCACATCATCGACATTACAGCGAAGGAGCAGGACCAACCAGCCTTTCGCGCGATAAACCCTAATGGAAGGATACCCGCTATTGTAGACCGTGACGGTCCAAATGGCGCTCCCCTGACGTTATTTGAGTCAGGTGCAATACTCATATATTTGGCCGAGAAAGTGGGATGTTTTCTGCCCAAGGATCATCACGGCTACTGGACTACGATCCAGTGGACGCATTGGCAAATGGGAGCGGTTGGGCCGACTTTTGGTCAGGCCTTTCACTTTCTTCATCAGTACCAATCTGATGCCTCCGAAAATGATTTGGCCTATTGCAGATCGCGCTATCTTGGTGAAATGACACGTTTAAGTCGTGTCATCGATCGTCGTCTGGAGGTGTCAGAATATTTGTCCGGCGGCGAATATACGATTGCCGATATTGCAACCTTTCCGTGGATCGCCCTCCACCGGTGGTTCGATTTAGAACTAAGCCATACCCCAAATTTGCTGCGATGGTACGAAGCGGTGCGGAACAGACCCGCCGTGGGTCGTGGCATGGACTTACCCAGTAGACAGCATATTGCGGACTATGGAGGCCGCGTTTGGTAACCTTTATAATTCCGCAATATTGAAAATTTTCTTCAACAACAGGAGTTCTTTATGTCACGCCATCAACCTGTCACCCCGGACACTATGACAGCCGAACAACAGGCTGCTTATGACGCGATTGCCAACGGCCCGCGTGGCCATGTTCGTGGTCCATTTCCAGTGCTTCTTCATAGTCCGAAGATGGCGGACCATGTTCAAAAACTTGGCTCCTACATACGTTTTGAATGTCGTTTGCCAGACCGATTAAGGGAGCTGGCGGTCCTTGTAGCGGCGCGATTTTGGGGTGCTGAATTTGAATGGTTCGCGCACCACGAGCTCGCGTTGAATGCGGGTATTCCAGCAGCCGCGATAGAGGCGATTCGCGTCGGAGAAACCCCAGACTTGGACGATCCCAAAGATCACGCCGTTTATTCTTTTTGCAAGGCGCTTCATGAGAAACATGCCGTTGGTGACACTCAATATCAAGCAATACAGGAATTGCTCGGCCAAGAGGTGCTGACGGATCTCGTGGCCATGTCAGGTTATTATACGTTACTTGCGATGATCCTAAATGTCTATGAAGTACCCTTGCCGGACGGGTCGAAGGCCTTTGATGATTAGCTGGTCAGAAACAGACACTAAAACAGACTAAGGGGAACAGTATGATTGATCTATATAACTGGCACACGTCCAACGGGCGAAAGCTCTTTATAATGCTCGAGGAACTCGGTGTAGATTACCGGACGCACGCCATCAATATTATGAAGGATGACCAATTTACGCCTGAATTCACCGCGATTAATCCTAATGGAAAAATTCC
>CAYPNT010000082.1:0-10879 GCA_964412235.1 uncultured Rhodospirillaceae bacterium
TTGTCGGGCCGTGACGGCGTTTTATCTACGCTGACCAGGCTGGTATATCGGGTAACCAGGTTAAATTCTAAGCCGAGCGCAGTTATGTGTTTCTTTACCAGTTCGGGTGTCGCACCGTGTAGGTGTTTGCTACGCCACCCGTCTATGGATCGCTTTGCCCAATCAGTAGCCACACCTGCCAAAACGTCCGTCGAGGTAACCTTGACTGTTTTTTACCATTCTGAGCGTCCCAAGCGCCCAGTAATCAGAAACTCAGCCGCAGGTTTTCGCAGCTTAACTGAAAACACCAGCGGTTCATCAAAGTATAAATCAGGGATTTTTTGTGGAGTTATATCAGATACGCCTTCCCCATTTATTTGGACATTAGTCAGTATAGGTCTGCTGATTTTTTCAAATAGGTTTGCGATGGTAATCTTTGTATCGACGCCCGGATCTACGAAGGAGTAGGTTCCCCTCCCAACTTCCGCCGCTTCCTTCATGAAAAAACGGTTTGGCGCGTCACCGATGCCAACGGTAAAAAGACGTGAGTGACCTAAATTCTTATTTATAAAATAAAACAGAGCCGTTTCATTGCCTACCGCGCCATCAGTGATGAATATAATTTGGCGAACTCTATGTGAGAGGGGTTTGTTTTTTAGAAGAGCGAGGGACAGAGCAGATTGTATGTTGGTTCCACCATCTGCATTGAGAGATCTGATATATCGTTTGGCGGCGGTTCGGCTTCGCTTACTTATCGAAACGGGGGTACGAAATAGCTCGGTGGCCGTGTCATCAAAATTGATTACGTTAAAACTATCGCCCCGCCTCAGGCCATTGATACCGGCAATCAACGCCTCTTTAGCGTTTTCGATCGAAATTCCATCCATGGAGCCCGATGTGTCAATTACAAAAATGACTTCACGGGAGACATAACTCTCGGCTTGAGTTTCGGGTGGGGTAATCATAACCAACCCAAAGTTTTCGTATTTGTGCCTTTCGCTAAAAAAAGCCGCTTCTGGCACCTTTAACGAGATCGGTGACCAATTCAAAATGAAGTCTCTGGGTTTTAGCTTTCCTGAGCCATCCCCTACCAAAAGTTCCACTTCTTCCTCAGAGCGGGAGATGACCTGGATTGGGTGGGAGGGGCTTTCCAACTTCCCGATTTCAAATCCCGGGGATAAGGACATCCTAATTTTTGTTTTTGCAACTTGACCTTCATCTATATCCAATATTTGGGGTCGTTCGCCGGGCAGCATTTCCCATCCGCTTTTTAAGGCTATGAGCTGGGATATTTCCTGCGTAGCGGGCAGAAAACGCGGCGTTATTGCTAGCGGGAACCGAAGCCCGAAAGATCTATCCCGCCAGCTCAGGCTTTGCTGATATTCGATTACAACGCCTATTTGACCTCGAGGGGGAATGTTTGCCACAGAAGTGTGGAATAAATTCGGTCGATCCTGTTCGACAATAGCTGCTTTGTATCCGTCTGTTTTGGCTTTTGCGTATATCTCTGAGGCTTCTTTTTTTTCTTTTATTTCACCTTCGATAAATCGGTCTCCAATAGTTAGCTGAATGCGATCAACCGCTGCATTCTCAGGTAAAGGAAAGAGATACAGGGCCTCTATCCACTGATCACTGTCATTTTGAAACGTCTGGCGGACAATGGTTCGCCCTATTGGACCGGTTACCTTGATGGTGATATCAGTTGAAACCAAAGGAAGATGAAGAGCAAAACCGTTTGCACTCTCCGCTATCAAGCTCCCTCTTGCTACATCCATTTTCGGTATGGCAGCAGCAACACTTGGTATTGCCGCAACCAAAAGGGCATGTATCAAATAAGGTAGGCATCTCTTTCTGGTACAGATATTCATCGTTAGCCCCACGCTTCTTGGTTATCTAATTGCAGGATGAGCTGGAGTTACTGGATGTTTATGGCGTCAGTGAGCCGAAAAAAGGGCATCTGGATGGCAGGTAAAATAAGTCATCTTCTAATTGGACGATCGCGGGGTGCTGGTTGAGTATTGAATGGGGTTGCTTGACATAGGGAGGGTTCTACATAGCTTTGAGGTTTTTCCAATTTGGCTTCAGGATCCGTCCGTGCCGTTGTAGTCTCAAGACATGAAAGGAGAAAACCATATGAAGAGTTACTTGACAGGTTTTTTGGCGTTCGCATGGCTTATTTTCTCGGGTCCGGTAACGGCGCTGGCCGGGACTGACTGGGTTGCCTACAAACCAGGTATTGTGAATACGGCTATCGCGAATGGTGAGAGCACGCTTCTTTTTTATAAGTCTACCTGGTGAGGGACTTGCGCGCGCCAAGATCGCGTGCTGAAAAAGCTCCGTGCGGGCTACCCACAATTTAACAAAACTATCACTTTCATTTTGATTGATTGGGATACTTATAAAAATGCAGAGGTTACAACTAGCCGCAGAATACCGCGCCGCTCGACAATGGTTTTGGTCAAGGGCGGTAAGGAAATTGGCCGTCTTGTTGCTCAAACAAGTGAGCGGGAAATCAAGGCGTTACTGATTAAGGCAATCAAACAATGACAATCAAAACCGGCAACTTTTTGCCCGCTTCTTAGTGGGTGTCAAATACCTCCTGATAGGGTTCAATCGCTGCGCGTATAGCCGCCTGTTCCGCCTGCGTCGGATTATCGGGATCGGTCGCGGCAGGTAGACTACCAAATTTCAGAAGGCAAGCCATTAACAGTAAGCGCGCCTTAGTCCCTGTTAGGTTGGCGCCGGAGATTTGAAATTCGCCAGGGTCAGCAAATCCTTGTGTCGCGCCACGCCCGACGCGGGTAACGGGGATACCGCACATCACAGCCTTGGTCAGTAGGCGATTTCGCGCTTCAGAGGTACTATGACCGTAAGGTACTAATCCCTCAATTATAAAACCTGAAAGTCGGCCGAGTTTTAATTTCTGATCTATTGAGGCGATCAAATCCTCCTCGATTCCGGGGTCATCACCGATCTCTAAGCCCGAATAGCCACCATCCTTAATAATTGAGACCACCGGAATTGCATCGTTGCTCAGCTTGCCGTCGGTTCCTTTGACCAAAACACCAATTCGCTTGATGCCATCGGCGCCCATTTGCACCGCCTCCGTTTCAGTGGGGAGGCGCGTGAGGTTTACGTCTGAATTGTAGGTGTGGCGATAGACCGGAAGATAAGTTAGCAGGGGACGGCCCGTATAGTGAATTTGCCCAATGATTCCACCGTGTCCACCGGTAGCGACATATCCGCCCGGTCGTGCATCAACCTTGGCAACCTCGCGAGAGGCAAAGATTTGTTGTTCCTGAATGACTACCGAACCGCATCGATCCCTACCATCTCCATCAGCCCAGACCCGGGAGGAAATGTAACGGACGGAATCGACAATATTCGCGGGACCATCATTGCTAATCTGACCTTGTGGGCGTTGGGCGGCATTGCCACATATTGGCTTGATAGTATCGATTAATAGATTGAACCAATAGGCACTATCCTCAACATCTGGGCTGCCCTGCGTCCAAATCATTCCGTCATAGTTATCGTCAGAAGCCAGTGCCTGCATGTCATTGGTTGCTTTGGCCAACATTGGTCGGGTGGGTGCTGAAGTTAGGTGGTAGGGTTTATAGGGATAGAAATCTTCTCCACGATGTTCGGGTGGAATATCTCCCTCCCCAACGTCCTGGCGTAAATGGGCAGCCAAACCTTTCTTGAAACCGCTGGGGGGAACACCGCGGTAAAAATCTACGTCAGCCATCGATGAGATCATGCTGGCAAGACCGGCATCGTTCACCGATAAGCGGTCTATCTCTTCAAAACTGCGAGATCCATCCGGAAAGAATCCTTGACGGGCACCTTCCTCCGGCGCTCCGGGAAACGTGCATTCTTCATCCCAGGGTTCTCCGTTCACCTGGCGGGCCATATAGGGTAGGGGGTAGAGACCATCTTCAGGGTGTAATTCTATTTCATAGACCGGCATGTCGTCCGCGTTCTGCTTCTCTGTGTGAAAGATACCATCCGCACCTATAAAACCGTCTGGAGGGCCGTAGAGTTCCGAAGCATCGGTTTCCAATGGGTGGGCAGAGAATTGCTCGACATAAATTGTTGCGGGCGCGGCCAAACGTTGTCCACGCAATGCATCGAAGCGAAGCGCCTTTCCATTTGCATCCTTCAAAATCGGCAAACCATGCTTAACCCGAGCCTTGTTAGAAGTTACGAGTGGAGGTGTATTTTGAATTGTCGCGGTTGGTCCGGCAAGATGGGCAATTCGTACTTTATCAGCCACTTTGGTTCTCCCAATTTATTTAATTAAGTTTATGATTAGCCAGGGAGCACGTCCAGTTCATCTCGGGCACAAACTGTTCGGCCAGGAGTTATTTAAGCGTCGCCATTATTCTGTCAGCCCGAAATGGTGGAATTGGAGCTTTATCAATCTCCATTGACATCCAGGTCATCGAAGCCGTTGCGCAGCAACCCCTACATGACGGACGGAACGGGGGAAACGTTACTCCACTTCCCACAGTTTTTGATTTATTTCTGGACGAATTCAAGGTCGTCATATGAATTAGGCCGTTGCTGGCCCAATCGGCTTGTTGGGAGAGCGCGTGATGGTGATGTATAACGCGCCGACGACGAGCAGATTAATAGTTCCAGCGATGGCGGCGTTCGCGAAGGCCCAACCATAATTACCGATGAGATCGTAGAATAAGCCCCCTTGATAACCACCAATCGCATGCCCGAAAAAGGCAAAACTAGTGACAATTCCCGTTGCGGATGCCCGTCGGCTAACCGGGATTAGGACCTGCATGCTGACGAGAATTGTGGTCATCACCCCGCCATACCCAAATCCATATATTGCTGCAAATACGATCAAACTCTCGAGTGACTGGAACTGTAAAAACAGCACCACCAATACAGTCTGCCAGGCCGATGCAACCCAATAAGCTCGGATCGCTCCAATGACGTCAGCGAGTTTTCCAAAGGCGACCCTCCCGCAGATCCCTGCAATCAGCATAACCAGAACGATACCACCGGCATCGGACAGCGGAATGTTGCAGCTTTGTGCATAGGGTACAAGGTGGATCAGCGGGACTGACATGGTAGTGCAGCAGAGTATAACCGCGATGCTCATCCAGATGATTATGGTTTTGGTTGAGATCGGATAATTCGGTGTGTGCGGCATACATCGATCGGTGCGCGTCCCCGTCAACGCTTCAGTTATAGGTTCCGGCGGTCGGATTAAAAGTCCCAAAACCGGTAACGTTACAAGGATCAAAATTCCCATCCAAAGGAATGTATCCCTCCAGCCAATCGCGGTGATAGTGATCCCGCCAAAATAAGGGACGAGACCCTGGCCGAGTGCCTGTCCGGCAGACACGATTCCTATAGCCAACCCGAGCCCCGTTTTAAACCATCTACTGGTGTTCGCGACGAGAGGCGCAAATAGGCTTCCACCTCCAATAAAACTTCCGAGGAAGAAGATTGCGTAGAACTCCCACAGCTGATCCGCACGGCTGGCGATCGTCACTGAGAGGCCCATGGTAATCGTCCCGAGTAGGACGGTTCGCTTGATTCCAATGGACTCGGAAATACGGCTCATGACGATGCCGCCAATTGCGATGCCGGTGAGGCCGGCGAAGTTAATAAAGGAGGCTGGTCCGCGGCCCCAGCCGAATTCCTGTTCCAACGGCACGAGGAAAATGGACAAGCCGTTCATAATCAGACCCAGACTGCCTGCCATGATTATCGCAGAAACGGTGACAATGACCCAGCGATAGGCTGGCTCGGGATTAGTGGCAGGTTTTATGGGAGAGGAAGGCATTAGGGCTTTGATAGTCGTCTCATCGATAAACGGATCACGTGTGATTCAATATTATTTGTTATTAGAAATAAAGTGGCTGAGCGGTTCCAAATTTACCGTAATTAATGAATTTGGGCTACTGTCTAGCGGATGATCCATGTCTTCTATAAGGACGGCAGCGCCCATCAGAACAAAAACAACAATAACAATTGCTAAAAAACCCGCGAGACCGGGGACCACAATTGCTATCATGACCGTATAAAGAACACTAATCATTGTTAAAAAATATTCATATGCAACTGGTATTTCAGCGGTAGACCTATGTAAAAGATAAGAAACATCTCTACTAAACCCTGCTAGGTTTGGGCCGTCATGTCCCTCAGTTACAAGTTTATTAACCAGAGAATTTGTTTCACTTCGCATTTTAGTAATACCTGCCTTCTCGGCATCACCAAGCGTTGTCTGAAGTTCTTCAGCCCAATTATTTATATCGTCCGCCAGATTGTGTTTAGCGGCAAACACACGGAGTGCTCCGACGATACGGCATACAGCGTCTTCAATAGAATATAGTCGAGCGTTGACGACAGATAATTTTGCTCCCAGCAGCACAGCAATCCCAAAACCAATAACACCTATAATAATTCCCGGGTTACTAATAGCTGGCCACCAACTCGCCGTCTCAAAAAACCACGCTAAAACCTTGAATGCCAGGGACAAAAGAAGATATGGCTTTAATTTAATTAAAATATTTAAAGATATTTTAAACGTCTTCTGGTTTTTCATCATCTATTCCAGTTCTTCTCAAGTATGTAAGGTGGATGGGTCAAACAATAAATCTACATTCAACGGTTCTTCGATCAGGCCCTGATCGACGGAATAACGGACAAAATTTTCCAAGTTAAGGCGATTGGCAGCAAGTCCAGACGGCCACATGTCACGTGCCATAGTCTCTTCCTGTACCTCAAATGCATTGCGCGCAAAAGCGATTTGGGAGTAACCCGGATCATCATAAAATTCCGTTGATAAAGCTTTTGCATCATTCCATATATTCATCACCGTACGCGGTAGCCACGGATTCTCTTCGACTAGGTGTTGTTGAATCGCAATCAGATGCATGATGGGATAGTAGCTATGTTTACGGAAATACGAGAGCGCCTCTGCTTTCCGATCGGGGAAGAGCGCGCGAATTTCGTCACGTGCCTTGAGGACGGAAGGCGGTGGATGGGGGTAGATCATCGCATCAGCAGCACCGTCAAGCAGAAATTGTCCAACGTCTGCACCCTGAGGTAATTGCTCCACTTGTACGCTTCTATGGTTATTGAGTGGCAGGACTTCTTCAGTTTCCACCACCCAGTGGATGTCCTCCCACGGTGCGCCGTACTCAAACTTAAGGTCGCCAAGTGCAAGCACTGTCATCGTTACCTGGAATGAGCGGATCATAACGCGGCGTCCGACAAGGTCTTGAGGTCGAACGATACCTGAATCCTTCCGAACAAAAATATGGTTTTGACTGAAGAGGCGCCGCGGAAATACGGGTACACCAACGAAGGGTTCACCTCGAGAGGTGGCAATAATGTGTGATGAAAGCGAGGTTTCGGCAATGTCAAACTCACGATCTTTAAGAAACCGTTCGTGCCGGTTATTACCATCGCGATGTTTCGCGACCATACCGACCTCAAGCGGCCGGAGGATTAGATCGGGAGGTGATTGAACAAGCCCCAAAAAGAAGGGTACGTGGCGATCATAGCGCTCTAGCGCGATTGTCAAATCCAGTTTGCTCATGATGGTTTTAACCTGGTGTCTGCAGGGAATTTTATGGCTCTTTTTCTCGTGCCGCTAGGCGATCGATAATCTGTCTTACTTGTAAATTTCCAGCATCATTAATGGTATCGATGAGTAGTTCATTTTCTAGGCGACGTTGCTGCTGGTATTCTAAAATTTGTACATCTTCGCTAAATGCCTGACGGAACTGTTCCGAAAGCATCTTGATCATTTCGGAATCGTGCGCCGCGGGGTCAAAAGCTGAGGTCCAGAAGTAGTGAGTTGAACTCTCAGTCTCCGGCGTAATTGAGTGCATGCTAAAACGCTCTAGGGCTCCCTCGTGCCTGCCTTTGGCCATGTCAGTCCCAGCAGGAGCAACTCCGGCATTTACGGTGATGTAGCTTGGGGGGTGAAAGTCGATAATTTGCCAACGGTCGACCCTTGCCTTGGTCCCGAGGGCGCGCTCGTAGGTAGGTGCTGGCGGAATATCGAACATTTGGCGGTTTATTCGAACATGGTTACCATCGCGGGTGGTCTTTACTTTCGCTTCCTCGGCCACCTCGCGACCACCAATAGTTGTGTCATGGACGAAGGTAAGGTGGGTAAAATCCATGAGGTTTTCTACGAGAAGTCTCCAATTGAATGCATTGTGAAAGTGAAGTTGAGAGGCCTCCCAACCGGGTCGCTCTAAAGGTTCAAAAGTGAATGCTTCGGACCCGTCTGCAGCTGAGGCTTCGGCCGGCCAAATCCATATCAGGCCGTACCGTTCAAACACTGGAAATTGACGTACGGCGGCATCTTTTGGTATCCGGTCCTGACCCGGGATATGAACGCACTGTCCATCGGATGCAAATATCAAGCCGTGGTAACGACACTGTAATCGATCGTCGGTGACTGTACCGAGCGACAACGGTAGTCCGCGGTGTGGGCATCGGTCCGCGAATGCGACCGGGGTACCGTTTTTCGTCCTATAAAGGACAATCGGTTCGTTTAATATCGTTCGGGCTAGGGGCGTTTCCCCAACCTCCTCCGTGCTAGCGGCGACGTACCAATGGTTTCGTAAGAACATTAATTAATCTCTCCGACAAACCTCCGCATGAGTACCTGATTCATCTTCGCAGATGGCGTGGGATCACTCAATCCGAATATAAACATATGAGATATAAAGAATTTAAATGAAATTTATTTAGTCGTGTGTCGCAAATGACTGCACTAAACAAAATCAAATGCTTAAACAACGTTTGATAGCACTAGAAATTTTACTTGTAGATTTAATAATAACAATAATATCAACAGGGTATTTGATATTTCTAATTTATTATATCAATTATATATTGAAGAAGTACACATAGTTTATTTCAATACCCAAAGTGACTACATGTTAAATTAAGGGCTTTCTACCAGTCAGGGTTGTTGCAAAGGAGAACACCAGACTTCTCCTGTTTTTCGATATTTTTACGCGCAATATTTGGCACGAGGAGCAATGTCTTCAAGGGCGATACGTTCCAACATCCACATCTCCAACAGTTCGGCTTTTTTTTCTGTAATGCCTGCATCATTCCACAGATTGTGTAATTCTTCTGGGTCTTCCATTCTGTTATATAACTCACCAAATGCGTCTTCGAGCCAATAGGTCATCCGCCATGGGCCTGAGATAAAACTCCGAGTGCGAAGAAAATGATCACAATTGGCATTAAATGGTAGTTCATCCTCTTCAATTACCATTCCTAGGCGATTTGGCTCATTATTTTCAATTAAATGATCAATGAGGTTGTAGCCTTGCATACCATGATATGGTTGAATTCCCGCTCTCCCCAAAATTGTCGCGGCTATATCAAGGGTCCCACCTAACATATCTGTTCGCCTATTTTTCAAAGACCCGTCCATTGGGTCCATCCAAATAAAGGGGACCCGAATCAAACCCTCTGTATGGAAGCAATGCTTTAGCATGAGCCCATGATCACCCATTAAATCCCCGTGATCAGACGTAAACACGACAATAGTGTTTTCCGACAAGCCAAGATCTACCAACTTCTTTAATAGTCGACCAATCGCATCATCGACAAATGTGATCATGTCGTATGTAAGTGCTATGCCTTCCCGAGCTTCCCGCTCCGTACACGCAAATGCTTCTACGCGTACTTTAATTCGTTCCCCCTTAGCGTGGGCATCTTTTAGTTTGGCCTGAAGTGGTGGAGGTGCATTATGTTGGGCCCCAAAGGAGGGAGGCAAAGAAATTTCTTCGGGTTTATAACGGCCCCAATAAGAACCGGGGGGAGTAAAAGGATGGTGAGGATCGTTGAAAGAACATTGGATAAAAAATGGTTTGTCTGAATTAATTTGTTTGTCGAGAAAATCGTTGGTCATTTTCTCAACAAAAGTAGTTGAATAAAGTTCCTCCGGTACTCGTGTTCGCCAAGCGATTGGGTTGACGTAGTCTTTTGCAGGATAGGCATTTCCTGGTCCCGTTAAAGTATCGAAATCAGAGTTCTGCTCGCGAACCCAACCTGTGTAGTGACCATGCACCCCGTCACCATGGGCATTGCAAAACTTTACATTTTCAAATCCATAATACGGGGTCGGGATATGCCGATCCGGATTTGATAACCAGTGGGTCGCAATCTCGTTTTCATATAAGGGTCCTTCGCGAAAATTCAGGCTAGCGTCAGAATACTCACGCGGAAGCGGGGCACCCTCAGGTAACTCGGGATAATTCCAATCTTCAACTGGATGGGGATAACAATTCTGCAAATGGCTCTTGCCGAAAAGTGCTGTGCGGTATCCATCCTGCTGTAGGCAATGAACAAATGTATTAGCGTCAATTGGAAGGGGTTGTCCGTTTGAAAGTACACCGGTCAGAGAAGGCATTCGGCCAGTAACCAGGGTGGCCCGATTGGGCATGCAGGTTGAATTAGCGACATAAAAGTTATCGAAAGACACGCCGTTCATGGCGAGACTATCGATGTTTGGAGTTTTTAAGATATTGTTGCCATAACAGCCGAGGTGATCTGCTCGATGTTGATCCGTCATAATAAAAAGAAAATTTGGTTTGTTAGATGGCATTCTAGAAAACTCCAGTGCGATTTTTAAACACGGCGCGAAATTTCGGGCGAGCCTGCTCGGTGGCGGTAAGCCCTAAACATCGCGTTACTTTCGGCTTCAAAGATAGGGTTGTCATGAAACATGGGGGCGATGTAGTCCCATACAATTTCTCCATCACTGGTAACTTCAAAAATTCGTCCGTTCAACGCCTCACAAATCAACGTGTTAGTGTTATCCAAACGTTGCACGCCGCCCATTATAGGGCTGAAAAAACTCCATTGACGGGGATCCTTAAATTGCCAAATA
>CAYPNT010000082.1:10889-14016 GCA_964412235.1 uncultured Rhodospirillaceae bacterium
GGTTAATTTCGAGTACACGGGAATGGAGCGGCTGCTTCAGATTGTTCATTCCATTTGCAAATAGGATAATATTGCCGTTTGGAAGCATCTCACAATCGTGTTGATGTCCCCATTCTTGACTCCTTTTGTGCCAGATAATCTTTTTTGTTTTTCGATCAATAATCATGATTGTGTCTAAATGACGAAAGCTAACCAATATATTGCCGTCTAATGTTGGTGCCACAGCGTTCGCATGTGCCCATTCGGAGCGATCACAATCATGCGCAAGTGGAAAGGCGTTAAAGTCGATATCTGAGGTTTTCCATTCCCATACGATATCTCCATAAAAATTTATTTCGCGTATAACGTCACCGTATATCTTTCCATCTTTTTCTGTGCCCGGGATGCCGCCTAAAACTCTATCAACATCATGTTGGTTGAGTTCTTCCCAAGCGAGGTAAACTGTATTTCCATTTTCAAGCCGTCGAATGTCGTGATGCTGATTATGGTCAATATGCTCCCAAACGATATTGCCGTCCCAGTCTAGTTCAAAGATATGTCCGCCTTTCGCTGCTTTGATCGGCGCCCCTTCCTGAGTGACGGCAGAACCCAAAAAATTGCCGTTTGGAATTATGTACCCTTTTGTACCCAAGGGGCCTGGCAATTTCCATGTATGAACGATATGCCCTTCCATATTGATCAGATAAGATGCTGTATGGCGGATAGGTGCGACTGTCGTAAAACCATCGAATGTTTTATCAGGATTGTGAAAGAGAACCCCAGACCTATAACTTTTCATAATAAAAACCTCTGCCCCTTTTCTACAAAACCAACCCTTGATAATTCTTAAGCGAATTGGTTGGTGTATAACCTATGTCTTTAACAAAGGATTGGTTTATATAAAAACAACCAAAAACTGGGTTTCATTTTGACACCTAGTTGATGGCGGGTAAGTAACGAACAATTCGCGGACTATCATTAAATTAGTTCATCACAATGAGGGTTTTGGGAGAAACCAAATGGCAGCCTCAGAATATTTTGGAAGCAGTGCAGACAGTGTCCCAAAGCCAATGGGTTGTCCTGTTAATCATGATTTTTCGCCATTTTCTGATCGTTATCGTACAGACCCATATGGTACACTCGCATTACTGAGGGAAAACAGCCCAGCATTTTACGCTTCTGACCCAGGTTACCTCGTCCTTACGCGGATGGAGGACATCGTGGATGTGCTTCGTCGGTCGGAAGACTTTTCATCTGAAAACGTTCAATGGCCAGTTCAGCCAATATGTGATGCGGCGGCTGAAATTTTAGGGGTGAAGGAATTCAATCCTCTTCCCGTATTATCGAACCGAGGAGACCCTACACATTCTCGTATAAGAAAACATGTACAAGCTAGTTTTTCCGGGCGGCGAATGCAAATTCTCGAACCACTCATAAGAGAGAGGTGTGGATCCCTGGTCTCAGAAATGATAGCGGCGGGTGCGCCTGGCGAATTCTCACAATCTGTTGGCCATCGGCTTCCAGGTGAAACCATCTATCGACTTTGTGGTTTTCCCCAGTCTGATGATGCAAGATTATTTGACTGGTCGAAAGACCGGCTCGCCTTTACCTGGGGACAAACCAACGAAACAAAACAAATTTCCATTGCTCAAAGCATGGTTGGTTATTGGAAATACTGTATTGCCCATGTCAAAATGCGCGAGGAAAACCCGGAAGATGATTTAACAACAGAGCTGCTCGAGGCCCGATCAAAACATCCCGATGAACTTTCGTTGGACGAAATATCTTCTGTACTTTACGGGCTGTCCTTTGCCGGTCATGAAATCGTCAGCTATTTTCTCGCTAATTCCTTAATTAATTTGCTCAAAAACCGGGATCATTGGGACGCTTTATGTGAAGATCGGTCAAAAATTCCAACAGCTGTAGAAGAAGTATTAAGGTTCGATAGTCCGCAAACGAGTTGGCGGCGTCTCGCGACAGTTGATACTGAAGTAGCGGGTGTCACAGTACCAGCGGGCACTCAAATATTTCTGTCTCTGGCAGCCGCTAACCATGACCCAGAAAAGTTCAACTGTTCAGATACATTCGACATCCAGAGAGAAAACTCACATACCCATATTTCTTTTGGTCGAGGTGCTCATTTTTGCCTCGGTAACCGCCTGGCAACTATTGAGGCCATTATCCTTTTGGAGACACTTAGCGCTCAGGTTCCCTCTCTTGATTTGGTGGGAGAGCATGAAATTAAATACATTTCGAACTTTACTTTGCGTGGTCCCGAAGCCTTATGGCTCAAATGGTGAACTGATGTTTAAAGAAGATAAATTGATACGCCGTGTTCACGAACACATTGCCTGTATACAAGAACAACGGACCGTGAGTTATGTGTGCATATTCCTAAAAATGAAAAATTGGAGAAACATTATTAAGAGGCCGTTTGGTTTGAAACTAGTATTGCATTACCCACTCAATCATTTTTCGGGGTAACTTTGTAATTGCGATAACTGTCACTACATGTGTTATAGATCATTTCTAAAATAGGGGTTCAAAGGCCTATGAAAACTAACACTCAAACAGCTGCCATCTTAGCCCATTTACGTCTACCCGTGAAAAATCTTTCTGCGGCAATAAAGTTTTTTGAGGCGTTAGGGGGAACACAGGACGTTGACCGGCCCGGTTTCGCAGTTGTTGAATTAACGGATCGCACCCGTGTCCAACTTACCGAAACCAGTGAGACTCAATTAATCGGTAACTATCTACAATTCGATTTTAAGGTCGAGAATATCGACGACGCATGGCAAGATTATCGAACCAAAGGTCTTATTCCTTCGGATATAGTTCGCAATCGGCCTGGACACGATTTTTTTGTTCTTTCTGGACCTGATAATTGTGAGGTAAGGATAAATTCAAATTTTAATCGGAGCTAGTGTCCAACCTCTCTCGGGCGAATAAAAAGCCGGGGACCCATCGACTTTGAATTTTAATATTTTAGATTCTGTTTAAGGCTTCAACATTCCTCTTAAATTCATAGACTAACGCAGCACCTAACAGCGTTAATTTCGTTCATTCTAGAAAATACAACTCCAATATTTACTGATGGTGGGTCTTCAAGGCTCGATATAGGTATTGGTGCGCATTTCACAATTGATAA
>CAYPNT010000083.1:0-13930 GCA_964412235.1 uncultured Rhodospirillaceae bacterium
CGAAACCAATAAATTCAATAGATTAAACGCTCGTCAGCACATCTTTTTTACTTTTTAACGTTTCTGAGTGTGAAAATTCTACCCATGCAACATTAAGTTTTTGGAATGAAGGATGTTTCGAAGAAAGCTATCCAATTATGGCCCATTATTTTCTCTACTTCACTTTCTAAAAAGCCGTAATCCCTAAGGCCTTGTGCTATATTTATAAAATCGTGATTACCCCGAAACCAAGAAGGAAACGCTGGAAAACCGGCATCTGACGCTGAACCTTCTCCATAATCGCTCCCTTTAGTCCAGCGACCCATTCGCATCCACTCGACTACGCTGTCGGGTTGATCTTGGCATAAATCACTTCCAATTCCGATATTATCAATTCCCATTAGATCAACAGTCCGGGCAATCATTTCACAAAAACTATCGATAGTGCAGTCTGATTTACCTCGAAGATGATGAGGATAAAGCGAAAATCCCAACATTCCACCAGATTGCGCCAAAGCTTTCAGCACCGCGTCCGACTTATTACGGAGTGCCGGATGCCAGAAAGCCGGATTAGCATGTGTTATCGCTATGGGTCGGGAGGAAATATCTATAGCTTCCAAGGTTGATTGATCGCCGGAATGGCTCATATCGATTACTAGTCCAACACGGTTCATTTCCCGTATAACCTGGCGTCCCATGCGCGTAATACCTGTATCGTTATCCTCATAACATCCTGTCGCAAGAAGACTTTGATTATTGTAGGACAGCTGCATAAAACGCGCACCCAACTGGTAACAAATTTCAACTAACCCGATGTCATCCTCAATCGGGGAACAGTTCTGAAATCCAAAGATTATTGCAGTTGTCCCATCTTTTTGGGCTTGGCGTATATCCTCGACCGAACGCCCTGGTGCGATAAGGTCTGGGAATCTTTCAAACCTGCGGTTCCAGTCTATGATATTTTCAACTGTTTCTCGAAAATCCTCGTGATATGTCACTGTGACATGCACGGCACTGACGCCGCCCGTGTTCATTTCCCGAAATATTTTTTCGGACCAGTTTGCATATTGGCAACCATCGACAAATAACATGATTATACTCTTAAATTATTTATTACCGGAAATAGACCCTCAGTGCTGGGAGATATAGCAGAGATCATATATTTTTGTATCATAGCCATCGCTACCCCAAGAAAAGAGATCGTAATGGTGTTATCCCCTAATCCAGAAGAACGACTTCGTGCCGTTGGAATAAAACTTCCGCAAAAAGAAGGCCCCGCATTCGATTATTTACCGATCAAAACCCAATCAGGAACGATTTATCTGGCCGGCACACTCGGCAAAGAGAATGGGGCCGTTCAAAATTTGGGCAGAGTTGGGGCAGAAATTGATCAAGAAGAGGCAGCCCGA
The DNA here is from genome assembly GCA_964412235.1 of uncultured Rhodospirillaceae bacterium. GTDB lineage: Bacteria > Pseudomonadota > Alphaproteobacteria > MPNO01 > UBA830 > JAYZQT01. Next base: position 1,389 of record CAYPNT010000083.1, read on the forward strand.
CAAATGACAATCTGCGCACTGCAAGGTCTCAATTGGCTAAAAGAGGCTGCAAAGGGAGACCTAAATCGAATAACAGGCATTCTCCAACTCAGATGTTATATCGCCTGTACGGCAGAATTTGAAGGAATATCTCAAATCGCCGACCATGCTACTCAAATATTTGTTACAGCCTTCGGCGATGCCGGCAAACACCCTCGTAGCGTATTAGGAATGATCCGTCTCCCACAAAATGCGCCGGTGATGATTGACCTTATTGCAACTATGCGGGACTAAGGGGGAATAGATACCTCTCGATACAATTCTATGTGCAGCTTTTAAAATATACATAGAAGTATTTTGCTAACTGTGTTTTTGTTTTTCGCCATTACTGGGATTTTGCAATATTCTACAAAATCATAATGCCTCCGACAAAAAGAGAATTACGACCTGATCTCAGGGTTGGTTCTGAGCAACTCATAACCCCAGCTATTAAACGTGCCATTTACGATGGAGCTTTGCAAAAGAAAGTCATGCGCCTCCAAAGCAGCACTCATCTCAATGGGTTGGATATTCCCGACGGATTGGGCCAGCATCTGCAAGCGAGCCGCGTTCTCAAATAAAACCGCTAGGTAGGTTGCCTCTTCCAAACTTTCGCCCGCGGTCAAATAACCATGGTTTGACAGGAGGATGGACCGTTTGGCTCCCAAAGCCTCAGAGACTATCCGTCCTTCCTCGTCGGCAACCGGGACGCCCGGCCACTCTGCTAAGTACGCACAGTCATCATAAAATACCGTCGAATCCATGTGTGCCACTTCCAGGGTTTTACCGGTCATCGACAATGCCGAAGCATAAGGAGAGTGTGTGTGAACAATGGAACGGATTTCAGGCCGTTCCCGATATATCCATAGGTGGAACTGAACCCCGGGATTCGGTATCCCATCGCCTTCGACTGTCTCCATCGTATTATTAAACCGGATAATAGTGCTTTGTGCCGCATTGGCAAAACCACCCCGTATCGAAGTTGTCCAATATGTATCAACATCGTGGCGTACGGTAACTTGTCCCGCAAGCGTTAACGCGTGACCCTCTGCAGCCAATTTCCGACATGCCAATGCCACTTTAAGTTGAATAGGCCAATCTTCCGTTGATAAGCTTTGTTCTAGGTCTCTGCGCACTCGGGCGTGGCTATGACTATCGGTCTCGGACAAAGATTGAGCGTCGGACATAGTCATTTCCCTATTAGTTTTCTGAATATTGCCTCTGACAACCCAAGCCCGCAACTGAAACAATGTGATTGAACCAACATGTTGACCATCCTGTCCTGGGGTATTTTACGATTCTTGAACATCCCTAAAACTCATTGGGACTGCGTAACTAGGATTGGTTTCGTGGCCGGTAGGGTTTTGACACCAATCAAGCCAACTCGTGTTCCCCCAAACCCCGCATCATGATACAGTTTATGCTATCAGAAATCACAGCGAAAGGCATCAAATTCCGTGGATTGTAGTGGACAATTTCGTCGTCTGAAACACCCTCGCAAGAGACATTTTGATGTACGACATTAATACGCAAACTAACATCGGACGGCCTATCGTTCGCAAAGAGGATTTTCGTTTTCTAACGGGTCAAGGCCGCTATACCACAGACGTAAGCGTCCCAAACCAAGCACACGCGGCATTTTTGCGCTCCCCCCATGCACATACTAAGATACTAACGATTAACACGAGTGCCGCAGAAGCCCTCCCCGGCGTGCTTCTCGTGCTAACTGCAGCGACACTGGCCGCCGACGCTGTTTTTGAAATACCATGCTACGCGGGAATGTCGGGTCTTGTGGACCTACCATTTGAAAACAGTGACGGCTCCGACAAACTTGTGACCCCCATTCCAATTTTAGCGGCCAACCGGGCCCGTTTCGTTGGCGATCCTGTAGCCGCGGTAATAGCTGAAAGTGCGACCACTGCCTTAGATGCTATAGAGCTTATTGAGGTTAAGTGGGAGACCCTTGAATCGGTCAGCGAAGCGTCAGAAGCAGCGCTTGATTATTCACCTCAGGTTTGGGATCACATTCCAAAAAATGTATGCGCGGATGGGCGTTTTGGTGACGCCGACGCTTGTGAAGACGCATTCAAAAGGGCAGACTATATCGTTGCCATTCGCACGCCCGTGCAGCGGGTAACTGGGGTCACGCTGGAACCACGGGCTGCGCTGGCAGACCATGACCCAAAGACAAACCGCACATTCTTATATTGTGGCGGCGATAATTCGGTCCGATTAAAGGAAGATATTGCAAACGCCTTAGGAATAGACCACAGCTCCATTCGTGTGATCGCCGGCGACGTTGGTGGTAATTACGGCACCCGCAATTGGACCCACGCTGAATATGTGGTTTCTGTATATGCATCAAGAAAATTGCGCAGGGCAGTGCGTTGGGAAGCTCAGAGGAGCGAAGCCTTCCTCTCCGATTATCATGGCCGAGATAATTACACGGAGGCGGAACTCGCCCTCGACGCTCGGGGCAATTTCATTGCGGTCCGGGCAGACGTCATAACAAATAGCGGCGCCCACACGGTAGCTTTTGTTCCTCTCCTAAAAACAACAGAACTGCTGCCCAGCGTTTACCGATACGAGACAGCGACGACACGAGGGAGGGCTGTAACAACCAATACCTCACCAACGGCCCCCTATAGAAGCGCAGGGCGCCCTGAAGCTATGTTTATTATCGAACGCCTCATAGACATAGCCGCACAGCGGTATGGTTTCGACCCGATAGAACTGCGGCGTCGCAACCTGATCAGCCCGGAAGTAATGCCGTATCGCACAGCACTAGGGCTGGAGTATGACAGTGGGAATTTCGAAGAGGCGATGGAACGTGTCCTAATTTTGGGAGACTGGACGAGCTATCAAAAACGAGCGAAAAGATCTTGTAACAAGGGGAAGTTGCGTGGTATCGGCTTTGCCAACTACATTGAAATAACAAGTGGATTTCCGCTCGAACGGACGGAGATTTATATCCACCCCGAGGACAGGGTTGATGTTGTAATTGGTACGACGTCCAGCGGCCAGGGTCACGAGACAAGTTTCACACAATGCATAGTTGAATGGCTTGGCGTGCCATTCAAAAGCGTAAACCTCTTGGTCGGCGACACAGACATTGTGAAAGCGGGCGGCGGATCTCACTCCGCGCGTTCGATGCGCATGGCAGGGATCGTAATGGCCCGCGCATCGGACGAAATCATTAAAAAAGGGACTGCACTCGCCGCCCACATATTAGAAGTTGCCGCGGAGGACATTGATTTTGTTGACGGAATTTTTGTTGTCACGGGCACTGATCAATCAATTAGCTTGTTCGATACTGCACGCGAAGCTGAGACACAAAAAGATCTCCCTGACAATCTAAAGGGTCCTCTCCAAGCTACGTCGGACGAACTGATGAAAGATCCTGGTTATCCCTACGGCGCTCAAGTTTGTGAAGTTGAAATTGATCCAGAAACCGGTGTAGTAGAAATAGTTAAATATGCTGCTGTTGACGATGTAGGGCGCGCTATCAACCCTATGATTTTACATGGCCAGACACACGGTGGCATTGCACAAGGAGCCGGGCAAGCCCTGCTTGAACACGCGCGCTATGATCCTAAAAATGGACAATTGGTTGCCGGGTCGTTGATGGATTACGCCCTTCCACGCGCCGATACGTTTCCGTTCTTCGCAACAGAAATTATGGAGGTTCCCACACCGACCAACAAACTTGGTGTTCGGGGCGGAGGCGAAGGCGGCACCACACCCGCCCTTGCCGTTGTAATCAATGCCATCGTAAACGCTCTCTCAGAATATGGAGTCACTCACGTCGAAATGCCGGCGAACCCTGAAAGTATATGGCGCCTTGTTCAGGGACAGACACAGTACTCTAATTAATTTTTTCATTACTAATAACCAATTCTTGGTATTTTGAGTTATAAAGGTTGCGTGCAAAAAGGTTGCGTTCAATGCAGTGGTTTCCACGGGAAAAACATAAAATTGATTTGTTCGCGCTCGCTACGCGAAAAGAGAAAAACCGTTGGCTTGAAAAAATATATTTGATCTGTGGCATCGCTTTTTTCGGCTACGCATTTTATCACTTATTTTTTGGCTAATAATTATTACAAACATGTATTCTGTAAAACCTCGTCAACCAAAGAAAATGTCTGAAAAACGCTTACGCAACATCGCTCAATGGTATTGCCAGCGCTATGTGGTTTCGACGGAGAAATTAAAAGATCACCTTGAGAAACGGCTCACGCGTGAAGTGAGTGACCCTGAGGAATTAGCACAATTTCAGAAGTCTGTTTCGGGGATTGTTTCAGAATTTACAACATCCGGGTTAGTGAGTGACCGTGAAGCCGCATCTGCACGGCTCAGGGCTGCACTGCGGTCCGGTTATGCATCCAACGCTGCGGTTTACACGGCCTCTAGAGCGGCGATGGTGGACCTCTCCATTGTCGAAGGAGAATTGCAAAGCGCGTTACAAGAGACAATGCCCGGCCTCCATGAAAATGACGGTGACGATCGGGAAAACATGAAGAACCAAGCAATTTTCGCACTTAAACGAGCAAATCGCGGCCCATATCGAACCAGGCCAGACAGCGATCAATTTGCAAGACGCGACGCAGGTTGGTTACAACGACGCGGGTTCAGCCTTGACGTGATACAATCTGTTCTTAAGACCGAGATTATCGAAGAATAAGACCAACCGGAAATGGTTATCAGTAGACTATATAAAAATTTCTTTCAAAAATGACGACACATCAACCTAATATAATACTAGCCCACAGTTCAGACCTCCACATAGATGACGGATACACTATGAGAGCGTGGAATGGGGACGGAAACGGTCCCCTAGCGGCTGTCATTGAAACCGCTTGTTCGGCAAATACGGACATCCTTCTGCTGACCGGCGACGTCTTTGAACATAATAGATTGAAAAACGAAGTATTAGACCGGACAAGAAATTTGTTAACGGGCGCTCCGTTTCGTATTGTAATGCTACCCGGAAACCATGACCCATTGACACCCCAATCGGTTTGGGAGCGGGCAAAATTTGATGAACTAAATAACGTGCACGTGATAGATAGAACCCAACACACCGCTATCTATTCAGAATATGATCTCCACATTTGGGGAAAGGCGCACATAGATTATATTGACATGTCGCCCTTAAAGGGCGCGCCCAGCCGAAAGGCCAAACATCATGTCGTCGCAGGACACGGACACTATGTAGATAACGCTCCAGCCAAAGACAAGCAAAGTGCATCTTGGTTAATTACGCCAGACGAGATAGAAGCAGTGGCTGCCGACTATGTTGCCCTTGGACATTGGAATGTTTCAACCCAAGTGGGCCAACCCTCTTCTCCAGCGCACTATTCAGGTGCGCCAGATTATGCGGAAACAATCAATATTGTCGAATTTTGGTCTGACCAGAGGCCAAAGATTAAACAGCACAAAGTGCTAGGTCTGCCAGAAAAATGAATATCTACGACCGACGATTCTGTTCATAACGAATCCCCTCTGCCACCATTTTACGAAGCGCCATTCCCGGGCCATCCACATTAATATCAACCCATTCCTTGGGTTTATGGGAATGGCGGTCGATGTTCATCTGTTGTGCTGCAAGAATGTCGACATCGTCTTGAAAGGCCCCCCGTAATTCACGGCGAAATTCTTCATCCATTTCGGGATCCTTCTGCGAGAAGTTGCGTGAATGTGCATAGAAGTACCAAGTGGAATCCTCGGTTTCGGGCGTGATCGCGTTAAGGTTGTAAAATTCGAAACCCTGTCCGTCCCTGCCTCCATTTTTTACAGAAAAATTATCAGGATGATCACCGGGCTGAGCACCACTGCCCGCAGGCAAACAACCCACCCGTACCGTATTATAGCTTGGCACCATCGCCTCTGCATACTGCCATCGATCAATGTTTTCCTTGAACCCTCCAAAACGTGAGTAAAGCGGCGCAGGTGGGGAATCCAAAATCCATCTTATCATCCTGACTGTTTTCGGGCCGCGTTTAGTCACAATGGGAAAATCAGGGACCGCCTGCGTCCCGATATTTTTGACATGAACATAAGCAAGATGAGACAGATCGAGTAAATTGTCGTTGAACAACTCGTAATGGCAAGGAATATGGAAGGGAGGGTCACCTTTTACGACAGCCCAGTCGGGGTGATCCATAACCCACCAGTCCGGAAGCAAGCTTTCGTCCGACAATTTCGGATCGCCCATCCAAATCCATACGTACTTATATTTCTCAATTACTGGCCACGACCTAACGGTGCTATCGGGAGGCACGTTTGTCTGGCCCGGGACTTCCACACACACACCATTTCTGTCGAATGTCAGCCCATGATATGCACATTGCAGGAAATTGCCGATCACCTTGCCGTGAGATAGCGGCACGTGGCGATGGCAGCATCGATCTTCCAGCGCTATTACGCCACCGTCAGCGTCTCGAAACAAGACAACCTGTTCGTTGAGAATCGTACGCGCGAGGGGTGCCGACCCAATTTCATGATCCCAAGCCGCAGCGTACCACGCGTTTCTAAGAAATTTTTCCATAGCACTAATTTAACAATCACATACAACAATAGATTATTGAATTCCACCGCATGTCAACAAAATCAATTGCCAAAGTATTTGTAATCTTGTCTCTCGAAGATACGCCCAAATCCAACACACCAAAGGTCGTTATACCTTCCCACCCGGACACCAGGGCTTGGTTATTGATTTATTATCATTATATTGCGGCTCTGTTTGCAAAAAAGCGATTTTAATTATGGTTAATTTCTATACTCCCGACCTGGGCGCTAATCCCGATAGCCCTTTTGCTCGTGATAAAGATAACAAGCTTGTCCGGCGCGATTTCTGGCTAGGTATGAGCGACCAATCAATGGTGTTAGCAATGAAACAGGGTGTAGGAGAACCCCTCACAGCAGACCAGAAAAGAGCTCACCTAGCGGATGTTGGTCGGACTCACTTAATTGATCAAGTCTGCACGCAAGAAATTCTGCCGCCCGAATAGATTATTCTGCGGTTTCTTCGTGAGCCGACTGTTGTCGATGAACGTCCACGAGAACATCGGGACTTAGCTCGTCAATCATGTTCCAACTGCGCATCCACTCGTATGTTCTCTGTAGCTCTTCTTCGGGTATAGGAGCAGGATCAACCAGCTGTATTCGGGATAATCGAAAATCATCAACGGTGAGCTTATCAATACTCGGGTGCTGGCCTTTGTGACGATCGATAAAGTAATGGACGAACTTTTTTTTGTCCGCATTAATCAATCGGACGGATTTCTTCACAGCCCGGTTAAATGCCGCATAGGTATCAGCATCTATATCATGTGAAGCAACCTCGGTCCCGTGATACATGCTTTCCGCAACAATTCTGCAACCCTCTTTTTCCGCTAACGTTAAGAATGGCTCTGTTAGGGTGGTCGCCTCAACTTCTCCATTCATCAAAGCTTCGTAACGTGCGGCCGACCCATTTGGTGCTCGGCATGTCTTGATTAGGTCACGGGGCAAAAACCCCTCCAACATTTGATAGGTAAGGTAATGCGTACCAAAATAGTAGGGAACCGCCACCATCTTGTTAGCTAGCTGTTGAGGCGAAAAAACCTCTGAGCTGGGGGCTACAACAATCCCAGCCCAAACCATGATCGACCGCCTGCCTAACTGACGTCCTTGCACTTCAGTGTCTTGAACCCTCCGGTAATTGCCCCACTCACACGCGTTGTACATGTCCGCGCCTCCCTTTTCGAAGGCCTCACCATGACTTGAGAAAGCGGACAACCCATCAGGGGTCGTAATTTTAGGATTAACCTGAGGGGGAGAATTCACTCGCTTAACCCACTCTATCGCAATACCTTCCTCTGCAAAGAGGCCCTCTTCATCAGCTACAAGTTCTGCGAGACCTTGGAACGGTGAGGTTGTTTCGAGGCGCAGTGTCTTCATATTATCCTCCTATTCGGCTGCTACATCCGAACGCTGAAGCAAGTTTAGTATATCCCGCAGCTTCTCGTCACCAAAGTTAGTGCGGATATGTTCTTTTGTTACCTTTTCATCTTGAAGATCCGCCAACAACGATATGTCATCACGGTCTTTAGGCGACCCAAGGCCACCACCACCCGGCGTCTCTATCCTAACAACATCACCCTTTTTAAGCAGGTCTACGCCCTTTGATTTTAAAACAGTGTTTTTTGTTCCCGGATTTAATATGAAACGCCCAGGCATACCTTTTCCGCCGCCCTCGGCGCCAGGAACAGGATATTTTTGACGGTCCCCATACCGTGAAAACACAACGTCATCAGTCAATACCTCTACATCGCGCGCAACCCCTAACGCGCCCCGGTACTTTCCAGCCCCACCGCTGTCTGGCAAAAGTTCATAGGACCATACTCTCACAGGATATTCGTGTTCAATTATTTCGGTGGGCGTATTTTTGAAACGCGCCATGTGCGTATCCTGTGCGTCTCTTCCGTCTTTCGAGGGACGCGCACCCGCACCGCCGCCAAAAATATCATTGTAACTGAAGGTTTTTCCAGTGTCCGGTTCAGTGCCAACAAATGCGACATGACTAATCTGTGCGTGGCTCGGTGCCATCATTTGGCCTGGCAACATTTTAGCTAAAGCCATAAGTACAGCTTCCTGTATTTTCAGTGAGACGTTTGTGCGTGCAGCTGTGGCGGCAGGTTTTAACGGATCGACAACAGAGCCTTTTCTAGTCTTGATTTCGACTACACTGAATAGGCCTTGGTTGGGTGTAACGTGCTTGTCTAATGCAATCATAAAGCCGTACTGAACCGCCGCAAGCGTTGTCGCGAGGGGGCAGTTGATGTTCCCCTTAACCTGGTCAGCACAATCAACCAGATCAACTGTTACGTTCTGCCCATTTTTTATGATCTTAACGCGAATAACAATTGGATCGTTTGTTATCCCGTCATCGTCAACAATATCTTCACCCGTGAATATGCCATCCGGCATCTTCTCTAATGCTTGTTTCAGCCTTTCTTCTGTTTCACTAATCAGCATATCTGCTGTGCGATCGATTGTTTTTTGCCCGAACCGGGCCACTACATCGAGGTAACGTCGTATACCCGTAAGACAGCTCGCAGCTTGCGCCCGTATATCACCGATTGTTTTATGGGGCACCCGAATGTTGTTCTCGATTAACGCAAAAAGATCAGCGTTTTCCTTGCCGCTGATATACAGGCGCACAAAAGGAAAACAGAGGCCTTCCGCATAGATCTCCGTTAGCCCACCAGCAACCCCGCCAGGAGAAGCCCCACCGAGGTCAGAGTGATGAGCCACTGTACCAACATACCCGATCAAATCAGCCCCATTAAAAACTGGAGCAATCATCATGACGTCCATAATGTGTTGTCCACCCCTAAAAGGATCGTTGGCAATCAATACATCGCCATCCTGAAGCGGTTGGCGCCGCATGTGTTTCATGGCTTCAGACATGGTCAAAGTGGAACCAGCCAGCAACATAGGGGCATGCTTTGATTGAACTATTACCCGGCCTTCCCGATCAAACAGGGCACAGGACAGGTCTTGCACCTCCTTGATAATCGTGGACCTTGCCGTACGCATTAACGTAGAAGCCATATCCTCAGCGACAAGTTCAAGCGCATATCGTATTACTTGCGTCTGGACGCGGTCACGCATCATGGTATTCGAGGTCAATTTAGGGCTCGTCATGGTTTCTTTCGGTCGTTGTTCATTCTAATTGTATAATAAGTTTCACTAATTCGAAGAACCCTTTGTTCCACAATTAATTTCAAGGTTCAAATATCGATCCACTTGCGCCAGCCAACCGGGAGGAACTAGCGCGGATGATCCCGCGCCTTCTACGACGGCAGGCCCCTCAACAGATGAACCAACGGACAACTCCGAGCGGGACCACACACGCGCACTCCTCATCTCTCGGACACCCGTATAATATATTTCTCGTTCTCCCCTCCCGCTAGAATTTTCTTCTGTCGCTATATTATCAGGTTTTGGGTATACTTCTTCTTCGCCTCGGACTGATACCCGCACTTGAACAATTTCAATGTCTTCGTCATCAGAACGATGCGCATACCGTCGCTCGTGCTGAACGCCAAATTCTTCTGCCAGCCGGAAAACGACATCTTCGGGAATTCCGGCGGCTAAGGTCTCTCCAAGGTTCACTGCCAGGTCATAGGACTGACCAACGTAACGCAAGTGAACATGCCAAAACGTTATAAGATTGGCCGTATCCCCCCCGCTGTCCATCAGAGACAAACGTGCCTCTGCGTCCAGCTTATTAATGATTTTTCTAAGGTCCTTTGACGTCGTTTCTTTTACCGACTTTATAATCGATGCGGAGACGTCGCGTCGGAGCGGGGAAAGTAAAAGTCCAACCGCGGAAAAACTACCCGCTAAGTATGGAATCACTACGCGGGTCATTCCCAAAGCATCTGCTAACTCAACACCGTGCGTCGGACCGGCTCCACCAAAAACGATGAGGGGAAGGGTCCGAATATCCAAACCCTGTTCAAGAGTGTGAGCAGCGATTGCCTTGACCATCCTGGCCTGGATTATTTCTAAGGCCCCCGCTGCCGCAAAAATTACATCCGTCGAAAGGTGTGCAGCGATCTCACGCTCAAACGCCCTTTCCGCCGCCTTTTGGTCTAAACGAAAGCCACCCCTACCTTCGAAACTTGTCCCAAGCCGACCCAATATTAAATCCGCATCCGTTATTGTTGGTCGTGTTCCACCGCGACCATAACAGGCGGGCCCAGGAACTGAGCCAGCAGATTCCCGATCAACCTGGATAAAACCTACCTCATCAACTATCGAAAGCGACCCCCCACCTGCGGCAACCGCAGAGACATCGACCATCGGAACACGCATCGGATATCCCGAAATAAAGCCTTCAAACTTCTGCACCGGCTGGCCGGCCTCCACGAGACCAATATCAAGACTGGTTCCACCCATATCAATCGTCACCAAATCTTCCAAACCAAGCGCTCTGCCCAGGCTTGCAGAGGCAAGCACCCCCGCGGCGGGACCCGAATTGACCATGTTTACTGGTGCGGCCGCTGCTAACTGGCAACTGGACAACCCCCCTGATGCCAACATTATTTTGGGAGGGAAATGTAACAGTCCTGCCATTCTGTTTTCCAGCGTTTCCAGGTACGACGACATTATCGGTTTTAAAGCAGCATCTAATACGGTAGTGCTTGTGCGCTCGAATTCACGTATCTCTGGCGAAACATCCGAAGAGATAGATATAAAAACATCGGGAAGTTCTTCTCGAACGATTTCACGAATTCGCCGTTCATGGGAAGGATCAATAAATGAAAAGAGGCAACTCACCGCTATACTCTCGACATCCGCCATTGGCGATCCCCTTAAAGTCGCGCGCAGCGCTTCTTCATCTATCGGAACAACAACCTCACCCCGAGGCCCCATTCGTTCTGTGACCTCAATCCTTAGTGCTCGAGAAACCAGAGGTTCAGGCGTATCAACATTAAAGTCATAAATTCCTGCCACTGGCCGTTGGATACGCCCAATGTCCAAAATATCGCGAAATCCACTCGTGGTGAGGAGGGCCGTTTTCGGCATTTTACTTTCGAGGATCGCGTTCGTCGCAAGCGTGGTCGCGTGACGTATACTCTCTATACCCACGTTAAGATCATCCTCAAACAGCTCCAAACCCGCGATCATAGACGCGACCGGGTCCACATAATCTGTGGGTACCTTGACCGAATCCAAGATTCCCGATTTAACATTTAAACGAACGACATCGGTAAAAGTGCCCCCGACGTCTATACCGATGATACAATTATTGTCAGTCATAAAACATTTCTACGTCGAGCCGGGCACCACGCCAAGTGATTAAACCGATATTGACCAGCTTCGTCTGACCCGCGAAGCTGGTCTAAATACAATACGGAGACACAATTCAATGACCAACGCGTACATTCCTTATGGTGGATATTGGTCCACTCCTTTTGCAAAGTGGCAGGGATCCTTGAGCCACCTAAACAGCGTGGAACTAGCGGCCCACGTAGCCAAGAATGAGTTAGATAATCGTGGGATTGATCCAAAAGACTTCGATATGGCGGTGCTCGGGATAACAATTCCTCAACATAAATCTTTCTATGGGACACCCTGGATGACGGGAATGATGGGTGCTGACAAGGTAACTGGCCCGACAGTAACTCAAGCGTGTGCTACATCTGCTCGGTGCTTACAGAACACAAGCCAGGAAATTGGGGAGACGGCGAATTCGGCGTTGGTAGTAACCACTGACCGTACTTCAAATGGGCCTAACGTTTACTACCCGAATCCCGCCGCCGCAGGAGGAACAGGGGAAAGTGAAAATTGGGTACTAGATAATTTTGGACACGACCCATACGCAAATGTGGCGATGATAGGGACTGCCGAAAATGTGGCCCGAAAATGGCAAATCACCGCCGACGAACAGCACGACGTTGTTGCACAACGTTACGAACAATATTGTGATGCGATCGCCAATGAAAACGCGTTTCAGAAACGTTATATGA
>CAYPNT010000084.1:0-13388 GCA_964412235.1 uncultured Rhodospirillaceae bacterium
TTCTCGGTGCCCGTAACAATAATTTTTCCAGCCCCCGCCTCACGCGCTGCTACAACGGAGAGGAGACCGCGCTGCCCCGGCCCTTCAATTACTATTGTGTCACCAATTCCAGTCTCAGGTCGTTCTACGGCCCAGCGAACCGCATTCGACATCGGGTTAAAAAGGCTCATAACATCTGTAGAAACACCGTCTGGCGCCTTATGCAATGTTGCGCCGGGGTGCAGATACATATGTGTTGCATAGCCGCCCCACAAATGTGGCGGATTATTAAATCCCACGCGCAAGCCATAACCCATACCATTTTTGCACAGGACCGCTCGCCCAACTTGACACTGAAAGCACTGCCCGCACGGTATTGAAGCTTCTACCGTGACCCGATCGCCTTCCTTGACGTTCCACTTCTTGGACGCCTCCAAGCCAACTTTATCAATCCAACCGAGTATTTCATGACCCGGGATCACCGGGCGAACAGCCCACGGCGTGTCATCCAAATGACCAAGAAATTGCTCCCAATCCGTGCCGCATAGGCCCGCCGCTTCGACCCTGAGAATACCTTCATCAGGGCCAATTTCAGGAATGTCGACCTCCCTATAATCAAAAGTTCGAGGGTCTGTAAGCACCGCGACTTTCGCCTGGTTTGGCATGCATAAACCTCCCTGTCGTTCACTCGCTTAATAGTGAGTTTGCCATTGCCGTTGTAGCGACGCAAATTAACCTCCCGGTATTACTCAGGCATTTTTCAATCTGTGGCTTTCAGAGGCGCAACACATTCGGCGTCATTATTTTTCACGTTATTCACTCGCGAGGAAACCCTATAGTAAATCATCTCCTCAGATGGATAGGGTTGCCCAAGAATACGAGTTTCTTTTGGCTCTCCGTTGAGCCACAAATCAAAGTTGGACGGTGCCACAATAACCGGCATACGATGATGAATCGGTGTCAGCTTTTGATTTGCCTGTGTCGTTAATATTGTATATGTCTCCAGCACTTCTTCAACGCCCCAGGTTCCGGCAGGTTTTTTCCAAGACTCCCACAAGCCCGCAAATGCGAATGCTTTACCCTCTTGGAGCCCTATTCGAAAGGCTTGTTTGACGCCGTGTTCCGACCGCCACTCGTAAAAACCGTCTGCTAGCACTAAACATCGCCGCGATCCATAAGCAGCCCGAAATGAGGGCTTGTCGGGCGCTGTTTCAAACCTTGCGTTGATGAGCTTTGAGGCAATGGTCTCGTCTTTTGCCCATGGAGGTATTAGCCCCCAGCGAAGCATACCCAACTCGGGTGCGCCTTCTTTAAACTTAAGCACAGGTGCGTTCTGAGTAGGCGCAACATTAAAAAGCGGCGGAGTATTCAGGACGGTCTTTACATTAGTGAGTTCCCGAATTTTAACAGGCGGAGTAGTAAGGGTGTATCTGCCACACATCGTTTAATTATAGCCCAAATTAGCATTTACGACTTTATTCTCGTAAATCCGAGCGTTAACTATAGGACAATATCATAAGATTGGTTGATCCTTTGCCTTTTTCGAACACAGAACGTCAAGATTTAATGGAAGCTGTTACAGATATTGTTGACTGCGCCGCAGAGCTTATTCTCGACATTTACAACACAGATTTTGAGGTTCGATACAAAGATGACGGGTCCCCCGTAACCGATGCAGACCAATTTGCGGAAGAATTGATTACCAAGGAATTAACGAAGCTCTTGCCGGGGATAAGCGTTATCGGCGAAGAGACCGTTGCGGAGACGAGAGACAGCCTAATCAACCAACACACCTTCTGGCTGGTAGACCCAATTGATGGAACAAAAGAGTTTATAAAAAAGAATGGAGAATTTACGGTCAATGTCGCTCTTATCCAGGAGCAGTTGCCAATATTGGGAATCGTGGGCGCGCCTGCGTTGAACTGTATGTATAGGGCGCACGGCGTGGCCACATCCCAGCGACGTGCGAATTCCAATACTTGGCAACGGATTTCTGCTGAAACAATTCCTCATGAAGGGTGCGTCGCTATATCCAGTCGATCACATGGCGATAAAACTAAACTACAAAATCTCCTCACGAACAACCAGATTCGGACTTATGAGGTTTTGGGAAGCTCACTCAAATTTTGTCGAGTGGCAGAAGGCGCCGCGCATATCTACCCGCGGTACGGCCCAACCAGAGAATGGGATACAGCGGCTGGGCATGCCATTCTCCTTGGTGCAGGGGGCGCCGTGTTCGTGGCTGAGGATAGAGAACTACAGTATGGCAAGACGGACTGGATCAACCCCGATTTTATTGCCCGTGCGCGAACATGATACGTCCAGCTTGTAAAACTTCGATAATCCAAGCCGGCGAACAGTTGCGACAGGGAAAGTTAGTTACTTTCCCTACGGAAACGGTGTACGGACTCGGCGCGGACGCAACATCGGATAAAGCGGTTGCTCGTATATTTCAAGCCAAGGAACGCCCGTCATTCAATCCACTCATTATACACATTCCTGCCTTGCCTCTCGCTGAAGAAATTGTTGAATTTACAGAAACTGCCCGTCACTTAGCGGATGTTTTCTGGCCAGGACCATTAACACTAGTAATGAAGAGGAGCCCAAATTCAAGAATATCTCTTCTGGCCACCGCGGGTTTAGAAACCATAGCCATACGAATTCCCGCCCAAGCCACCGCACAAGCGATATTAATTAGCGCTGGAGTGCCAATAGCGGCGCCCAGCGCAAACCCGTCGGGAAAAATCAGCGCAACCCGCGCCGAACACGTATTAAATTCATTAGGTGATCACGCGGGGCTCATTATTGATGATGGTCCTTGTAAGGTAGGATTGGAATCTACAGTACTCGACTGCTCGGGCCCCACACCAAACATTCTTCGGGTAGGCGGAACAACGATAGAACAAATAGAAACAGCCATAGGCAGTGTTGCTATAAACACCCATTCAACTGACAAACCGAGCGCGCCTGGTATGCTGCGAAGCCACTACGCGCCGCGCGCAAAGCTACGATTAGACGTTTCTGACGTGGAAGATCATGAAAGTCTGCTTTCTTTTGGCCAGCACAAAATAAAAAACATAAGAAGGGAGCAAAATCTCAGTCCACGTGCTGACGTAGAGGAAGCCGCAGCCAATCTCTTTTCCATGATCCATATTTTAGACCAATTGAGCAATCATATCGCCGTGATGCCAATTCCAGATTTCGGGCTCGGTCGAGCAATAAATGACCGACTGCGCCGAGCAGCAGCACCAGATATAGCATCCTGACCCCGTTGCCCAAATGCCCAACATGTTTTAAGCCTTTGGCTAAACGTTGGGTGTCGTGTAATGAGCAACGAAAATTCAATCGAAGTAAAAAAGAATGTCTTGGATGGTATACAAAATGTTGTAGGCGACGCAGGTATCATAGCGGACGAAACAGATAAAGCGCCCTACTTATCCGATGAACGTGGATACTATACGGGGAAAACGCCGCTGATCGTGCGGCCCGCAAACACCCAAGAGGTAGCAAAAGTGATAACAATTTGCCACAAAACCGGAACACCGGTTGTTCCTCAAGGGGGTAATACGGGCCTGTGCGGTGGAGCTACCCCGCACGAACACGGCGGCGAAATACTGATGTCCCTGACGCGCATGAACACGGTCCGAGAAGTCGACGCAATGAACTACACAATAACGGTGGAAGCGGGAGTAATTCTTGCCGATGTTCAAGCAGCCGCGGACACAGCCAACCGTTACTTCCCCCTAAGCCTCGGTGGCGAAGGGACTGCACGAATTGGGGGTAATTTATCTACAAATGCCGGGGGCACAGGGGTACTGCGTTACGGCCCGGCGCGCGACCTTTGTTTGGGGCTCGAAGCAGTCCTACCGGATGGAAAGATTTGGAATGGCCTGACCGGACTCCGGAAAGACAACACGGGATATGATCTTAAACAATTGTTTATAGGTGCCGAAGGAACACTCGGCGTTATTACCGCAGCGTGCCTAAAACTTTTTCCCAAACCGGTTGATTTGCAAACGGCTTTTGTCGCTGTCAACAATCAACACGCTGCTGTGGAGTTACTTGCGAACGCGAGACAAATGACCGACGACGCTGTCGTAACTTTCGAATACATAACGCGGGAAGCCATTGAATTTGCGCTAAAGCATATCGATGGGACCCGAGACCCATTACCGACCCGACACGACCACTACATTCTAATCGAGCTTGCCGCTGGTGAAGCCACCTCAACAAACTTGAGAAATATGTTGGAAACCGTATTAGAGAACGGCGCCGAAAACGGCATGGTAATTGACGCTGTCATGGCAGAAAGCATGCAACACGCAAAAGACTTCTGGAAGATCCGCGAAACCATACCCGAAGCACAAAAACACGAAGGTGCAAGTTCCAAGCACGATATTTCTGTTCCAGTCTCCAGCGTGGCCGATTTCTTGGAAGACGCTTTAGAGGAGCTGGAAATATTGGTTCCCGGCATTAGACCATGTGCTTTTGGCCATGTGGGAGATGGAAATATCCACTTCAACTTAAGTCGACCCGTAGATATGTCGGACGAGGAATTTTGGACACTTGAACCAACAATTCATAACGCAGTGTATCAACGCGTGATTAGGATGGGAGGCTCAATCAGTGCAGAACATGGTATCGGCCGCCTCCGCCGGGACGACCTTGCAAAATATAAAAACCCCGTAGCACTGGATGTCATGCGAACTATTAAAGCTGCTCTTGATCCCAAGGGCATTATGAACCCAGGTAAAGTACTGTAGGAGTAGATTTATGTCTGAATTCAGCGCCCCACTGCGAGACATGCAATTTGTCATAGAGGAGCTCATTGGGCTGGACGAGATAAATACTTTACCAGGGTTCGAAGATGCAACACCCGATGTGGTTAGTGCCATTCTTGAGGAGGCGGGAAAACTTGGGAGTGAGGTTTTAGCGCCTATAAACAAGACGGGAGACACAGAAGGTTCCCGACTAGAGAATGGTGTTGTAATCACTCCGACTGGCTTTCAGGAAGCATACAGGGCATATGTTGATGGCGGTTGGAATGCATTACAGATTGACCGCGAGATTGGCGGTCAGGGTTTACCGCAACTAGTGGCAACGCCTGTGTTTGAAATGTGGGATTCCGCGAACCTTGCGTTCATGCTTTGCCCTGTTCTCACAATTGCCGCCGTGGAATGCTTGGAGCAATTTGGCACAAAACAACAGAAAAAGATGTGGCTCCCAAACCTCGTTACCGGAGAATGGACGGCAACAATGGTCTTGACGGAACCACACGCAGGATCTGATGTAGGGGCATTGCGGACGCGCGCCGAGCAAAAGGGAGACCATTACCGCCTATCCGGTCAGAAAATATTTACAACCTGGGGCGAACATGACTTGACAGACAACATTGTTCATATGGTCCTCGCGCGAACACCGGACGCTCCTCCGGGAACAAGGGGCATTTCCCTGTTTATTGTACCCAAATACCTAGTCAATGACGACGGTACCTTAGGCCAAAGGAATGACCTGCGAGCGGTGTCTTTAGAACAAAAACTGGGAATTCATGGAAGCCCCACATGCGTTATGCAGTTTGGAGAAAATGATGGGGCGATTGGATACCTTGTAGGTGAAGAATGCCGTGGTATGGAATACATGTTTGCAATGATGAACAGCGCAAGACTCGCAGTGGGACGCGAAGGTGTGGGCGTGGGTGAACGGGCCTATCAGCAGGCGACCAGTTATGCGCGAGAGCGCGTTCAGGGTCGTGATGCAGCTGATCCCGCCGCTGGCGATGTAGCCATTATCCGGCACCCGGATGTGCGGCGTAATTTGATGACAATGCGGGCGCTGACCGAAGCGACACGAGCGCTCTGTTGTTATGTAGCAGCCAAGCAAGACATTAGCCGAAAACACCCGGACGCCGAAATTAGAAATGACGCTATATCTCGCGTAGACCTTTTAGTACCGGTGGTAAAAGCATGGGCTACAGATAGTGGGGTAAACGTCGCGTCGATCGGTGTTCAAATACATGGAGGAGCGGGGTTTATTGAAGAAACGGGAGCAGCGCAACACTATCGTGATGCCCGTATAACCCCGATATACGAAGGTACTAACGGTATACAGGCACTGGATTTAGTAGGCAGAAAAATCCTCCGGGACGGTGGCGGTGAACTCAAAAGGTTTTTAGACGAAGTTAGTAGCAGTAGAATTATCGACCCCGTGATAGCAAACGAAATGTCCAGATGTCTTGACGCCGTCACCGAAGCGGTAAATTGGATGCTTACTTACAATGGAGACGACCCTCGGGCAGTGATTTCGGGTGCAACCCCTTTTCTTAATGCGCTAGGTATCTTGACGGGGGGCTGGCTAATGGCTTTGGCTGCCAACATTGCTGCGGCGCAGGAAAACTCCGAGCAATTTTATAAAATCAAGCTAACCACTGCTCGGTTCTACGCCCGCCACATACTTCCACAAGCAACCGCGAGCGCCGCTTCTGCCATGGCTGGTGCGGACGAGATAATGGGTTTGACGGCAGACGCATTTTAATCTGTCAGGCTCTTGCTAATTATCCCCAAAAACGCGATAAGGCGGCGTTTTTAGTGTTAAGGCGATACCCCCCAAAGAGGTCTAATTTATGGATGAAACCACTTTCTCCTGCGATCCGGAATCACTCGAGGATGACACTAACTCCTCACGCTCCAAATTTGACTACGCCGCGATAACAAAGGACCGTGATAGGGAACAAAATGACTACCTCATCCGTAAAGATGGCAAAATATACGCAGGCGCCCATCTACTGGTCGATTTCTGGGGTGGCAAAAAAATCAATGACCCCGAGGAAATGACTGCGGTTCTCAAAGACGCGGCGAGGGAGGCAAACGCAACCGTTCTTCATATTCACCTTCACGAATTTGGTGGTGGCGGTATATCTGGTGTGGCGGTTCTGGCGGAGAGCCACATAAGTATCCACACATGGCCGGAACTCGACTACGCCGCTTTTGACGTTTTCATGTGCGGTAATTGTCATCCGGAAAAGGCCGTGGCGGTGTTAAAACAAAAATTAAAACCGTCTCGGTTTTCCGTTAACGAGCAAAAGAGAGGTGTAGTCGGTTGACGCATCCCCATCAGAATTGGTTTGCGGAAACACTCCACGGTTCCTATGAACAACGTCTAGAAATTACAAATATTCTGTACCGTTCAAAGAACGATCTACAGGACGTAATGATTTTCGAAACCCCCTTCTTCGGGCGGGTCTTGGCACTAGACGGGATCATTCAAACGACAGTACGCGACGAAGCCTGCTACCACGAAATGCTTGTCCATGTGCCAGTGTTGACCCATGGCGGAATAAAAGATGTTTTAATCATTGGCGGAGGGGATGGCGGGGCCTTGCGAGAAGCTTTGCGGCACCCAGAAATCAAGAGTGTGACATTGGTCGAAATAGATGAAAATGTCATCAACGTCTGCCGGGAATACATGCCATCTCTTAGCGCGGGCGCTTTTAATGATCCAAGATGCAATCTTGTCATTTCAGATGGTTTGGAATTTGTTAAGAAAACTAAAAAAGTTTTTGATCTCATCATAGTAGATTCTAGTGATCCGGTGGGACCTTCGGAGCCACTTTTTTCGAGTGAATTCTACAAGAATTGTCACTCTTTACTATCGAGTAACGGTATTTTCATTTGTCAAACCGGCGTTTCTTTCGTTCAAGAAGAAGAAGCAAGAACCACGCTGAAGCGCCTCGACAGCATATTTGAAGATGCTGCGCTATATGTCACGCAAGTGCCGACGTATTCCTTTGGGTTTATGACCTTGGGATGGGGCGCAAATGATCTCGCACTCCGGGACACAGAACATAAAGAAATCCGCGCTCGTTTCCAAAAGGCTAACTTACAAATGAAATATTACACCACCGACATTCATCAAGCTAGTTTTGCGCTCCCACAATATATGCGTTACTGACAAACTATTGTTTTTGCATCTCTAGTCCGAGAGCTGCCAGCGTTTTCTTATATTTCCTCTTCCTGAGCCAACTCAGCAGCTTGCGCTTCCAACAGTCGACGGTCGATCTTATTGGTACCACTTAGCGGTAGCGCCTGTACGAAAAGTACCCGGCGAGGATGCGCATAAGCAGGTCCGTTTTCCAACGCGTAGTTTTTCACAGTTTCTTCATCTAGATCGGAACCTGAAACGGTGACCAGCCAGGAATAAGGGACAAAGGCTTTTAGAATATTTGGTGCTGGAACAACGACTGCCTGGATAATTTCTGGGTGCCGTTCCAACATAGCCTCGACGTCCCCGGGATATATGTTTTCCCCAGCACACACAAACATATCATCAGCTCGATCAACAAAATAATACCAGCCAATCTCATCACGCCGCAAAATATCTCCGGTGTCCAGCCAACCATCTTCGCTGAGTACTGTCTCGGTTTCAGTTTCTAAATTATGGTATCCTTGCATAACGCCCGGGCTTTTTACGTGAAGAACACCCTGGTTTTCGTCATCACCGCCGACAAGCTTTATCTCGACGCCTTCAATAGGAAAACCAACCGAAGTAGGCGGTCGGGGCAATCCTTTCGGATGCGTCCACGCGAACAGGATTGGGCCACCCTCGGTAATGCCATAGTTCAAATTAAGGCGCGCACTTGGAAATATGGCCGCTAAATTATCCAAAAGGTTGCCGGATGCTGGTGCCGAACCCATCGAGCAATTTCGAACCGATGATAAATCCGTGCCAGCCAACAATTCTGTTTCCTGGAGGATTAAGGCGTACATCGTGGGCACGCCCGTCAGCATCGTGAGCTTATATGTAGGTATCGCGCGTATATATTCCTTGGCATCAAATCGAGAGAAAAGGACAACACACCCTCCAGCATACAGTGCGGATTTGACAGCGAGCAATGCATTCTTGTGATAAAGTGGGGCGGAAATAACAGAACAATCATCGCCGCGTATATCCCTACTTTCAACGATCTTTTTGATCATCCAGACCTGGCCCACATGATCTAATAAAACTCCTTTTGGGCGGCCAGTAGAACCCGAAGTGTAAGGCTGTTCGGCTATATCTTTAGAACCGGGGAAAAATGACGGGAACGGACTCGCGGCCGGCATAATAAACTCTGTGTATTTGTCTACGCCATCACCGAAGCTGACCGCCCTTACACCCTCTGGCACCCGCCCTAATTGGTCGGCGTCCGCAAAGACTAATTTCATTGCTGCATCGTTGACGATGTATTCTATGACATCATCGGTGAGCTTAATATTAATCATAACTGGTACACAGCCCGCCCGCATCGCACCAAACAACACCTCGAGATATTCCACTCGATTAAGTGCAAGGATCCCTATCCGGTCCCCGGGTTCCATGCCGGCTACTAAAAGTCCGTTTGCAGCGGCGTCACAGGCAGCATTAAATTCTTGAAAAGTGTATTCTTTTGGGTCCTTTGGGTTGTATAGATCTACTACCGCAACCCTTGCGGACCCCGAATGTGCCGCGAATATGTCTCCAAGATTACCGGATTCGGAGGGGTTCATTGGCTCTAAACCGTTACGGCGTGATGACAATCTTCCCGATGACTTCACGATCGCGCAACTGACGCACGCCCTCTGCCGTCTGCTCTAACGGCAATACCGTGTCAATCACCGGCTTAAGCTTTTCTGCGGCAATAAGGTCCATCAAAGTCTCTAAATCCTCAATAGTCCATGAATTCGAACCCAAGATCTGCAGTTCAAATGTCCAGACATAACGAAGGTCTTCTTTGGGATCAAAGCCCGCCGTCGCGCCGCACGTTAAAATTTTACCTCCGCGCTGCGTTGCCTTCAGGGATGGAACCCACGTGTCACCGCCGGTGAAATTAATTGTTACATCGACCCCACCCTCAAACTTCCGACGATGCGGTTTACCATAAATTCCATATATTGTTTTTTCAAAGTCATCGTACCCAATTACGTGGTCTGCTCCCCAATCCTTTAGTGCATTAAGTTTTTCCGGGCTGGAACCCGCGGCAATTACCTCGCACCCCATCATTTTAGCAAGCAAAACGCAGCAAGAACCGACACCACCTGACGCCCCGAGGATCAGAACCTTTTCTCCGCCTTTCATGCGACCGTTGGTTATCATCATTCTATGCGCTGTCCCGTATGCCACTGGCAAAGCCGCGGCTTGCTCATAGGAACAGCCTTCGGGGATCCTAATTAGACGGGTGGCATCCACAGAACAAAGTTCAGCAGTGCCACCATCAAGCATTTCACCCATTAAACCCTTTTCCGGCGTCACAGGGTCGAGGGGGTTAATTAATACCCTATCACCCACGGACCAGCCTTCTACCCCGGATCCAATCTCAGCTATTTCGCCCGAGATGTCTAAGCCTATAACAATTGGCAGCGGCACTTTGATCCCCGGCATGCCGCGGGTGGTAAACACGTCGTGGTAATTGAGAGACGTCGCCCTAACCCGTATAATAACCTGACCTTCATTACATTTCGGATCTCGATAACTTTCATGGAACGTCAGATTTTCAATATCACCGTGTTCATGTAGAACGACCGCACGCACTCTATTTCTCCCTATTCAATACGAAAAACAAACAGGCCTATAAACGCCCTAATCGCGGGCTTAACGCGTTTCAACCGTCGCCGTCAAGCACCACCGGTGTGGGGGTTCGGTACAAATCTCGCACATTCACTCCCATCTTGGTTGCATTGCCACCATAAACATGGAGAGTTATGGCAATACTGTCGGTCACATTGTGCATACTATGTATATCTGCACCATCCGCCGGCAGACTGACCACGTCTTTTGCCAACAGGTCCTTGTACTCCGTTGGGACTACCTCACTTTCGGTTGTGGATGGTTCTAGATGACTAAAACATGTATTCCTAATACCCCCCACCATCACTCCGAAAGCACACCAAGTTTTGTGGTTATGAATTGGCGACATAAAGTGCGGTGGCCATACCATAGCAATAACGGAAAAACGATCATCGGGACACAGAAATATATTATTTCGTCCGTAACCCGTAGCCGGTAGTGCCCTATGTTCTGCTGTTAAAATGCTTTTCTGTTCCAAAAGGACCGGAAGCTGCTCAGCAATCCGCGCGGGAATATCTGCGCTGGGGGCCTCCGCGACAATATTATCGACTCTCGCAATAAATTCATCGAAAATTTCGGTATTTTCCACCTAATTTTCCTAAACTCTAGAAGTAACGACACGCAAACCAAATTATTATACTGTATACCAATTTAATTTTTTTATTTTTTAATATGTGAACCAAAAATAGAAAATTTTTCTATTAGAACAAAAATTATTAGGATGATTTATGATCGACTCGATAGACCAAAAAATTCTTCAAATTCTGCAAACCGAAACACCGCCCTCAATAGCAGAAATCGCTCAGCGCGTTGGCCTATCAACAACGCCTTGCTGGCGGCGGATACAAAAGCTTGAAGAAGCGGGGATTATAAGATCACGGGTAGCCTTATTGGATGCCGAAAAACTGAACGTTGGGGTCACGGTGTTTGTTTCTATTCGAACGGACAAACACGATGCAACGTGGTACCAAAATTTTTCCCAGGTGGTGAATGCCTTTCCGGAGGTGGTCGAATTTTATCGGATGTCAGGCGATATTGACTACCTCCTAAGGGTGGTGGTCCCCGATATAGCTGCTTATGACGGGTTTTATCAGCGTTTAATCCAGAAAGTCGAACTTTATGACGTCAGTTCCTCCTTTTCTATGGAACAGATCAAATATACCACCGCGCTGCCACTAAACTACGCTTGATTGGTCGAAGAAAGAACCAAAACCCGATTTAAAACGGCTGAAACATGTTCATCTTTGGCCCCTAGTTCATCAAGCGCTCGGGCTAATTCTTTAACGTATTGGTCATTCGCACCGGACGGGCCTCGGCTAATACAGATCTGATGCGCAATCTCGTCCAGCGAAGCATCACCCAGCCAATCCGGATTTTCCGAACCAGCAATATAAATTAACCCCTTCACAACCTTTCCACCTTCATCAGGAAAGGTAATATCCACTTCTTCGAGGGAATAACCCCCTTTTTCTCGAATATTCAAGTAATCGAACACTGTTTCACGCACGGCACCCTCAATACAATAGGCACACCCCCAACAAACCGCTCCTGTATCTTTTATTAAGGTTACGACCCGACCTGGGGCACCAGGCACCCCTCGGTGATCCGTCGAGCCCTGCCAAAAACGCCGGGACCATCCATCGATGGTCGCAATTTGCCGCTTCACAAATGGGAAATTGGGACGCCAAACCAAAGATCCATAACCAAAAAGCCAAGCATCCATAACTACAACGAAAATGGCATCACACCGATAGAATGGAAGACGAATGCCGCACCAACACCCGCCTGAGAGGATACGACGACAGTCGACGGGTTGGAGGGCCATAACGGTATATGGGCGTCATCCATAAATCGTCTTGTCCGTTCAATGTCGTTACTGCGGATTGAAACAGCCGCAATAAAAGGGAGGCTAGGGATGTCAATCTCGGGTAGGAGTTGGGCGGCATCGAACGGGTTACAGAATATCAATTCACCTCGATCCAGAACAATCCTATACCCGGGGCTCCATCGTTGGTACTGGCGCCCTGTAAAATTCTGATAACGGGTGGCAGCCTCAACAGGGTCTGCCGACACGATGAGAACCCCAGACAACAATTCCGCGCTGTTTTCAAAGCAAGTGAGGGACGGTTGCCAAACGATCTCCGGCGTGTCCTGACTTAAAACTTGAACGCGGCCTTCCGCCATTGCGCTTGAGGAAAGCCGAACGACAGAAAATTCTGCATTTTCTTCGCTTCCGTCGTCCAGCTTCATCGGTCGACGCAGTGCTACTGGTGGATCTGGGTTGAAGCCAGATTGTCGAAGCGTGTTGGTGAAATTCGCGGTATCAGAAACTGTAAACGCTATCAAATGCAGTCCAGTATAACGGATAAGTCCGGCATCCATTTGCTGGGTAATAGCACTTTCAACATTGGGTACCCTCGTCAGGACCTCAAGATATCCCCTTTGAATCATCGCACAACGGTTTGCGGTCCCGGAGGGGACCCGACTGCCGTCTGGCTGCTCGTTAACGTGAACCGTATAGGGCGTAAGTAAAAACCCTAATTTGTCAAAAAGAAGCGACGCGTGATCAATGTCCGGTACAAACCATCCTAAATGATCAAGGAAAATTTCGTCCGGTCCGGGCACCTGTTTTTCTGGAATGGTAGTTGTACTCATGATTGACAGAATACCCTGTCGTACATTTTATGTCCCCCCTCGTGTTTATTCGCAAGAAGACCATTTCGGCGCACAAAACGCCTTTTGAATTTTTCAAACCAACCGCGATGCGATAGGATTTACCCGCAAACCAAACAACGCTGGTAGAAAACCATGGTCGAAAAGCCAATCTGGCT
>CAYPNT010000085.1:0-12882 GCA_964412235.1 uncultured Rhodospirillaceae bacterium
CAGGTAGCTACTCACTCTCAGCTAGCATGGGTTTTTAATTGTGTTGCGCGGCTCGGGTGGTTAAATCGGATGACCCAGTTTAAAGAAAAGGCGGGCAGTCAACGTGAAAATGCATCAGTGGGTTTGTACGCGTACCCGAATCTCATGGCTGCTGACATCCTAGCTTATAAGGCGACCCATGTACCGGTTGGTGAAGATCAAAAACAGCACTTAGAACTTACCCGAGATATTGCGCAAAAATTTAACAACGATTTTGGTGTGGAATTTTTTGTTCCTGTTGAGCCGCTTATATTAGGGGAAGCCACACGCGTTATGAATTTGAGAGATGGTACAAAAAAAATGTCAAAATCGGACCCTTCCAATCTAACACGGATTACTTTCTCCGATAGTGCTGAAGAGATTTCTAAAAAATTCCGTCGTGCTAAGACAGACTCAGATGTATTACCTTCGGAGCCTGCAGGACTGGAAGGCCGCCCGGAGGCAGCAAACCTCGTAGGCATTTTTGCAGCGTTGGAAGGGCGAACGTCGGCAGAAGTTCTCGCCGAGTTTGGCGGGCGGGGTTTTGGAGACTTCAAACCGGCACTCGCTGATCTTGCAATCGAAAAACTTGGTCCAATTTCCGATGAAATGAGGCGTTTAATGGCTGAGCCTGATAACATTGACCAGATATTGGCTGAAGGGGCAGAGCGTGCCCGTGCAATTTCTGAACCTGTTTTGCGAGAAATTAATGAAATCGTGGGCTTTATACATCGATAAATGAATAAAACTAATCCTTAGTTGTGCTCTTCAAAGGGTTGCGCCAACAATTAGAAAACTAAAAAAGGTTAACGTTATCCATGCAGATTTACCTGCCAATTGCGGAAATCTCAGTTGATGCACTCTTGCTTTTAGGGTTGGGCGGCATGGTTGGTTTCCTCTCGGGTATGTTTGGCGTTGGAGGTGGCTTTCTTATGACACCACTCCTAATTTTTATTGGCGTGCCACCCGCAGTAGCGGTTGGCACCGAAGCAAACCAGGTGGTGGCGGCCTCCGTGTCTGGAGCGCTCGCGCACTGGAAGCGGGGTAATGTCGACGTAAAAATGGGTTTTATACTCCTGATTGGAGGACTGATCGGTTCCTCGCTAGGTGTTTGGTTGTTCACCTTTCTTCGTGGAATAGGTCAAATAGACTTTGTTATTTCCGCGTCCTATGTACTTTTTCTTGGGGTTATTGGCATCTTGATGGTTGTCGAGAGCGTTCGGTCATGGTTTCGGTCTCGTAATCCCAAGGCACCGAAACGCAAACTGCATTATCATAACTGGCTGCATGGGCTTCCGTTTAAAATGAGGTTTAGACGGTCCAAACTCTATATAAGTGCTCTATTGCCACTTACCATAGGTATTTTTGTGGGAGTTTTGGCCGCGATAATGGGCGTTGGTGGCGGCTTTGTCATGGTCCCAGCAATGATTTACTTACTGGGTATGCCTACCTCTGTAGTGGTGGGCACTTCATTATTCCAGATTGTTTTCGTGACAGCCAACGTCACATTTCTTCAGTCGGTTAACAATCAGACTGTGGATATAGTGCTGGCTATGTTATTGGTTGTTGGGAGTGTTATTGGTGCTCAGTTTGGTGTTCGCGCGGGTGCACGTCTTCGCGGCGAAGAGGTTCGTGTTGCTCTCGGAATTATCGTTCTTGGTGTCTGCGGAGGAGTGGCTTGGTCCCTATTTGCATCCCCAGAGGATATTTACTTACTTGGTTTGGGCCCAAGGCATTGATGAAACCGTTGGCTCTCACAATGTTAATGGCGGTCTTTTTCTGCACACCTATGGCTAAAGCCCAACGTTTAGTGGCTGATCTTTCAAGTAAAGAAGTTGCTATCACGACAGGTTTTACTGGGGCCCAACTGCTTCTATTTGGTGCTACCGAGGGCTATGGGGACGTGGTTATTAAGGTGGTGGGCCCGCGGCGTGACGAAATTGTCCGTCGTAAGGAACGGGTGGCTGGGATGTGGGTTACCGGAAAATCCGTTATATTTAATGACGCACCGGCGTATTATTGGATGGCCGCTTCAAAGGAGCTCGACAAAATAGCCTCACCTGTTGTGTTAAACGACCTTCAATTAGGCCTCAGGAGGCTCAAGCTTTCCTCAAATTCGAGTGAGTCGACAAAAGAAATTCTTAACTTTCGTAAGGCGCTTGTTAGAAATAAAAAGCGTCTAAACTTATATAGCCGCGATGTTTCCGATATCAAACTTGTTCGTGGTGTTTTATTTAGATCTTCTGTTCCGTTCCCGGCTAATGTCCCGGTAGGAGAATATCTCGCGACAGTATATTTGTTTAAGAATGGAAAACTAATTCGCCAGGACACTACCCCGGTCACTGTAAAGAAGGCGGGTTTAGAAGCAAAAATTTTTAATTTTGCTCATGACCAAGCGCCATGGTATGGGGCAACTGCTATATTAATAGCCTTAATAGCCGGGTGGTTGGCCGGGGTGGTTTTCAGAAAGGCTTAATTATGAGTGAAAAACATATTGCCTCAGAACCCGAACTCGACAAAATCGTTGATCGTGAAAGATCGCGCGGAAGCGGCCGCACAGATCGTATTTTTTTGTGCGTTGTTGACAACACAACCGAGTGCAGAAATGCTATTTATTTTTCGGCTCGTCGCACAATGCGGGCCGGCGGCTCACTCGGCTTGCTTTATATTCTAGAGCCTGCGGAATTTCAGCATTGGATGTCTGTGGAGAAAAAGATGCGCGAAGAGGCCCGCGAAGAAGCAGAAAATTTTCTCAAACAGTATTCCTCTCAAGTTCAAGGGTGGACCGGTGATACACCTATACTTTATGTCCGGGAGGGGAAACCGGCGGAGACGATCTTGGCATTGATAGAGGAGGAACCTCGTATTTCCATACTCGTGCTTGGCGCAGGAACAGATAAAAAAGGCCCGGGCCCCCTCGTCAGCTCTATTGGCGGTAGGATGTCAGGAAAATTCCCGATACCGATAACAATCGTGCCTGGCAATCTTAGTCAGGACCAGCTCGACATGCTCACTTAATTTTAGGGTATTTTATTGTGCTATCAAACACCTGGTATTTTGGACTTACCTCTACCGAGCTACCAGTTGGTCGACTTCTGCGTCGTGAGTTTTGTGGTGAGCCCATAGTATTCGGGAGAACGAAGGTTGGACAAGTTTTTGCGCTTCGCGATTTGTGTCCACACCGCGGTGTCCCGTTGTCTGAGGGCAGAATATCTGGAGAGGAATTGGAATGCTGTTATCATGGTTGGACCTTCAATGCTAAAGGTCAATGTACCGGTATTCCTGCTCTTGTCGACCAAACCGCTGTTAGCCTTGAGAAGATTGCGACCAAAGTTTTCCACGTAAAAGAAACCCAAGGCGTTATTTGGTTTTGGTTTGGCGACGGTGATGGAACTAACACACCCCATCCAGTAATACCCGATGTGGGGGATAGATGTCCTCGAATAGCGCACTCACTGGAATTTCCTGTTAATATTGATCACGCAGTAGTAGGTCTCGTAGATCCGGCACATACGCCCCACGTGCACGAATCATGGTGGTGGCGCAGGCCTGGAAAAAGACATGAAAAAGTAAAGAATTTTGAACCCACATCCCTCGGTTTCAAAATGACGGCTCATGATGCAGCAAAAAATTCAACTTTATACCGGATCATTGGCGGTTCGCCTGAAGTCGATATCACCTTCGCATTGCCGGGGGTTCGAATAGAGCGTATCCGTGCTGGTCGAAATTATTATTGTGGGATGACGGCTTGCACGCCAATTAACGAAAATAATACCTTGACCACTCATCTTATGTGGTGGTCGATGCCATGGTTAACACTTATAAAACCGGTCATCTGGCCCTTCGTAAGGTCGTTTCTCGGACAAGACCAAGCAATTTTTGAGAAACAGGCCCGAGGGCTACGCTGGGATCCCGTACTGAGGCTGAATGGCGACCCCGACCAACAGGCTATGTGGTATTTCAAGATCAAAAACGAGTGGGACCGGTCGGCGAGGGCTGGTAGGCAGTTTGTTAACCCTCTACAAGAAACGACGTTGCGATGGCGGACATGATGATGTCTTTAATTTGGAATCTGTTGGGTTTTGTAAAATGAAGTGCTTGAAGCCATATAATAACACCTTGTTGATTGAGTGATGAAACACTATCTAAAGTTAGATGTTAAAAATTCCCACGCTAAAACCAGACAATGATAATCTTATAAAATTTAGTCGCGTTCCCTGTATTAAATGCTACGGAAAAGGGAAACTTTATGTGTAAGTTTTTGGGAACCGTCGGTGGGTTCAGACATTGGGTGTTAGAAGTTGTGAAGTCAGGCATTGTTTCCATATTAATCATCGGTGGCATGATAACTAATGGAAAATCCATGATTATAGCTGAAAATATTTCCATGGCTTCGTCAAAGGATGCAATACTCTTGACGCTGGGCGGCCTTGAGGCCCAAGAGACGGTTAGTGAGGGATCTGAAAGTTTTACTGGTCTAACCTCGCTTAAACCGATAGGGGACGTCTTTGGGAATACAAGAAGGCATTATAACAAACAGCGCCTTCTTTTTGTTCGAGCATCTTCTGGTGACGAGAAACTACCAGAAGTTGTGCGGCGTAAAACGGGGTTTATAAGGTTCATATTGCCCTTAATACAGAAAGCAAATGAGCTCATTCGTAGAGATCGCAATAGGATTCTTGACCTCAGACAAAGAACAGAACGTGGTTGGGCGCTGTCCCCGGCTGACGGCACCTGGCTAGCTTCTATTGCCGAACGTTACGGTACGCAAAAGATAGATATACGCGAATTATTGGTTCGGGTTGATATTGTTCCCCCATCTCTTGCTATCGCACAAGCAGCAGAGGAAAGTGGATGGGGCACATCGCGATTCGCCATCGAGGGTAATGCCTTGTTTGGGCAAAGGATCTATAGGCCAGGCAATAACGGTATGGTTCCCCATAAACGGCCCAAAGGAAAAAGTTTCAAGGTTCGTGCCTTTGCTCAGTTAATTGATGGTGTGAAAGCTTATGTACATAACCTGAACAGCCATTTTGCTTACAAGAAATTTCGAGAGCAGCGTGCAGAGTTACGAGCAAAAAAAAGAGAAATTAGTGGTTATTTGCTTGCCGGGACGCTGACACAGTACTCCGAAAGAGGCAGTGACTACGTTAATAGTATTCGGTTGATAATACGTGCGAATGCGCTCGGGTTTTTTGATAGTGGAAAACTATGGCTTCCAGAATTTATAGATCTACGAAGCCCGGATACGTGAGGGCCTATTGGGCGGTCACATAAAATTGAGTACCGTACCAGCGCCAACGGCCAGAACGGGTCCTCATCGTGCAGTTAATACGAGTTCTACCAATTGAAAATGCACTTTGAAAACGTATTTCCACACGGGCTCCAAGTGTTTCTATGTTAACTTTGCCTTCGGTCGGAGTGTAACAAGCTAATTTGTTCAACCTAGTGGCAGCAATGCCTTGGACGGTGAATCCTAGCGCGGGTGGATTGTTGCTGGCTGACAAAAGCGGATCAGAGGGTGAAAGGTCAACTATCGGTAGCGGTAGGGCATTTATTGCTAGACGAAACCTGCTTAAACTTCCGTAGTTTTCATTCATTGAAAATCTGGGCAGATACATCATATTTGCGGCGGGATGGATAACACCCGAATGTTGGCCAAAACCTATTTTAAATCCCGCTGCTTTTGCTGTTTTTCCCACGGCGAGACTATATTCTCCATAGGGGTACGCAATTATATCTGGGGTCGATCCCAATTCTTTTTTAAACCGTTGATTAGATAATATAAGTTCATTTTTATTTACTTCAGCACTTGATTTTGCCATGTGGAGGTGTGTGTGTGTTTGGCTACCGATCGTAATACCCGCTTGTTTTAACTCTCTGATTTGGTTCCAATTCATGTATCCGTTGATATTACGATCGACTGGTTGTGTTGGGATAAACAAAGTGAATGGTAGGCCCGCTTTTTTCAAACGAGGAAATGCTTCTCGGTAGA
Organism: uncultured Rhodospirillaceae bacterium; assembly: GCA_964412235.1. Taxonomy (GTDB): domain Bacteria; phylum Pseudomonadota; class Alphaproteobacteria; order MPNO01; family UBA830; genus JAYZQT01. The sequence continues at coordinate 6,014 of CAYPNT010000085.1, forward strand.
CTGATAGAAATGCATCATCAATTGTTATAGCTACCGTTTTCTTAGGTAACGGTTGAGCAGATTCTATTCGGTTGAAAATTTCTGGAAGAGGTAAAACAGTATATTCGAGCTTTTTCAGCTCTGACAAATGTGCTTCAAATTGCTCGATCCGAATATTAGTAGAGGGGTGAGCACTTTCGCCGAACCTGTGATATTGTATAACTACCGCTGAATGTGAGGCCATTGCAAAATTCTGGATGCTCGGTAAAGCCAGCATAATCAATAGGTAGTAAAAGCAAGTACCAATGCGTGTCATACAGAAACCTGTATACTTTTTTAGTCATAAACAAATTCTAGCAGTATTAAATTAATATCGTGCGTAGGTTATCGGCACATTTTTGAGGTACTCCTTTTTAAATCTTTAGGTTAGTTTTTTACTTGTTTTTCTCAGCAGGTGATTAGTTTTCTTTAAAATGTCGTATATATAGTGGTTCACTATTACATCATTGGCTCCGGTAATGAAGCATCGCTTAATAGGTCATAAGCCTTCGGATCAAAAAGCTGGTAATGCCACCACTCATTTTTATAGAAATCCCATCCAGCCGCTGTCATGATGCCTAACAGTGTGTAACGGTTTTGCTGTGCTTCCGGACTTATGGAAACACTACCGTGATGTGAAAGCGGAGTGAAGGCGTCATATTCGGTGCCCATCTCCAATACCTCGTCCTTGGTATTGATGAGGGTTAGATCAACGGCAATACCCCGAGAATGAGGGGACCCCTTTCTAGGGTCGGCCAGGAAGTTTGCATCGGGGGTGTGTTGCCACAAAACGAATTGCGCTTCAGTTGGTCTAAAGGCGTCGTAGATCTTGAACCTTAAATTTTGTTGTGCTGCTAATCGAATGGCTTTAGCAAGAAGCTCTGCCGCTCTCGGGTGCAAGTAGCACCCAGACCGCTTATAAACTTTGGAGCCCGTAAAATTCTTTGATGTGGCATAAATCATATCAACGGCGACATCAAAGTTTGGGGTTAAGATTTCAATTAATTCCATCTGGTCCTTTTCATAAGATCTATCATAAAGTTGTCACGACGCTATAAAAATATCTCTGCGGAATTTAAACAATATGTCTTTAACCCTTTCTTTCGATACGAGCGCTGATTTTTGCTCTGCTGCTTTTGTACTAGACGGCAAGGTGATTGGTGAGTGTTCTAAAGAGTTGTCGCGTGGACACGCAGAGCAGCTTGTTCCAATGATTAAAGGCCTTGGCAAAAATTTAGGTGTGGAAATTTTTGATGCCGATTTAATCTCTGTGACGATTGGGCCTGGCTCATATACCGGAGTGCGCACAGGGCTATCCGCGGCACGTGGTTTTTCCCTAGTATCGGGTGCGCCAGCAGTGGGGGTGTCTTCTTTTGCTGCCATTGTTCGCGGGGTTATCCCACACGTTGGAACCCCTTGCCCCTTACTTTGCGTAATTGAAACACGTCGAAAAGAATATTTTGGTCAGATGTACGATTCCAAAGGAAAAGTTTTAACTCCTCCGCGTGTGATGGGGCACAATGAGTTGCGGGATGTTATAGAGGTTCATAATCCGATGTTGTGCGGAAATGGTGTGTCACGCTTAGTATCAAGCTTGTTAGAACATTCTCTCAATCTACAACAAGTCGCGGATAGTAATCGACCAAAGCCAGTCGATATTGCGACAATTGGGGAGTGCATTATTTCTAAAACAAAAGACGTGCGGAAGACTTTGTCTCCACTGTACCTTCGGGAACCTCAGGCCAGGTTGGCTGGTGACGACGATACGCAAATATAATGTTAGCGGCCGGCAAATGAAAAAATTTGAATTAGCCGAAGTTTGCCAACAAGATATCGGCGAACTGTCACGTATTCATCTTATATCGTTTAACGAGGGGTGGAGTGGGCGTATGTTTGAGCGCATTTTGTTAACCACAGATAATTATGGCCTTGTTGCTCGAGATCTTCGTACGTGGTCCATCGCCGGTTTTGTGATGTTACGAATAGCTGCCGATGAATGTGAAATTTTATCTTTGGCGGTAGCCCCTGAATTCCGGGGTGAGGGTGTTGGCGGGTTTATTTTGGATGGTGCAATGCGAAAGGCTACGGCATTGGGATCAAGCAGTGTATTTTTGGAGGTTGCGGAGGACAACCATATCGCTGTGGGGCTTTATCGCAGCCGTGACCTTGTATCTGTAGGCCGGCGACCCGGGTATTATTTGAATAAGGACGGGACCCGAACTGCTGCCGTTACCATGTCTCGCACATTAAGAAATAAACCGTTAGAACCGTTCATTTAATTTGGTTTTTTTTATTAAAAGCCTGTATAGTCCACGTTTGCTTTCACTTTGGTCCACTATTTTCCTATCGAGTGATAAGATTAAATGTCCTAATTCAGTCACCGCTTGCGGAACATTTTCAACTGGTTCGGGCCCAAGGAGTAAAATTTCCAATGTTTCGCCGTTGCGCATCTTCTCTATTTGTAGTCTCACTTTTACAAATGTTATTGGGCAGACGTCTTGAGTTATGTCTAAAAAGTGGTCCGGTTTATGAGTTTCGTTTTGCATTTAACCAATACTAAAAAATCTATTGCGGATATGAAGTCTTAATTTTATAAAAATTGGTTTCACTATATTAAAGGCACCATCTTATGGCAGAAGATCCCGTTGATAACGAAAACATTATTGCATGGACGGCCAATATAGTGGCGTCGCATGTTCAAAATAATAGGATTGGAATCGAAGAACTGCCTCAGTTAATTAAAACAGTCCACGATTCACTTCAGGGCTTGTTAGGAGAAGAACCTCCTGATAAACCAAAGCCAGTTGTATCTATTCGGAGATCAATAACACCCGACTTTATCATATGTTTAGAAGATGGCCGAAAACTCAAAATGTTAAAACGACACCTTGCGGCCGCTTATGGGATGTCACCAGAGCAATACAAAGAAAAATGGGGTCTTCCAACGGATTACCCGATGGTTGCGCCAAATTATGCCAAACATCGGAGCTCTCTCGCTAAGAAAATTGGACTGGGAAGAGGTCGGGGAAAAAATAACCATTAGATAGCGTTATTTCTCGTTGGTACTGATACTTTATTTATAGTGTAATATGAATGTGAGCCATCTTTTACGTGAGGCAGGAGCGATGTCTTCACATAACGAGATTTGCCAGACGGTAAAATATTTCGGATTTCGGAGTATTAATGAAGGGTTCTGAGATACCTAGTGTCGAATTTTTGCCCATCGAATTAGGTAATTTGGTTGCGCGCCTAGCCTGCTGTGAAGAGGAGGTAGATGCAGCGCAAGCTCTTCGATATAGAGTATTTTACGAAGAGATGTGTGCAATACCTTCGGAAGAAGTGTCATTGTCGGAACGTGATTTTGATCGTTTTGATGAGATTTGTGATCACCTTTTAGTCATTGATTCTCAGAGAACGGATCTTCCAGGCGGGGTGGTGGGCACGTATCGTCTTTTGCGCAGCAGCGTTGCGGAACGACATGATGGTTTTTACACCTCGGATGAATATGATATTTCTCCCCTAATAAGTGGTTCTGGTGAGACATTAGAACTTGGTAGGTCCTGTGTGGAAGAAGCTTATCGAAATCGACCGACCATGCAGTTACTTTGGCAAAGTATTGCTCAATATATTTTCCGATATGACATTGAGGTAATGTTTGGTTGCGCTAGTATGGCTGGTACAGATCCGTCTAAATTAGCCCTTCCATTATCGTATCTTTATCATTATCACCTGGCGCCTCTTGCTCTTCGTCCAAAAGCGTTACCAGAACGTTTTGTAGATATGGAAATTTTGGCACGGGACGACGTTAATCCGAGAAAAGCGCTAGCCATGTTAGCTCCCTTAATTAAAGGCTATTTGCGTTTAGGGGGATTTGTCGGCGATGGTGCGGTTGTAGACCGGCAGTTCAACACCACAGACGTCAGTATTGTAGTAAAAACCGACTTGGTCACGGAGAAGTATCTGAAACATTACGAACGCATGAATCGACGTGACGGCGAAGAAGAGGGTGAGTAGAGAGTGGCTTCACCACTCAGAGCATTTTTTCGGATAGGTGTTTATCTTATCCTAACAATCGCTCTTTTGCCGGTGCAATTGTTGGCGCTTCGATTTAGTCGATCACTCTCTGTGCGATTGCCACTTGCTTATCATCAACTTTGCACAAAAATTCTAGGATTTAAAATCCGAACCCATGGAACAATTAAAAATGGGGCGCCTATTTTGTTTGTGTGCAATCATACCTCCTATTCGGACATTGCGATAATTGGATCATTACTACCAGCTTCGTTTGTTGCAAAAAGTGAGGTTGCTAACTGGCCCTTCTTTGGTCTTTTAGCGAAATTGCAACGAACGGTATTTGTGGACCGACGACGAAAACGTACAAGTCATCAACGTGACGCTATGATCCAAAGAATGGAGGAAGGGGACAACTTAATTTTGTTTCCAGAAGGCACGAGTTCAGACGGTAATTTTGTATTACCCTTCAAGAGCGCGCTGTTCAGCGTGGCACAAGAGGAACCTCTCGGAAAACCTTTGTTAATACAACCCGTGTCAGTTGCTTATACACGGCTTGATGGAATGCCTATTGGTCGGGCGCTGAGGCCATATTTTGCTTGGTATGGGGATATGACACTTGCTCCACATTTTTGGGCAGTATCGGGCCTTGGACAAATAACCGTTGACGTTATTTTTCATCGTCCCGTTACTATTTCAGAATACAATACTCGTAAGAAACTTGCCGATTATTGTCATACGGTAGTTGAGCAAGGCGTGTCGTTGGCAAATGCGGGCCGTCTTGATTCTTTTCAAATACGTGTTTAGGAGTATCGGTCGGCAAAACGTTTTTGTATGTGCTACGAGGATGGATCCGGGATACCCTCTTTGGCAAAAAAATTTCATATTAAGAATTATGGGTGTCAGATGAATGTGTACGATGGTGCGCGTATGTCAGATTTGTTGATGCCACTTGGGTACCAAAATGTTAGCACGCCTGAACTGGCAGATCTAATTATCCTAAATACTTGTCATATCCGAGAGAAAGCATCTGAAAAGATATACTCTGAATTAGGACGACTGCGTTCACTTAAATTATCGCGTGGTGCAAAAGGTAATAAGATGATGATAGGTGTGGCCGGATGCGTTGCTCAGGCAGATGGAGCGGAAATACTCCGCAGGGCTCCGTTTGTTGACTTCATTTTTGGTCCTCAGACGTATCACCGTTTGCCTGAAATGGTTATGCGAGCATCGCGTATGACTGAGCAAGGGAAGGGCTCAATTCAAAATCAGGTTGATACCGAATTTCCATCAGAACCAAAATTTGATTCTCTTCCGATGGTCTCAGAAAGGGGACCATCTGCATTTATCACTGTGCAAGAAGGTTGCGATAAATTTTGTTCGTTTTGTGTTGTTCCTTATACCAGAGGGGCAGAATATTCCCGCCCGGTCACTGATATTATAGAAGAGGCGCGCCGGCTTGCTTCAGTAGGCGCGCGTGAACTGACTTTGCTTGGTCAAAATGTTAACGCTTACCACGGCGTGTCGTCCCATAAAAGTAGTTGGGGGTTGGCTGAACTGATTTATGAGTTGGCCCGAATAGAGCCTATAAAGCGTATTCGGTACACCACATCCCATCCTCGTGATATGACAGAAGAACTTATAAAGGCCCATCGCGATGTGCCAAAATTAATGCCCTATATACACCTACCTGTCCAATCAGGCTCTGACCGAGTGTTGCAAGCCATGAACAGGCAGCACAATACCAAAGATTACTTCGCCATCATTGATCAAATACGCGCTAAATGCCCTGATATAGCACTGTCCTCTGATTTTATAGTTGGACACCCTGGGGAGACCGAGGAGGACTTTGAGGCAACTCTTTCACTTATAAAAGCCGTAGGTTATGCACAAGCGTACTCTTTCAAATATAGCAGTCGGCCGGGGACCCCTTCATCTGCACTTGACGACCCCGTACCGGAGAAAATTAAAAGCGAAAGGCTTGCAAAACTGCAGGATCTGTTGAGGGAACAACAACAATTTTTTAATCACAAGTTTAATGGGCAGTTAGTGCCTGTCTTATTTGATCGGAAAGGCCGGCATAAATTGCAGTTAGCAGGTCGCAGCCCTTGGATGCAGGCAGTTCATGTAGATTTTCCTGATTCTCCCGCAGCCAGTGACGCGTTTGGGGAAATCGGTCTCGTTCGGGTGAATGAGGTACGCCCAAACTCGCTTAGCGGAATATTTGTATCCAATATTTCTGAGGCGGAGGTATTCCCGATTGGAGCGCAATAGTAAAATACGTGGGGCTGAGTCGCTGCTTCTAGAATTCGAAAATAATCAATTACTTCCGTTATTGTTTGGGGATTTCGATAGGCATCTTGCGCGGATGGAACAGTTGCTTTGTGTGACCATAGCCTCTCGAGGGAATAGTGCTTTAATATCGGGGGATCAAATAGCGATCGATACTGCTCGCAGAACATTAAAGAGTTTGTATGAAAAGTTGAGTAACGGAGCCGAAATTACTCTTGCTGATGTGGATGCTGAAATCCGGTTTTCGAGAGAGACAGCGAAGGAAACTCGGGTGGGCGGAGGACAAGAGCAGAATGGTGCATTAATGGTTCAAACACCCAAACGGCAAATTTTACCGCGGTCAAAAGGGCAGCGGTGCTATATTGAAGCGCTGTCAGAAAGCGAACTTACCTTTGGCCTTGGCCCGGCTGGCACTGGAAAAACGTACCTTGCAGTGGGTATGGCAGTCTTTATGCTTACGTCAGGCAAAGTTGACAGGATAGTTTTGTCTCGGCCTGCGGTAGAGGCTGGAGAAAGGCTAGGGTTTTTGCCCGGCGCAATGCGAGATA
>CAYPNT010000086.1:0-12767 GCA_964412235.1 uncultured Rhodospirillaceae bacterium
CCATCGCGGCGTCGGTTGGCTTGCTGGGGATCATTGGCATTGCGGTCTTATTAGGCCCGGGGCAATCCATGAGTGTTTTTGGAACGGGGACCCACGAATTTATAACGAACAGTCAAATTTCGGTATTGCCGTTATTTCTAATGATGGGCGTGTTGGCCGCAGCAGCGGGATTGGCTGAGGATATCTATAACTTGGCCCACGCTGTGCTCGGTGGCCTGCGTGGTGGCCTTGCGTTAGCGACGATTGGAGGTTGTGCGGGGTTTGGTGCGGTCACGGGATCCTCTATTGCCACTGCGGCGACGATAGGTAGGGTGGCGTTACCGGAGATGGACCGTCGAGGATATGCCACCGGTCTGTCGACGGGGTGCGTAGCTGCGGGCGGCACTCTTGGGGCCTTAGTGCCACCCTCAGGCATTCTGGTGATGTATTCTTTTTTGACGGAAGTCTCCATTGGACAGTTGTTTGTCGCGGCAATGATCCCAGGCCTTTTAGCGGCCATCCTCTACATGATGACGGTCAGTGTCTATGTTCGGGTGTTTCCCAACTCCGCGCCGATAACACAGAAAGTTGACTGGGCTGAGATGGCACGCGCAGGGCGTCGCGGTATCACGGTAATTGTCCTTTTTGTTTTGGTTATGGGGGGTATCTACACGGGGGTATTTACCGCCACGGAAGCGGCTTCTGTTGGTGCGGTGGCGGCTTTTGTAATTGCTCTATACCGAGGAAAGTTAAAAGGAGCGGCCTTCTGGAACGTTATGGGTGAAACTGCGTCAATCACCGCCATGATCTACGCCCTCATAATTGGCGGCCTTACATTTTCCTTTTTTGTTGGTATCACGGGCCTCCCAGAATTGTTAGTGACGACGATTGGAAATCTCGATCTCGCGCCGAAGGCCATCATAGGTATTTTTATGGTGGTTTTTGTGTTGCTTGGCGCGGTGATGGAGGCATTCGCAATTCTGATCATTACGGTACCAATACTTGCTGGTCTTATTATGGACCTGGGCTTTGACCTTATCTGGTGGGGTATCGTGATGGTGGCCGTCGTTGAAATCGGGGTAATTACGCCGCCGTTCGGCGTCAACGTATTTGTACTAAAATCGATGGCGGGCGCCGACGTACCCCTTACAACGGTCTTCCGCGGGGTGATGCCCTTCGTATTTTCGGCTTTTATTAAGCTGGCACTCCTAATACTTATCCCAGCGTTGGCACTGTGGCTGCCGTCCACGATGTTCTAACTAGTGATTTGACCGTCATGTTTTCCAGCTGTTTGGGGCCAAAAATCGCATGGAAAGGGTGAACCGAAATGACTTGTTGTGGTGAACAACCAATAAGGTACGCTACCTAAGCGTTAAAGAGAGGAGGCCCGATATGCCACCAACAAAATTTCCTACTGGATTAACGATTAACGATCGTAGTAAAGCCTTTGACTGTCACGTGTTCTATGATGGTCGCGATGGGTCATCCTATTTGATTAACAGCCTAGGTGAGGAGGTACGGACTTGGCCCCACACGGGGTTTCCGGTCGAAATGATTGACCCAACAATAAATGGCGGAAAACGCGGTCATGTTCTGCTCCACAGGGAACCTGAAGTATTTTTTAACAAAGTCCTTCTGGAAATGGATTGGGATGCGAATACTGTCTGGCAATGGGGCGAGATGGCGCCTGAAGGTCTTGCGCGGCAAAACCATGATCTTTGTCGCCTCGCCAATGGAAACACTTTGTTAATCAGTAAACGAGATTATGACGTGGAGGCCCTTCATTCTGCCACCTTCACCGATCAACCAATCTACGAGGTGAAGCCGAGTGGCGAAATTGTATGGGAATGGGTTGCCCACGAACACCTAGACGAACTAGGCATTGACGAGGAACGCACGAAGCTCCTATTTAGTGCCACCTTGGTCCGGCCCAGGGCTTATATTTTCGTCATCAACAACCTGCAACCACTAGGTCCCAATAAGTGGTTTGATGATGGGGACAACCGTTTTCATCCAGACAATATCATGATTGATTCTCGCGATGCCAATTTCATTGCGTTGATTGAAAAGTCTACCGGGAAAGTGGTGTGGCGCCTGGGTCCCGACTATCCGGCTGCGTATGATTTTACTAAACGCGATTTCAACGGCCCGTGTCCGAAGCCCATTGATACTATTTCCGGTCAACACGACGCTCACATGATTGCCTCGGATCTCCCAGGCGCAGGCAACGTCTTGGTATTTGACAATGATGGACCGGCGGGACTTCCCATGGTTCCTGGTAAGACGTTCCCAGGCTCACGTATTCTTGAGATAGATCCGGTCACTGAACAGATTGTTTGGCAGTATGATGCCACCAAATCTGGTGTTCCGTTTTGGGGGTTCTACAGTTCCTTCATCTCCAGTGCTCGGCGACTGCCTAACGGCAACACACTGATCTGCGAGGGAATGTACGGGCGGATTTTTCAAGTGACAATGGAGGGTGAAATCGTCTGGGAATTCGTCAATCCGCGTTACGGCAAGTGGTCCCAGCACGCGATGAATATGATTGACTTTGGCGGTGAGCAGACGAATTGGGTGTTTCGTGCCCAACCAATTCCAAATGACTGGTTGCCCTAAGCTGGATAACAAGTGCCATCCGGAATGAAGCTACCCCATCGCCCTAGGGGAGGGGTGCCTGAGTGTTGCCGTAAGATCGCTTATACTTGGATCTGTGGACACCGATTTGAGCCGCTAATACACTTGCTTTAATTATGGTTTTTCACAGCGCCGGGTGTGAGGGTCGTGTATTATTTGGATTTTTTGACGCTATGAGTGTTATCACGGGATGCAACCTAAGACACGTTAGCGTCGTTGATTGATATGTCGGGGCGGCGAAATTGGATTGTTGGCCTGGATATCGGTGGGACGTTTACAGACGTTTTTATGCTTGATCCGAATAGTGGTCGAACAATTCGTTATAAATCGTTGACGACGGGCGCCCACCCTGCGCGGGGTGCTATGTCTGCACTAATGGGGGCGATTGAGAGGGCGGGAGCTTCCCTTGCTCAGATCCGGGTTGTTTTGCACGCCACCACGCTCGTCGCAAATTCTATTATCGAGCGACAGGGCGCGGTGACAGCACTGGTCACGACGAGCGGCTTTCGTGACCTACTTACCATTGGCCGCGAAAAAAAATATGACATCTATGACTTGTCTATCGAGAAGGCCCCACCATTGGTTCCGCCAAACCTTTGTTTTGAGGTAAGCGAGCGTATTGCCGCAGATGGCCGTGTGATAACACCAATTGAAAATCTGTCTCTTATGAAAGTTGTTGACGATATTTCCAACAGCGATACGGAGACCGTCGCAATATGTCTGCTGCATTCCTACGCAAATTCCGTGCATGAACGGCGGGTTGCCGAAATGCTGCGGGAACATCTTCCTGGCATAGAGGTCTCAGTTTCGTCGGAGTTGGTGCCCGAGATGCGAGAGTATGAGAGGGCGACGAGCACCACAGCAAATGCTTATGTGTTACCGATGATAAAACGTTATTTGGCGGAACTCAGAGAGCATTTAAGTGCCGGAGATGTAACTGCGCCACTATTAATTATGCTTTCCAGTGGGGGAGTTGCCTCCGCCGACTTGGTTCGCAGGTTTCCTATTCGAATTTGTGAGTCCGGGCCTGCCGCGGGGGCGGTTACTGCTTCCAGCGTCGGCCGATTGATTGACGAACCGCGGATACTGTCTTTCGACATGGGAGGCACGACGGCAAAGGCATGTCTCGTCAACGACTTTGCGCCCACGGTAGCGACGGAATTTGAAGTTGCCCGTATGTACCGTTTTAAGAAAGGAAGTGGGTTGCCACTCCATGTGCCGTCTGTTGATCTGATCGAAATTGGCGCCGGGGGGGGCAGTATTGCGCGTGTTGATAAGTTGAAATTGCTTAAAATTGGGCCGGACAGTGTTGGTTCCGAGCCGGGGCCGGCGTGTTACGGTCGAGGAGGCGTCGCTCCCACCGTGACGGACGCGGACTTGGTTCTGGGTTATCTGGGCGTCGATTCATTTCTTGGTGGACAAATGTCTCTTGATCTCGCTAAGGCAAGACAGGCAATAGTGGATCATGTAGCCAAACCTTTGGGCCTGTCGACTGTACAGGCCGCTCGTGGTGTTTATGACATCGTTAATGAAAATATGGCTAACGCCGCGCGCATATATACCGTGGAGCGGGGTCACGATCCTACCGTATATACCCTTGTCGCGTTTGGGGGAGCGGGGCCAGTGCACGCGTACGGGGTCGCGAAGCGGCTCGGTATTAAACGTATCGTTGTCCCCCAGTCGGCGGGTGTGGGATCGGCACTAGGCCTGCACCTCGCACCCCGAACCTATCATTTGGCGCGGACATACGTGAGTGCCTTAAATGAAGTCGACTTGCAAAAAGTTGGGCAGATCTTCGAAGAAATGACAAAAGAAGCGGTGGAACTGTTACAGAGTGTCGATACCAACGTTCGCGATATTACATTTTACCGCACGGCCGACATGCGTTATTGCGGACAACGAAAAGAGATATCCGTGCCGTTGCCTGAGTACACACATGGAAAAGGAATAGAGGACCTAATTAGAGAAGCCTTCGAAGTACAATACAAGAGCGTCTATCGGCGAATACACGAAACTAACGAGATCGAGGTTCTCACATGGCGCTTGATCGCGAGTGGTCCACCCATAGTGGAACCCGAAGACTTGCCCAAGCCGATTGCTTCCAAAGGGTCTCGCGCACTTATTGGACGTCGCCCGATGCTTTTCAGAGATTGGGAGGAACCGCGCGAGTGCCCGGTCTACAGACGCGATCGTCTGGCGCCTGGGCACAGTGTGCGTGGGCCGGCCGCAATCGAGGAGACGGAATCAACGATAATCTTTGGACCGGAAGCGCGTGCGGTCGTGGACCAGTATGGCAACGTGCAAATCAACATAGAGACTAAAGGAGAGGGTGTTGGCGGATAAACCTAACCCGCTCGGCCCCGTTGAGTTGGAGGTATGTTGGAACCGGCTAATCTCAATCGCAAATGAACAGGCGGCGACCATGGTTAACGCCGCATTTTCCGTTGTTCTGGGCGAGATGGAGGATCTTTCGGCAGCTGTCTTCGACCATGAGGGAACCATGTTAGCGCAGTCCGTACAGGGCGCCCCAGGTCACCTGGGCAGCCTTGGTATTGGAGTAAAAGACATCATCTCTAAATTTGATGAAGGAGATATACACCCTGGTGATGTTTTAATCACTAACGATCCCTGGCTGGTGTCCGGGCACAAACACGATGTGACCGTGGTCCTTCCTGTGTTTGTTGGCGGCCGGATCGTCGGATTCACGGCTAGCAACTGTCACGTAGTTGACATTGGGGGAAGAATATTCTCGGCCGCCGGGCAATCGGTCTATGAAGAAGGTCTCCACATTCCCGTCATGAAACTTTTTGACGCTGGCAGGCGCAACGAAACATTATTTGACATTCTCGGCGATAACGTACGATCGCCGGAGTTGGTTATAGGTGATCTCATGGCCCAGGTTTCTGCAAACCAAGTGGCTGGAGAAAGGTTGTTGACGGTAATGACCGATCACGATCTAGAGGACCTCACGGCAGTCTCTATCGAGATCACAGAGCGAACGGAAATAATGATGCGTGAAGCAATCCAGGCGGTACCCGATGGGACTTATAAAGAAACTGTACAGCTCGATGGGTTTGGGGAGCCCCTCACTATTTCAACCGCTATTAAGGTCGACGGAACCGAAATAGAGGTCGACTTTGAGGGTACGTCATCGCAGATTGGTATGGGGGTCAATTGTGTTCTTAACTATACGAAGGCATTTGTTTTCTACGCATTGAAGTGCGCGCTAAGTCCGGATGCGCCGAATAATGACGGCAGTTTGAGGCCGATAAAAGTGACGGCACCGACTTCTTCAATTCTAAATGCGAGCTATCCAGCGCCGGTTGGCGGCCGCCACCTTGTGGGTCTTTTCGTGCCGTTTGCTGTTTTTGGTGCGCTTTCACAGGTCATACCGGATCAAATTATGGCGGAAAGTTCAGTTTTAGGCGCTGTCACCTTGAGCGGTGTTGACGAACGCCATAATCAGTATGTTTTTACCATGTTTTGTAGTGGTGGAATGGGTGGACGACCGGGCAAGGATGGACTGGATGCTACCGCGTTTCCAAGCAATGTTGCCAATGCGCCGGTTGAAGTCATAGAGCAAGCAGCGCCAGTTTTAGTGACCCAACGAGCACTGATAGAGGGTTCCGACGGGGATGGTGAGTATCGGGGAGGGTTGGGCCAACGCATCGGTCTAAAGGTTCGCTCCACTGCCCCCGCCACAATCTCAACAATGTTTGAACGGGCCCAGTTTCCGCCAAAAGGATTGTTCGGAGGAAAAAATGGTTCACCTACGCGCCTTGAACTCGATGGTAAACCCATAGATCCTAAACAAGCTACCGTGTTAGCGCCGGATTCTGAGCTTTTAATTGAAACTGCGGGTGGAGGTGGCTACGGGCCACCTAAAACAGGACACAAGCTCTAACCTACTTATACGCTAATTTTTCCATCGAGGTAAAAAATGACAAAACATCGCATACAGACCGATAGTGTTGCAGAAACCAAAAAGCCCTACTCCCAGGGTATTAAGGTAATGTCGGGCCCGCTCCTATTCACTTCTGGCGTTGTCGCACGAGACCCTGAGGGAAAGATGGTAGGAAGGGGAAATATTCGGGAGCAAACACGTCAATGTATCCGGAATATTACGGGGATCATAGATGGCGGTGGAGGCACAATTAACAATTTGGTAAAAATGACGGTTTATATAACTGACAAAGAGAACTATCGGGGCATGAATGAAATCCGACAAGAAATGCTTGGCCAAGTAGACTTCGCGAGTTCAACCGTTCAGGTTGTTTTGAATGAACCGGATGCTTTGATAGAAATTGAAGCAGTTGCATCGATTAATGATTGAATATCAAATCTGAAAGTTCTCGCCTATTGATCCAAGTTTGTGAATGGCAGGCAGAGGTAACCGGTAAGTGAGCAGAGAATATAAGATCGTCTATGGGGACATACACAACCACAATGCTCACGGCTATGGACTGGGTTCTATCGAGCGCAGCATTGATGTTGCCCGCACGCATTTGGATTTTTTTGCGTTCACGGGTCACTCTAGCTGGCATGACCTAGGAACAATAGAAAATGGAGCTGAAGCACATTTTAACAGGGGATTTGAGCGTCTGGCTGAGACATGGCCCCACGTGCAGAAAGTTATTGCCGGGTCAAACATAGACGGAGATTTCTGCTCTTTTCTTGGGTTTGAATGGCACTCCAATTATTATGGTGATCAGTGTGTGGTGTTTCCCCAGGATTTTCAGCCTATACACTACGCAAAATCCCTTTCCGATCTTAGAAAGTTTTGTCTCTCTAAATCCGCACTGATGATTCCGCATCACCTCGCGTACCCAAAAGGTCGACGTGGCGTAAATTGGGACGAATTTGATCCGATCTGTACACCCGTTGTCGAAATTTATTCGTGGCATGGGAACTCGGAGGAGGACCGTGGACCCTACCCGATGATCAAAGGTTCTCCCGGTGGAAGAGAGACCGTAAATACTGTTAAACAAGCGCTTTCTGACGGTATGAAATTTGGTTTCGTGGCTTCCAGTGACAATCATTCTGCGTTTCCTGGCGCCTATGGTGAGGGACTTATGGGTGCCTTGGTCGCCGAATTAAACCGGCCTGAAATAATACATGCGATCCGTCAGAGACGCACATATGCGTTGACTGGAGACAGAATTGAACTGTGTTTCACAGTTAATGGGTCTGTTATGGGCAGCGATATACGTGCTGGAGATAGCGTTGATGTAGAATACGAGGTCATTGGCAGGGACGAGATCGAAGTCGTGGAAGTAGTTCATGACGGGCGTGTGATTCACCGGTCGTTTGCGATAGAAGACGTTAACATGACAGACGCATTTAGCGAACCATTTCAAATGCGCTTGGAGTGGGGTTGGGGCCCTTGGGGGTCTCTTGGGATAGACCGAATTGCGGATTGGGATTTGTCCGTAATTATACGGGACGGTCGCCTGATAGATTTTCAGCCGTGCCTGTCATCCGGACCATTTGAGGAAGATCGCCGTCACTCCTTTCGACGGCTTAACGAGAATGGTCTCAAGATCCAGTCTTATACCTCGCGGAAACAAGCTTACCGGGAAAACCCCAACCAAAGTGTCGTTCTTCAATTAGAGGGAGCGGCGACGACCTCGTTGGAAATACAGGTATCAAGCCCTATGTCGATGACTACCTCATCAAGTGCGGCTGATTTGTTGCTAGGGTCTAAAGCCTATCATGTTGGTGACTATCCCGCAGAGAGCTATCTATTACATAGATTGCTTCCCAAGGCCGCCACGAGGCTCGAAGATAAATGCACTCTTAGAGTTCCTGACAAGCGATCGAATATCTATTTAAGGGTGAAACAAAAGAACGGTCACATGGCTTGGAGCAGTCCTGTGTTTATCAACCACAGTTAACTATATTTTTTGCAGCACATGCGCAGTTGCCGAAGCCACTAGACTCTATTGAGAGAAACCAATCTTTGAAATGAGGTTCCCGTGAATTCAATGTATGGTCCTGAACACCGTAATCTTCAAGACAGGTTTGATAGTCGACGATTGGCTGACAACGTAGAGCGGCGGGTCGTCGAAAAATCTATCAATGCATTTCACCGGGACTTTATAGAAGCTCGGGATATGTTCTGGCTTGCGACGGTCGATCATCGCGGCCGGCCAACCGTTTCATATAAAGGAGGTGCCCCGGGTTTTGTGAGAGTTATCGACCCGACCACCATTGCCTTCCCCAGCTACGACGGAAACGGGATGTTCTATTCAATGGGGAACATCGAAACCAACGAGCAGATTGGAATGCTGTTCACGGATTTTGAACGCCCCTACAGATTGAGGGTCCAAGGTGCGGCATCGATAGATCCAGATGATCCGTTGCTCAAAGACCTATATGAAAGCCAGCTTATTGTTCGGGTGAACGTGACAGAAGTGTTCCGAAATTGTCCGAGGTATGTCCATCGATACGAAAAGTCCGAAGAATCTCGTTACATCCCGCGCGAAGGAGCGACCACTCCGTTGGCTGGTTGGAAGCGCTCAGAAGAAATACAGGCGGATCTTCCCGCAAAAGACCAGGGTCGTGCAGCGGTGGAGGGTGGTTATCGTTCTTACGATGAGCAGGTGAAACTGACGCGCAAAGGGGATCCGCTAGCGTAGGCCTCAACAATTTTGAATTTTAGTTGGCCGGCTGTTTGTAGTCATCATTGGACCAAGATGGTCGGGGTAATCCAAGATTAGACCGCAACGTATTTCCTTCATATTCAGTACGGTAAAGGCGACGCCGTTGTAGTTCGGGGATAACTAGCCGATTAAAGGAACGTAGGTCGGATGGAAAAATTGGCGGCATAACGTTGAAACCGTCACACCCTTTTCCGACTACCCATTCCTCCATCATGTCGACTACCTCTTCAACATTTCCAATCACTAGTCCATGACCTCGTGACGCCGCAAATTGCCGATACATATCCTTTATTGTTAGTTTTTCGCGCCGGGCCTGCGCGACGACCAGGTCTCTTCGGCTGCCGCCGCGGGGGTCGGGCGGTAACAGTGGCATAAGTTCATCTATGTTATATCCCGACATATCGTGACCCATGCGTTGAGACAACAATTGCAGCCCCGCAGAAGGGTCGATTAGTTCTTGTAATTCTTCGAAGCGATCCACCGCCTCATCATGAGATTCCGCGACCATAACCGTCAGACCCGGCATAATTTTCAGAGTGTCTGGGTCTCGCCCAAATCGCTCCATACGACCCTTAACGTCGCCGTAGAATTCCCGTGCCCCTTCGAGGGTTTGCTGAGCGCCAAAGACAACTTCGGCGGTTTCAGCGGCTAATTGCCGGCCGTCTTCCGAGGCGCCTGCTTGAACCAACACTGGCTCACCTTGAGGTGAATTGGGAACATTTAACGGGCCAAGACAGCGCAGGAATTCACCCTCATGTTCCATGGCAGTAAGTTCATTTTTGTCAAAAAATTGTCCCGATTTCTTGTCGTGAACCCACACCTCGTCTCCCCAAGAACTCCATAAACCCCTGACTACATGTGCAAATTCGCGAGCGCGTCGATATCGTGCTGATTTTTCTAAGTGCTCGTCCGCACCAAAACTCGCAGCTTCTTTGGGGTTGCCCGAGGTAATAAGGTTCCAACCACCCCTGCCACCAGTTGCTATATCTAATGATGCAAAGCGGCGAGCAATCATATAAGGCTGGTCGTAGGTGGTAGTTGAGGTGCATACAAGACCCAAATGTTTTGTATGCTGCCCCAAGGCCACCATAGTGCTGAAAGGCTCAATCCACGCGCAGTGCGAATCCCGGCTCATGGCATCGAGATCAGCTCGCCAAAAAGTGAGGGAATCGGCCATAAAAAACATATCGAAGAGCCCCTCCTCGGAGAGCTTTGCTAGTTCAATGAGGTGGTCAATATTACTTCCTGAATCAGGCACTCCGTCCGGGTGTCGCCAGGCTGCAATATGGTGACCGCAGGGCCAATAAAACATACCGAGCTTCATTTCAGTTTTCATCGAGAAAGCCTTTGGCAGTTTGTGTAAATCTTTCAGTCTAATTGCGATACAACTTATAGGATTATCGCTAATTCTTTGACGTCTGATCCCTTGTAAAGTGTGTCATTCTGGACCAGAGAGGTTAAAGGGACAATGGGAACCCAATAAATAAAAACGAAAATTAAATATACGCCGTTGGTCTGCCTATTGCTGCCGTGGTATATAATTCCTAAAACGGAACCAAACACATAACGACGAGGTTATCTTGACTGATATAAGGTATGAAGCACCTGACACTCTTGAGGAGGCGGTTGGTTTTTTGGCTAGCGATTCTGGGCTTTCAAAGGTACTGGCAGGTGGAACGGACGTCTTAGTTCAAATGCATTTGGATGTCCTGGAGCCCGACGTAATTATCGACATAAAAAAGATTTCGGAGTTGCGCCAAGTTACGTCGGATGATGGAAGTTGGCGCTTTGGTGCCGCAGTAACCGGCAAAGAACTCATGGACCATGAAGCGTTCAACGCGGCTTGGCCTGGGGTTATGGATGGTGTCCAGCTCATAGGCTCCGTGCAGGTGCGCGGCCGGGCAACGGTTGGTGGTAATCTCTGTAACGCGTCTCCGGCGGCGGACAGTGTGCCTCCTATGATTGCAGCGGGAGCTGTAGCCACTCTGTTTGGACCAGATGGAAAGAGAGAAGTGCCTGTCGAAGATATTGTTACTGGCCCTGGGCAGACTTGTTTGAAGGACGGGGAAATCATTGTTTCATTTGTACTTCCCAAGCGACCCCCTCGTTCGGGAGACGCTTACCTGAGATTTACCCCCCGAACAGAAATGGACATCGCGGTCGTAGGTTGCGGCGTTAACATAACTCTTGACGGGGATGGTCTATGTAGTGACGCGCGGGTGTCGCTAGGTGCTGTTGCGGCCCGGCCCCTCTTGGTCGCTGACGCTGGCAGTGCCCTTATAGGCACCACCGTTGATGCCGCGGCGCTGGAAGCACTCGCGGTAGCAGCGAGTGCCGCGTGCGCCCCCATTGATGATAAAAGGGGGACAATAGAATACAGAACTGAAGTTGCAGGTGTTTTGGCACAACGCGCTGCGACGATAGCACTTGAAAGGGCAAAGTCGTAATGTCTAAGCAATATGTAAATGCGACAATAAACGGAGACGAAACCGAGCTTCTTTGTGACGTTACGCAAACGCTTTTGGACGTCTTGCGCGATGAGTTGGACATGACCGGAACGAAGGAAGGCTGTGGCACCGGGGATTGCGGCGCTTGCAGCGTTACAGTCGATGGCGTGTTGGTTTGTTCTTGTTTGATGCTCGGCGTTGAAGCGCATGGCAAGTCGATCGAAACCATTGAAGGCATGGCCACCGGTGAAGATCTGCACCCCTTGCAACAGAAATTTATTGACCACGTCGCGCTTCAGTGCGGGATTTGTACCCCAGGGTTATTGGTGGCGTCTAAGGCGTTGCTTGAAGAAAACCCCGATCCTACTGAGGAGGAAATTCGTTATTGGCTTGCTGGCAACCTTTGCCGGTGCACCGGTTATCACAAAGTTGTAGAGGCGGTACAAGATGCCGCTCGAGAGATGAGAGGTTAGTTCCATGGGAAGAGCACCGTCACCCTTTGCCACAAAGATCCCCTACGAGGAAAAAGATTTGAAAATCGTCGGTTCGAATCCGACGATACGCAGTGATGCCGTTGATAAAGTAACGGGCCGGGCCCGCTACGCCGCGGATATTAGTTTACCTGGTCAGTTAATTGGGAAGGTGTTGCGCAGCCCGCACGCCCGCGCAAACATTTTGTCTATCGACATCAGAGAAGCCAAAGCATTGCCTGGAGTAAAAGCAGTCGTCACGCGTGACGATTTTCCGGACATGGAAGTCGAGCACGCCGCTTCAGGCGAACTCATGGTCAATTTCCGGGACGTGACGCGCA
The DNA here is from genome assembly GCA_964412235.1 of uncultured Rhodospirillaceae bacterium. Classification (GTDB taxonomy): domain Bacteria; phylum Pseudomonadota; class Alphaproteobacteria; order MPNO01; family UBA830; genus JAYZQT01. The sequence goes on from CAYPNT010000086.1 coordinate 12,534, forward strand.
ATATGATGGCGCGAGAAAACGTTTTGTATGATGGGCACCCGGTCGCCGCCGTTGCCGCAACGAGTGAGGCAATCGCCCGCAAAGCACTTAAGCTAATAAAAATTGAATATGAAGTGCTTCCCCACGTCATCGACGTGGTTGAGGCAATGAAACCCGACGCTCCGGTTCTTCATGAGGACCAGTTTACCAAGGGTGTGGAACCCAAACCGGAAAAACCATCTAACATCGCCGCTC
>CAYPNT010000087.1:0-12665 GCA_964412235.1 uncultured Rhodospirillaceae bacterium
TTGATTTGGAAAGTTTTCAGACTATAAAAACAGAAACTTCGTTTTGGTATTGTATATAAAATATTTATTACTGATTTTTTTATGCCTTAAAGTTTTTACTTAACTGTAAAAGGGCACTAACCCCCATTAGATACTTTTCTATAAAATATTATTTATTGCCCGACGATAACGGGAAATGATTAGTAAACATCAATATACAATCCTGTTACAGATCTTTCCTATTCACCGAATCAGTGCCAAACTGTGGCGATGAAGAGGCAGGACTTACTCCAACGTGACACTTATAAAATTTGGCACAAAATATATATCCTGTCCGTACTTGTAACCCGATTAAGAACAAGCTCAACACCGCCCCTTATAGACCTTTCTGAACCATGACAGATGCTCTAGGTCATCGAGCGGTATTTTCAGTTATCTTACCGGCAACAAATGTTATTACCGAACCCGAAATGTCAGCGATACGGGTTCCCGGCATTACCAATCAAACTTACCGTTTTCCCTTTCCCGGTCGACCTGAAGGTTTTAATGATTTGATTAATCTAATGAAACCAGCGATTTCGCTCGCCCTAGAATGTCAGCCAGACCGCGTCATCATTGGGTTTAGTACTGAGTTTTTGCCCAACGGTCTCCAAATTGCTTCTGACCTGAGAAAATACGTCGAAGACATAGTCGAGCGTCCCACGACGCTCGCATCTGAGGCTGTACCCGAGGCACTCAATGCTCTTTCGGCTACACGGGTTGGCATCGTTACACCCTATCCAACGGAGACTAATCAAAATGTTTATTCCTACTTCAGTGATCTTGGGTTTCAGGTGTGCGACATAGCCGGTATAGCTAAAACAGATAGAGGTCGCATTGATACTGCACAAGTTCGAGAAGAGGAGGTTAAAGCCGCTATGGCAGCGGTCGATACTGCAAAAGTTGACGCATTGGTTCAAGTCGGCACGGCGATGATCTGCTCCGGCTTCACTACTACCCTGGAACAAACGCACAAGAAACCAGTTGTAGGAGTAAATGCCGCGACTTATTGGATGGCACTCCGGAACCACTCAATCCTCGACCACGTAAAAGGCCACGGCACCCTATTTGAGCGATATTAAGAACCGGCGTTGGCAGAAGTTCTCTCATTATTGATTTTATGTATAGCGAAACATGCTTCTACAGGTCGAGGTTTTGAGCGCTCAGATCCTTTCCTCGTAACCGACAATTCGGTCCAATAGAGCCACGTATACAAAATGGAGTGTCTCAATGTACATTCATTGAGAACGCAATAAACGTGGATGAGTTTAATTTCAAATAAAGCCAATAGAATTGATCATGCTCATTGAAAGATAAGACGATAACGCCGGCGGAATTAAAAACTAATAATATAGGGAATGGGGACATGGTGGATAAAACGGGAACACAAATTGTAGCAATAGAAGAGCATTACCTAGACGACGCGGTAGACGAGTTTACGGGGAGAACTGGTGGTGGCCCACCTCATATACGTGAGAGACTAGCCGATTTGGCGGACCTTCGACTGAGCGAAATGGACGACGCGGGAATCGATGTTCAAGTTTTATCACATTGTCCACCAGGGGCGCAGGCCTTCGGACCCTCTGACGCCGCAGAGCATGCCCGTTCAGTAAACGATCGACTAAATAGTGTGGTCAATGACAAACCGGACCGTTTTGCAGCCTTTGCGACACTTCCAACCCAAGACCCCGAGGGATCTGCAGCCGAGCTGGAACGGTGCGTGAAGGAACATGGTTTCAAAGGCGCAATGATCCACGGCCAGACTGCTGGAAAGTTTCATGACGAAGATGAATTTTGGCCGATCCTCGGTGAGGCCGCGGCACTCGATGTACCGATATATATTCACCCGGGGTTTCCCAACCACAATGTTATCGACCTCTACTATGGCAAATATAAGGAAAAGTACCCGCCATTAGTGCAAGCCGGTTGGGGGTTCACTGTTGAAACGGCGACCGCAGCGATCCGACTTATTTTGAGTGGGGTCTTTGAAAAGTATCCCAACCTCAAAATAATTCTTGGACACCTCGGTGAAGGTCTTCCTTTCCTTGTTTGGCGTATTAACATGGCCTTTGAGACCATGGGACGACCAGACATTCCCCCGATACATTTTCGTGAGCAATTTTGTGAGCATTTTTGGATAACGACAAGCGGCAACTTTTCTGATCCCGCTCTTCTCTGCTGCATCCAAGAAATGGGAATTGATCGTATCTTGTTCTCTGTAGACTGGCCTTACGTCCTTAACAAACCTGGCACGGATTGGATGGATAACCTTATGTTAAACCGTGAAGACAAGAACAAAATACTTTCTGGAAATGCTAAAAAACTTCTCAAACTTTAATAAACCGAGCTTCACCACATATAAACGAAGATGCCAACTGTTTCTGTAGTAATTCCCACTTTTAACCGCGAGGATTTTATCAAAAAGTGTCTTGCGTCCGTTATGACCCAAACAAGGCAACCAGATGAAATCATCGTGGTTGATGATGGTTCAAATGATAATACTTTGAACGCAATAAAGAATATTGGTTTTTCCACATCAGAGAATAAAAAAAACCCCTTTCGTTACATTCATCAAAATAATAGGGGGGTAAGTTCCGCCCGAAACGTGGGTATCAAAGCTTCTAAGTATGAGTATATCGCATTGCTTGACTCCGATGATGTATGGAAAAAAAACAAGCTTGAAAAGCAACTGGCATCACTTGAAAAGCCGGGTTTTTGTATACGTTTAAGCCACACTAATGAGATATGGATAAGAAACGGAGTGCAAGTAAACGCACGAAAAAAACATACTAAAAGTGGCGGCGACATATTTATGAAATGCTTAAAGCTATGCTGTATTTCACCGAGTTCAACCTTAATCCACAGGTCCGTTTTCGAGGATTTTGGATATTTTGATGAAAATTTGCCGGCGTGTGAAGATTACGATTTCTGGTTGAGATTTTGTGCTTATGAAAAGGTTCATTACTTAAACGAAACCTTATTGATTAAATTTGGTGGTCATAACGACCAGTTATCTAACGCTCATTGGGGAATGGACAGGTTTCGTATCTACGCCCTTGAAAAACTTTTGCACGACCAGAGGTTAGACAAACACAAGCGCCAAGAAACCCTCAAAGAGGTAATTTTTAGACTTGAGGTGTTGATAAATGGTTCCCTTAAACGAAACAAAACAATGTTTGCCCGAGAGATGACCGCTAAAAAATCTCAATGGGAGGGAATGCGCTAAAATGGAACGGCGCACTATAAACGATAGCCTTGTGGAAGTTGATTCACATTTCTGTTGGGTAATAGCATTGCGGTCAGAGGCGAACCCAGTGATAGACACTTTTTCTATGAAGCGCCTCCCAAGCGCTGCATTATTTCCGGTGTATATCAATCCAGATAATGGCCATACCTTGGTTATCTCTGGAATTGGTTCCGCAAAATCCGCAGCAGCCGCAACCTATTTAAAGGCACTCCTCCAAATCAAAAGCTACGCAGCATGGATAAATATTGGAATAGCAGGATATTACAAGGAGCCAATCGGCCAGCTATACCAAGCCCTAAGAGTCCTAAACCCCGAAAACGGAAGAGCGGCTTTTCCCGGTTTGGGTTTTTCGAAAATTGTTCCGGGAACAACTCTTTTAACAGTCAGTAAACAAGAGGAAAATTTTTCTGCTCAAGTTCTATATGATATGGAAGCGTCAGGATTTTGTGAACTTGCTCCATTATTTTCGTGTAACGAACTGACCTATGTCTTCAAGGTCGTTTCGGACACACCTCATACGGCTGCATCTCTAATAACAAATAAGGTTGTAACGGGTCTTATAGAAAAAAATATAGAAACAATATCTAAACTTGTGGATGCTATAGAAGCATTGCTGAAAGAAGAAAAAAAGAGATTACTGATACCTCGTGAAATTCTTGAAGTTATGGAAAATACGCATTTTACAGTAAGCAACCGGAATAAGCTTAAGCAGGTCTACAGGAAATGGAGAACAGTATTTCCTGGAAGGTCATTACACGAAGCTAGCGACCCGAAGACCTCCGCAAAAGAATTTATAATGAAGTTAGAGCAAGACCTTTTAGATGCAACAAAGGTTTGGACATTAACGTGATAGAAACAGTTTATGTTGAAGAGGAGATAATTGATCACGCTATCACAAAACGTGTTCTTAAATCCTTTCCGCGAGCGGTCACGATAGAAATAAGCCGCTATCAAGAGATATTTAATAAACGGCACCAAAACTTCAGGCTCCAGAAAAGAAATCCGGCCCTGATATTAGCGAAAAAACATGGTAACTTTGTTTTGCCAGTTCCTTCCGGATTTGGCATGGACGCACAGAAAAATTTTTACTTTTCACACATGTATAATTGTATATACGACTGCAGATATTGTTTTTTGCAGGGCATGTATTCATCAGCCCATAATGTTCTATTTGTAAACTACGACGACTTTTTTAAATCCATTTCAGATACTATTGATACCCACCAAGGGTGCTCTCTTACTTTCTTTTCAGGTTATGACTGCGATTCACTGGCATTCGAAAAAATAAGCGGGTTTGCAACCCACGCCCTGGACTTCTTTAATAAACATCCATCTGTAGAACTTGAATTACGGACGAAAAGCGTCGTTACAAGCACATTAATGAAGCGAGACCCCGTCAAAAATTGTATAGTTGCCTTTAGTCTGTCTCCCCAAAACATTGCAAGTGTTCTTGATAACAAGGCACCCAGTATTGCAAGACGGACCAAGGCTCTTAAACAGCTAGCGAGAGCGGGTTGGTTAATAGGGCTTAGGTTCGATCCTTTAATATATTGTGCAAACTGGGAAAATATGTATTCGGAACTTATAGCTGATATCATGGATGACTTGGATTCCTCCAGCCTTCACTCAGTTAGCTACGGCCCTTTAAGGTTTCCAAAGCAAATGTATAAGAAGATTGCATCCCTTCATCCCGATGACAGGTTGTTTTCCTTTCCCATGGATAGAAAAGCCGGAATTATTTCTTATGGGGCTGAGATTGAGAAATTAATGTCAAAACACATACAAACGGAACTGAACAAATATACACTAACGAGCAAGATTTTTCGTTGTACGGTGTAAAACACGGATGGGGCGAAACATTGGGAATTAATAAAGCGGCATTGGTCACGGGAAGTTCAAGTGGAATCGGTCAAGCCATAGCAGCTGAATTATTACACAACCAAATTCCGGTGGTCGGGCTCGCTCGGGATCACAGTAAGTTCACTCCTCAACAAGACAACTATTATCCGATTACCGTAGATTTATCGGATACGGCAAGCCTTGAAAAAACAATCCAAACTATTCTAGGAGAATATCCCGAGATTAACATATTCATTAGCAACGCGGGATATGGGGACTTCAAGAACTTAGAGAACTTTTCGGCAAAACAGATCAATAATTTTTTCCATGTAAACTTAATCTCTCATATAATTTTATGTCGTTATCTTTTGAGTCACTTCAAAATCAATAATGCTGGCGACATCATAGTTATAGGTTCGGAAGCAGCACTAGCCGGGAGACGAAAAGCCACACTTTATTCTGCGGCGAAATTTGGTTTAAGGGGATTTACACAAGCCCTGAGAGATGAAGTTGGCGGTTCTGGGATTAGAGTTTCTCTAATAAACCCAGGATTGGTGAGAACCCCATTTTTTGACAATTTAGATTTTGAACCCGGTGACCATGAAAATAATGCAGTGACCCCCGATGATATTGCGAAAATTGTTTTTGAACTTCTAGGTACTCGCAGTGGTACAATTATTGATGAAATAAACTTGTCTCCAAGTTCCCAATCAATAAATTTTAAGAAAAATTCGTAATGGTGGCTCCACCCTTAATTCAGTAATGAACAAAATGACACCGAATGTGCAACTAATATATATTTCAATTCTCGTATACTGGGGCTTAGTCGAATAACCACTATTTTGGACCAGGAGGCCTTTATCGCCTCATACATTACTCTAACGTTCGAATTGCTGTAGCGAAGTGGGTTCTAATATTTTATACTCGATCACCCGGTAGTTCGACAGGTTTCAATAGTTTGATCACTAACACCCCTATCAATACCACGATGCTCACATGGGCAAACGAGACACCCCAGTTCATTACCGTTTCACCGCCTAAAATGTCCAGAAGCACCCCCAAAACAAGCGGCCCAATAAAACCACCGCTATAACCCAGCATACCGTGTACAGCGAGCGTCGCCCCTCGGAGCTCCGGTTCCGCCGTGCCAACCGCCCCTGCGGTTAAGGACGCGGAATCCCCATATATCATCATATTGTAAAGTACACATACAACGGCGGCTGTCCCATAACCCGCGCCAGCCGAATAACCAACGACAGCCGCGCTCGCCAAAGACACAAGCATCACAGAAAGTATCCAACGCCGACGCCCAAGTCGGATGGCTATTTCGTTGCCCACCACGCTGGCCACCGTTCCTGTCAGTTCCATAAACATCGCCACAACCGTAGGGATTAGAAAATCTGGTGGACCCTCTCCCTGCGCCGCGGTGAACACTAGAAACGTCACCACCCACGAACGGAGTGTGAACATTTCCCACGTATGTGCAAAATAACCGATAGAATAAGCTATGGCGGAATTGTTTTTGAAAGCAAGGAGCAGCGGCGCTATTCCGCGATATCCGTGGTCCGAAACCTGTTGTCGCCCCGGCACTATAATTGCCATCACTAACAACGCTAGAAAACTGCCAACTGCCGACAATTGAAATGCAGCTTGCCAATTGATGACCTCCACAATCCAACCGGCGATCACAAATGACAACGCTCCCCCGACCCCTATGCTTGCCGCGTGGAATGCGACCGCCCGCGATTGCGCCGGACCTTCAACGAGATCTGCAAGCGCTTTCAAACCCACCATATATGTGCCACCCCAGCCGATCCCCGCGAGCACACGAAACATGAGGCCGTCCACAAACCCATGGGCTAGGAATGCCATCCCGAGATGTGAGCATGTCGTCAGTGCCACGGCGGAAATATATATACGCCGTGGGTCAATGCGGTCTGTCATGGGAACAATGAATGGAACAGAAATCGCGTAAGCGCCAAAAATAATACCGTTTAGGACACCCGCTTCTGTATGGCTAAGATTCCACTCTAAAAAAAACGTAGGCAATAGGGCAAAGAACGTAAATGCGCCCAGTTGAGCAAGGACCTGCGCTGCGCAAACCGCGCCAATCAGGAATACAGCAGACGGGGTGGGCGTTCCGGGGTGCATTATAAACTTTCATGCTTAAGCGGGGCGTTCTCACAGATTGAGGCTAGAGAAAAACTACACAGAACGCGAACTTTTATCATGCCCGGCAAAACGAAAGGGGTCACAAGAGATGAACGGGAACCATACTGCTTTCTTTACTCAAAATTCGACGTTGAATTTAGCGGAAATGCCCTAAACTTTTCCGTGCGTGATCTTTCATCCGACGCGGCGGATATAGAACTGGAACATCGTGTTGGGCGCACAAGTTTAAAGTTAGGTTATTATTGGCCCATGTCTATCCTGTCCGGCGTTGCGCACTACGATACAATTTGGGGGTACGGTAAAAAGGCCTCTTACCTGATGGAGCGTAAACAAATTGGATTAAAGCCCAGATGTAGGCAGGTGAATGTCGTTGCGAACATGACCTTATGGCTCTGCGGAAGAGCACCTTGGTCTGACAATGCACATTGTGAAGAACACCAACCATGTTGCAGGTAAAACGCAGAGTGGGGTGCGAGTCGACTATACGTTGCGTTAGTAAATATCCCTTAATGCTGTTGGTTAATGTTTCTATATTTACACACCTAATAGTGTCGCAAGGCCCGAGCGCCAGCGCTTTAAGGTAAAATCTCCAAACACACCTCGCAACCCATCGAAAAGAGTGACGCCACAGCCACCTACATCCGCAACCCACGGACCAAAACTCTAACGACCCGGCGTTTAACTCCAAAATTGACGTTGTGGATGATTTCCTTGAAAATACCAGATGGTTTAGTGGAGACGTTTTTATGGTTTTAAGTAGGTCCGAAGTCAGCCAATTTGAGCTTGACGGTTATGTCTCGCCGATACCTGTGTTGAGCGTTGCAGAAGCCAATGACCTCCGGCAAAAGTTAGAGGAGGTGGAGGCGGCGCAGAATGGCGCACTTTACCCATGGCAGCGCAGTAAGTCCTTCCTGCTATTCAAATGGCTAAATGATTTGGTTCGCAATCCGCGTATATTAGACCCTGTTGCGCAGTTGATCGGCCCAGACATCCTGCTTTGGAATACGATTTTCTGGATTAAAGATGCGGGTGCCAAAAACTTCGTTTCCTGGCATCAGGATACCAAGTATTGGGGCCTCTCCAGTGACAAAGTAGTTACCGCTTGGCTTGCACTGTCAAAGGCTAGTGTTGAGGCGGGCTGCATGAAAGTCATGCCCGGCACCCATCGGGGTGAAGTGCTGTCGCACGAGGATCGCTACCATGCGGACAATATGCTGACCCGGGGCCAAGAAATTAGCATCGATCTGGACGAAACCAAAGCGGTGTTCATGCCGCTTGCGGTGGGAGAGATGTCGATCCACAATTATCGTTTGGCCCATGCCTCCGGACCCAATTGTTCTGGCGATCGGCGGATAGGCATATCCATTCACTTCATGCCGCCCGATACGCAACAGATTATCGGTAACTGGGACTGCGCAATGTTGGTACGGGGTAGCGACCAATATGGTCACTTTGAAACCGCGCCGGTCCCTGCCTGCGATTTCGATCCGCCGGCGGTTTCTTTTCACAAAAAGGCGGCCAAGGCGACAAATGAAGTGCTCTATGCTGGTGCGGCGATCAACGACGGAAAACTCTAGGTCCACTTTTAGCCAAATTAAGGTGATTACGTTAAACAGGAAAAACAGCATTTTGAGAAGTTCAAGCAAGCGGTGATGACAAAGACCGCAGCCACCGTTAGTTACACTTCGATTTTGCCAGGAATTTAGACGTTCGAAATTCGCTGTCGTCGTCCTGGCTAGATTCATGGACTATACTGCACAAAGTAAAACCGCCGTGCCCAGCTGACCCATAACACACTCTCTCTGGGCCTCCATCCGAAAGACAACCGGGAGATCACAGATGCTGAAATATTATTACAACACAGGACCGAACCCGACGAAGGTCACCCTGTTTCTCGAAGAAGCCGGGCTTGAATACGATCCGATCCCGCTGGAAACCCGCAAGGGAGAACAGTTCGCGCCGGAATATCTTGCGATAAACCCAAATGCCAAGGCGCCGAGCATTGTCGACGACGACGTTACTGTGTTCGATAGCAACGCGATCCTGCTTTATCTAGCGGAAAAAACCCGCAAATTCCTGCCGCTGGACACGGCGGCAGACCGCGGCCAGCTACTATCCTGGCTGATGTTCGTGGCATCCGGCGTCGGGCCATATTCCGGCCAGGCAGTGCATTTTCAGCGCTTTGCGCCGGAGGAAGTGGCCTACGCCATCAAGCGCTACAGGTTCGAAGCGCAGCGCCATTTCAACATTCTGGAGGACCGACTGGCGGACAATCGCTATGTATTGGGCGACAGCTATACGATCGTCGATATGGCGGTCTGGGGCTGGGCACATCTGATGACTGGCGTGCTGGGCAACCAGGCATGGGACGGTCTACCTCATCTGAAGCGTTTGACCGACGAAATCAGCAACCGACCCGCCGGTATCAAAGCAGTCGAGCTAAAGAACCGACATCAGTTCAAAATGGAAATGGATGAAGAGGCTACCCGGTACATGTTTCCGTCGATTGGCGGCGAGGCCTAACAGGCGCCTCCCGCCAATTCCCTAAAATAAAAACCCCTCCCGATCGGACAATCATATCGGAACCAATTTTCGACCTAGTAGTCGCAGCAGCCTGCTGGATTGTAGGACGTGGGACTCTTGAGTGAACAGCCCCACCAAAACCTTGCCACTACATCAAACCAAAAACGAATTACATCATACGCTTGGCTTCCTCGCGCTCCTGGGCTCTCTGCTGTGCTGCCACGCCTAGCGCTTATTGGCCTCCATTTGCGGTCTATATAACGCCGTCCGTTGGGCCTGTTGCTGTTGGAACGCTTGTGTATAAACCTCTATTCACCGCTTTGGTTCGGAGGTATTTGCGGCAGCTGTAATTTCTACTATTCCTTGGCGTCAACCAGCGAAGCCTTTCGTAAATAAGGAAGAATAGTTTGAAATTCTCCATATTTTGCAGTCGCTGCCTCATCGCTGACGGAAGTAGGAATAATGATGTCATCCCCTACCTCCCAATTCACAGGAGTTGCCACAGTGTGCTCACTAGAAATTTGTAAAGCGTCGAGGGCACGAAGGACTTCTGCAAAATTCCTTCCCACAGTCATGGGGTAAGTAATTGACAGCTTGAGTTGTTTATCCGGTCCAATGATGAAAACAGAGCGCACTGTTGCACTATCATTGGGCCTCCGCCCATCTGGGAGATACGCCTCAGCAGGAAGCATGTCGAATGCTTTGGATACGGCCAAACCGTCGTCAGCGATTATCGGAAATTCAGGTTTTTTGCCTCCCACACTCTCAATGTCTTGTTTCCAAAGTTTATGATCTTCGGCACTATCCACGGACACGCCTATCACTTTGGTATGACGTTTTTCCCATTCATCTGCTAAATTTGCCACTTCGCCAAACTCAGTCGTGCAAACAGGTGTGAAGTCCTTGGGATGAGAAAACAGGATTGTCCAATTTTCCCCGATCCAGTCATGAAGAGAAAATGTCCCCTGATCTGTATTAACAGTCAGGTTTGGTACAGTATCATTTATTCGAAGTGCCATTAGTTCCTCCCTTATTAATGCTTTGGACGGTATGTCCAGGGGCATAAGCTGAGTTTTAATCCCTGATCACCGAGACCATAAAAGTTGCCCTAAGGCCTCAGAACCAGTCCTAGGGTTTTTTATATATTTAACCCGCGGGTTTGAGATTTTTAGAAATCCTATGGCCGCCCTTTACAGCCAACACCTTTGGGCTTCCCAACAATATAGCAATCTGTTCCATCTTCGCCTCAAGGGCCACAAGTTCCTGGCTCCTTTCCCGCTTCAGCGCGTCCAGTTTGGCATGTATCTTCAGATTTTCCCGACGGAGCTGATCGATGACTTGAGCTCGATTATCGTTACCTCGTTGGTTCTTCCATTCAAGTTCGGCGAGACGGTTGCTCAAACCCCAATCACGCCGGGATACTTCGGTCCGCGTTTTCGGTGCACCAAAATTGAATGTCAAACCGACCTTAAAGGTATAGGTGGGGTCATCGGCATTTAGAAACGAGGTTCCTGCATTGATTGAGGCATTACTGATAAATCTGGGTAAGTGTTTGGACAAACCAATACTTGAGAAGTCCGCCGCACAGCCAAAACCTACCGCCGAAGCCTGACCACGATGCCCCATACCGACACCACACGCATGTGTGCCTTTCCCTCCGTTCGTGGGCAGGGAGGACAGAGCAGCAGTGAGCGCAACGGATTGATTATCATATTTGTGCATGTCACTGCGGAGGTTGTCGACATAACGTTTGTTTGCGGCATGCGTGGGAGATGTCGGATCTGCGACCGTCAAAGCACCAGTCACCTCTAAGCCACCATTTATTTTTACATTATTGGTGTTGAAGTCTCCGTAAATCAGAGGGGCGGTGGTAGTTGAGTTATCGATGTAGAGTTTGTTTGAGCCGGTCTCATTATATCCCGCAGTATAACCAATGAAGACATTACCAGAACCTGTGATGTTACTATCACCGGCCGACAGACCAATGGCGGTGTTATTAGACCCCGTCGTGTTGTTACTTAAGGCCTCGGTTCCGACGGCTGTGTTACGTTCACCGGTTGTATTTGCATACAACGCGTTGTATCCCGATGCGGTATTATCCTCGCCCGTCGTATTAAATTCCAGTGCTTGCATCCCTGTAGCGGTGTTATACGAACCCGTGGTATTTTTTGCCAACGCATCAAATCCACTCCCGACGTTATAATTGCCGGTTGTATTTGTACCCAACGCGTTATTGCCTGTAGCGCTGTTATAGGAACCCGTTGTGTTTGCCCCCAATGCATTTACACCCGTCGCGTTGTTAGAAGAACCCGAGGTGGTTGCCGTAAGCGCGTTGTATCCAACGGCGGTGTTATAGTCTCCCGTGGTACGGCTATCCAGCGCGTTGGTGCCATACTTGGTTTCCCAAGTCTGGGCGCTCGCTTGGCCTCCAAAAACGGATCCTAAAAGAAATAAAATAATGACTACTAGACCACGCCCACTAAACTGATTGCTCTGGCTGCAATGCATAATACGACCTCTGGTTTTCGGGTTTGTGTTTCTATGGAAATAAGTTTGCCCGAAAGTAGAAGCCTTGGGAACACCGCCCCATTTTCCTTGATAGAGTAGCGTTGGTGTTTTTGGCAAAGGGGTCTGGATCATTTTAATGCCGAGTTGGCGTAAACGTATCAATTACTGAATTCAGCAGTAAGTAAAGTAGAGGCGACAAGGGAACGATAAAAGAACAAAAGTGACTACCCTTTAAAGTAATTTATCCAATAACACCCCGTAACCCATTGAAAAATTGGCGCGCCCGGAGAGATTCGAACTCCCGACCTACGGATTAGAAGTCCGTTGCTCTATCCAGCTGAGCTACGGGCGCATTATC
>CAYPNT010000088.1:0-12430 GCA_964412235.1 uncultured Rhodospirillaceae bacterium
CATTTGCTGGTACTTCTCGAAAAACGTGTTTTAAAGCGACATAAGTTGCCGCCACCGTGGTAGTGTAGGAGATGTTTAAAGGGCCAGCGCACGCGGCTGCGGATCGTGAAAAATCAAATTTTAATGTCTCACCGGTAATCGTCATATCAAGGGCAACTTTTAGGGGCTTGTCTTCAATCCCGTCATTATCAAGAAAATCTTCCGAGGAGTATGTCCCGTCGGGCAATTCCCCAATCAAGCTGCGCATTTGTTGGCGCGACCGTTCCTTTAGCTCTACAAAAACACTCTGTACCGTCACGGCTCCGTAGTCATCGACCAAATCGTCCATGCGGCGAATGCCAAGGTCTAAGGAATTTATCTGCCCCATCAGGTCCCCGTATGAGCTACCTGGCAATCGACTGTTAGCGGTCACAACAGACACAACGTCCTCCCGCAGCACCCCTTTATCCATCAACTTTGAGGGTGGCAGGACAAAACCCTCCTGAAAGCAATCCGTTGCAGATGGATTATAATTCCCGGGCACCCCTCCCCCCCCGGCGTGCCATTGGGCACCGGCGGCAAGCCACCAAAATAATTATCCATCATGGAAATATGGTCGTACAATTTTGAAATCGGAGAGGTGTGTTCCCCCTACGTACGGATCGTTGAAAATCCAAAGGTCACCATCTTCAGCTCCGCCGTCTGCTGCTGCCTTCTCTATCCCCGCCTTTACAGCAAAAGACATGACCCCAACAAATATAGGGAGACCTTCCTTGCCTTGGATTAAGGTATCGCCAGTCCCAGCCTCATATATACCGTGCGAGGCGTCACGCGCCTCCGCTATCACCGGACTAAAGGCGGCCCGAAACAACGTCACATCCATTTCGTCAGCAATTTGTTCCAGCCGACCCTTTATTACGGCAAGCGTCACCGGATCAATTGTCATGCCTTGGTTCCTTTTGCAAAGCGTTTTTGTAGATGGGACACCAACCCGCCGTCACTGAGCATCTTGAGCAAATGCGCCGGCATTGGATCGCACGTATATTTGGTATCGTTGTCTAAATCACGAACGATCCCTTCTACGGGATTGATAGAAACGGCGTGTCCGGCGGGGATCAAATGCGCATCAGCGCATACCAGAGCCATCAACCCATGGTTTATAGCATTCCGATAAAAAATTCCGCCAAAGGACACCGCTAAGACAGCCGCCACGCCGTGATAGTTAAGCGATTGAGCGGCTTGTTCGCGTGACGATCCCATGCCAAAATTACGTCCCGCACAGATCACATCTCCAGCCCGCACTTTTGAAGTGAAATCTGGGTCAATAGTTTCGAGACAATGTGATGCCATTACCTTGAGAGAGCTTTTCATATAGAGCCCCGGCGCCAATACATCCGTATCGATAAAATCGCCAAACGACCATACTTTAGCACCGTGAATGTGCGACCCGGAGTTCACGACAGGTATTCCCTTGGGTCACAAATTTCGCCTTTGAGAGCCGAGGCCGCCACAGTGTATGGGTTTCCAAGATATACTTCTGAAGAGACCGAACCCATGCGTCCTTTGAAATTTCGTGCCGTCGAAGCAATACAAACTTCCTGGTCTGCTAACACCCCCGCGCCATAGCCTGCACAGGCACCGCAACCCGATGCCAGCATTATTGCGCCGGCCGCCGTCAGAACGGCCAGTGTTCCATCCGCGGCCGCATCCGCAATCACTCGCTGAGAAGCGGGAGCAACCAGCAAACGAACACCAGCAGCAACCTTGCAATCCTTGAGAACGGAGGCCGCCATCTGCAGGTCGATTAACTTCGCTCCCGTGCACGCGCCGATATAGGCTTGGTCGATTTTTGTTCTCGCCACATCAGTTACGGGCACCGAATTAGCAGGACTGTGGGGCGTCGCTACTTGTGGGGGCAAAGCCGAAACATCAATGTGATGCGTTGCACGTACCGGGGCACCTTCATCATTTTGCCAAATCTCAATGTCACCCGGATTACCTCCGACAATTCGGATATATTTTTCGGTAGTTTCATCTGGAGAAATAAGACCTGTCTGAGCGCCCAATTCGGCAGCCATGTTACACAAAGTCATGCGCTCCGACATTGAAATTTGGCCTATGGTGTCGCCAGCATACTCTACCACCTGATAATCACCACCATCCATGCCAAGCCGCGCACACAGTGCGAGCATAATATCTTTTGCACTGACCCCTAGTGGTATTTCGCCAGTAAGTTCAATACGGATCGTTTCAGGCACCCGTACCCAGGTTTCACCCGTAGCCAAAACTCCCGCCATGTCGGTTGCCCCAATACCAAACATAAAACAACCAAATGCGCCGCCTGTTGGCGAGTGACTATCCCCACCGACAACAAACATGCCGGGTTTCAAATGCCCACGTTCGGGTAACACCACATGGCATATTCCCTGCATATCATAAAAATTGGCTATCTTCTGTTCCGCCGCAAATTTTCGCGTCAAGTCGAGTATTTCTGCAGTTTCAGAGTCAAACGCAGGCACATAATGGTCGGAGACGAGCACAACCTTTTGTGGGTCCCAAACACCTACACCGAGTCGCTCTAGTATGGGTTGCACCCGGCGAGGTCCTCCGGAATCATGAATCATCGCCAAATCAACACGACATGTGACTATCTCACCGGTATTAACCATATTTCTGCCGGCCGCATTCGCAATGATTTTCTGCACGAGAGTCTGGCTCATTATAATTCCCTGACGGAGTACACGGCTACGATCCGAGGAGTTTCATGCGATTGCACTTGTAGCTTCAAAAGAACAATGCGTGGCGCCAACAGAACCACACTCTATTTCTCTAGCTTCCACCGGACCAGCCAAAACGAGTGGTCCAACCGCATTTATTATTCCAGTAATGGCCGCACACACAGGCACCTCACTTTGACCGAAGCCAGCTGCAAATGGACTGTTCCGCACGCAGAGTTTTAATATATTGACGTCCTGGCGGGAGAATTCCCATTTTCCCCAACCTAACTGTGATGCCGTTTCCTCAAAGGTTTTTAGTAAAGTCTCGGGTGCATCCGCGCCTAAAACCTGATAGCTTTCAGCTGATTGTGCGCCGTGGAACGAAACGGACTCCATAAATGCCACCAGCGCAGCTGGTTGGGCTTCCTTTTTCAGAAACCGGAAAATACCCATCAAACTGTCGGGGCGTATCATTACATATGGAATGTCGCGATCACGCAGCGTCCCTTGAATTGGATCCCATTCCAAACGGTCTCGAAGTCCTGTGGTCATGTTGCCTCCTATAAGACAAGCTTTCCGGCCGCGTGCATTGCCGCTCGGTAACCGAACACGACGGCGGGCCCCAGCGTAGTTCCTGGTCCAGGGTACGCGCCGGACATAATTGAAGCCATATCGTTTCCACATGCGTAAAGTCCCTGAATAGGCTGATCATGGGCGCCTAAAACACGACAAGCTGTGTCAGTTGAAATACCAACACTGCAACCGATCTCTGCTGGCCACACGGCCATCGCCGCGAACGGTCCCACCCCGAGTGGACCTAGACAGGGATTAGGTTTGTGCGCCGGGTCACCATTAAACCGATTTAAGTCTAGGTCTCCTTTGCCAAAATCATCATCTGTGCCAGCTTCAGCAAAACGGTTGTTTCGCGACACCGTGTCGGCGAGACCCGCAGGGTCTACTCCAATTTGTAGAGCTAAACCTTCTAAAGTATCCGCTACTTTAACGTAATCACTCCTCACATATCGTTGAAAGTCTCGGGTCTCAGGATGTATCGCACCAAGGCCGTATTTGGTTATAAACGATGTTTCACATATCAACCACGCGGGCATTGTATCGACGGTATCATTTGAGCGGTAAATCGCCTCCACAAAATCATGATAGGAAACCGCCTCATTAACAAAGCGTCGTCCAGCTGCGTTGACCGCTATTAATCCAGGTTTTGCCCGGTCCATCGCTAGGTGCGGGAACAACCCCTCTGATCCGTCCTCTCGTTTGGTTACCGAAACCGGCGTCCAAAAGCCTGAACTTTGGTGGCTTTCCGGATTAAAACCTGCGCCAAATTGTACCGCCAATGAAATTCCCTCGCCCGTGTTGGTGTCCGCCGCAAGAGAGTATGGCGGTGTTGGGCTCGGCATAAATTTCTCCCTGTAGATGGGATTATGCGCAAAACCACCCGTCGCGAGAACGACGCCTTTTCTGGTGTGAATACGGCATCTCTCTTTTTCTGTTCCGAGTAGGGCACCAATTACTGCATCACCGTCTCTCACAAAGTCTTGAATAGACGTCTCAAACAAAATGGAAACGTTTCGCTTTTTTAAGCTGTAAAACAGGCGTGCGACCAGCGCATTCCCCATAACCAAACGTGTGCCCCGTTTAAAACGCAGTCGGTCAATCAAAAATCGAAAAACAATGGAGGCGGAATGGCAGAAGCTAGACAGTGATTTGTATCGATTCAATAAATTTACGATATCGATTTTCCCGACCATCATCCCCCCCATAAGCAGAAATTCGGGGATTGGCGGTTTGACACGATCAAAAGCCTTTCCAAGCTTTCGACCGTCGAATGTTTTAGGAACAATTGCACGCCCCGATAATGCTGCACCCGTGATGTTATTACGGTAATCAGGGTGCAAGCCACAGGGATCAAATTGCACATCGGTGTGTTCACCCAAATAATCAATCACCGAAGGGCCGTCCCTCAGGTAGACCCGACGATGCTCACTCGTCCTATCCTCTCCGATGAGGCTGTCAAGATATTTTGCAGCGTCTTCAGGTGAATCCTCAAATCCCGCGACACGGTTTTGACTGTTACCGGGAATCCAAAGAGTTCCCGCAGAGGTCGCTCCAGTACCACCTACTTGGCTCGCCTTCTCACACACAACTACGTCCAGGCCCTCATTAGCGGCGACGAGGGCTGCTGTCATGCCTGCGGGACCGGCCCCGACGACAAGCAAATCTGTCTCAATGTCCCATTGGTTTTCAACCATTTTCCGCTCTTATATTCACATTTAGAATACGTTAATCATACATTAGCGAACATAGTGTTCGGCTAACAAGTTCGATAATATTTGGGTTTTTCTACAAATATCTTCGAGTAGTAACTTTGAATGTGTTCACACCAATAGGTTAAGGTTCCTCCTTTAGAGGGATAAAATAAATTTTATTTGCTTCCAAAGGTAAAAATAAAATGCGGAGTATCTCCTAATGTTTGTCAGAAATAGCTGGTATGTAGCGGGTTGGTCCGACGAAGTGGATCAACAAAAACCGTTAGCACGTATCATTCTTGGAGAACACGTCGTGCTCTTCCGAAAAACCGACGGAAGTGTTGCAGCGTTGGAAGATCGTTGCGCGCACAGGCGAATGCCGCTTTCTCTTGGGCGAATTACAGACAAGGACACACTCATTTGCCCCTACCATGGTTTGACGTACAATTCTTCGGGGAAATGTGTACACGTGCCCGGTCAGGATACGCCCGAAGAAATTAGAATTCGCAGTTATCCGGTGGAAGAACGAGCGGGTATGGTATGGCTCTGGATGGGGCCACCAAACAAAGCAGAGATTGACAAAATGTTCGATTGTAGCTGGCTCGAACGTCCGGACTGGCATACGACGCGACTGTATCGACACGCCAACGCAAATTATCTCCTCCTTAATGACAACCTCGCTGATCTATTACACGTCGCTTACCTCCACATTCCCTCGGGTGGTGGGAGCGAGGACATGGGATCCGCAGAGATGGATTTAACGATTCAGGGGGATGGATTTCATTTTGAGCGCAAAACTAATGACATTCCGGCGCCAGCCGGCTACGGACGCTTGTCAAACGCTCAAAAAAATATCGACCGTTGGCACCTTCTGGATTATCGGGGCCCTTCCTTCTACCGGGTACACACGGGTGTCGCTGAAATTGGAAGCGGCGGTCCCAATAGTGACCTGCCAGTTGGATGCGGGCGATGGGATATCTTGCCCCACCACTTTATTACTCCCGAGACAAAGGACACTGTTCATTATTTTCAAGTCGTTGGACACGAGTGGGCACCTACCTCGGACTCCTGGACATTTTTAAACAACGTAATCGATGAAGACGTATGGGCAATAGAGCATCAACAAGCTGCCCTCTGCGCGGAACCTGATATACCGATGCAAACAATCCCGAGCGACGGACCTCTGCAGGCCATGCGAAAGATTGTAGCCAATATGCTCGCAGTTGAGACACATGCTCAATAACGTGTGGTCGCTGCAGCTTTGAAGAAGATTGCTGTAATACACGGATGGGCGTATCTTGTGTGAAATGGCCTTACCACCTTATGGAGAACAGCAATGTTCTTACGAAATGCCTGGTATGTAGGCGCTTGGGCGACAGAAGTGGGTCGCCAAAAGCTTCTCCGCCGAACCCTTCTCGATGAACCAGTCGTATTCTACCGTCGCGAAGACGGCACTCCCGTTGCCTTGGCTGATAAATGCGCCCACCGCCACGCGCCCCTTTCAGAGGGAAAATTAGAAGGCGATAATATACAATGCCCGTATCATGGTCTTACGTATGACCCGGACGGAACATGCGTACGCGCACCGGGTCAATCGACAATTCCGCCTGGGTGCCGCGTTGGTTCCTATCCCACAGTAGAGCGTTATCAATGGATATGGATATGGATGGGCGACCCAAAGTTGGCCAACCCTGACACAATAGAAGACTTCCACTGGATGGATGATCCCGCCTGGCGTGCAAAAGGCGAGTTATTCCACCTGAAAGCTAACTACCAACTACTAATTGAAAACTTACTCGAACTGTCTCATCTATCATATGTTCATCAAAACACGCTCGGTACAGAAGCAGTAGCAGAGGTGCAGATGAAATATGAGCGTAGCGAGCGAGACGTGACGCTCACACGGTGGGTTATGGACTCGCCCGTATCCAACATGTTCCGGTTAATCGGTGGTTTTGACGAGGGAGAACACGTCGATCGTTGGCAGTTCGTAACCTGGACGCCCCCTGCGTTCGTCCGGTTGGATGTGGGGGCCGCACGGGCGGGAACAGGTGCGGTCAAGGGTGATCGCTCACAGGGTTTTGGCTATCGCAATTTGAACGCTATTACGCCGGAAACCGAAAAAACCACGCACTATTTTTGGGCCCAGGCGCGAGATTTTCGGGTGGAGGAAGACTGGGTATCAGACTTATTTGTCGATGCCACTCACGAGGCTTTCTCGGAAGATGTGTGGATTATTGAGCTTCAGCAAGCGAACATGGATGCCGGCACTACGCCCGACCGGGTCGATATAAAGCACGACGGCGCTGCTTTGGCGGCTATTCGTATCCTCAACGGAATGATCAAAGACGAAGCGGACTCGCAATCCGGTCCCAAATCGAGGATAGCCGCCGAGTAAACCGGCTCTCTGAACAAAAGCGCACCGAGAAAAAGAATGTTGCGCGCGTTGTCATGCGAAACTGTGCACTAGTTACCAGGCTCAAAATGCACAACTTCTGGTGGCTGCGATAAATACTGACGGAAAAACCCACCAAAAGTATCATAATCCTGTGTTTCCCTGAAATTAAAGTGATCTTCTATTTGGGTCCATTCCACTTCCAGGACAAACGCTAATTCAGGCTCCACGCGCTTTCCCCATCGCAAACCTTGGCACCCAGGCTGGCGATTTAAAATCTCAAGCCCTTTGGCAAAATCTGTGACGAACTCGACCTCAGCCTCTTCTTTCACATAAATAGTTGCAATCTCAATAACCATCGCAGTTCTCCCAGAAATACCGGATCAGGCAACCCGTTTAACATACTTGCGCCAATTGGGGAGACAGAATTCGCAGGGGTTGATGTTTCCATACCCATAGCTTCTCAACAATAACACGACAATTTTTCAGCGACGAATCTGGTTCACAAGCACATAATCTTCAGAAAACTTCCGACGTCGCAGGATATCGCCCGTTACGGTGTGAACAAGGTAAGGAACACCCAAAAGCGGGTACTTCGCGCTCCTTGCACACGCCAACATTCGGGATTAGCCTCTTAATCACACTTATAGAAGTTAATCACCTGATACTGGGAGGCCCGTATGGAAATCGTCCTTTATTATGCACCTACCACCTGTGCTTTGGTCACCTATGTCACCCTCACTGAAGCTGAAGCAGATTTCGAGGCTCGACCTATCAATTTAGGCAAAGGTCAGCATATGTCACCAGAGTTCCTCGCAGTAAACCCAAAACATAAAGTCCCCGTTTTAGTGATAGACGGAAAAATCCTGACAGAGAACGTCGCAATGCAACTATGGATAACTCGTCAATTTCCATCGGCTCAACTGCTGCCTTCTGACCCATGGGAGGAAGTCAAGGCAATTTCCTTGATGAGCTGGTGTGCCTCTGGCATCCATCCACATTTATCCCGAACCCATAACCCCCGTGGATTTTGTGACCGGCCTGACACAGAAAAAAATGTCCGAGCGTTGGCTAAGGGATTTATCTTTGAAAATTTTGAGGTTGCCGAAAAGATGTTGAGTGGACGAGACTTCTTCTTTGACCATTTTACCGCCGCAGACGCACATTTCTTTTGGTGTTTTCGGCGTTCTCAGCAATTTGGCCATGATGTCTCTAAGTTTTTGAACTGTTGCCAGCATTTCGAGCGAATGCAGCAACGGTACAGTTTCAAAAAGGTCTTGGCCTTCGAGAAGGAGGTGATGGACGGGTTTGCAAATGCGGCATAGCGAAACAAGGAATGTGCGCGGAAAACCGCATAGTCTATGGTGTCGTGAACGAAACATTGTCCTGTTGGCGCATAGAAATATAGGTGAATTTTAAGAGTAAAAGCAGGGAGACGCTTCGTGTATCTAAAAGATTGCTGGTACGTTGCCGCTTGGGATTATGAACTCGAGGACGATTTCCTGACGCGTACAATACTCGGTAATCCTGTCGTACTTTTCCGCGAACCGTGCGGCAAGCCTGTCGCGATGGAAGATCGGTGCTGCCACCGGCACGTCCCTCTTTCCAAAGGGCGGTTGGTCGGTGAAACCATTCAGTGCGGCTATCACGGTTTTACATACGATTTTTCGGGGAAATGCGTTCAGGTTCCCGGTCAAAAAAAGGTTCCTCCCGATGCCAGAGTGACGGCCTATCCCGCAGTAGAGCGTTATCGCTGGATTTGGGTATGGATGGGCGACCCCGCGCACGCGGATGAGACGATGATACCCGATTATCATTGGAACGACGATCCCGATTGGTTGTCCTACGGCGATGTTTATCACGTTGAAAGCGATTACCGCCTCATGATCGATAACCTGTTGGATCTGTCACACATCCAATTCCTTCACGCCTCCAGTTTGGGCGCGGGCAACGATGTTGATGCCACTATCAAGGTCCACCGCAGTAGCAGTAACGTTCGCGTATCCCGCTGGGTCATAGACACCCCACCGGCGCCGCTCTATGCCGAAGCCCTAGAAACAAATACCAATGTCGACCGGTGGCAAAACATTAATTATAGCCTACCATCACATATTGTCATTGACGCTGGCAGCGCCCTAACCGGCACAGGAGCACCCGCAGGCGACCGTAGTCAAGGTGCGGAGACGTATTCCAACCACACACTAACCCCCGAGACCGAGTTTTCGACTCACTATTTCTGGCACCACGCGCGTAACTTCCGCATGGACGATGGGGCCCTTACGGAACGGCTACGTGACATGTTTTCATCAGCACTTAAAGAGGATGCAATTGCAATTGCGGCCCAACAAAAGGCTATGCACCTGTCACCCGGCGCAAAAGCAGTCGACATACAATCTGATAACTCGGCACTACAAGCCCGACAATTACTTGCTGCCGCAATAGCCGATGAAAGCAGCTCCTCATTTGGGTAAAGTGGAAATAGGTACTTTATGGAATCGAAAAATCTGGGTTCATCTTCTATCAGCGTCTCTGTAGTCGGCCTCGGGTGCAACAATTTTGGAAGACGTATCGATGCAAATGAAACCCGGAAAGTTGTCCATGAAGCGCTCGATGCTGGCATAACGTTATTCGACACCGCTGAAAGCTACGGCGGAGGCAACTCTGAAACTTTTTTAGGCAAAGCGCTCGATAATCAGAGATCTAATGTTGTCATCGCAACAAAATTTGGTTGGGGAGGACGCCACAACAAAGCCACTATCGACAGAGCTATTGACGGCAGTCTTCGACGCTTGGGAACCGATTATGTGGACCTCTACCAAATCCATAAACCCGACACCTCGACACCCATCGGGGAAACATTGGCAGCACTTGATCACCTAGTGAAAGCAGGCAAAGTACGAGCTATTGGCTGCTCTAACTTTTCAGCGGTACAACTCACAGATGCAGTAGAAGTGTCTGAGGTGGAAAACCTCACCCCTTTCGTTTCCGCGCAAAATGAATACAATCTCCTGCAACGTGGTATAGAAGCCGACCTCACCCCGGTTTGTCTCAAATACAACATTGGGATACTGCCCTATTATCCTTTGTGTGGTGGGTTTCTAACCGGGAAATACAAACGCGGTATAAAACCGAAATCGGGCACAAGGCTCGGCGACGGAGGTATCGGTACAAGTGGTCGGCTGACAGAAGCTAACTTCGATTTGGTCGAAAAATTGGAATTCTTTGCAGACACACACGGATACAAGATAACCGACCTTGCAATCTCGTGGCTCTCTCGCAAACCAGAAATTGCAAGTGTTATTGCAGGAGCACGTCGCCCCGGCCAGGCTAGCGCAAATGTCGCGGCCAATCATTGGGATCTGTCAGCAATGGATTTAGAGCAACTAGAGCGGTTGTTTTGACGACTATAAAAAGAGCACCGCCATGTCTCTACTCGACGCACCTCAAAACATGGGGCATGCTAGTCATAGCATATTAAATTGCAACGCTGGAGCACCAAGTATTATGAGTTTACGGAAAATAGAATACGGCAGACCGACGGATAAATGTGCCATTACAGTGCAACTCGGCATACAGGAGGGCCTATTTGAAGACGAGGGTCTCGATCTCTCGGTAAGAACCGTGTTTGGTGGCCCTCAGATAGCAGAGGCCTACGACAACGGAGATTTGGAAATCGGTGAAATGGGGTCGCCACCAGCTATTAATGCGATTGCGGAAGGTAAGGCGTTCCAGGTCGTGGGAAGCGGCGTTCGGCGTAAAGCCAATATGTTTTTTGCTGTTCGCAAAGGCATAAAAAGTTATGAAGAACTTAAGGGTAAACGCATTGGAATGCTGGGAATTGGAAGCTGCCCTGACTGGATTATGCAAAAAATACTCCGTAGCGAGGGTGTCGACCCGGAACTCGTAGAATTTGTGCCCTTACTGAATGAATACCCAAAGGTTGTCGACTACGTTGCTGACGGTCGAATTGATGCATGCATCGCGATAGAGCCTAACGTTTCTATTGGCGAAGATCGGGGAATACTTGACTATTGGGTGCCGGCCTTTGACGCGCCTTACCTCCCAAATTATCAATGGATCGTTCATGTTGCCCGGAAGGAACTCATCGAACGCGAACCAACAGTTGTTGAGAGTGTGTTGCGCGGCTGTCGGCGGTCCGCACATTATGCAGCAAACCACGTTGAGAAATGGGCAGATACTGCCGCAAAACTATACGGTACCAGCGCACACGTTATGCGTTCCGCAATTGACCGCGAACTACCCCATTTCCATCTCGACGGGAAAATTGACGTTGAGGGAATGCAGAAGTCGGTCGAACTACAATTCGAACTCGGCGGTATTTCGGAGATGATGAACTTGGAAGACTTTCTAGATCTCCGGTTTCAACCTGACGCAGTTGAGGCCTCTGCAACAGCAAGCGTTTGATGGAACAATTCGTGTACATAATCAAAATGATTTGGAATTAGCACACCGGTCGACAAACACAGACACTCGACTACGGACAGCAAACGGAGGCAAAGATGTTTCAAGATAAACACGAGACCTATGTAAGCGACGATGGTCTGGTTAGCCGGCAAATATTTTTTGATCCTGACATTTACCGCAAAGAACTAGAGAAAGTATACGCCAAGGTCTGGTTATTTATGGGTCATGAAAGCCAGGTCCCCAATGCGGGTGATTATTTCACCAACTATATGGGTGAGGACCCAGTCATCGTTTGGCGTGACCGCAGTGGAAAAGTTCGGGTATTTCTAAATTCTTGTCGACACCGCGGTATGCGGATTTGCAGGACTGATATTGGAAACGCAAAACAATTTACGTGTCCGTTTCACGGTTGGTCCTACTCAAGTGAGGGAGATCTCGTAGGCGTTCCCTTTCTTGAAGACGCTTATTTTAACGACCTCGACCGGGAGCAATGGGCACTCTATGAAATTCCGAAAGTCCAGTCTTATGGAGGACTAATATTCGCCAATATGGACCCCTATAGCATAAGTCTCAATGACTTCCTGGGTGAACTGCGTTGGTACTTAGATATATTTCTCTCACGCGCGCTTGGGGAAATTCAAGTTCTCCCA
>CAYPNT010000089.1:0-740 GCA_964412235.1 uncultured Rhodospirillaceae bacterium
TATGTTCACGAAACCAATTTTCACCGCCGTCGCGGCAGTTTTAATTCTCCACGAAACGGTCAACCGGCGACGTTGGATCCTGACTGGTGTGGGATTTGCCGGCGTACTAATAATGTTGAGACCGGGAACAGACGGCGTCGAAATTATGGCCTTGATCGCCGTCGGCGCAGCGGCGATTTGGGGAGTCGCGACCGTGCTTATCAGAATGCTTTCGCAAACCGAACCGACGACGAGGATATTGTTTTATTACCACATTGGCGGAGTAGTCGTGTTTTTAGGGCCCGCAATTTGGTTATGGCAGACGCCAAATGCTCTAGAGCTGATACTATTGGTATCTATTGGTGTGGGCACAACAGCGTGCATGTTCTGCTATTTCAGAGCATTTGCGGTTGGAGAAGCGAACGCAGTGGCACCTGCAGAGTACACCGGATTAGTGTACGCCGCCTTGCTCGGATTTTTCATTTTTGCCGAGATACCTTCAATTTGGATCGCAAGTGGCGCGCTGGTGATCATAGGCAGCACCTATCTGATTGCACGCGACGAAAGCAAAACCAAAAAGCTAGAAGAAACAAAGTAAGTATACCTAGTTTCTGATGACAAAATTTTCAGGTATTCCCCAGCCGATGATGACGCACCTGTGCCACTCCACGCCACATTGACATCGTCTTTGGAAACGTGGATTTGTGTAAGGATATCTGTTTGGCTAGTGTTAGACAGAGCTTATAGTCATTCTTTTTTAA
>CAYPNT010000089.1:750-12409 GCA_964412235.1 uncultured Rhodospirillaceae bacterium
GGGAAAACTGAATAATAATATGCGTTTTTCAATCCTATCAGTACACGATCATTACCCTAATGAGCGACGTTCGGTTGAACAGCATTATCAAGAGACCCTTGAAAACATTGTCTTAGCCGAGGAACTGGGCTTTGAGAGTTTTTGGGTTGCGGAACATCATTTTCACGAATATGGAACAATCCCAAACCCAGCGGTTATGTTGTCCGCCGCAAGCCAAAGAACAAAAAGAATTGGTCTTGGTGTTGCCATAAGCGTTTTACCGTTTCGCAATCCACTTCAGGTAGCAGAAGATTATTCGATGCTCGACAACCTCTCGGGGGGCCGATTACTTTTGGGTGTTGGATCAGGTTACCTTAGCCACGAATTTGAAGGCTTTGGACTAGACCCAAAGAATAAACGCCAACACTTCGACGAGAACCTTAGTATACTAAAACGATTGATGGCTGGGGAAAAAGTCTCTTTTGACGGCCAATATAACAACATAAATTCTGTGCAAATTAATGTACCGACTGTCCAACCCGACGGACCCCCAATTTATATTGCTGCTTTAAAAAAGGAGGTCGCCTATTACATAGGAAAGCAAGGACATCGAATGTTGGGCATACCCTATGCCACCGTGGACCACCTAGACGAACTTGGCCCGGTGATATCAGAATATAAACGCGGTTGGGGTGAATACAGTCAAGAACCAGCACCCGCAGTAAACCTCGCATTTCATACTTATGTTGCGGACACGGATGCCGAAGCCCGGACAGGTGGAGAGGAACCGTTCGATTATTATGTGAAAACACGCCTTTATGGGAAATCCAGCGGATGGGACGAGATATGTGACCGTGGTTATTGCATATTTGGTGGAGTCGCCACCTGTATTAGTCGGTTAGAGCGCATGCGTGATCTGGGAATAGTGCATGTTAGCTTATTGATGGATTTCGGATATATGGGACTTGAAAAGACCCAAAAATCAATGCGCATGATGGCTGAAAAGGTTATTCCCGCCGTAACCTAAAGTCCCTAATTCTCTGCTACCCCTTCTGGCTGGGCGTCGACCAGAACAAATGCCATCCGGCACGTTTTATCGGATTTGTTTATCCAAGAATGGATAGTACCTCGTTGGATCAGGACATCACCCGCCTTCAATTTCACTTTTACCTCATCGTCTAACTCCATTTCGATTTCACCAAACATGCAAATCGCATAGTCCAATGTGTCCGTCTTGTGACGACGCCCGGGAAACCCAGGTGGATAGTCTACAATTCGGAACCAAGAGCCATTCTTAGGAGGGCTAATATCGTCTTCGCGCAGGCCCATATCCTCAATGCCCGCATTACAAACTGGCATTGCCTCACTCCCCCACAGAAGTGTTGCCCGGAGACCATTAAATTTTGTAATACCTCTGTCTACAGGGCCGTTGATGATCACAACGGCTTTTCCTTCTCTATCGTGACCCGTCACGATCCGGTTGGGTGGATCCAATTCATAGTTAACCATTTGAAAACCCTTATGTTCGATTGAGTCATCTTATTCGCAAATTCATTCACTGTGTCCAATCAGGTGCTTTTTAAAAAACTTGGCCAACGGCGCAAACGATGCGATCGTCGCCCGCTCGGAATTGTCTATGTAAAGCAAATCGATTTCCCCGCCCGCACCCCGATAATTCTCAACAAATCGTTCAGGCTCGTTAATATTTCGCCCGCATTCAGGGTCAAGATAATCGTGAACCGCGTCGGGAGTTCCTTGAACCCAGAGTGCAGGCGGTGTTTTAACCGCTTCGGCTCGCTCAAGAGCCAACATCGGGTTCCCTTCTTCCATGTTTTCTTCCGTAACCCAATATCGGTCATGGCTCTCCGGAATATCGCCGACCCAAGTAGGAGGATTTGGACCCGCACGGCCTCTCAAGGCATGCCGATACCGGGATAATGGATTAATCACGGGCCAGGCCATGCCCACACATCTCACGGACGCATCAAGGTGCGACGATGTGTGATTAAGTGCAATGGTACAGTATCGCTTATCATGAGGTCGCATGGCCGCTAACATAGCCAAATGCCCACCACTTGATTGACCACAAATACCTATTTGTTCAGCATCAATGTTAAAGCCGGATGCCTGCATCTTTAACCAACGAATTGCATAATTTATATCTGCCATTGACGCTAAGTAACCGTCCCCCGCGTGCCTAAAATCAATTGCAGCAACAGCTATCCCGCATTCGGCTATAACCTTGTCCCGATCCACACAATCTTCCAAGTTACCCTTGTTCCATGCGCCGCCGTGTATATCTATGATGGCGGGGAAAGGACCGGCGCCGGTCGGCATGAACAATCGCAACATGACAGGCACGTCGCCATGGCGTAGGTATTCGATGTCCTTGATACTTTGAAGATCGGAATTATCCACCATAAATTCGGTCCTTAAATAATTTTAGAGTCATCAATCAATAACTATTCCGGCACCTGTATAGGAATTCTAGACCCAGTTCTTCGACAGTACCCGAAAAACTTCCAAAAACTCCCTCAGCTACAGAACATACATCGCGTTAATTAGTGGGTATAGTTTATCTCTTGGATAGGATGAGGAGGTCAGTAAATTGGGTAGTTTCGATTTCTCCGGACAAACGGTTCTGATAACCGGTGGCGCGAGTGGGATCGGTCTCGAAGCTGCGAACATATTCGCCGGGTATGGAGGTTCGGTAGCAATTGCCGATATTAATCAGGATAAGTTAGAGAACGCCATCGTTCAGTTGGAAGGCCACCATATATCTGTACACTGTGATGTATCCGATGAAGGCTCGGTAAAACAAATGGTTACCGAGACGACAACAGGACTCGGACAGATTAATGTATTGATCAACTGCGCTGGTGTTGCCGACGCCTTTTTACCCACCACAAAACAAAGCAAACAAAATTGGCAAAGAGTAATTGATATCAACCTTACTGGCACGTACCTCACCTGCCGCGCTGTAGCACCGTTTATGCTGAAGCAGAGGAAGGGCGTGATCATAAACGTAAGTTCCATTGCGGGCCTGGCCGGCATGCCTAACAGAAATGCCTACACCGCGTCGAAGCACGGGGTGGCCGGGATCACGAAATCCTTGTCAGGTGAGTGGTGTTCCAAGGGAATACGGGTTATCGCGGTCGCCCCAGGATATGTGAAAACCCCGATGGTGACCGAACTTATCGAGAAGGGTCAATTAGACGAAAAAACAATATCACAGCGGACGCCAATGGGGCGACTGGCGACGCCTAAAGAAATTGGTAACGTAATGGTGTTTTTAGCCTCTCCATTAGCGAGTTATATCACTGGAACGGTTATTTCCGTCGACGGCGGCTACATTGGTCATGGCGGTGCAGAGCCAATCGCCGACAATACTTAATTAAACCCTGATTACACATACCGATCTGGGGTTAAACAACCTCCTCATAACCTCTTCCGGTCTCGTCAGGCCAATTGACAGCCGCTTGATACGAACTCAACTCCGCTACACGCTTATACCCTTCACCCACAACGTCGGGACCCCATCGGTCATCAAATCCTATAGCCAAAAGATGTAAGAAGTAGGAACATCAGAACATAGGATTTGCATCCTTGGTCATGCTATTAAGCAATCGTTTTATTTGACTATACTGCGGTCGCAAACGGAATTCGAACGCCTCTACCCAGAAAACCCTGTCTAATCATTGAGAAATTTAAAGTCCGTAAAGCGCTGTCTCGTGCGAGGATTAATCCAAATGTCCCAGAAACTCCAACCAAAAGCAGAGCTAATAGAGGGCGTAATACGGCCGCTACCCCGTCTCGCCGAAATACTACAGAACGCTTTTGGACACAATTTAATTAATGGGTTTAGTGCTTTCCTGTTCGCAGCCACCGGACCGGGTGCTATGATCCTTGCTGTGGGCACAGCGGCGTCCCTTCCCGATCGATTTATCGCAGCATGGCTTTTTGCCGCATACGCACTTAGTGGTGTTCTCTCGATCGGAGTTTGTTATTTATATCGACAGCCCCTCACAATCGGCTACAGCATGCCCGCCGTCGTGATCGTGGGACCGGCCCTAACCTACTTTTCAATGCCCGAACTAGTAGGGGCATATATTGTGACCGGCGCGCTAATCCTTGTCCTTGCGCTAACCGGTCTGATCCGACGGGTCACCGCGATTCTTCCTGAACCAATCATTATGGCGATGGTCGCTGGTGTATTTTTACCTTACGGACTGCGGATGGTTGGCGCATTCGATAATAGTGTCACGATTGCGGGCGCCATGATCGCCGGATTTCTGGCCACCTCTGCAGCACCTGGACTTCAACGGAGGTTCCCACCACTCCTCGCCGCATTGGCTGCAGGCGCAGTAGCAGTTCTCCTTACTGGCTCGTACACACCCTCGGGTCATATCGGGCCACTCATAGCCGAACCGCTCATATTCACACCCGTATTTAATGCGACAACCCTTATAGAACTCGTCATTCCGTTAACCGTAACCGTGGTCGGCATCCATAACATGCAAGGCTTTGCGATCGCGCGAAACGCGGGATATAGGCCCCCCGAGAAAATGGCGACGCTGTTGTGTGGCAGCGGCACGTTAGTGTATGGCGTTCTAGGATGCGTACCCACAGTGGTGACCGCACCCGCAAACGCTATCCTCAACGTGTCTGGCGATCGGGACTGGCGCTTTGTCGGTGGCATATGGTTCGGCGCATTTTTGATACTATTTGGTATTTTCGCACCGTCCGCGGTACAGATTGGTACGGCACTACCCTCGGCATTTATCGCTACACTAGCGGGCCTAGCTATGTTGCCCGTATTGCAATCAGCTTTCGTTAGCGGGTTTGGCGGTAAGTTTTCACTAGGTGCTCTTGTTACTTTTTTGGTCACTGTGTCTGGGGTGTCGGTCTTCGGGATTGGTGCCGCCTTCTGGGGTCTGGTATTTGGATTTATTGTTTCCTGGATTGCAGAACACGAGAAAAGTTGAACACTGCGTCAGCTGGAAAGTCCTCACTCGATTTTAGAACAACCCAATCTAAATACGAAATTATAGACGGCTAATCTCATAGTCATGTTCAGACCCAGCGTTTTGACGTTCGCGCTACTCGTTCTGTCGACCAGGGGACGCTCTCCAATCTCTTTGTTATAGTGTCGCGAACTCCCACTAATTAAATAGATTGGTACTAGGGATGAACGATGTTGCTATCATTACGGGTGGAACCGGCGCTATCGGCGGAGTAGTAGCCAGCACCTTACAGACTCCTAATCTCACAATTGTCGCAGCGGACCTAGATGAAATTCCCGTTCCGGACGGACAGGTTTTTCAGCGTTGTGACGTCACCGACCCGCAAAGCCTAACCGCCCTGTTTGAGTGTGCCGAAAAACTCGGTACGGTGCGCCATGTCATTGCTTGCCACGGCGTGCTACTGGAAACACCGGTGGGAGCCGGAGACCCTGCAGATGTCGACAAAGTACTGAACATAAACCTCAATGGCGTCGCGCACTTATGTGACATGGCAGCGGCTAGGCTCCCGCAAGACTCCTGCATTGTACTTATTAGCAGCGTCACGTCCTTTATGGGCCGCGCAAAGAATGCTTATGCCTATCAAGCAAGCAAAGCCGGCGTAGAATCACTAACACGCACATTCGGGGTTGCATGCGGACCTAAGGGCATACGTGTCAACTGTATCGCACCTGGGTTTATGACATCACCCATGAAAGGTGCGGGGGCCGACCTGCGCCGACGCCAAGGCGGTAGCGAAAACGTAACGAAGGCAACGCCACTGGGCCGCACAATAGAAGGCCGGGACATCGCAAATGCTGTGGCCTTTTTATGTTCGCCGCAAGCGTCCGCTATTACAGGTGCAACACTCGCTGTAGATGCCGGCATGGGCGCCTTGTAGATCTAAATTTTGTAGTTCTTTCGCATAAGCCTTCAGTTTTCCAAGCTAGTCGTTATTGCGAGACATGTAGGCTTTATTATATTTTTTTCAATGTGCCACAAATTATTATGAAAGTTCTGTGTTATGGCTAAATACTCGAACGTAGTTAGATTCGTTGTAAAGGATGGAAATCAAGATTCTTTTATAAAAATTTATAATAAAAGGCCTTCCTTGGAGGGACTGTTAAGTAGAGTATTACTCAAAACGGGAGATAACACCTTTTGTTCAGTGGGGATTTGGAAAGATGAGGATTCACTGATTAAAAATCGAGAAAATATGAGTTTATTTCTCAATTCATTTAGAGACATGCTTGAAGAAATATCACCTGAACTTGGAGTA
Source organism: uncultured Rhodospirillaceae bacterium (assembly GCA_964412235.1). Taxonomy (GTDB): domain Bacteria; phylum Pseudomonadota; class Alphaproteobacteria; order MPNO01; family UBA830; genus JAYZQT01. The sequence continues at coordinate 7,009 of CAYPNT010000089.1, forward strand.
ACTGACGCGGTCTCTGGTGCGGTAGTTGCCGAAATTTAAATACGGAAAGCCAGCGCACTTAACCACCGCCAACTAGGGTCACGGGGTATGGATGATTTCTTTATTTTTCAAGCCACTACCCGATATCAATTACGCCGAATAATATTGTGTACGTTTAACACCTCGGGTTCACCCGGGTCCAATTTCATTTCTTCGAGAATAGGCCCAAGGCGTGCTCCAAATGCGTCGAGTTCCTCTTGCGAGTCAAAGAGTAAAGAAACCTTCATTTGATCACCTGATCCATAGCATACTTCTAGTTCCAGTCCAGGTGCGGGTTGGATGCCTTCTTCGGTAAGTCGCGCAAGGATGGCATCGTATTGTTCTGCCGTCATAGAGGGGGGAGAAAATCGTACTAAAATACTCATATGAGTCCTCTCTTTCTAAAAATTGCTGTTCGATTAACGATATACGTGATTGTGACTACCGTTTGTGTCATGAAAAAACGGCGCTTCTTAACCATAATGCGTAGCGCAAAGTTTGTGTCCTGTGGGATCCCGAACATAAGCAAGGTAAACTTTGCGGCCTGCCCCCAAAGTCCGCCAACCGGGCGGGTCTTCAATACTCACTCCACCATTAGCGACAGCGGCGTCATGGAAGGCTTTCGCCTGTTCCGGAGTTTCACATTTAAACCCGATGGTACCTCCGTTAGCAACCGTCGCCGGATTGCCATCAGCGGGTTGGGTAACAACAAAGGTCCCGTCTGGGGTGCGGTAATAAATTCGCTGCATTTCTTCATTAAAATCGCCCCTTGGCACACCAACAGCGTCCAAAACAGAATCGTAAAACTTTCGGGCCACTGCGATATCATTCGAACCAATTACTATCTGGGCAAACATTCGCGTTCCTCTCTTTCCAATTAACTTTTAGGCTGCCAGCTGCGCTTTTAATAGCCTCCCATATTATGGCACATCATCAAATATCTCACGAAGTCTTTCTAAGTCAAATGCCAACAAAAACGCGTGTCGGATTCTAATTTTGTTAGCGATTGCTTTGGTGAACCCTCTATAAATCACCGCCTATACCCAGATAAGTTGCCCTTTAACCGGGCTAATAACCGGACAATTTTTTATAAGAACATCCCCACGATGCCTTTGGATGACGCCCGTAGTATTGACCGCCTTGGTCGGAAAAGGTTTTTGTTGTGATGTTCTGCTTGCGCTACTGTCTCGGAAAGAGGCATAACTGCATATGAATTCCTCGGTTGCCAGAAACTGGCGTACCCCCCTCGTTCTCCTTATCGCGGGGACTTCCATCTCGTTCCTATCGCTTGGCACGCGTTTTTCATTTGGTTTATGGCTGGAACCGGCATCCCTGGATATTTTCGGACCCAACCAGATCAAAATATTGTCTCTTTCGATGGCCCTTCAGACCGTTTTCTGGGGTGTCGGTGGACCAGTTGCTGGGAACATCGCAGACAAATACGGAGCTGGGCGCGTCCTCGCGGTCTCAGGTATTTTGTATTCGTGCGGGCTGTTGATGATGACATTAACTACGACGCCGCTAATGGCTCACCTTTCGATTGGGGTGTTTACAGGGTTTGCCATGTCCGGGGCAATGTTTCCGATCATACTCTCAGCAATCAGTCGTTCGGTGTCTCCTGAGAAACGCAATCTGTATTTAGGCATTGCGGCTGCTGGTGGATCTTCCGGACAGGTGGTGATGATCCCTTTCGGACAATTTCTCATAGACTCTCAAGGATGGATATTTGCTCTCTATGTTATGGCGGCGATGACTGCCCTGATAATACCACTCGCATTTGTTATGGCAGCCCGTAAATCCGAAGCGGTTAACACGGTGAACGCCCCCGTACAAAAAACGGGTGAAGCTATCCGAGAGGCTTTCCAACATCGTGGGTATTTGCTCTTAACAGCAGGATATTTTGTCTGTGGCCTGCAAACCATGTTCATCGGCACACATTTTCCAAATATGTTAACAAACCTAGAAGTAGAGACAACAATAGCCGCATTGTCACTATCCTTGATTGGCGCATTCAACATCGTAGGTACATTTGCCTGGGGAGCCGCAGCCAATAAATATCGCCAGAAATATCTGTTGTGCTGGCTCTATTCATTGCGGTCCGTGATAATGATTGTTTTTATTCTTCTGCCAATAACTTCAAATACCGTTATTGTCTTTTCAGTATTGATGGGGCTGCTCTGGCTTGGAACGGTGCCGTTGACCAGTTCTATAGTTGCCCAAGTGTTTGGTCTGAATCATATGGGAATGCTTTTTGCATTTGCATTTGTGGCCCATCAGATTGGTAGTTTTTTTGGCATTTACGTTGCCGGATACCTATTCGACATATTTGGCAATTACAATGGTATTTGGTGGGCTGCCGTCGTCATGGGGCTTGTCGCTTCGGTTTTGAACTACCCTATTAACGACAGCCCAATCGAGCGGCAACAGGCACCTCAGGCCGTTTAAGGGACAACCAGGCACTAAAGCTAAAAGAACTTGGTCCATTTTGTTTATAGAGTAACGCGCGTTGCCATTCTATTCGGTCGGGGGTGCTTGCACGATCGGCTCTGCCGCTTTCAAAAGTTGTGCACGATCACCCGTAACTGGGGGATAGATACGAACGCAATTGATTGTTTGTTTTACATTCTTTGCTTCAGCACCTGATAAAAGCACCGAGCGTTCCCACCCTTGGGTTTGCACTGCTCCTTCGCTGCCTAGATCTAGGCACGTCGAATACCACGGTATTTCTAAGGGAATCTGACCTTGCCCAAACAAACTCGCAACAGCGTTATTACCGGCAAACCGCCCCATCGGTCGAGCATGTTGACATGACATCACCGAACTATTCCGATCATCCACCATCGCGGTTGCTATGTCTCCTGCGGCATACATCTCTTCCGAGTTTTCAAGCCTCATAAAACGATCCACCGGTAGCCGGCCTAAATGATCGAGGTTCCTTTCTAAAACCTTAGCAAGCGGACTGGCAGTCACCCCACCACACCAAACAACCGTCTGAGCATCAATACGTGTTCCATCAGTAAGCGTGACGCCGCTGTTATCGAATGTGGCAGCATTGATATTGGTTCGGGTCTTAACACCGATATTTTGTAGGGCTTCCACGATCACCTGCCTCGCCTCTTCCCCCATATCCGAACCAATGTGAGCTGATCGATCGACAAGTAGAACGTTCGGTGCGGTCATACCCATTTCTCTAAGACGATTTGGTAATTCACAGGCCAGCTCGATCCCGGTAAGGCCAGCGCCAATCACCAACACTGTATCCCGGCCAACTGATGGCGGCTCGACCAACAAAGACTTTAGATGAATATCAAGCTTTTCTGCGCTAGAATACGTATCAATATTAAACGTGTGTTGTTCGATGCCTGGGAGGTTAGGCAAACAGACCCTGCTTCCCGACGCTATAATCAATCGACTGTATTCGACCTTTTCAACACCCGTTGAGGTCCTGACGAGGACGGATCTATCTTTTGTATCGATGCCCGTAACGTCACCGACCTTCAGGACAATTCCAACGGGTGGAAGCAACAATTCCAGAGGCACCCGAATTTGATCCAATTCACTTTCGTAATTCCGTACCCTGATGGAATGCCAGGTATCTCTATTGATAACGGTAACCATTGCACGATCGGTATCGACGCTAAGTTCTTCGAGCTTACGAGCGGCGGCAATGGCACTCCATAACCCCGCGAAGCCCGCGCCGATCACGATAATTTGTTCCATTACCCAAACCTCTGCAGCGATTCATGCTTGATTAAAAAGACAAAACAGTCTGACACGAGCATCAACCAATAGACAGCAAAAATAATACGGCGAGGATTAAGATCAATTTTTAACGGTGAAATACTCCGCGTAGTTAGACCTCGTTATTCTGTTTTGAAAATTAATAGACAAGTTAAAGAGCAGCTATAATGATAACACTTGTCATAACTTTTTAAGTTTCCTAACCGTATACACAATAGTCACAGGGAAGGTGATAGATGGCTCGCATTAGGCATTTGGCAATTCTGACAGAAGACGTCGAGAAGTTGGTACGTTTTTATACCAATTCCTTCGGCCTTGAGACCGTGGAGGGGGAAGGTACCGCGACATATTTAACCGACGGACATATCAACTTGGCAATAATCCCCATTGGACCCGAAAGAAAAATCGAAGGCAAACACCTGAAAGAAGGTATAAATCATTTTGGTTTTGAGGTGGATGATGTCGAATCCTTGGTTCCAGTTTGTAAAGAATTTGGTGCATCCAAAGATATAAAAATAAGGCCCCCAAACAGAGAGGCAGAATTTCGTGTGCATGATCCGGATGGTAACCCGGTCGACTTGTCACAGCATGGGTGGCCCCACTAGATAAAGCCCCCCGGACGCATGGCCGAGCGCGATTAGGTTTATTTTGTGCCAGGCCAAGCGAGGGTCGAAATGTCAAACACTATCCCATAAGGATCCCGAAACTTGTGTTCTGCATTTTCGGGATTATGGGCGGTGGGACCCGGGTGGAATGTACCACCATTCTCTTCAATCGCTCGACGCGACTCCTCCAGATCGTCTACCATAACACCGAAATGATGCAAGCCTACAAAGTCCTTACCACGTTCGTCACCAGCATCACCTTCATCACGAAACTGGAGTACAGTTAGGTTAACGGTACCATCGGACAGACGCACCGAAACTTGAGATTGTGACATGCGTTTTAAGCCAAAGGCATTTTCATAGAATCTTGCGGCTCGCTCCTTATCTGGGACTGAAATAGCGATATGTCGTAGCTTAGCCATGGCAACCTCCTATAGAGTTATGTGTCATGATGTCATCAAATTCTAGCAAGTCTCAAACAATTGGTTTTCGTCTTTACACAATTCACAATGGATAAAGACTCATAGGTTAACTATTCCTCCATAAAAAACACACAAAATACTGCCTGTGGCGTTTCGAATTTCATTGATCTCTCCCTACATGGAAAGCACTTAACTTGGTGAACTTTTTTGACACGGCTAACGCACCGGTCTCCATCTGCCACATCATCACGCGCTTCGCGAGGTCTCTCGATCCTGCAATGGTTGCGTCTTACCACTTACTTTCGGCAGTGCCTCCCAAAAATCCCGAACGTCCTTCGGGTACTGATGTTTAACTCTTTCGTAGACCGCTTGAACATTAGGGCGCGTTGCCGTGAACTCTAAAATGTATTTCAGGCTCGTCCATTCATCATCGGATATTAGCCCTCGCTTGTACGCGAGCAGTTCGTCGAGATTAGACGTAATATTGTGGAATGTCAGGGATTCAGCGCGGTATTTCTCGTCTTCATTAAAGTTTTCTTACTCTGATGCTATCCGACTGTGATAGTCCCGAAAATCGCTGTCGGTGCATATTGTCCTCATCAACCAGGCCAAATT
>CAYPNT010000090.1:0-12265 GCA_964412235.1 uncultured Rhodospirillaceae bacterium
AGGCAACGGGTTTTGATCCCGTGATCCCTGGTTCGATTCCAGGCGCCCCAGCCAACGCTGGGCTTAGCTATGGCAGCAACATTGGAATGACAAAAGCAACGTGACGACTGTTACTAAAACGATTGATGCTACGGGCTTGCTCTGTCCGCTACCTGTCTTAAGAGCCCGCAAAGCACTTGGCGCAATATCCGTAGGTGACGTTTTAGAGGTCGCAGTAACCGATAAAAACGCGCCAGCGGATTTTGGCGCTTTTTGTGGCGAAACAGGTCATGAATTACTCAATGTAACAAATGTTGGACACGGTCATCTAATAAGCATTCTAAAAACAGGTGCTGATAGTAAAAAACGAACCTAAGATATTAACAACAATATATTTATAAATTTTGTTCAACTCCGTACCGCATGGCTAATTCTACAATTTCCTCAAGGGCGCTGGGTCCGAGAAAATAAGAGCAAGAAAATGGATGCCACCATGAAGGCGGCTGATAAATACACGACCTCATTTGCTAGATTTGCATCTACGAGTGCTCCGTAGGCCACCGGAGCGGCGCCCTGGCCGATATTGAAACCGGTGCTTACAAAAGCAAAAACGGTCCCAAGTGCCCCTGCGGGGGCAATTTCCCGCACCATAATATCGCGCGAAGGGTTGACAAGTCCGCGTAGAAAGCCACCTAGGGTGAATGCGCCAATAAGGAGGAAGACTGGCAACCACGCCGTACCAATTAACGCCAGAAGTGCTGCATAGACAGAAAATGACGCCACAAGCACTAGGTCGTGACGCGTTGTCCTGTCTGCAAGCCACCCACCGGCGAGTGTGCCTATCGCGTTACTGAACACCAAAAAGGAAAGTATGTAATTAGCCTTTTCAACGGAAACTTGATAGAGGGCTGGTAAGTAAAAAGGAGCGAAAACTGTGAGGCCTATATTTGTCGAAGACGTCAATACGTAAAACAGAAATAGTAAAATAACGCCTCTGTTTAGTATGTTTCTGATTGGTACTTTTGGTTTTCGTTTTGTTTCAGCATCTTCACTTAAAGTACCGCTATAGAAAATAAAGATTAGGCACAAAATGATCCCTACGGCCCCAGCAATCACGATGGCCATACGCCAATTTGTAAGATTCCAGAGCAAGGTCATTATAATGAGTGGTGCGCCAATGCCCACGGCACCTCCAAAAGAGTGCATCGAATATGCTTTTCCCTGTCTAGACTCATCTACAGAGGCGGTTAAAATTACGAAATCGGCAGGATGAAATACGCTGTTTCCCGCACCTGCTAGGGTGTATAGCGCCAACAATTCCCAATAAGAAGACGTTAAGCCGCATAGTAAAAAGCATGCAGAGGTTACAAAAAGTCCCCCAATTAAGACACGGCGGGCACCCAAACGATCGACCAAAACACCCATAGGCGTTTGAAGAATTGCGGTCGCGACGTTAAACGCGCCGTATATTAGAGCGAGTTCGACAGCGGAAATATCGAGATCGGATACTATGGGTACAGTCAGCGGAACAAGGCCAAACATATAGAAATGGCTCAAGAAATGTCCAAAACCTATTAGGCTAATAGCACGAATTTCACGACCTAACGGGGCGCTTCCAACGGTAGACATTTGCGTTAATTCCTTTGAAGGATAATTTTGTTACGAATGCGACGTGAAGTGATTATCGATTGTGGTTGCGTTTTTCCTAAAATATCTAAAGAGGCAGACACGTTCGCTGACGTATTATTCGCATAAAAACAGTAAATATACCAAATTAAGGCCGGAACCAGTTACAAATTGTATCTCAAATTTGTAGTTTATTAGCTAAATAGCAGGAATGAATAAATATGGCTCAGAACTTTCGCGAACTAATAGATGACCTGCGCGCTGCGGGACAATTAATAGATATCCGAAAACCGGTAGACATACGGCACATCGCAACACTCGTTGATCAGTCGGATAAAGCGTTAATGTTTAGCAACGTAAACGGTTACAACATGCCAGTTATATCAGGAGTAACCAATAGTCGAGAGCGTTTAGCTATCGCTGCAGAGTGCGATTTTTCGGAGATAGAAAGCCGGCTGCGCGAAGGATTAGATCGTTCAATTCAACCTATTTTTGTAAACACGGGTCCGTCTAGAGAAATAATACATGAAGATAACGAGGTTGACTTGTTTAACTTACCTATCCCTCTGTTTTCCATTCTTGATGGCGGCCCAATGATTACGGCTGGAATCACATTATCGCGCGATCCTGACGAAGGTGCCGACGCATCTATTAATGCCGGCGTGTACCGCTACTTGGTTAAAGAAAAAAATTTAACCGGGATAGATATCGTAACCCCAAACAATCTACATCTATATGCCGCAAAAGCATATGAAAAGGGAGAACCTCTGCCCATTTCGATCAATATTGGGACGCACCCCTTCGAATTGATTTGTTCAACATATAAAGCGCGGGCCGGTGTGAGTGAACTCGGAATAGCCGGGGGCATGCGGGGTGAGGGGGTCCCTTTGACCCAATGCCGCACTATTGACATGCCCTGCATAGCCGATGCGGAAATCGTATTAGAAGCCGAAATTTTGCCCACTGGTTGGACACAACCAGAGGGGAGGTTTGGTGAATTTACGAGATTAATGGGGGGGCTTCATTGGAACCCTCTTGTCCGGATAAAGGCAATTTCTATGCGGAAAGACGCTGTCTACTACGCACTCCATATGCCTTGGGAAAACATCTGGCCATCCGGACCCATTTATGAGGCAAATGTTAGGAGGGTGCTCGACGAAGCGGGCGTGAATGTCACCGCGGTAAACATCACACCCGGTGGTTGCTGTCATTGGCACGCAATTGTCGCGATTAAACCACTACCGGGTGACGGGAAAAATGCTATTACAGCGGCGCTATCTGTCGCCGACATGAAACACGTGACTGTTGTTGATCACGATATAGATATTTTTGATCCAGTGGATGTTGAATGGGCCGTGGCAACGCGGGTGCAAGCCGATCGCGATGTTGTAATAATTTCCGGGGCACGGTCAAAGCCCTTAGACCCAAGTATTCCCCCAGCGGGTCCATATTCGCGTGTGCCTACCACTGCGAAAATGGGAATTGATGCCACCATACCTGATAACGTTCCCCGAGAGAGATTTCATAGAATTGCGTATGCCTATGCTGATGAGGTTAAGCTTTCCGACTTCTTGGGCCATGAAGAGGAGGCAGTCACCCCGGCGAAGGATATCCTGATTGAAGAGTTAGCAACCAAGATTGAATTGTTGATTGCCCATGAGCCTCTTTATTTTTCGGAGTTGTGTGAAAAATTTATAGAGTTTGGATTTCAATCAGTAACTCGCGCTGTGGGCTCCTTGCATAAAAGGGGTACACTCTGGCAAGATCCGGAAGGGCGTTTTTGCCTAAAAGAGTCGATATTTGCGGCCAAAGCCCCAGAGCGTTAGAGACTAATCATCATAACCAATTAAAGAATGAACCGGTGTGTCTAATTGAGCGCGGCCACCTAGAAAATTTAACTCAATGATAAAGGCTGTTGCGGCAACGTCGGCGCCTAGTTCACGCAGTAGTGAGATGCTAGCCGAAGCGGTGCCGCCCGTGGCTAAAAGGTCGTCGACTAACACCACTCTTTGGCCGGGTTTTATTGCGTCTGTTTGTATCTCAATAGTGTCTGATCCGTACTCTAATTGGTAGGTAAAGGAGGAGGTTTCACCTGGGAGCTTATTCTTCTTGCGGATCATTGTGAAACCAATACCTAATCTAATAGCAAGCGGTGCTGCTACGATAAAGCCCCGGGACTCTATCCCTATGAGCCGATCTGGCGCGTAAGGGCCTATTATTTGCGCTAATTTTTCAACCGCTGTTTTCCATGCGTCGGCATGCTCTATGAGTGTAGAAATATCGTAAAACAAAATGCCGGGTTTTGGAAAATCGGGTATCGAGCGTATGTGTTTTTTGAGGTTCACAAAATCAGTATGTAGAGAGAGCATGCGCAACGCAAGTTCTGGACAGGTAGTTTCGTTATGCGGTTTTGAAAAATCAATAAAATAAGGACCAGACAGGCACTGTAAGATAGTCTCTGGCGGAATCAGGCAAGGTCCCTAGCCCCGATTGACCTATGTTAACTAGGTTGGCATGGTCTTAGGATAATAATCTCTAGTGATCAGCTAACAATGCGAATGGCAATTAATCGTGTGGTCCCTGGAGACCGTTAAATTATATATTGTGAGTCTCATCCGAGCAAAAAAAAGGGAGATCTGTAGATATGAAAAAAATGTTTTTCGGCCTTACAGCTGCTATGTTGGTCGCGGGTAGTTACGGCGTTATAAAAAGCAAATCCGCTGTAGCGCAGCAAACTTTTATCTCGATCGGAACCGGGGGTGTAACCGGAGTATATTATCCCACCGGTGGAGCTATCTGTCGTCTTGTAAACAAGGGCCGCAAACAACACAATATAAGGTGCGGTGTAGAATCTACTGGCGGCTCCATATACAACATCAATACCATAAAAGCCGGCGAACTAGACTTCGGCGTTGCGCAATCCGATTGGCAGTACCATGCTTACAATGGAACCTCGAAGTTCAAAGACAAAGGCCCATTTACGGACCTACGAGCTGTTTTTTCTGTTCATCCGGAACCGTTTACGGTTGTCGCGCGGACGGATTCCGGTATCAAGAATTTTAATGATCTGGTCGGTAAGCGCGTAAACATTGGAAACCCTGGGTCGGGCCAGCGCGGTACCATGGAAGTTCTAATGGAGGAGTTAAGTTGGAGTAAAAGTACCTTTAAGCTTGCGTCGGAGCTGAAGTCCTCAGAGCAAAGCCGCGCGTTATGCGATAATAAAATCGATGCGATGGTGTTTACAGTTGGACACCCTTCGGGCTCTATCAAGGAGGCAACAACCTCGTGTAAATCCATCCTTGTTAATGTTACCGGTTCTGCAGTTGATGCTTTGGTTATGAGGAATTCCTTTTATCGTAAAGCAACTATTCCTGGCGGGATGTATAATGGCTCACCCAATACTACAAACACATTCGGCGTGGGGGCGACCTTTGTTAGCTCTACCAACGTAGCAGACCGAGTAGTTTATGAGGTCGTGAAAGCCGTGTTTGAGAACTTCAGTCGCTTTAAAAAGCTTCATCCAGCTTTCCGTATTCTCAAAGAGGAAGAAATGATCAAAGACGGTCTTTCGGCTCCACTGCATGCGGGTGCTGCAAAGTACTATAAAGAGAAGGGTTGGATGTAGGGTATAATTTTGGGGGCGGCTCTGGCCGTCCCCATTTGCTCCCCATCCTTTATTTACAATAGTTGTAAGCAGAGAGACGTGTTGACCCTTTGATTAATAACTAATCGAGCGTGGGCACACGGCACGGAAAAACTGAATGGTGAACCAGGATCTCTCTGACACCGATATGCCGGCTACAGAACCACAGGCTATCATCGCGTCATCTGATGTTGGGTCACGCAACCCAATAGGCGCTGCTAAGACTATCATAGTGGCAGTAGCCATAACCTGGTCCCTGTTTCAATTGTGGATTGCCTCACCGCTTCCCTTTATGACAACAAATGTTTTTTCTGTATTGAACAATACGGAAACTCGGTCCATTCATCTTGCCTTTGCAATATTTTTGGCCTTCCTAGTTTTTCCGGCGACTAAACGGGGTGTATCCGACAGAATACCCCTTCAAGATTGGCTGTTCGGTTTATGTGGTGGCCTAGCGTCTGGCTATTTATTCCTGTTTTATGACGAGTTGGCTGAGCGCCCGGGTGCACCCGAGGAAATTGATCTTTGGGTGGCGGGCATAGGGCTTGTCGCCTTGCTTGAGGTCACACGTCGAGCGCTGGGCCCCCCGCTTATGTTGGTTGCTGTGATGTTTCTGGCATACGTGTTCTTTGGCGATGGCATATTAGTTCCTGAGGCTTTACGTTGGAAAGGAGCCTCTTTCTCTAAGGCAATGGGGCATCAATGGCTCACTACCGAGGGTGTTTTTGGCATTGCGTTAGGCGTGTCTACGAGCTTTGTATTTTTATTTGTCCTTTTTGGCTCCCTTCTCGATAAAGCGGGGGCGGGTAATTATTTTATACAAGTAGCATTCTCTTTACTCGGTCATCTGCGTGGCGGTCCGGCGAAAGCTGCCGTGCTCGCGTCTGCAATGACCGGCATGATTTCTGGTTCGTCGATCGCTAACGTGGTTACCACTGGTACTTTTACAATACCCCTGATGAAACGTGTCGGCTTTACATCTGAACAGGCGGGAGCGGTCGAAGTGGCCTCCTCGGTAAACGGCCAAATTATGCCACCTGTAATGGGTGCAGCCGCATTTTTAATGGTTGAATATGTCGGTATTTCCTATTTAGAAGTTATAAAACACGCTTTTCTACCAGCCGTAATTTCATACATAGCCCTTCTTTACATTGTGCACCTTGAAGCACTTAAAAAAAATATGGAAGGTTTGCCCAGTGGCAGGCTAAGCGAACGCGCTAGTACTAGATTGCTCAGTACTGGTATCACGATTAGTAGCATTTTTGTACTTTGTGGTCTCATTTACTATGCCGTTATCGGTATAAAATTGGTGTTTGGCGGATTTTCTTTTGGCGTTTTGCTGATTGCCATTGTAGCAAGTTACATTGGCTTAATAGCCGTGGCAGCCAGCGCCAATGATCTCTTAGTTGACAACCCGGAAACGGAAATTGTCGCATTGCCTAAATTTCTGCCCACTTTGAAAACCGGTGTGCACTATATTTTGCCAATAGTCGTGTTGGTTTGGTTGTTAATGGTAGAGAGAAAGTCACCCGGGCTTTCAGCATTTTGGGCCAGTATGACAATTATTATTGTGCTGATTACCCAACATCCACTGAAAATATTCTTTCGTCGGTCCGGAGACCCTTGGGCCTCTTTTAGGCGTGGGTGGAGGGAATTGATTAGCGCCTTGATAGCGGGCGCCCGAAATATGATCAGTATTGGGGTTGCTACTGCCGCGGCGGGAATAATCGTTGGTACCGTTACATTGACTGGTATTGGTCAGGTGATGACGGAATTTGTGGAATTGCTGTCTGGTGGCAATGTAATGGTTATGCTTGTGTTAGTCGCTGTAATTAGCCTTGTCTTGGGTATGGGTTTGCCTACCACTGCTAATTATATCGTTGTATCATCACTTATGGCAGGCGTGGTCGTGGAGCTTAGCGCCGCCAGTGGTTTGATTGTTCCACTCATCGCTGTTCATATGTTCGTCTTTTATTTTGGTATTATGGCCGACGTGACGCCACCCGTCGGGCTCGCATCCTTTGCGGCCGCCGCCGTATCTGGTGGAAATCCCATAAAAACGGGTTTCACGGCTTTCTTCTATTCCCTTCGCACGGTGATACTGCCGTTTCTATTTATTTTTAACACGGACCTTCTGTTAATTAAGGTTGGCTGGCTAGACGGAATTGTTGTTTTTGTGGTTGCCACTGCTGCGATGCTGATATTTGCGGCTGGCACTCAGGGGTATTTTATGGCCCGCAGCAGAATTTGGGAGTCCATAGCACTCATTGTAATTGCGTTTACGTTATTTCGTCCAGGATTTTGGCTAGACCAGGTCCAGAAACCGTATGAAACCATTACGCTGGGCGGTCTTGAAACAGTTGTAGAATCACAACCGTTTGATGGCATCTTGCGGTTATCGGTTAATGGTCAGAACTCGGAGGGTCGGGAAGTTGAAACTACTGTAAATCTGGGCCTCGGGCCGAAAGGTCCAGGTGACGTCAGGCTCAGATTTGCCGGTATAAAAGTAGTGACAAAGGGGGGAAGAACCTTCATTGAAGACGTCATAGTAACCGACTCTTTTGGGAAACAAACGGCGGCGGCGAAGGCCAAGTTAGAGTTTGATATGGAGGTTCATCGGGTAGAAGTACCAAGCACTCGACTGCCAAAAGAGATTTTCTTTATTCCGGCCTTGTTACTATTAACATTTATTTGCGTAGTTCAAAAACGCCGACGAGATCAGTAAGATTGGTGCGGTTACTCCACGGGAGATAATTGATGTATGATAATATTCTTTTGCCTGTCGATCTCGGAAATGAAAGTTCCTGGTCAAAAGCCCTACCGACGGCTATCGAATATTGTACTTCTTTTGGGTCCACCCTCCATGTAATGACGGTGATGCCCGATTTTAGGTCGCCGATGATAGCCCAATTTTTTCCAGACGATCATGAAAACCAAATGATGGAAAACGCAAAGAATGTCTTGCACAAATTTTCTGCTGAACGGGTACCCGATACAGTCACCGTTCAACATATCGTTACGGACGGCACAATTTACCAAATGATCATTGAAACTGCTGAGGAAATCGATGCGGATTTGATAATAATGGGCTCCCATCGGCCCGAATTACAGGACTATCTTTTAGGTCCGAATGCGGCTCGCGTTGTTCGTCACTCTGCACGGTCCGTGCTAGTGGTTCGCTAAGCCCAATACCGTACAACAGAATTCCTATTTGACAGGTTGCCACAATCAGTCACGAGGGGCCTACCTTTTCACGTGAGGTAATGAAAGAGAAAGTGAAGCCTATTGGGTGGCATTCTTTAGAAATACTATGAGGTTTTTTATATCAGAGTCTTTTCTAAGCCCTACAAAGGACATTTTTGTTCCCTTTATAAAACTTCGAGGTTTTACTAGATATTTTGCCATCGTTGTTTCTGACCACACGAGGCCGCCTTGTCCCGCCTTTTTCATGGCTTTTGAGTACCGGTATTTAGGGACACCACCGGCTCGTCTTCCAAACACCCCCTTTAGCGATGGCCCCACCCGATTTTTTCCGGTGACGAGCGTGTGGCAGGCCTTGCATTTGTTGAAAACCCTTTTGCCTTTTTTTAAATTATCGGACCCCACGTTACTTGTTGAGCAAACAATCAAAATAGTCGCTGCTAGTAATAAAGATGATTTTTTTTTCATGAATTCCCTTAGATTAGTCTGGAAGACAAATAAAATTTACAACCATCTTCCAATATATGAAACAGTGGGTGAAAGTTCTTGGCCGCGTTTTGTCACAACCCCAACGCCCGACCTTTTTTGATGATTTTTGGGCCCATGCGGTCGCGTAGATCATCGATAACATTTTCTACCATTTTGCGCTGCTGGGCGTCCGTTGCTGCCAGATCGATTGGGTCACATAAAGTGTCGGGTTCTAGGTTACTTAAACCCACCCCCAAAAGTCGGTATGCGGTTCCGTTCACTTCTTTGTCCAATAAATCTCTACCAGTAGAGAAAATAATGTCCGCGAGTTGGGTTGGGTAGTCTAAAGTGCGTGAACGGGTAATCAGAACGAAGTCACTGGTTTTGAGTTTTAACGTTATTGTCCTACCACCTATGTTTTTCTTTTTTAGCGCACTCGATACCTTTTCCGCTTGTTTCCAAAGTATCTGCTTCAGGTTTATGAAATCCGTTATATTTTCTGTAAAGGTGGTCTCACTCGAGAGACTTTTGCGCATGGTCCCAGGTGTCACCATGCGCGAGTCCTCTCCCATAGAAAGTCCTGCTAGTTGGGCGCCAATTTTACCATAACGTTTTATTAGCTCTGAACCCCCCAAGACCTGGAGTTGTCCAACGCGGTTAATGCCATCGCGTTCAAGGCGTTTCTGTAGGACCTTTCCGACACCCCAGATTCGAGAAATATGCTGAGGCGCTAAAAAAGATAGAGTTTCTTTTCGACCGATGATTTGAAAGCCTTCCGGTTTACCAAGTCCCGAGGCTAGCTTCGCAAGGAACTTATTATGGCTTAGGCCTACTGTCACGGTGAGACCTACAGTAGCATAGATTTCCGCTGCAAGCCGCGCTAACGTGGCTGCTGCAGTGCTCCCGTGTAATCTTCGGGTTCCGGTAAGATCTAGAAAGGCTTCATCGATAGAGATTGGTTCAACTAGGGGAGTAGTTGTGTTCATTAATTCTCGAATTTGATGTCCAATCCGTCTGTATTTAGACATGTTCGGTGACACTATGATGGCGTGCGGGCATGCCTTCAATGCCTTATACATAGGCATCGCAGACCTTATTCCGTATTCTCGTGCCACATAACAGGCGGCCATTACAACACCGCGACTTTTTCCTCCGACGAGAACGGGCTTATTCTTAAGTGCGGGATCGTCTCGCTTTTCAACATTCGCATAAAATGCATCACAGTCGATGTGCGCCAACTCAAGCTCCAGGAGTTCAGGGTGGGACGTTATTTGTGAGCTTCCGCAGCTTGGACAATTGTCGGCTACCGACGTTAAATTCTCCATGAAACAAGTTCGGCAGATCATCGGCATTTGAGAAAAAACCACAGACATTTACCGGAGGTCAATCTTTAAATATTTGATCCTGCACCGTACCAATACCTCCTGTATCGCCAACATCATCAAAATTGAATAAAGTTAACCTCGCTCATCATTTCGGAGAAGAGGTCACATGATCGATAAGACGATCAGGGATTTGAATGAGGCTATATCTATTATTAGTGACGGTGCCACAATCCTAGTCAGTGGGTTCGGGGAAGCAGGTAATCCTACAGAATTGGTTCATGCCGTTATCGATCACGGGGTACGTAATCTGACCGTGGTCAATAATAACGCTGGCAATGGTCATGTTGGACTGGCCGCGCTAATAGAAGCTGGACGCGTTGAAAAGATGATTTGCTCTTTTCCCCGTTCATCAGCCTCTGAGGTATTTGAAACAATGTATCGGCAAGGTCGAGTGAAGCTCGAGGTAATACCTCAGGGCACTTTGGCAGAGCGCCTTCGCGCTGCTGGAGCGGGGTTAGGAGGTTTTTACACTAAGACCACGATCGGCACGCCGCTTGCCGAAGACAAAGAACGCAGAATCTACAAAGGAGAGGAATTTGTTTTAGAAGAGCCACTAGAGGCAGATTTTGCACTTGTAAAAGCCGACACCGGTGATCGATGGGGCAATTTGACATACAGAATGTCGGCAAGAAATTTTGGCCCAGTTATGTGTATGGCGGCCAAAATGACGATAGTTCAAGTACGCAAACTAAAATGTCTAGGCGACATACCGCCCGAGAACGTCGTAACACCCGGAATTTTTGTGGATCGAATTGTTGAAATTCCCGACCCTGTTAGCGAACGTGCAATGATAGAATCTGGTTTTGTCTATGAGACAAGCGAGACTAATTGATGGTGAAACTAACCCGGCGACAAGTGGCTTGGCGCATTGCGCAGGATATTGAGGAGGGTAACTACGTTAATCTAGGGATAGGTCAACCCGAACTCGTTGCCAATTACATTCCTGAAGGACGAGAAATTGTATTTCACAGCGAAAATGGGATCCTAGGTATGGGCCCGGAACCGGAAGCCAACGCCTTAGATTACGATCTCATCAATGCGGGGAAAAAACCCGTAACGCTTCTAGAAGGAGGCGCTTTCTTCCACCACGCTGATTCATTTGCCATGATACGGGGTGGTCATATTGATATATGCATTCTTGGGGCCTTTCAAATTTCTGAAACGGGGGATCTCGCCAACTGGTCCACTGGCGCAAGTGGTGCCATACCCGCGGTCGGTGGGGCAATGGACTTAGCGGTAGGAGCCCGAAGAGTGTTTGTGATGACGGACCACAATACAAAAAAAGGTGCTGCTAAAATCGTAGAGAATTGTGCCTACCCGCTTACCGGTAAGCGGGTTGTTAGTACGGTCTACACGGACATCGCTGTTATTGACGTGACGCCCGATGGGTTAGTGGTCCGTGAAAAGGTCGCTGGGCTGTCATTCGACGAATTACAAGACCGCACAGAAGCGTTACTTGGTGGTCGCGCGTCTTGCGTGGAACTGGTAACGCCCGAACTCAACTAATCTAAAGTTCTCCTGATACTACCATTTACAAAGAATCACCAAAAGTCAGGGGAAAGGGTTTCAAAATAATCGTCGAACATCGTACATATTCTATCCGAATGGGGGGGTACCCAAGTATCTGAGCGCATACGAGAAAGATGGTTTTGAGCGGCACGAAGGATTTTTGGGGAAATGTGTTGGCCAGTATCGATCGGAAGTAGGTCAACAAAGCCAATTAGTGATGATGTGGGCGTTTTATGATTTTAATCAGAGGGTGGAGCGAAAGGAAGCACTGGACGCTGATCCAACTTGGTCGAAAGGCCTGAACGAAGAATTGGTTCCTCGGGTTGAAGCTATCGAAACAAAGCTCCTCATCCCGAATAGTTTCTGGTCTCCTCCATAAAACACCTTTCTAACGGATATCTAGAAACAACGATCTGCATTTCTGAAAATTATTTACAGAAATCGAATAACTTGA
>CAYPNT010000091.1:0-11672 GCA_964412235.1 uncultured Rhodospirillaceae bacterium
CGCGCGATTGGCCTGTTCAACGTGGGAAGTTTGGGTTGCCGAACATTTAGCGGGTTTACGATCGGGTTTGGCGGAGGAATGATAGGCATTCATTGGTCGCTCGGGTTGAGCGGCGCGGTTTTACTGGCCTGTATTGCGGGGCTCTATTTCTGGGCTCGTTATCGTGGTGTGATGAAACAGGCTTAACGTACATTTAATAACAGAAAGATTGGGCCACATGTCGTTGCGCAAGGAGCAAAACCAACGAGGGGCGGAATACCGGCGGATTCTGGGGCAGCCCGACAACGACCCTGGGTTAATCGTGCCAGGGTACCGGTCTTTCGTGGACGAATTCTTTCATGACGGCATAGGTGCTCGCACCGTACTAGAGATGTCTGATCGTTTTATTCCAATTCTTACCGCCTTGTGCCTCAACAGCAGCCCACGCGCGACAAAGAGACTTATAGCGGCGGCGTTGGACCATTCGCTGCCCCCTCGCACCATTCTGGAAATTTTCATTCAAGCGGCCCTCTACGGGGGACTGCCAAATACGGAGGCCGCGCTCCAAATTGCGTCTGAAGTTTTTGAAACACGCAGCATTGAGCTCGCGGATAATGCAGGCGACCAACGAACTTTGGAAGAATTAGACGCGGACGGCGCGCGGATAATGGAAGAATTACATGGAATTCGACGGGAAGGTGGATACGCGTCTCCGAACAATCCGGTGACTTTTGCCCTGTATCAAACGGCTATCCGGCACGGGTATGGAAACCTCTGGATGCGGCCGGGCCTCGACCTTCGACAAAGGACACTTTGCGCCATCGCCGGTTTCACCTGCATCAAATTACACGGTTCACTGCGCAAATTCGCGGTTTCCGCTTTAAATGTAGGCCTGTCAAAGGACGAGGTCGCAGAGGCGGCAATACAAACCGCACCCTGGAACAGTCTTCCAATTGCCTTAGACGCCTTAACAGTCATCAGCGAAGCACTCGACACCGTGGAGTGATACTGGACGCCCGCAGCGAGGCATGCCAACCTATTGTTGTATAACCAACACCAAATAATGAAACGGGTATGAGCGACCTAGAGACAGCTAATAGAACTGAAACAAAGCCAGAAACAAAACGGCCCAAGCTCTATAAAGTAATTTTAGAGAATGACGATTTTACACCACGCGAGTTCGTCATGAAAGTTTTAACCATGGTCTTCAGGCTTTCTGAAGAGGAGGCATACCGTGTAATGATGACCGCACATCAACAAGGCAATTGTGTTGTCTCCGTCTATACCAAAGATGTCGCAGAAACGAAGGCGAAAGATGCCACCGACCTGGGAAACCAACACGGTTACCCTTTGCTTTTTACGATCGAACCCGAAGAATAATTTACCTTTCCTAATTTAATCCCCGGCTGCCGCTATTACGTCAAGGATGTGTTCTGGCGTAAAGGGTTGTTTCGTGACCTGGGCACCTAGTGGACGTAACGCGTCATTTATAGCACACCAGAGCGCCGCGATCGCCCCAATCAGGCCGCTTTCCCCAATTCCATTCGCACCCAGTTCAGTTTCGGTCAGTGGATTTTCAACATGTGCGATCTGTATATCGGGCATCTCGTGCGCCATAGGCAGCAGATAATCAGCCAAGCTCGCATTCAACAATTGGCCCGTGTCGTCATACTGACAATGCTCATACAGAGCATTACCGATACCTTGAATAATTCCCCCCCGTAGTTGCTCGTTCACCAAAAGCGGGTTGATAACACGCCCACAATCGTCCGCGACCCACCAACCAAGTATTTTGACAAACCCCGTTTCAGTATCAACTTCGACGTGGGCGCCCTGAACACCATTGGCAACGTAGTATGGCGTGTCAGGAACATGATGACGCGTTACCATAAGCTCTGGCTGAGTACCTTTAGGCAGGGTGTCCTGCCGAAAATAACCCACGACAGCCAGCTCTGCCAATGTCATGCGCGCTTTTCCACTAGAAATATCCCTGATTTCCCCATCACCTAAATAAAGTGTATCGGCCGTGGTTTGAAGAATTGATGCGGCAAGTCCTAAAATATTCTCTTTCAGCGCCTTGCCTGCCTGGAGGGCCGCCTCTCCGCCCATGGCCATACCCCGTGACGCCCAAGCACCACCCCCATACGGCGTAGTCGCGCTATCACCTGCGATAATATCGATTTGCCCCATGCCAACACCTAGTTCATCACCTACAATTTGGGCAATCCCGGTCAGCGTACCTTGGCCTTGGTCCGTAACGCTTGTCAGACAGCGGATTACTCCAGACGGTTCCAGCTTCACGGTGCAGCCGTCTTGAGTGGAAACACGCGCGCCGGATGGCCCGTAGTAGGCTGGCCCAAATGCAGCGGCTTCGACAAAAGTTGCTACGCCCAGCCCCTGATACACACCTCTTTTCCTTTGAGACGCTTGTCCAGCGCGTAATCTCTCATAGTTCATAAGGTCGACACACGCGTCCAAACACTCGTTTAATGACATGTGTGTGACTGAATAGCCTCCGACCGTTACAAGCGGGTATTGGTCACTCCGGTGGTAATTACGCCTCCTAAATTCTACGGGATCGAGATCCACCCTGGCAGCCGCTTGATCAACAAGTACTTCCGTAACAGCACAGCCGATGGGAACACCCACCCCACGAAACATCCCAACAATACCCTTGTTTACGTATGCAACGCGGGTCCGCGCATGGTAGTCCGTTAATGCGTACGGTGCCGCCGCACACGAAATCGCCATCATACCCTCAGCGAGACCAAATCTGATATATGCAGTATAGGGGCCCACAGACAGCATGTTTTCAAAGTCCATCGACGTTATCCGACCATCCCCATCAACGCCCATTTTTGCACTACAAAGGTGATCTCTGGTTTGGCAGTCCGCGACAAAGGACTCGAGCCTGTCTGCGGTAAACTTGATCGGCTTGCCCATAATTTTTGAAAGAGCCGCGACAGCCAATTCTTCACCATGGACATTAATTTTTAGTCCAAACCCACCCCCAACATCGGGTGTAATCACGCGAACTTTATGTTCGGGAATGCCTAAATGGCGCGAGAATACATCTTGCATCTGATACGGTGACTGGTGCGAATGATAGGCTGTTAGACGTTCCTCGACCCGGTTCCAGTCCGCGATTATTGCTCTGCCTTCGAGGGTAACCGAAGTATGTCGACCGAATTCGAACTCGTGTTCCACCACGAAATTTGCGGCCTCGAGAGCTTTCTGGGGTTGACCCTCAGAAATAGTGTGCTCGAAACACAGATTATCCCCAAGTTGAGGATGGATTGCGGGAGTTTCGGGGGATAACGCCTCCATAGTGTTTGTAACGGCCGGTAATTCGGTCCATTCCACCAAAACAAGATCTGCGGCATCTTCCGCCTCAGCCCGCGTGTTGGCAACAACTGCAGCAACTGGTTCCCCTTGGTAACAAGCATGGTCAATTGCAACGACGTATTGTTTGGCCGACTTGTGACCCGGTCTATGCGCAGCAATTGAGATGAGTGGCTTGCAGACCTCTGCGATGTCGGCTCCCGTAAAGATTGCCACGACACCGGGGGATGCCTTAGCAACGCCAATATTGATCTGCCCGATTTGAGCGTGACCATAGGGACTACGAACAAAAGCGACGTGAAGCATGTGTGGTAGAGTAATGTCGTCAGTGTACTTTCCATCCCCGTGGATAAGACGTCGCGCATTCGGCCGCCTCACAGCCAATCCCACTAATTTACTGGTTCCTTGGTCGTCAGCTAACGTCACTCTTCAGCCCTCGCTTTTAACGTCACCTCTAGAGCATCCACAATTGCCTGATAGCCAGTACACCGGCATAAATTCCCTGACAGGTGCTCACGTATCTGTTCCCTGCCCGGCCTTCCTCCCTTGGCGATCAGCTCAGCTGACGTGATCAGCATTCCGGGCGTGCAATATCCGCACTGCGCAGCATTATGTATCTCGAATTGTTCCTGCAAGTCCGAAACTTCACCGCTTTCGGACAGGCCCTCGATAGTGAGAACGTCCGAACCATCTGCCTGCACAGCCAACATAAGGCAGCCACGTACAGAGACACCGTCAACTCTCACCGTGCACGCGCCACAAACACCGTGTTCACAGCCAAGGTGTGACCCTGTCAGATTCAGGTCTAACCGCAGAAAATCAATCAAGTGGCGGCGCACAGGAACGTTTGCCGTCACCTCTTCGCCGTTTACCGTTAGCGAAATTTTTGCCGTTTCTTCAGACATAACTTATTGTCGCATCATGGCGCTGGCAGGGAAAGCTCGAGTTTGTTTGCACCAGTAAAACCGTTTTCAAATGCCGACTTACACGAGATCTCTCAACATTCTTTTGGGTTATCATTTGGGGTGAACAAATGCAGCGCACAGCGTAGATTCTTCAATTTTTTTGTACGTGAATTATAGAAAAAGTCTCTTGGTTATCTACTCGTTACCGTATAAGGATAAAGCTGTTTTACGAGGAGGTCACGATGAACGCACCTGCCGACGGCAATATTACAGAACTTCCGAAACCGGACGCAAAATCAAAAAATGCGCGCGTCATTACCGCGGATGAATATTTTAAACGGGTTCGGCATAACCACGTGCGGGCCTGCAAGTGGGAAGGCGCTGAGTGGAAAAAACTACTGGGAGAACTCGGCAAAGACCCGCTCCGCCACGCGGAACGGCGCTTCGTTGCACTAGTTAATGAAGATCATGGCGACCTCGCTGGTGCGTCACCGGGTATTTTCATCGGTATTCTGATGGTACACCCTGGCGAACATGTACCCAACCATCGGCATAATTCTGTCGCGATATACCACTACATACAGGGTACCGGCACCACAACGGTGGAAGGCACCCGATACGAATTCAAGCCCGGGGACACGATCGTGTGCCCCGCCTGGGCGTATCACGAGCACGAGGCCACCGGTGACGATGATGTGCTAATATACACGGTCCAAGACATGCCGGAAATGGCCGCCAAACGTACACTGTTTTTCGAAGAACCGGTCGGTGTCGAAAATGTCAGACACATGGTCCAAGGCACAAGCAAATCATGGAGTGCCACGCGGGATCCCGACGCGGAATAACAGTCGATTGCTTTATGGGGTGCTGTGCGCCCCCAATTAGCACAGCGGTCACGCTGTCAGTAAACGGGTTAGCTAATGGGAGGCGGGGGAGGCTGCTCCGAAACGCAATACAGCAATATATATCAATGCTGTCGCAAACATTATCAGACTATAAGTTGCAGCCGGTATGACGGTTAGCCCTCCACCGAACAAAAGTGTCGAAACGGCGATTGCCAGTGTTCCGTTTTGCAATCCGCACTCAATAGAAATCGCTATTTTTTGTTTCACTCCCGAAGCAAAAGCGGACGCGACTAGGTAGGCAAGCAGCATCATCAAGACGTTTAAGACCAAGGTCACTAAACCGGCTTGCGCAAAATATGCAACCACGTTTCCTCGCTCCTGATAGATCGCCCCAAACAATACAACAACGAAAAGAACTGCCGAGACCCTGCGCATTGACGGCTCAAGACGTGTTGCTAATTTTGGGGTGAAATGCCGCGCCGTCAGGCCGGCAATTACCGGTACGGCTACGATCACAAAGACGCTTATGGCTGTACTTGCAACAGAGAAGTCGCCAACAGCATTTTCTTTCATGATATGGGCATATGAAAACGCTATGATCAACGGAATGGTTAATACCGAAAGTAAGCTTATGACAGCGGTTAGTGATATAGACAAAGCGACGTCACCGCGGGCGAATGCGGTCAGTATATTGGACGTAACTCCCCCGGGTGCTGCCGCAATGATCATCACTCCAAGCGCTAATTCGTTCGGCAGGTCCCAAATACTAATTAGGATGAACGCAACAGCAGGCAGAAGAATGATTTGTGAAACAGCGCCAACAGCAAAATCTCGCGGTCGTTTAACGACACGTACAAAATCATCGACTGTCAGACCGAGGCCTAACGCAAACATTATAAATGCTAACACTAATGGAAGAACGACATCGCCTACAATTCCCACGAAAACCCCTTTTTATAACTATAAGAATGTCTACCTATACCAATCAGTATCCTTATTCATCAAGACCCACCTGCGGAAGATAAACCTCTCAAACTAGGTTTTGAAAATTCGTATCCAGAAGGCTAATAAAGACGCGATAGGGCGACTAGTGGTATTTTCCGCGTCGGAGCCGCTTTCTCTCGATAAGCATCATAAGGGGGATATATTCCGGCCATCATGTCCCATAACCTTTCACGCTTATCACCCTCAACTGTTGAAGCATTAGCTCGAAAAACATCGACCAAGACCTGGACCTCCACCTCGGGAAAACTGCAAAGGTTATGATACCAACCCGGGTGAGAAGGCCGGCCGCCTTGAGACGCGATAATAATAAAATCTTCTCCATCACGCCCATATATCAAAGGCGTCGTGTGCTGGGTTTCCGAACGGCGCCCCGTCGTCGTCAGCAAGAGGCAGGGAAATGCGCCTGACCCGTCCTGACCCGTCCATATATGACCGTCTTCACCGTTAGTTTCGCGATAACGGTTAACATGTTGTCTTGCCCAATCCGCCTGCGCCAACTTTGACCTCCCTCAAAATCAATTGGTAATCATCATCTTCCAGGTATTAACATATAGCAATATCAGCCTCACTTCATGTTGTTCGATTTTTTTGAGTTGGCTATAGAACTAATGAACCATTACAGAGGAATTATCGATGTCAACCGTGTATGAGTTTTCAGCATTACCAGACCGTAATCCATTGAAGTGGCCAAACGACGCTCGCATTGTGGTCATCTTTACAATCAACATCGAACAATGGGATATGACACACAATTCGGATGTTTCGCTATACGCTGGCGGACCGTCAGCGGTGCCTTATGAACTGCCGGGGACAGTCCCAGATTATGCAAACTTTAGCTGGCGAGAATACGGACAACGTATTGGCATTTGGCGGCTTATAGACATGTTTGACCATGCAGAGGTGCCCACAACGTGCACGATCAATGCAAGAACAGCGTTAGATCGCCGCCGTATCGTGGACGCGGTTAACGAACGGGGCTGGGAAATCCTTACCCACAACTTTGTACAAACTCAAATGCTCAACGAATTTTCGGGAAACCCAGACGCGGAACGAGACGTAATCAAGCGAACCCTTGATGTTTATGCTGATGTCGTAGGCAAGCCGGCACGCGGATGGCTTTCTTCGTCCATGAGGTCAACACATGAGACACCCCACCTCCTCAAAGAATTAGGGATAGATTTTATCGCCTGTTACCTCAATGACGATCAACCTTACCCGATGGAAACGCGAAACGGCACACTCCTCGCAATCCCTTACTCCAATGATCTAAACGACTATAGAATGTTCACACGTTGTGGAATGTCTACCGCGGGGGCCCTTGGAATGATGTGCGAAGGATTTGACCAAATGTATTTAGAAGGTGAAGACACGGGTCGAATTCTTAACGTCGGAATGCATCCTCATGTAATGGGCCAAGCATGGGCCATCAGAGCCATCAGAGAGTTCGTTGACTACGTTAAACAAAAGGACGGTGTGTGGTTTGCAAAACGAGAGGAAATATATGATTGGTACTCCAAAAATTGCTCCGATCATATCCCCACGAAGATAGAATAAAATCCTTATGGCTTACGGAAAGAAATGTTTATGGCTTCTGATGAAAAAGTAGCACTTGTTACGGGTGGAGGGTCAGGTATTGGCCAACAAGCGGCGCTCGCGCTTCAAGAAATTAACTATCGTGTTGTGGTCGTCGGCAGACGCCTGGCACTCCTCGAAAAGACGGTCGCCCTCAGTGAGAGCCGTGGTCCGGAAATGACAGCAATAACTGCCGATATTTCAAACCCTCAACAAGTAACGGCCTTATTTTCTCAACTTGCAAAAACCTTTGGACGTCTTGACTTGCTTTTTAACAATGCCGGTGTGGGCATTCCAAGTGTCGCAACGGAAGATCTGACGTTTGACGACTGGAAAAAAACGATCGACACAAATTTAACCGGCGCATTCCTCTGCGCTCAATCTGCCATCCGGATTATGAAAAAACAATCGGCGCAGGGGGGAAGGATCATTAACAATGGCTCGGTATCCGCACACGTCCCTCGACCGCACTCTGTTGCGTACACGGCCACTAAACACGCGATTACGGGATTGACGAAAAGTTTGGCATTAGACGGGCGCCAACATAACATCGCGTGTAGCCAAATCGATATCGGCAATGCCGACACCGAAATCGCCGCGCAGATGAAAATTGGCATGCCACAACCCAATGGGGAAACAATGCCGGAACCAGTAATGAACCCTAAACATTGCGGCGAAGCAGTTGCCTATATCGCGAACCTCCCCCTCGATACCAATGTCCTATTTATGACCGTAATGGCGACAAAAATGCCATACGTAGGACGGGGCTAGATCGCCCAAAAACTTATATCGAATAGACAGATGGGAATAGAACAATGGCCAACAAGATCCCGGATTGTATCGCACCAGACCGAAACCCACGTCGACCTAATTTAAAATTGCCGCCCGGTTCCGTCGATACGCACGTACACGTTTTTGACTTCAAATATCCTTTCTCTCCAGCGCGCGGTTATAATCCCCCGGAAGCGACACTGAGCCAATTATCTCATTTGCACGACGTAATTGGCGTCGACCGCGTCGTTTTTACCCAACCGTCCGTTTACGGCACAGACAATACCGCAATGATGGATAGCGTTGCAGCGCTTAATGACGACAAAGAGGACTGCGCGCGCGCCGTTATTTCATGTGCCACAGACATAACAGATAACGAATTGGAAGAGTTCAATGTTGCGGGTGTCCGCGGGCTCAGATTTAATATGGACAATGCTGGAGGGATGTCTGTCACGGTAGAAGACCTGCCAAGACTGGCCGATCGGATACGCCCACTTGGTTGGCACATGGAATTCCTCTTTGCCGGGGAAGAGTTCCTAAATCTATTGCCAACTTTCAAATCACTTTCAACACCCATCTCGATCGCCCATTTCGCATATCAAAACGCGGTGGCAGGGGTTGAGGCCCCGGGCTTTCAAGCGCTTCTGAACCTTGTACGGGAGGGCAAAACTTGGATAAAAATATCTGGAGCTAATCGGGTGAGCGCGACGGGCATGCCCCCTTTTGACGATGTTAAACCCCTGGCTGAGGCGCTGATAGAAGCGAACAGCAGTTGCTTAGTTTGGGGAACCGATTGGCCACACCCAAATATTTTCGACGAAAACCCCAACGACGCCGACCTTGTTGACGCGCTCGGCGACTGGATTGCTGACGAAACGATTCTTCAAAAGCTCCTTGTCGATAATCCGGCTAAATTTTACGAATTTTAAATTTCGTTAACATCGCGGGTGAATTGGGAACGACACGGGTACCTTTTTGGTTCACAATACGTCGCACTCATAATGAAACAAACAGTGTGCAAATGAGTAAAGGGATTATCTTGGCATGGGGTATTTTTCAGATTCAAACTTCTGTTTCATCGTTGGGTTTGTCCAACTAGCAATTCTGTATAGGATTTAAACGAATAGGTGTTCATTAAGCCCAGTTCACCTAAATGATTTCAGGTTGTGCCGACCGAAAAACTGTGCAGTTGCGAGGATCCCCCTTTAATTTAAAGTGGGTTGCCGTATGACTACTGACTATTTTTATGAAAATACAAGCAATAACAAAGACATTAATTGCGAGTGCAGCACTCCTGTTGATGACCAGCCTGGCAACCGCCAGTGAAATTGTTGTCGTTCCTTACAACACAAAAAATATAGACTTGAAAGCGTACCTGTGCCTTCCGGAAAACTCTCCACCATCCCCCGCCGTAATTTTTAATCATGGCGGCTTAGGAAACATCGTCCGTGGCGCACCTGACCAAACTTGTCTAATAATTGCGCGGGCGGGGTATGTTGGGTTCGCTCCGATACGTAGAAAAACCCGACCAATGCATGGTCACCTGGACGACGTTCTTGAGGCTTTTCGCTTTGTAAAAAAGCTTAATGAAGTAGATCCAACACGAATAGCAATGATGGGCTTTTCAAGAGGTGGGCTTCTTACTTTAATGGCGGGGAGTAGAGCATCAAAGCTCAGAGCCATCGTTCTAATGGCCCCTGCCAAAGGACGCGGTCATCTTGAATCCGAACTCAAAAAAGCTCACCAGATAAAGATGCCGGTATTGCTCTTGGTCGCGTCAAATGACACGGGCTCGCGTGGAACGATGGGCCAAAATCTGGTTGAAGCAAGCAATACTATAAACAGAGCATTGCAAAGCGTTGGGGCCAATTCTTCGCTCATTATTTATCCCTCATTCGAAGGCCAAGAAAATCACGAAATCGGAAGGTCGGGACATACCCTGTTTTTTCGACCTGGCTCCTACTGGAGCGACATCCTCGTTTTTCTTCGAAAATACATTTAAGAGCTAGCTATAATCTCCGAAAACCCAAAGAATTTTTCGGAGATCAGCCTTATTTGCCACATTCAATCTTCAAAAAGACTTTTCCAAAACATATTTCAGCCCCTTTTCGGCATTTGATTATGGTTCTTCATTTTAAAACCAGTAATTAGGAGTTCCGGAATATGTTCATGCCTCTCATGGGATTTGTTGCAATAAGTGGCGCTATAGCGCTAACAGATCTTAACATTGACCAGCAATCTAATTTGTTGGAACAGCCAAACGAGCCTAAGACCGTTGTGCATTCTTTAGAGATTGGAAAAATCACCAAAACTTCAGACGTCACTGCGAATTTATCGACAACAATATCGCCGGAGGCCGGACCTAACGAAAACACTCCACACAAACAAAAACTTATTGTAAAGAGCAACCCAATTCCAAAATCCGAACCGCGGGTTATAGCGCAAAAACCCACTACAACCCGCACCGTCGAGAGTGTGCTCGCGGAACCTAAATCGTCACCAAAGATGTTTTTAACGGGGAATGACGCCCGTAATGAACCCGAAAGCTCTTGGATGAAATAAGTACCGTAGCAGGGGCCGCCAACCTACGCCGGTTTGTTACAACGACAAATATTGAAAACCGTCACAGAATTTTGTGGTCCGCGAAAAAGTAATCGATATCGCGGACCAATTCCTTACAGTTTAAATTATAGGTGATTGGATGTACCGGCCGCGCATTTTTTTCAAAGGATGGCCTGAATAGCGTTCCCCACGCAACTCTCTGAGCCCGCAAAAACATCATTCCATCAGCTTACCGAATATGTTTTAGTTTTGTGGTTCTAGCAATACCTAAGAGACATCTGGGAGGCTAAAATCTTGAACTCCAGTGACAGTTATATTTCAGGCACTGCAAGAGATATTCCCACCGCAGCCGAATTGGTCAGCCGGGCAACCGAATTGGCACCGACACTCCGTGCTAGAGCCGAACGGGCCGAACGCGAGAGAAACATCCCAATGGAGACCATAGAGGAATATCTTGAAACCGGCCTCATTCACACGATACAACCCAGACGGTGGGGTGGTTACGAACTTGATCACGAGGTGGCATTTGACATCGCGATTGAACTGGGAAAATCCACCTGTGGGTCATCTGCGTGGTGTCTTAATTATCTGAGCGATCATGCGGGAATGTTGGGTCATTTTTCAGAAGAAGCACAGCATGATGTTTGGAGCCGAGACACCAAGGCATGTATTGCGACGTCCGCAGCGCCAA
>CAYPNT010000092.1:0-8037 GCA_964412235.1 uncultured Rhodospirillaceae bacterium
ACCAAGCAGGAAAACAAAATACAGCGGATGTGTCCGCTATTTTAGGGGCACTAAATACACCCGGTGTGGAGAGAATTCTTACCGTAGCCCAAGCTTTGCGCCACGGACTATCCATCGATGACATCCATGACGCGTCTGGGTTTGACCCATGGTTTATAGCACGTCTCCAAGAAATTGTTTTTGCGGAAGAAAACATACGTGCGAATGGCATACCAAACAAAGCCGAACAATTAAAAACGTTCAAGGCGATGGGTTTTTCGGATGAACGTCTCGCTGAATTAGCCGGGGTTTCGCAGGCTTCGGTCGCTGCACGGCGGGCCAAATTAAATATACACCCCGTATATAAACGCATAGACACATGTGCGGCGGAATTTCGCTCGCAAACACCCTATATGTATTCAACATATGAAAGGGGATTTCTCGAAGAGGTGGCATGCGAAGCCGATCCTTCCGAGCGGAAAAAAGTGATTATTCTTGGTGGTGGGCCCAATCGGATCGGCCAAGGTATAGAGTTTGACTATTGTTGTGTCCACGCCGTGTATGCGTTAGAGGAAGCGGGTCTGGAAACAATAATGGTAAACTGTAATCCTGAAACAGTGTCCACGGACTACGATACATCCGATCGTCTGTATTTCGAACCCCTCACCACAGAAGATGTGATAGAACTCGTCCACAAAGAACAGGAAATGGGTGAAGTATTGGGGGTAATTCTTCAATACGGGGGCCAGACTCCGCTAAAACTTGCAGCCGGTCTTGAAAATTCGGGTGTCCCAATCTTGGGGACTTCTCCAGAGGCAATAGATCTTGCGGAAGATCGCGAGCGCTTCCAAGAATTATTAGGTGAACTCAAACTAGTACAACCTTCCAATGGAACAGCGCGATCCAGGGAGGAAGCTCTTCAGGTTGCGTTAGAAATTGGTTATCCTGTGGTAATTCGGCCCTCATACGTGTTGGGCGGTAGAGCGATGGAAATTGTACACGATCAAGCGGGGTTGACCCGTTACATCCAAAATGCAGTAGACGTTTCTGGGACTAATCCTGTGTTAATAGATTCGTATCTACGAGAAGCCATAGAGGTCGACGTAGATGCAATCCGTGACGAAGACGATGACGTACATATAGCAGGTATCATGGAACATATTGAAGAAGCTGGAATACACTCTGGGGACTCAGCGTGTTCACTACCGCCTCACTCACTGCCAAATACAGTATTGGAGGAATTGCGACGCCAAACTAAATTGCTTGCACGCGCGTTAAAGGTTGTGGGCCTAATGAATGTTCAATACGCGATAAAAGATAAAGTTGTTTATATCCTAGAGGTAAATCCACGTGCATCCCGCACAGTCCCTTTTGTCGCGAAAGCCACTGGTGTCCCTATCGCCAAGGTGGCGGCTAGGGTAATGACGGGAGAAAGATTAAGTGAGTTACTAAAGATATACTCTACTTCCCCCTCGACCAATCATGTGGCGGTGAAAGAGGCTGTTTTCCCGTTTACCAAATTTCCCGGGGTCGACATCATTTTAGGACCTGAAATGAAATCGACGGGAGAAGTAATGGGAATCGACGCTGATTTTGGACGAGCCTATGCTAAATCTCAGCTTGGTAGCGGCAATTCAGTGCCTCTTGAGGGTAAAGTTTTTATATCAGTTCGTGATCTAGATAAAGGCGCCATGATCAATATTGGTCAACGGCTAAAAGAGATGGGGTTCAAACTAGTAGCAACGGCCGGTACAGCGCACGCTTTAAACCAAGCAGGTGTAGAAACGGAATTGGTAAAAAAGGTGCACGAAGGTCGACCACATATCGTAGATTCTATGATTTCCGGCGATATACAATTGGTATTCAATACGACAGAGGGTGCTAAAGCCATCGCCGATTCGTATGAACTCCGTCGCTCCGCTCTCGTGCGAAAAATCCCCTACTACACTACAGTTGCAGGTGCTAAAGCAGCTGTCGAAGCAATTTCTGCAATTCGGTCGGACGGACTTGAAGTTGCGCCCCTGCAGTCTTATTTTAAATAATCAAAATAGCAAAAACATGATCAACGCACCGCGTCTAGCAATCAAGCGCCGGGCAGGGTCTTTTTGTGCAAAGGAAGTGTGACTATGGAAAAGGCGCCGATGACGCTGCAAGGCTTTAACGATCTGGAAACAGAATTAAAGCGACTGAAGACGAGAGAACGTCCTGATGTCATTAAGGCTATTGCCGCAGCACGCGAGCATGGTGACTTGTCTGAGAATGCTGAATATCATGCAGCGCGGGAGCGGCAGGCATTTATCGAGGGCCGCGTCGGCATCATAGAAGACCTTCTGAGCCGAGCCGAGGTGATAGATGTTGCAGCAATAAAAGGTAGGGTCATTAAGTTCGGCGCAACAATCAATATCGTAGACGAAGAGACAGATGAAAAAACGACTTATCAACTCGTTGGTGAGCACGAAGCTGATATAAAACTAGGTAAGCTATCAATCAGCTCACCTATAGCGCGTGCTATGATTGGTAAGACTATAAGCGACTCCATAGAAGTCACTACGCCGGGCGGAACTAAGACCTATGAAATCATAGCTGTAGAGTATAAGTGATCGTTTGATCCGAACTATAGTGACCAATATTAGAGTTGACCCGCAGCTATTTGATTTGTGTTTAAGGTAGCTAACCTTTAGTGATTTATATCAATTGGCACGCCAAACGCTCGTTTTGATGCACGAATTGCTAACGCTGATTTGACCACACTGACATTAGGCGCTGATGTTAGGCTCGATGTTAAAAACTTTTGGTAGGCGTCCCAATCCTTAGCGACAATCTTCAATAAAAAGTCTGTTTCACCAGCCAACATGTAACACTCTCGAACTTCTGGCCACCCAGCTATTAGTTTTTCGAATGAGATTAAATCCACTTCCGCCTGACTATGCAATCCAACTTGAGCAAAAATTATTACACCGTAGCCCAGTGCTTCGGGATCAACATCAGCATGGAAACCACGGATACAGCCTGTTTCCTCTAAAACCCTCACTCGCCGGAGACAAGGTGGTGGCGATATTCCCGCGTTCTTCGCCAATTCAACGTTGGTAATCCTGCCATTTTCCTGGAGATCCCTAAGGATTTTTAAATCTATTTTATCAAGCTTTATTCTGGCCATAGTCACAATTCTGGTTACGTTTAGAGCTACGGTAATAACTATTAACAAAATTGACGAAATTAAATTATAAGGAATGATAATTTTATTTCAATTTATAACGAAGAATACATAATGCTGGCTTCACCTGAAGATAAAATTTGGGTACTTTCGGATGGTAAACCAGGCATGGAAAACCAATGCCTGGGGCTTGCGGAAGCACTTGGTTTCTTCCCAGTCGTAAAGCGGATCAAGCCGAGATTTCCATGGTCTGTGCTGCCGCCACATTGCTGGCTCAAACCTCTAATGGCTCCAGGTTTGGGGGGGGACCAATTAAAACCACCTTGGCCTAGTGTCCTAATTTCCACCGGAAGACAAACGGTTGCCCCCGCACTAGCAATAAAAAAGGCTAACGCAGGCGGCACATTTTGTATACAAATTCAAAACCCAGCCATAAGGCTTAACCAATTTGATGTACTCGTAGTGCCGGCACATGATGGTATCAAGCTAGAAAATGCGATTATTACCGTCGGGGCCCTCAATCGCATAACAAAAGAAAAACTGTCACAAGCCGGCCTTAAACTGCGCAGGACAATACATTTTCTGCCACGACCACTCGTCTCCGTCCTTATAGGAGGATCTAATAAACACTATCGCATGACAAACGCGTCCACGCGTTCTTTGGCAGAAAAACTACTGACGCTTAGCACAAAACATGGTGTTGGACTTGCGTTAACCTGTTCCAGACGAACGAGCCTCAAAACAGAAAGTACGCTTCGTACAATACTTTCGAAAAGCCCTTCTTGGTTTTGGGATGGCAGAGGTGAAAACCCGTATCTAGGCTTACTCGGCCTGGCCGACGCCTTCGTGGTCACGGCAGACTCCGTGTCAATGATTTCTGAGGCTTGTTCAACAGGAAAACCGGTATATATTGCCGCGCTAGAGGGTGGTTCTACAAAATTCGAAAATTTTCATGATAACCTTCGGAATTCTGGTATTACTCGGCCTTTTAACGGAACACTAGAGAATTGGGTATATCAGCCACTGGATGACACAAGAAAAGTAGCAGCTGAAATTAAACGCAGAATGGGCTAAACTAACATTAATAGTTGAATCATCCATTGAATTCCGAGTGCGTGCACGATACACCTCCCACGTGAAACAACCAACTCCTATCACGTCAGCGCTGAATATCGACGCCTTAGCAAATACGGTCTGCCAACGTAGTCCATACGACCACGTTATCGTACCAAGCTTCGTCAAAACGGAGGCTTTGCCTTCTATAAATTCCTCTTATCCTAAAATAAAAAAACCTGGAAGTTATCCGCATCATATCCTCAAGTTTGGTCCGGAATTTGCAGCTTTATTGGAGGAGTTACAGAGTTCAGAAATGAGGCAAGCGGTTGAAAAGGTTTTTGATCTAGACCTCTCTAACCGGCCCACGACCATCACCGTCAGAGGTCACTGTCAACAAAAAGACGGCCGGATACACACTGACTCTATAGAAAAAATTATAACTGTTTTGGTTTACATCAATCAAAATTGGGAGAATACCGGCGGTCTTTTGCGTGTACTATGGAGTGATAACGATATTGAGAATTACGCGGCAGAGGTTCCCCCCGTTGATGGCACGCTGATAGCTTTCCGCCGCGGAAATAATTCATGGCACGGCCATAAGCGTTATGTAGGAGAACGCAGAGTGCTTCAGCTTAATTGGGTGACAGACGAGAGGTTTGCGAGACGTGAAAAAGGAAGGCACGTTTTTTCTGCGTTTCTGAAACGTTTAAAAATATAAAATTTATCACTGGAAAAAGAGTGTCAAAGACTATCAAATTCGGAATTAATAAACCCCAAAGGGAAAGAGGCGCTTATGGCGCTAAACATTGAAACATTTAATAACCAGACTGGGCAAAATGGATTTTATAAAGCTGTTAGTCATCCACTTGCAACAGAAGCAGCGACAAGATTATTAAATGATCTAAAAAGTTGGAAGCGCGTCGCTGTGTATGATCCGATGGGCTGCACAGAAGACTTTTTCGAATTTTATTCGCCTGAGGGCATTTCCTTCGTAGATGTTTATGTTCAAACGATAGAGAAAGTTGGAACGACAGTCCTTGGTCATACAGCACAGCCTGTTACTGAGCTACCCAGCACGGATGCTGGGGTGGTCTTTGTTATGGCATTTGATGCAGAACGGTTAGTGCAGGATATCCGGCACCTATTACCTAACCCGGTCGAAGTGATTACGCTAGATACGTTACGCTTGCCTCCTGCCATGTTAGTGAACAAAAATAATTATACTCATCCAACGAATTTTGCGACTAATTTTGCGTTCTTCCGTGACACCGCCGACAGTCATACCCGCCTAATCACGGTTAATTATTGGGCCCGATACGGGGCAAAAAACGTTCGGCTTTGGCTACAACTATTTGATAAAAACGGCAAAGTTCTAAAGCAATGGATAGAAGAACCTATCGCTTGCGATGAGGCCATTGTGATTGATAGTCAAGAAATCCGCGAGCGTTTCTCCCTTAAAGAATTCACAGGGCAGCTTTTTATACATGCCTTAGGGATTGCAGGACACGATACCGTGAAATATGCATTAGACATATATGGTGACATTGGAAATGCACTTTCCTGTACACATGACGCCAATGCCTGGCCCGCCGATTTCTACGCTGGATTACCAGCACCACGAGCGAACGAAAATGTCGTTCTATGGGTGCAGAATTCACATCCTAATACTATTCCAGCGGGGGAGA
This sequence comes from uncultured Rhodospirillaceae bacterium, assembly GCA_964412235.1. GTDB lineage: Bacteria > Pseudomonadota > Alphaproteobacteria > MPNO01 > UBA830 > JAYZQT01. Next base: position 5,875 of record CAYPNT010000092.1, read on the forward strand.
TAGGGTTTAAGATTATGGGAACCGATAAATACTCTTTATTGGATACTGAAGTTAGACCTTTCGCAACACTTCCCGTAAGCATTAACCAAATCCTCCCGGATGCCTTTTGGCCTCAGCAAATCGAAGTATTAGCCGGAAAACACTTTATTCGGCCACGTTACGAAATAACGTCGATTGGTGGAGATACGCGGATCGCGCACGTAAACGTCGAACGCACAGATCTTAAGTCAGATCACCAAATCTCGGGCATCAGCGAACTCATGGGAAAGGGGTATATTTTACCGGCACCAATTCTGCCCGCTGAAACCTGGAATTCGCTAGCACTTCCAACTCCGATGACAACATCTCAGGACAATCTACCTATCGCCCTTCTAGCGCACGATCCTGAAGGGCAAGAAATTCTGCGGTTGCCATTAGGGAAGCTTCCAAGAACCCACGCCCGTTGTGTAGATTTATCACGCGAAACACAAATCAAAGATCTGCTGGGCGGGCAATTTGGACACATGGAATTGGTCTACGATTTTTCTAGCGGTGGTGACAGCGATGGCTGGCTTCATTCCCTATTTAGGTTTGAAAATCGAGCCACAGGAAACGTCGCTGAAACTAGCTTTGGGGCACATATTTTTAATACAGTACTTACATATGGTACCGAACCTCAATCATACTCCGGGCGAGCTCCAGGTCTAACCACGCGATTGTTCCTTCGCGTCGGAACAGAACCGTTAGAAACAATTTGCCACCTAATATATCCTTCATCAACACCCTGGCACTCACAGTCCAAAACGGACATAAAACTATTTAACGGAGAGGGTGAAGAAATAGCACGGGAGCGAATAGAAATTCCATGTGGAGGTTCCCGTTTTTGGAAACAGTCGGAGTTATTTGATGCTCAAACACGTAAAACTGCCGGTAAGAAGAGTTACGTTATCGTCCGGGACACAACATGTCGCTTATTTGGCTATCATGGACTAGTTCATCCTGATGGTGGGTTTAGTCTAGACCACATGTTTGGCTTCTAGGGGCCGGCACTTAAACATTGTCGGTGGTTTTTAAACATTAAATATTAGTGACTGACTCAAAGGACAGGAACGGTCTATGGGCGAGAATAGAGGAATAAAAGTTTTGATTATCGGATCCGGCCCTGCCGGATACACCGCAGCGGTTTATACCGCCCGTGCAGCCCTGTCTCCGGTGCTGGTTACCGGCCTTGAGGTCGGCGGCCAAATGAGCATTACCACAGATGTCGAAAATTATCCAGGGTTTGCTGATGTCATCCAGGGCCCGTGGTTGATGGAACAAATGCACTCCCAAGCCGCACACGTCGGAACAAAGATGATTAACGATATAATAACAGATATTGATTTCAACACTCGACCCTTTCGGTGTGCAGGTGATTCTGGCGAAATTTATTACGCGGACTCAATAATTATTTCTACAGGAGCTCAGGCGCGATGGCTGGGGTTGGAAAGCGAGAAAAAATACCAGGGCTTTGGTGTTTCAGCCTGCGCGACCTGCGATGGCTTCTTTTTTCGGAATAAAGAAGTAGCAGTAGTTGGAGGGGGAAATACAGCAGTTGAAGAAGCACTATACCTCACGAACCATGCCTCTAAAGTCACTATTATTCATCGACGCAATGAACTGCGGGCGGAAAAAATACTTCAAAAACGTTTGCTGAACCACGAGAAAATTGACGTCATTTGGGATGTCATAGTGGAAGAAGTCATAGGAGATGACAACCCGCTGGCCGTCACTGGTTTACGGCTACGTAACGTAACGTCTGGTGAAATATCTCAAATAAATATAGACGGATTATTTATCGCAATCGGTCATGACCCAGCGACACACCTATTCAAAGAAAAGTTAAATATGGATAGAGATGGGTACATAATAACCGCACATGATTCAACGCAGACAAGTGTCCCGGGCGTTTTCGCCGCTGGGGATGTGCAAGACAAAACCTATCGACAGGCAGTTACCGCCGCAGGCACAGGTTGTATGGCAGCACTTGAAGCAGAAAAATTCTTAGCCGAACAATTGAACTGAATAGTCTTAGAGCAAATAGAAAATGACCTACAAATAATAACCAACCGTGGAATAGTGTGGCCGTTAATTTCGTTTATGCAGATTTTGCATATCACATTTGTTAATTGACCTATTTTCTTC
>CAYPNT010000092.1:8047-11317 GCA_964412235.1 uncultured Rhodospirillaceae bacterium
GACGTTAGAGAAAATTATTTCTGATAACTAATAATTTTCTTCACAACTTTTGCCGACTATTTATTATAGGTGCGATCACATTAGATGATCGGGGTGATCGGCTACGGCTGATCTGGGGTGAAAACACCGGCCTCGATAGATGTCCTGGTGTACTTATCCTGCGTCTCCCAGACGTGAAGCCTCCCTGTTATACTTACCCGGTGCTTCGGCACCGGGCTTTTTTAGTGCAATGGGTTAGTAATTCTCTCAATCACAAAGAATTAGTTGAGTTGTTCTGTGCGGTCCGCATAGGGTCCACCCAGAACCGTTTCAAATCCCGAATCCGTGCGGCGAATCACGCCCATATTCTCGTATGTTTTAGTATAACTCAGCTATTTAAGCCCCAATTGACCTATCACCCTGGAATGACCTTGTTGAGATGGCCGCTGACGCCGACTTTCGGGAACACGATACACTCATGGAGTACCACCTGAATGGAGGGCAGGACTTAACAGATGCTTCCATTCCGTGAAGAAAACCTTGTGGGGGGGGTTAAATGTCTGTCCCGATCGCGAGAGCGATCGGGAAACAAAAATACCGCCTCCAGACATGCGACCTGATCGTATGATGGAAAACAGTCGTTACGTTATAGAATGGATCCACAGCAAATTTCTAAGCATTAAATCCCATTGCGTCGAGTTCTTCCTGTTGTAGAGCTTGTTTTTCGGGCATGCCGTACGGTGTTACAGATTTTCCAGTGCCAAGCGCTTTCAACTCACGCATCCAAAGCTTGCGAAGCAAGATGACCGCGGCATCCGAGGTGCCCAATCGCTCTCTCGATCGATCGACAATCTTGCCTTGTCCACTGATGGCCACACCATCCTGGATACGGATGATATTTGGATGTCTCGCCACATCTTGCCAACTCTTCTGGCCAGAAAGAATAGCCTGGATTTCTTCATGCACAGGTGTGCCTTCTGGGCGTTCCGGCCTCTTCGTATGGTATACCATGATGAGAAAATGAAGATGGCTTTCATCATCAATGGGCACGTACCAGAAGAGTGCCTTAAACCAAAACTCCTTCTTTTCGCGCCGAGAACGCAGCGGGTGGGCTAGAAAGCATTGGTTGGGCATGATGAAGTGGAGGCGATCAGTTCGCTCGCCGCGCTCCAAAAAATGTGTAAGCCCGAACGGTGTTTCTCGCGCCCACGTCTTAGTGGGCACGTAGGGCCTCGCCGACGTATTAACGAGGTGATCTCGATGAGAAAAATTGACGTGCACATCATCCATAATGTTCTCTGCACTCTGAAAATAGTTGCACGGTATCATTTCAACCGAAGGGCTGACGGTCCATTCTTTTCGGGCTCCTTCTTCTAGGCCAGGCAACGGTCGAAATGCTGGTGCATCACCCTCACCAAGGTAAGCGAATATCAACCCGTGGGCTTCGCGCGTAGGGTAAGAAGCAAGTTTGCGCACTTTAGCACAGAACGGTTTAGGCTCCGCCGGTTGTTCGATGCAGCTACCAGTTTCGTCAAAGCGCCACCCATGGTAACGACAGCGCACGGTTTCTCCTTCGATCCACCCCGTGGATAGAAGCGTCAACCGATGTGGACACTCATTGGTAATGACGTGTGGCGTTCCACTTTCACCGCGATAAAGTGCCAGCTCCTCGCTGAGAATACGGATTGGAACGATGGACCCTTTTTCTAACCTCTCAGAGACATAAATGGGTTGCCAAAATCGACGAAGGTAACCCCCAGCTAATGTGTTCGGCCCAGTCCGCACGAAGTCAACTTGTTCGACAACGCGATCGAGATCATCCTTGGTGTCGATAAACTTCGTCATTATAGCCTCTATTTATGTATGTTCTGAGGTTAAGGATTGTTCCTGCAACGCAACCTTCCAAGCATATTACCGTCACTTTTCAAGGAGGTACACTGCGGGAACGGTTTTACGGACACACTCTAACCTAAAAGTCAAAAGCTTCATTTTGATAATTATTTTTATTTGGTGTACCTCATTGACTTGCCCGATACTAAAGCACAGGACATTTTCATATATAAACGTAATCAGCGTGGGCATAAGATTGCAAATTGGTAAAATATTCCATCGGCCCACTCCAGGAAACAACGGGCACCAAAAAGAGGAAAACTTGGAATGACAAAAATTTACGAATCCGCAGTAGCCGCTTTGGACGGTGCCATGTTCGACGGGATGACAATTGCAGCGGGTGGCTTCGGACTATGTGGTATACCTGAACTATTGATCTCCGCGATCAAAGAAACTGGGACAAAAGAACTAACGATAGTTTCAAATAACGCAGGTGTTGACGACTTTGGTCTTGGTTTGTTGTTGGAGACGCGACAAGTAAAGAAAATGGTCTCTTCCTATGTAGGGGAAAATGCCGAGTTTATGCGGCAGTATCTTGCCGGCGAACTCGAGTTAGAATTTAATCCTCAAGGTACCCTAGCGGAACGTATGCGAGCGGGCGGCGCTGGGATTCCTGGCTTCTATACAAAAACAGGGGTCGGTACTGTCATCGCAGAGGGAAAGGAAGAAAAAAAATTTGATGGCGAAACCTATATTTTAGAGCGTGGACTGGTTGCGGATATATCAATAGTAAAGGCGTGGAAAGGGGACGAACAAGGAAACCTTATTTATCGCAAAACAGCTAGGAATTTTAATCCCCCAGCAGCAACGTGTGGAAAAATTTGCATCTCAGAGGTTGAAGAAATTGTATCCACCGGTGTCCTTGATCCCGACATGATCCACACACCGGGCATATACATTCACCGGCTAGTGCAGGGTCAACATGAGAAGCGAATTGAACAACGCACAGTCCGTGCGGCTTAGAAGGGAATTGGAATGATGTGGGACCGAAACCAGATGGCAAGGCGCGCTGCGGCTGAACTGCGCGATGGATGGTATGTTAATCTTGGTATTGGCATTCCAACTTTAGTCAGTAACTACATTCCAGAGGGAATTGACGTAACGTTACAATCAGAAAACGGCATGCTCGGCATTGGTCCTTTTCCCACTGAGGAAGAAATCGATGCTGATCTCATCAATGCCGGAAAACAGACCGTAACTGCACTCGATAGAACATCTTATTTCGGAAGTGACCTTTCCTTCGCAATGATCCGCGGAGGCAAAATAGATATGGCCATTCTTGGGGCTATGGAAGTCTCGGAGCGGGGCGATCTTGCAAATTGGATGATTCCCGGAAAACTGGGCAAGGGTATGGGCGGCGCGATGGATCTCGTTGCAGGCGTTCGACGAGTAATAATTGTT
>CAYPNT010000093.1:0-11077 GCA_964412235.1 uncultured Rhodospirillaceae bacterium
TCATAGCGCCACCGAAGGTGCCGCAGGTGGCTGTATTATGCCAGACTTTGTAGTGAATCTCCCCAACCGACATTCCAACTCGCGTGCACGCTTCGAACCCATAGAGCAGAGCTCTCAAAAACACTGATCCAGAGGCGCCATTTTCCTTTGCCAACGCTAACGCCACGGGAATTGTCACACAGCCGGGATGAAGAACAGAAGCTTTGTGCAGATCGTCAACCTCCAAGATGTGGGTCAAACCACCCATTACAAACGCCCGCCGTCCAGAATCTGCCTCCCGACCCTGGAGATAGGATAAGAGCTTTTTCCCAGGGGAAGTTCGCCGACCAGCGAGCATATTCGAAATGCCATCCAGGGTTAGCAATGACATCACTTTTAGGTCTGCCTTCTCGATTGGTTTATTACGGATCAACGAAATCAGGCCTGCGGTAAGGGTTGCATCACCTTCGCTTTCCTGAAAATCTTTCGCGTTGGTATTCATTTTTTCCTCATTGGCTGCATTGATAATATTATATGCAAGAGTGCGATGCATAAAGAACCCATCGCCTCTAAATTATAGCCGTTTGAAACAGACTGGGATGTACTGATAATATGGTCGGTAGAGAAATAAAATGACAATCAATCCCCTCAACGTCGACTACACGGAGACTGGATCCGGTCCTTTAATTGTTTTAGTGCACTCCAGCGCGTCCAATGCGCGGCAATGGCGCCAACTCATGGACGATCTAAACGGTCGGTGTCATTTAATTGCTATCAACCTATTTGGTTATGGAACGACCCCGCCGTGGTCAGGCACAAATTACCAGACACTAAAAAATCATGCGGACTTAGTAGAGAGTATAATTCCCAAAGAAAACAAAAATATATGTATAGTCGGTCATTCCTTTGGTGGCTCTGTCGCGATGAAGACTGCTGCACAACTCCCTGATCGGGTCGATCGCCTTATCTTATTGGACCCCAATCCTTTTCCGCTTTTAAAAGAGCGTGGTCGGACCGCTGCGTTTAACGAGATTCTCGCCCTACGAAACTACGTAAAAGAATGTGGAGATAATGGAGATTGGGCGTCAGCTGGGAAACGATTTGCGGATTATTGGGGTAGCCCTGGGACCTGGGAAACGATGTCCGAAAAAAGACGAGCAAACTTCATTTCTTCGATACCCCCTAATTATTTTGAATGGGACGCCGTGATGAATGAAGAAACTACTATCGCGGAATGGTATGCGTGCTTGCCGAAGAGCACACTTGTGGTTACGGCTCAGAAAACTCCCCGACCAACCCGAGAGCTTTATGAGTTAATGCAGCAAACCTGCAAAGACTGGCACTTCGAAGATGTACCCTGCGGAGGCCATATGGCACCTGTTACCCACCCGGGTTTGGTAAATCCAATAATTGAAAAATTTGCCGTAAAATCCTAATTCATCGCAGGAGGGAGCGGGTCCTTTTCACCAAGGGCCACGTATCGATACGTATCATTAGTGGAGGCCCAACGGAGCATGCAAGCCTGCTCCGACACTTCTCGCGCCCGGTCATGTAACGCCGGATCTTGGAGATGAGCGGCACAAAGATCGAGTTGTCGTCTAGAGTGCTCAAGATCTGCACTCTCGTGTTCCACGAAAAATTTAATTTCTTTTGCGTTCCTCTCATAACCATAATGCTTTGCGAACGCTGGTATGGTCACCTCCGCATTCAATTCTGGTTGTTGTCCCTCCTGGGTCGATAGCATAGCGAGAGCTACTCCGACCGGCTCGGTTTCACAAACATGACGATAATGCAATTGCCTTGCCCACCAGGCCGGCGACGGTTCTACGTTCAGAACCTCTTCTTCACTCATACCTGCAGCCGCACAAAAATCGAAAATCATTTCAGAATGGTTGTGAGCTTCACCATCTGGCCCCGCCAAAAGACCTTGCTCTTCAGCGAGGTTTTCAATCATCATGGCTTGCACATCTTTCGATGCGCGGACGATCATGAGCGCAAACGCTTCATAGGCATATTTAACAAATTTTCCATGTAGCGCCATATAGGTGCCCAATACCTTAAGGTCTAGTTTTCCATCCGCCAGATCGCGGAACATGGGGTGATGTTTTGTATGCCACCGATCACGTATGGCGACCACATCATCGACGACCGTTCCGACGCCAGATTTTGATCCGTCAGGTGCCATTTTGAACTCCTATCATTTATGTGGGTGGCTGGTAGTCCGGATATCTATCAGAAACATCCACTCCTAATAATCTTCGGGCGTTCTCCCCGAGAATATTCTTCTTCTGTCTTTCATCAAGAAACGGCAAATCATAAATGACGCTCGGGACATCCATGTCCCAGTGCGGGTAATCCGAACACCAACATAATTGGGTCTCCGCGTTTATCATTTTGAACGTCATCTCTAGAATATCAAGATTGTGGGGCATCTCCATCGGCTGCGACGAGTAGTACATTTCAGCCATATATTCGCTGGGAAGCCGTTTCAACAAAGGAGCCTCAGAGGAACGCATACGATAATCATTGTCCAAGCGTTGCATCAACCATGGAACCCAGGCAAGACCCGATTCAATCCACATTACGTCCAGCTTGGGAAAACGTTCTGGAAGTCCGTTGATAATCCAATTACACATATGAACCGCGTTGAAGATAGTAAACCCCAACGCATGGGTTACAAGAAAGCGGTTTGTATTCCCGAGAAGTTGATCATTCCAACTATAGGAACCATGAAAGGCTAGCGGCTTACCCATTTCCTCAATAAGCGAATAGGTCTTCATGTAGGCATTATCATAAACCGGCTTATACCGGGTGGAGACCACCATGAAACCACATACGCCTGGCGCGTCACCGAAGTCTTGCACAGTCTTATACGCTGCTTCTGGATCATTAAATGGGAGATACAGCATCGTCTTGAGGCGATTTTCATTAGCCAGTATTTTTTCTGTCAGCCAACGATTATAGGCGCGTGACATCGCTACCTCATATTCCGGTACCGGATGAAGGCCCAATAAAAGCATTGGAGATGGAAACAGCATCGCGTAATCCACACCCATTGCATCCATCCACTTTAATGAAAGGTGAATGTCTCTATGGGTACCGTCCCCCGGCGTTTCTTCCATTTTACGCAACGGATAACGGGTTACGCGCCCCGCAACATCCTGAGAACCAGGACTACCAACCATGAAGGGGTTTACGGGTACCGTTCCGCCAGCTGTGTATACCTGTCCGGTACGGCGCAAAACAGGATCTTCGATAAACTCGATGATATCCTTCATAGATTCGTTTTCGTAATGATGACAATCAATATCGATCACTAACGTCTCTTCGAGACTACGTCGGTCACGTTGGCGGGCAGCATTAATCAGAAGTTTCGACGTATCAAACTCTTCAATACTCATCTTGTGCAGATGATCTGTGGGGATTTCCATCAGCAGCTCCGTTCAGTTAATGCTACCTCAAGACGGAGGTTGGTAATTCGGAAAACGATCAGACACGTCCATGTTGTAGAGCCTCCGAGCATTCTCCCCGAGAATATTCTTCTTCTGTCTTTCATCAAGAAACGGCAAATCATAAATGACGCTCGGGACATCCATGTCCCAGTGCGGGTAATCCGAACACCAACATAATTGGGTCTCCGCGTTTATCATTTTGAACGTCATCTCTAGAATATCAAGATTGTGGGGCATCTCCATCGGCTGCGACGAGTAGTACATTTCAGCCATATATTCGCTGGGAAGCCGTTTCAACAAAGGAGCCTCAGAGGAACGCATACGATAATCATTGTCCAAGCGTTGCATCAACCATGGAACCCAGGCAAGACCCGATTCAATCCACATTACGTCCAGCTTGGGAAAACGTTCTGGAAGTCCGTTGATAATCCAATTACACATATGAACCGCGTTGAAGATAGTAAACCCCAACGCATGGGTTACAAGAAAGCGGTTTGTATTCCCGAGAAGTTGATCATTCCAACTATAGGAACCATGAAAGGCTAGCGGCTTACCCATTTCCTCAATAAGCGAATAGGTCTTCATGTAGGCATTATCATAAACCGGCTTATACCGGGTGGAGACCACCATGAAACCACATACGCCTGGCGCGTCACCGAAGTCTTGCACAGTCTTATACGCTGCTTCTGGATCATTAAATGGGAGATACAGCATCGTCTTGAGGCGATTTTCATTAGCCAGTATTTTTTCTGTCAGCCAACGATTATAGGCGCGTGACATCGCTACCTCATATTCCGGTACCGGATGAAGGCCCAATAAAAGCATTGGAGATGGAAACAGCATCGCGTAATCCACACCCATTGCATCCATCCACTTTAATGAAAGGTGAATGTCTCTATGGGTACCGTCCCCCGGCGTTTCTTCCATTTTACGCAACGGATAACGGGTTACGCGCCCCGCAACATCCTGAGAACCAGGACTACCAACCATGAAGGGGTTTACGGGTACCGTTCCGCCAGCTGTGTATACCTGTCCGGTACGGCGCAAAACAGGATCTTCGATAAACTCGATGATATCCTTCATAGATTCGTTTTCGTAATGATGACAATCAATATCGATCACTAACGTCTCTTCGAGACTACGTCGGTCACGTTGGCGGGCAGCATTAATCAGAAGTTTCGACGTATCAAACTCTTCAATACTCATCTTGTGCAGATGATCTGTGGGGATTTCCATATCGCGCTCCCTTTTCCGCTTCTATGTAATCGGTTTTATCCGCTAGACCAGGCTTGCCACATACCCAGTTCAAATAATTCGATGTTAACAGCTTGCAGCATTGCAGTCGTCATTATCATAACCGACGTCACTGGCATTCCGCGACCATTAACAAACGGATCCCAACGCTCACCTGCCTGAAACCGAACCGTGTACAGCTTCGTTAGTGCATCGAGACCCTCCTGGATCATTTCAGGCGATGGTGTCTCACCGTCAGGTAGGTCTATGATCTTGCGAGCAAGCTCCTTAAGTACAGCCGTTTCGTTCCCAACATTAGCGAGTGGATCTCCTGTTTCCTCCGCAATGCGCTGCACGGCCTTCCCGTGGAACGGAGAGTTTTTGACCTCCTCTGGGAGTTCATCAGACGACGACATAAATTCCGTCATCCTTCTCAACAACATCATATTTTCTCAGACGAAACTTTCGGTCTGCCACCATGTCACCCGTTTCAAGGTCAAATTCCCAGCCGTGCCACGGACAAACGATATGCATTTCGTCGTGATTAAAGGTCATACCTTGATACGTTTTATCCTCAGCGATAACCTCTTCCACTTTTGCCATTAAAAGACCTTCGCAGGCGGGTCCACCTTGATGGGGGCAAACGTTCTGATAGGCAAACAGATCACCGTTTACCCGGTACACACCAATCTCATAGTTTCCGTTCGGAACAATCTTCCTTTCTCCGTCGGGAAGATCGCTCGATTTTGAGACAAAAAGTTCCTTAGCCATTTTTCCTGGTATCCCCCATTTATTTCATTAATTTGTAGCCACAACGCCGAGGCCACCTGAGGCACTAGATTGTCCTTTCTTACCCTTCGTAGTAGTCGGAGCCATGTGTCGATTTACATGGTCTTGAAGTCTGGTCATCCCGACATTCGCAGCAGCCGCGAGAGCAAAGATAATTATGATTATTGCGTACATCGGGGCAATTTGAAACTGCTCATAATACACACCAAGCCGATAACCCAACCCCCCATCAGCAAATTTTAATTCTGCGACGAGGACACCAATTACGGTAATCGCCATTCCGAGGCGTAAACCCGTAATCACTGGGTTAACCATGGCCGGTACATATATTTTTGTTATCATTTGTATTCGGCTCAGGTTGAAACTCTTTCCAACTCTGATCAAAACTGGATTAATCAAAACCATTCCCAGCGTGGTAGAGAACACAACAGGGAAAAACGCGGATAAAGACCCCTTGGCCATTTTACTTTCTATTCCCGTACCAAACATTAAGAAAAGTATAGGAAGAAATATTATTTTTGGCGTAGACCCGATAGCATTTAAGTACGGCTCAAGCGATCTACGAAATACATCATTAGTCCCCATCCAAATACCAAGAAGGACCGCGACGATGGACCCTACAATGAAACCCACTATATGTTCGGCAAAAGTTATACCTAAATCTCGATAGAAACCCGCTGTTATAATTTCTTCAAACACTGCGGCTAAAATTACCCAAATGTGCGGAATTACATCGCCGTACAGAATGCCAATTGATCCGACACCTGCAAAAACTTCCCAAGCAAGAATAAGGCCGATCACGGTAATCAGCCGTATACGGCCTACGGACAACTCACCACTTGTTACTTTGGTAGCAGTTGTCATGCTGGCCTGAGCCATTTTTCCACCCTTCCAAACCCCCAATAAAAGAAAACACTCACAAATATTACCGCAAGGATGCTCGCGTAGGTCCCCGGTGTATCAAAGCGGAAATACATTTCCGAAACAATTCGTCCCAATCCACCAAAATCTATGAGGTATTCGATCGCGACGATATTAACTAATGTGTACATTACTCCGATACGAATACCGGTAAATATTGTCGGCACCGCCGACGGCAACTGGATTTTCCAAAACATCTCGCGATCAGACACATTAAAGCTATGACCAACATTTAATAGTGTACGCGACACACCTAATAGGCCTTGGCGAGTTTGAATAATTATTGGAATAGACCCAGGAATAAACCCCATTACGATTAAGGTTAAGTGGCTACGCCCAAAAATCACCAAAAATAAGGGGTAAAGTAAAACTGTGGGAGCTGCAAATGCTGCGGCAAGCCACCCTTCGTACGCAATCCCATACTTTGAATTGCGATAAAGAAAATAACCGAAGGGGATGCCAATTGCGAGCGCAAGCCCAGTCGACGCAGCAGTCATCCCAAGAGTAACAAAAAAGTTGCCAAATAGATCCATTTCCTCTTGAACCGGAGGAAACGCTATTATTGCATCGGATGGTCGTGGAACAACTAATTCCATAACCAACCCATAATCCACAGCCAACTCGAGGATCGCCGCTAAAACGACGACCCCGAGAAGACCAAGTATCACCGGAGACCTTATCAACGACAAGTCAAAGGTTCCCTTTTTCGTTTAACAACTTACGCCGTTTAAGGTTTGAAACCGTCCAAATGCACAAGCTCTTTAAGCTGTGCAGCAGTAAGCAACTTCTTGGTACGCTTAAACTTTAGAGCGAGACGGTTGAGTTGGTCAAGATTTCCTATTGGCTTATAGGTCGCCTCCGCCAAAGGAACGTACTTATCCATTTCCTTATTATTCTCGTACTTCAGCTTCCATCTTTTCGCGTAAGCGCGCTGTTGTTTTTCGCTCGTATAGGATATGGCCTGACCAATATACATTGCCCTCATAAGGCGCTTCGCAACACCGCGGTTTTTATCGAGCCAATTTGAATTAGCCGCTACAACTCTAATCGTCGTTCCATTAAGGCCCGCTGCTTGGGCGCCCGAACCAATGACACGAATCTTACCACTATTGATCAATCCAGCATTCAAAGGATACACCGACCAACCAGAATCGACTTGCCCAGACATCAGCTGAGTGCGTGAACCGGATGGACCGCCTACTGAAACAAGCTTAGCAGACAGGTTAAGGGCGTCCTTAAGGAACAAAGTAGCTAAATGTGTAGAGGATCCTGGCCGTGAATACACCAAGTCCTTTCCACCATTCAAATCCTTAAAACCTTTAATTTTGCTATCAGATTTTACATACCAATAGATATCGCCCACACCCCGTTTGGTGCTCCCTAGTATTCGGACTGGCGCGCCTTTTGAATAAGCACTAATAACGGAAAGCACACCGACACCAAATGCGACGTCCTGGCTGGCTGTAATAATAGTCTGCAACGTGGCTGAACCGCCAGAACCATGAATTATCGATACATCGAGACCATTTTTCTTAAAAACACCATTGTCTCTCGCCGCGTAGGCATGCTCCATCTCGAACACCACCTTGGTACTATTTATCAATTTTACCTTATCTACAGCAGAAGCCGGAGACGCGGCTACTGCGAGACCACTCATAGCAATCGTTAACGCGCTTAATATTCTGGACATCATTCCCTCCCTTTTTGATTATCCAACACAATGAGCTCAGTCGTTCAATTAAACCATATCGTACACTTCTTAACTACTAGCTATTTCCGCTTCCGCTTGCACCATCCCGCGGGACGCTTCTTCCCGCAAAAGCGTCCAAAGCTTCCCGACATAAGTACCAAATTCTGGCGTGGAAATTACCTCCGACGACCGGGGCCGAGGCAGTTCAATAGGGATAATCTCCTTAATAACACCCGGACGAAACGACATTACGACCACTCGATCAGACAACTGTACAGCCTCAGTAATATTATGAGTAATTAATAGCATTGTCTGATTTAACGCCGCCCAGATCTCCAACATCTTATCACCCAGTAACATACGTGTTTGCTCGTCCAGCGCGCCAAACGGCTCGTCCAAAAGCATTATTCTCGGTTCATAAGCAAGCGTCCGGGCAACTGCCGTTCTTTGTTTCATACCCCCCGATAATTGAGCGGGATAGTGATTTTCAAAGCCCTCTAATCCCACAAGCTTGATGAATTTTCGTGCTGTTTCATCCCGATTGGCCTTATCGAGACCCTCTACTTCAAGTGGAAAGGCTACGTTGTCTAACGTGGTTCTCCAAGGGAACGTAGATTCTTCTTGAAACACCACACCGACATCCTTGTGGGCGCCATCGACCGGCTTACCGTCAATTAGAACTTCGCCCTCATAATCCGCTATCAATCCGCCAATTATGTTGAAAAGTGTGGATTTACCGCATCCTGACGGTCCGATTACAGAAACGAACTCTCCCTCAGCTACATTTAGGTCAACGCCGTCAAGGGCGTGTACGGGATTATCGCCATCAACGTTGTACGTTTTGGAAACTTTGCTAATTTCAAGAATTTCCACCATACCAGCTCCCCACTTAGCTCGCCGTCCCTGTCGAGGCTTCACCGCTCGCCCGCGTCACCATTGGGGAGGAGTAACCGGGTTGGACCCTTACATCAATTAAGTAAGGTTCACCACCAGCAACCACCGAAAGACCTTGTTCGAATGCACTAACCAGTTCTCCTACCTTTTCTATTGGCCCTGCTCCCTTTACGCCTTGCGCGTTTGCATACCCTGCAAGATCGAGTGCGGGTTCATCGATCCGTTGTCCAATCCAACGGTTTTCCACGGGTCGATTGCGCTGCGTTGCCATAGCCTCTTGGTGCACTTCATCGTTAAAGTTGGACCTGTTATTGGACACAATAAATAGTACGGGGATACTATAATGAGCCGCAGTCCATAGCGCAGAACCACCCTGCATAAAATCACCATCACCCAAAATCGCCACAGGTACACGATCACTATCGATTAGGGCTAATCCCACCCCTATTGCACTACCGGGACCGCAACCAAGCCCCCCTCCCCCATCATTTCCCATATAATCTAGTGGGTGTTCAAAATCCCAAGCATCAGATGCCCATCCAAGGGGAACGCGCGTGAGGGTAAGATCACGATCGCCCCGCGCCTCTTTCAAAGCATACGCTATGTCGCGAGGGGCGATTGCAGCATCAGCCGCTTTTTCTTCCTGTGCAGGTGCCTCGACCTTAGGCTTAGCAGCCCCACTCCAACGTGAGCGACCATTATATTTTTCGTTCAGGCCCTCTAATAACTGGGCAACAAAAACATCCGGATCCGCGAGAACAGGCACATCAGCAGGGGCCATACCGAAATGATCCGCGCTCCAGCCGTTATGGGCGTATGAATCTAGAGTGCAATTGATGATCTTCCCGGGAACACCGCCGCGAGGCGCCAGTGGTTTTAACGACCCTGCTAAGTCCACCCAATCCAGAACAACGACGACATCAGCAGCCATCAACTCTTCCTGCCCTTGCGGACCTACCCAGTTGGATGGAGCCCCAATATGAAGGTCATGGTTAGTAGGGAAGCTAACTCTGTTTTTTAAGTCAGTTATGACGCCGGCACCGACCAGCTCTGCCAGTTGCAAGCGTCTATCCCAATCATCCATTTTCGCGGACATGCGGCCGAACATAAGCACTACATTATCTGCGCTTGCGATCAACTCAACAGTTTCCGCCACGGCGTCTGGAGAGGCTGGGGGTGGATCAGCAAGTTGAAACCTATCCACATCAGGAATAGTGACTTCACCCTCCCTTAACTGTGTTTCCTGCAAACCTGCATCTAAACACACGTAAACCGGCCCCTTAGGGGCCTGTTGTGCCATTACATTTGCACGGAGCATCGTCTCCACAATAGCTTCGGCAGAGCGCGGTTCATCATCATATTTAACATAGTTGCGTAACAACGCACCCTGGTCCTTTGCCGTGTGGATCCAATCGATCCAAGGACGCCTCAAAGGTGCGTCGACTGGCCCAGTTGCTCCCATAACCATTATAGGAGCTCTGTCACACCAGGCGTTGAAAATACCCATGAGGCCATGCATTAAACCCACGTTGGAATGAAGTATTGCCCCCATCATTTCATCGCCAACTTTGGAATACCCATGCGCAATAGACACAGCGTGGTCTTCATGCAAGCACAGAAGCATTTGCGGATCCTCGTTTCCAAGATAATTTACAAGTGAATCATGAAATCCTCGGTAACTTGCGCCAGGGTTTAAAGAAACGTATTTGACGCCGATTTTTCGCAGCATTTCCGCCGCCACATCGCTGACCCATTCCATCTGCTTATTATCACCGGGAACGGGCCGATCGAATTGGCTAATCTTATTCATAGTCTAATACTCCTGGAGCGGTAAGTTAAGAAATGGAAAAGCACTAAACGCACTGGGAAAAACTACAGGCTGAGCCCGCTCAATGAAATCTTCGCTCAACTTTTCAAGGCTGTCGAGACCCAACAAACCCATTACCGTATTCATCTCTGTTTCAAGTAATTCTAGAACCCGAATTACACCCTCTTTTCCAGCTGCGCCGAGACCGAGACCCTGTATTTTTCCGATGGCGACCGCATCTGCCCCGAGAGCAATAGCCTTTACGATATCTGCTCCCCTGCAGAACCCCCCATCGACGACAATTTCTGCCTT
>CAYPNT010000094.1:0-10909 GCA_964412235.1 uncultured Rhodospirillaceae bacterium
TGCTATATCGGATATGCCGGTCTAGAAGCCGTAAAGTATTGCAGGATTATCTACCAGAAGTTTTTTTTGAAGATCGTCGCTGGATGCATAACGGGGTATCAAATCTACGAGTTTTCCATCGTCTGGCATGCCCTCCCACAGATTCGGGTGGGGCCAGTCCGTACCCCACAGCACCCGATTGGAATTGGCTTCAATAACATTTTGTGCAAATGGTATCACGTCATCATACGGAAATCCCATCCGAGTGAGGCGCTCTGCACAGGAGATTTTAACCCATACATCCTCGTTCCGCATGAAATCAAGTAATAACCGAAAAGGTTCCGAACTCAACCCTTTGGATATATCCACCCTGACCATGTGGTCAAATACTATCGGCAGACGAAATCGGCATAAATCATCTTTGAACTCAACGATATCCTGGGCCTCAATATAAATCACCAGATGCCATCCCAAGCCTTCTATCTTCTCAGCAATGCGATGCACTCTCTCAAAATTTGGTGGGCCGCTAAGGTGGCGCGCAAAACTAAATCGAATACCTCTAATTCCCCCCGCGTGTAGGACCTCGAAGTCTGATTCAGAAAAGGTTTCATCTACAATTGCAACGCCCCGCCACCTACCGTTTGAGGAAGTTATTGCGTCAAGCGTAGCAGTGTTATCCGTCCCGTGGCAGGTCGCTTGAACGATGACCGACCGATCAAAACCCAACAATCCATGTAATTCTCGCAGCCGTTCTTTGGGAGCATCAACCGGGGTGTATGTGCGATCTGGATGGTAGGAAAAAATTTTCTGGGGCCCAAATACGTGAACATGAGCATCGCAAGCACCCGGCGGTGGTATGAAGGACGGTGCAGATGGTGCTGGGTGCGGAGGAGGCGGATACTTCATACTCTGAGACCCATTTGGTTTAGTCGAATAAATAATGTTGAATATCTATTAAACAGGGTATGTAGAAAATATACACTACCCAAACGTGTTGTTTAACCGGCTACCAAAGACCTTGTGAAAACTGAATGTACGGAAAATCAATATACCGCTTATGTGAAAAAAAAGACTGGGATGACGCTCTTGCTTTGGGGGTCTACCGAGGTACGGAGTTAGATGTTCAGGATGGTTACATTCACCTGTCTACGGCTGAACAACTAATAGAAACAGCCAAAATATATTTTTTTGGGGCTGAACACCTACTCCTGTTACACATCAACCCGAATAACCTTGGCGACGAATTAAGATGGGAAACGTCTCGAAACGGTCAAATTTTTCCACATTTCTATGGGCGTTTAAATACAGAGTTTATCCATACAATTACAGAGCTTGAACTTGACGACGAAGGTGTCCACATTTTTCCAAAACATAATGAACTAAACGAGACAAGTAACGTTAACAAGCCTGCAAACCCGATTGTTTCATAGATTCCACCCTTTTCCTGCGCTGCGTATTACGATATTCCTGTAAAAATGCCCCACCATGAGCGAATAAAAACATGACGGAAGAATTTAAAGTTATCGATATCGTCTGCAACGCCTTCACGCCCGAGGTCATCCAAAATGGCTGGATGTCAACCGATAGAGAATTTCACAAAAAAGTTCGTATAAAGGAGGAATACCGCGGAGGCGTCACGCCGGAATCGTACATTCAAATGATGGACCGGTGTGGCATAGAACGCTCATTTTTAATTGCTTCGCGATCAGGTGACCTAAGAGTTAAGGGCTCGGCACACATGCCCACCGACTACATCGCAGATCTCGTGCAACATCACCCGGATAGGTTTTCGGGATTAATTGGGATCGACCCCTCCAGAATTATGGAAAGCTTAGCGGAAGTACAAACGGCCGTGAGGGAACTCGGCTTCATCGGCGCCCATCTTTACCCACATTGGTTTGACGAGGCACCCGATGCACCCAAATACTACCCCTTTTATGCCAAATGTTGTGAGTTGGAGATACCTATACAGATGCAAGTAGGTCACTGCCTGGTTTATAATCCACACCGACGCCTCCCGAGTGTGGGCCGACCAATATGTCTCGATAAAATTGCAATGGATTTCCCCGACCTAAAGTTAGTAGGTATCCACATCGGGTATCCTTGGTATGAAGAAATGATTTCCGTGGCCTGGAAACACCCTAATGTATTTATCGGACTTGATGCCTACGCACCGAAGCACTGGCCCGAACCGGTTAGGCATTACATGAATACCTTTGGGCAGGATAAAGTATTGTTTGGCACCGACTGGCCGGTGGTAGATCCGGAACGCGCGATACAGGACCTGGATGGAATAAATTTTAAACCTCATGCTAAACGCAAGGTTTTGAGGGATAATGCGTTGAAAATATATAATTTATGATGATTTCTGTGCTACTAACTTTAGGGTTTTAGTGTCAACCTTACCAAGATCATTCTTCGGCAGACTATCAAGGATCAAAATAGTTTTTGGCACCTTATATGCTGCCAATTTTTTCGCTAAAAACCGTCTAAGAGCATCTATTTGTGGGTCTCCTACAATAAATGCCACAACTTCCTCCCCAAACTCGCTTGATGGAACACCAACGACGGCCGCGTCGAACACAGCTTGATATGATATAAGGGTTGCCTCTATTTCATGAGGATAAATATTTATCCCACCACGAATAATGATGTCCTTTGATCGTCCTTCCAGAAAAAGAAAACCTTCGTTATCAAACCGCCCTAAATCACCAGGATAAAACCAACCCACGTAGAAGGGATTCGCGGCTCCGCCTTCATTGTTGAAGAAGTTAGTGGCAACTCCCTCTCCACGATAGCGAATGTGACCGACCTCACCCTGAATAACCGGTTGATGAGTATCATCTACAATCTCTACTTCCGTATTAAATACAACTTGACCGACCGAACCTGGTGTTGAATCGCCGTGCCCAGCCCTCGATACCGATATCCCTCCGCCCTCAGTAGAGCCGTAGTAATTTAGAAAATTTGTGCACAGGCGAGACCTCACGACGCGCGATTCCCCATCATGCAGGGTAGAGCCTGTGGAAAGTAATATGCGAAGAGTTGGAAGCAGCTTTTCACCTGTTTCTTCCAGAGCAAGGAGACGGCGAAGCATAGTCGGAACCAGGAGAGTTGTCGTTGCCTTGCTCGACGCAGCTAGACTAATAAGTTTATTCGGGTCAAATGGTGGTGGAAAGAGTATCACCGTTGCACCAATCCACGTGTTACTCATCGTAAAAGACCGACCACCGCCAAAATACAAGGGTGTCACTGAAAGATAACGATCCCTCTCATTGAACCCCAACGATATTAGCTGTGTTACCCATCTCGCCCGCATCTGTTTATGCGTTACAATTGGGCCCTTCGGTAACCCGGTTGTGCCAGACGAAAGAGACAGTACCAACGGCAAGTCATCTTCCTCAGGAAAAGGAAAGTCTTCCTTATATAAGGCAGCTCGTTTTTTAAAACTACTATCTAAACGGATCGCCCCCTGTCGGCTTGTATCGTCTTCCGACACAAAAGCGGAAGCTTGAAAAAACGTCAGGACCCTCGTTTTCTCGGTCTCCGTCCATCGATGGTCCACAGGGAGAATAATGCCACCAAGTCGCGCTATGGCCCAATTCATGATTATATGTTCGGCCGTATCTTTCATGCCAACGCCAATGACGTCGCCGGAACGTAAATCAAAATCGATAGACAAACTTATCGCCCAGGATCGAACTGTTTTTGCAAGATCGTGGTAATTAATTGTTTGGGAGCCGTCGATTATAGCCGGGTGTTCTGGTTTTCTGCGGGCCTGATGTTCTATGAGAGATGCGAGATTTGCCATAGTTATCGCGCCACTTTACTACTAAAAAAGCAATTATTGGGCTCTTGATGAAACTGTTTCCGTAAAAAGATGCAACAATCCAAACACATAGTCTTTCAGCCACTTAACACTATAAACACTGTACGACAAAGTAATTTAGTCCGGTCAATGGACCTCATACTTGACAGACATCCAGCTTATACCAAAATTGCTCAAAAACTCGGATTAACTCGTCGCGATTTTCACGAAGTTAATAATCTCGATGTTTTACCAGTTACCACCAAATTAGATTTTATTAAAAAACCCGACGCATATACCCTAAACACACAAGGACTAACCCCAGAGGAGGTCGCTGTTTGGGATGTAATGAACACGACGGGCACTACCGCCGGTGCACCTACCCCCTTTCTTTCTACGACTTATGACTTCTACAGAATCTTGTCAGTACAAGAGGGAATGTTGCGCCTCCGTGGAGTTGGGCACACCGACAAAGTAGCAAATCTTTTTCCTTTAACAGTCTGGCCACACGGGGCATACACGCGTGTGGCTCACGCGGCGGCCACGCTCAAAATACCCGTCACGAATATACTCCCGGGAAATCCTTCGCGTTCCTTTAAGCATGGGAGCACATTAGAACAGGCCATCACCATTATAGAAAAAGACCTCCCCACCATATTGTGGGGAGTTCCAAGCTATCTTAGGCGCCTGTTATCTCGAGCTGGTGAGCTAGGTGCTGATTTTTCGACCGTTCGCTTCGCATTCATTACTGGCGAGAGTACACCTGAAATACTCAGAAACGACCTCATAACAAAATTATTAGCGCTGGGCGCCAGCAACCCATTTGTCTCAATCTCATACGGCTCAACCGAAATGCAAGGTGGAATGGTGGAATGTACACCTGGCTCTGGGTACCATAATCCCGCACCAGACCAGTTTCACATCGACGTTGTCGACCCCCAAACACACTCGCCATTACCCGCCGGTAAGTCCGGGCTCGTTTTGCTTAGCCACATAGACCGTCGCGGTACAGTCCTTTTACGGTACTCTCTTGGCGACATTTCCAAACTCGCATCTGGCCCCTGCCCCTACTGTGGATCCCACACGCAACGTTTGGTTGAAACACCTACCCGAATAGATTCATTAATCAAGATTAAAGGGACTCTAGTAAATCCCGCCATAATAGAGGAAATATTGTTATTAGACCCGACTATCAAAGAATTTCAAATTGTGGTCGAACATGAAAACAAAGACGACGCCCTTTCACCCGACCAACTTCGACTTCGGGTCTCCGGTAGTCCCATTAATCTTGTTCAAAAGGTTAAGGTTGCAACCGGCATTAGGCCCGTCGTTGAAATAACCGAAGTAGAAGAAATTTTTATCCCTGGTGAAACTTTAAAAAACCAAAGGGTAATTGACACTCGAAAAAATAGAAAAGGCGACCCAACCGGGCCGCCTTACTAGTTAATCAAGGTCAATAGAGCTTTGTAGGATCTATTTTCGAATATATGTGCTTTCGCATGAGACCTTCATAGATAGCAGATGCTTTTGCTAGGCTAGAACGCTCAGGAGTTGCATTAGCGATAGCGTTTTCAAGCCCCGCATCAGCAATTATTTTTTCCCATTTTTTTACGTTTTTAACAAATCTATCGGCGATCGACTGCGCATTTTTCGCTTTCATCTTAGTTGCGTTCTTAACCGCTAGTTTCACTTCGTTCTTACTATGCGCCGCCCACAGTTTGGCCATCGCGGCACCGGTCTTTATGATTTTAATTCCTTCTTTCTTTGCCATAGCGCGTGATGCGATATCATCACCCACATAACCGTCAATAACGGTATTCGCTATTGTCCGTGGCATTTCCTTCCACATTGTTCGCTTTTGATCATCAGAATACGCATCCCAAGCTTTCCTGTTCATCACAAAAAGGCCTAACCCGGAATAGGACCCCAGCCCATAATTCAGGACAGACTTAATACTGTCTGCAATTGGATAAGACTTGAGCCAAGCAATTGGACCAACGATACAATCAATATTGCCACGTTTAATAGCCTCAGGGGTGTCACTCATAGACATACTCACTGGTATACCACCCAGTGCTCTGGCCCAACGACCCAGCGCACCGGTCGTTCGAAGTTTTTTACCCTTAACGTCAGATAATTTAGTGACCATCCCCCGACAAAGAAGTGAATAACCACCCACGCCATAACCCGCGATATAAACAAGACCCTGTCTTCGGTAATCGCCTAAACATTCTGGACAATCAAGAAAATAGGTTTCATGCGCTGCCCCATTCATTATTAGCTCGTTCCGACCAAGCATCATAAGATCAGGGATAATAAATGCATGTTTTAATTGTGTACGATGATAACTCGGTACAACGAGACCTGCCTCAGCTGTCCTATTCCCCACACCCTTAAGTGTTCCCTTGGCTTTAAATAATTGCCCGCCGGTAACGTGCTTCCATTTAATCCCCTTTTTTTCCAACCGTTCATCCAGGGGCCGTGTTTGTTAACGTTATGCTTTGGTGGAAGCCATTGCCCATAAACATACGGCTTGTCCGCCATAGCCGGTAGTCCCGCCAACAAAAGTGCCGCGCCCGCGACCGCTACTATAATATTTCTGTGTCTCATGTGTCCCTCCTTGTTTTAATTTATTTAGCCTCCGAAATTCGAATTCCGACCTAACCCATCATAGAAGGCAGGAATAAAGAAATTTGGGGAAAAGCAACTAGTAAAACTACTACGATAATCTCACACACTAAAAACCAACCAACCCCTTTAAATATCGCTTCAAGTGAAACCTCGGGGCCAACAACACTTTTAATCACATATACATTTAAGCCTACAGGTGGCGTCAAAAGGCCAATTTCAATATATTTAACGACGAGAACTCCAAACCAAATAAGGTTCAAGTCTAATGCCTCGAACATTGGCAGAAGCAAGGGCAGGGATAACAAAAGCACTCCCAAAGGATCTAAGAACATCCCTAAAATGATATAAATTACCGATGCTGCAAGAACTAGGAGAAGTGGTTCTGCCGCCCAACTCCCCACTAGTTCCTTTAAAAAAGTTTCCGCGCCGGCCATAGCAAGGAAACGTGTTAACATTACCGCTCCGATAGCAACCCAAAATATCTTTGCTGTCCCCGCTAAAGCCTCAAGAACACTGTCTTTCAGCACCTTGAGGTTCATTCGTCCCTGCAAAATTGAAATAACAACCGACACAAAAGCGCCGAACGCACCCGCCTCAGTGGGCGTTACTAGTCCCCCATAGAGGCCGCCTATAATTGCGATAATTAATACGAGTAAAGGCCACACATCCTTTAGAGCTATAAGTTTTTCAACAAATGATAGTTTTAGGTCAAGCGGCGGCCCCAGCTCGGGATTTCTTTTACATCGCGCTATGATCATTAGTGCATAAATTGCGGCGGTCAGAAGCCCCGGCAAGACACCAGCAATAAAAAGTTTACTGATTGAAACCTCAGCGAATATTCCATAAAGAACAAATGCGATTGATGGAGGGATCATCGCGCCCAGCGTTCCCGCGCTTGCCACAGTACCGCTAGACAGCCCGACGTCGTATCCCGCCTTAGACATTTCCGGAACACTAATTTTTCCAAGAGCGGCGGCGGTTGCGGTACTCGACCCGGATGCTGCTGCAAAGCCAGCACACGCGAAATTCGTTGCCACTGCCAATCCCCCAGGCAGCCCACCAAACCAACATCGTGCCGCGTAAAATAACGATGCACTAATACCAGAGTTATGAGCGACTGCACCCATAAGAAGAAACATTGGGATCGCAGAAAACGACCAGTGCGCGGCAAAATCAAATGGTTCATTGCGTATCATTCCCGCCGCAACATCCCACCCTTTTAGAGAAGCCACCCCCCCAACAGCAACGAGGAACAGGGCAAAACCCACTGGAAGCCGAAGCGCAATTAAAACGAGAAGAATGCCCATAGCCGTGAATGCTATTTGAAGGTCTGTAAATTCCATCAGGCAAGCTTTCCCATATTACCGGTTATTCTTTTGAACCCGCGAGGCGCACTTCGTGAAACATTCTAAAAAATAAATATATAGCCATCATCAACGTGGCGATTGGTAAGATGAACCGGCTCGGCCAAATGGATATCATGTCGTCAGAGGTTTCCCACATCTCACCTTCCGCGTAGCTTTCTAGAGCCCGGCTCCATGTCTCCGTAGCAAACCAAATAGCAAAAATGAATGAAACGAATAAGAGAACCGCTTCTAATCCGTGGTTTTTTCGCCGCGAAAGCCCCTTAGTAAAGAGCTCTACGCTGATGTGGCCCTCATTATGACAAACATACGCAAGTGGAAAGAAAGTGACAGCAACCATGTAATAAAATGAGACAATTTCTAAAGTCCCATCAATGGGAAAGCTAAAAAATTCTCTTCCTATTACGTCAGCAACCACCTGAAGCATCAGCAATATAATCGCTACCCCACCGATGAGCGCCAATGTATTCGTCGGAAGTTGAACTAATTTGTGATCAGGCTTTAACAGCATCACCGCGGCCCTCATTCACACGCGCAACTTATGGCACATCATTGAGCGGAGCCAACACTGAGAGGCTATAAAAATACCTGTTCCCCCTTATCGTTATTTTTTTGAGTATGCACCAAGCAATGATTTATGGAAATAGTGGCATAAAAACAGTTAAGCATATTGGTTAGACTGAATTTCCGTACAAAAAAGGAGACCCTAGGCCCAACTAATCAGTTGAGAAGAAATAATATGTTGCTAAAACATGCATCATAAACTCAACGTCGTTAACAAACATTGTTTTTGCTTGTTTTGGAAAGATGTTGCCTGTCTATAGGAGGCTGAAATCGATGCCTGATACCCACCAACCGGAAGACACTGTCCGCGGTTTGTTGCAATTTACGATTCCGACTAGCGAGACACCCGTAACGCAGGTGAGCCCGACTGGTGGGGGTCGGAATGATCCCAAAACCGGTGATTATGAAATGAAAGAAATTACCATCCACAACGGGCGGACAATTTGCGATCAATTAGATTTGGAAATTGATGGTTTTGAATTTCATAAGCACGAGAGCACAGTCGCCGATTTTACCGATGATGATCAAGTAAAAAACATATATTATCCTGAACTCGAAAAACTTCTACTCACAGTGACCAGAGCAGAAAAAGTTCTAATTTTCGACCACACTATTCGAATAGGTGACCCAGACAAACGATCTAGACTTGGGGTGCGCGATCCTGTTCGAAGTGCACATAATGATTTTACTGATAAATCAGCCGTACAACGAGTTAAGGACTTGTTACCCCCGAACGAAGCCGAAGAACGTCTTAGACGTCGCTTTACGTCAATAAATGTATGGCGCCCGCTCATTGGACCAGTAAAAATTGATCCAATTGCTATTTGCCCTTGGGACAGTATTGGCCCCAAGGATATGATCGCCGCTGAGCGGGTCTATAATGACCGCGTAGGCGGCATCCTAAACCTTAGTTACAACCCTAACCAACGCTGGACCTACTTCCCGAACATGCGGCCTGACGAAGTGATCCTTCTAAAATGCTTTGACACGCAACTAGATGGGCGCGCTCGATGGACTGCTCACGCTGCCTTTGAAGACCCGGATGGAGTAGACCCGAACCTGCCAGCTCGTGAAAGTATTGAGGTACGTACTTTAATCTTTTACTGACATTGCCGGATTACTCATCAAACATCGCGATGCAGTCAATCTCAACATTTACGCCCGCCCTATGCGGTATCCCGCCGATACAGGTGCGCGTAACCTTTTCACCTTGCATAAAGTCAGTGAAGGCTGCGTTAAATTTTGGGAAATCATTTGTATCCCGAAGGCACACCCGCATATTAACAACATTTGTAAAATCTGCCTCACCCGCCTCTAAAACATTTTTCAGATTTAACAGGGTCTGTCTCGTTTGAATTTGAATATCATCCGAAACCACTTCCTTTGTTTCCGGATCAAGAGGCCCTTGCCCTGATACAAACAACATGTTTCCGTATCGAATACCTTGCGCCAAAGGAGAAGGTGTTGCCTTGTCTGTGAAACCAGTGGTGGGTGAATAGTTTGACGTTATGACATTTTTTGGCATTACCAATCCTTCTCTAATAACGGAAACAGCTAATTGTAAATCATCAAATCCATATACTGGCCAATAATCTGTATTCGGATCACGTGATTAAGGGCGTGGGTGCACCGTCCCGCATTCGTTGCATGTACGGGCTTTTTCCGAATCAAAGAAATTGGCATAGGCCTTAGACACTGGATCCTTAGTATAATCATCCACCACAAATTTTTCCTCATGAATGAGCGAGTCACAACTGGGACAAAACCATTGGAACCTATCGGTCTCGCCTGGTCGCCTCATTCTTTCACCCACTAGGAGAAAGGCATCGCCGGGAAAGCGGGGCGAATGGGGTATTCCTGCCGCCGTGTATACAGTCTCTCCTTCGTTCAAGACTGTAATATCCTCTTTTCCGTTAGGATTACGAAAGTGAAGTTTCATACTCCCCTTTAACATTGTCATTGTCTCATCTGCAGGATTGATGTGAAATTCACTTCTATAGTCCCGTCCCCTCGCAATAAACATCAGGGTATCTTCGCTTTGCCACAAAACCTTCACGTATTTCCCAGAGCTTGCAAGCTCCGACGTTATCGCCACATGATCTGCAACAGGCATAGGTAACATATTCACCTCTCAATAATTATTCGTTATGCCGCCTCGAGAGAGGCATACGGTCGCCCCAGTATCGCATCGACAGCTTTCTCGGCGATCATAACAACGGTAGCATTTAGGTTTCCTCCGACGATATCCGGCATTATAGATGCGTCAACTATCCTTAAGCCCTCAATGCCCCTTACTTTTAACTCACTATCGACAACCGCACGGTCGTCGACCCCCATCCGGCATGTGCTTGTCGGATGGAAAACCGTATTTAAAGTTTCCCGCACGTACGCATCAATGGCTTCATCATCTTCATCATTAACTTCAACTCCCGGCATAAACTCCTCGCCTCGAGCACCGTCGAACGCGGGTTGAAGAGCAAGCTTTCTCATGATGCGAAAACTCTCCCTTTGAACCCGACGGTCTTCCTCCGTGGACAAGAAATTATTTAATATTCGGACGTGT
>CAYPNT010000095.1:0-3642 GCA_964412235.1 uncultured Rhodospirillaceae bacterium
CGGGCCACACAATGCCAGAGCAAGTGGTGGCCCTAGGGGCGACTTAAAGAGCGTGCCAGCATGCAGACCTCCACCTGGAGTCTTGCCCTTTCTCGCCTCCAGAAAAGAAATGAACCGGTGCTCGGGGACCTCCACACTTTTCGCAACAAGACTACAACTGCCCGTTCCTCGAAGCCCTGCAACTCGCCAATCGTCTTTAATTTCAACCTCGCCTGAAGGTATAAGAAAACACCACTCGTCTTGTGTGCTCCCATCGGCGTTGATTACCTTCGCGCCCAGGACAAGCCAATCGGAATGTTCACTACCTGAGCCGAAAGGCCAAAACCCCTCCACCACATAACCAGAACCATGGCTTCGAGCCGTTCCTCGGGCCACGAGAACGGCCGCAATCAGGGCGTCAGGGTTAGTACTATAGATATCATCCTGAGCTCGTTGATCCATAAGTCCCGCTACCCAGGAATGAATTTGTAGGACACCCAAGCACCAGCCCGTTGATCCACACCCAACCGATATTTCTTCAACAACATTTAGATGGGTATGAAAATCCATCTGCCAACCCCCACAACGTTCAGGCTGGATAACCTTAAAAAGCCCATTCTTTTGTAGAGCTGTAACGTTCTCTCGCGGCAACTTGCGGATATTATCGGCCTCCATGGCGCGCTCGCGAAGCGCCGGCGCCAGGTCACGGGCCCTGCTGATCAAAGCTGCCGAATCGGGGCACCCTATAGTTGCAAGCTCAGTATTCATAAACCAAGTTTATTAGAAATTAATATTAGAAGCCACGGCTTATCTAACATAATATAGTCCACCTTGCGACTACGGACACTCCCTGTTAGACCCCTACAACCGCTCGCGAGATTAATTGATGTTGCGCCGTCTTTATATCTGGACACTGGACCTTGCTGCCCATAAGAACGCACTCTGGGCTTTAGCTGCCGTAGCGTTTGTCGAGAGCTCAATTTTTCCAATTCCACCCGATGTTCTATTAATTCCCATGATACTTGCTGCTCGCGAACGCGCGTGGCGCTACGCAAGCATTTGCACTATTGCGTCTGTCTTAGGGGGTATGTTTGGCTATAGCATCGGCGCCTTTCTGTATGAGCAGGCCGGACGGCCAATACTTGAGTTATACGACTATAACAACAAGTTCTTAAGTTACACAGAGCGCTACAAGGAATATGGAAGTTGGATAGTATTCACGGCAGGTCTCACACCTTTCCCGTACAAAGTGATAACGATCGCGAGTGGCGTCGCGAACCTTGACCTGTTTACCTTCACCACGGCTTCGGTACTTTCCAGAGGTTTACGCTTTTTCCTAATTGCTATTCTACTGTATTGGTTTGGACAGCCAATCCGAGTATTTATTGAGAAACGACTAGGCCTAATGTTCGCAAGTTTCTGTATTCTTTTGATTTGCGGATTTTTATCAATCAAGTTTCTATTTTAAGCCTGAAAAGTGAAAATTTTAAAAATAAATATTCAAGATAGGAATTTGCCGATATGGGGAGGTGTGGGGTCGTCGATAGCTATTTTAACCGCTTTGGGGTTCCAACATTTGGGTGGGCTCAATCCGTGCGAACTATGTTTGTGGCAGCGAATACCACACGGTGTTATCATCGTGTTAGCCCTAGGTGCGCTTCTCTGGTTTCGGGGCAGGCGTGAACGGACACTTATCGTCATTCTAGTCGCAATAGCGTTCGCCTTTAGTGCAGTGATCGCATTATATCACGTCGGAATCGAACAGGGCTGGATCCAAGATTCCGCATTATGTGTCGGGCCGTCGGGTCTCAACCAGGCGCAAACCACTGATGAATTGCGTAAACTTTTGATGGCAAGTCCCCAAGTTCGGTGCGATGAAATCTCATGGACCTTGTTTGGTCTGTCGATTGCCGCTTGGAACGCGTTAACTTCAGTATTATTAGGTATCTTATGTGGTATTGCGGGGTTGCGCCTTTTACGGGAAAGGACCTTATGACATACGACGAGAAGTTGGGTCACAAAGCAAAAACTGAGCACGGGATCCTACCTGGTGATTTACCGAAAGAAAAAATGCTTGAACGCATCGTTCGCGTGGATCATGCGGGCGAATATGGCGCCGTACGAATATACGAGGGCCAATTATCAGTTCTGGGAAAATCCGCTTCAGCGGAAATCATTAAAGAAATGGCGGAAAAGGAACGTGAACACCTGAAAAAATTTTCGACATTAATCGGTGAAAGGAGGGTCCGCCCCACCGCTCTTATGCCGATCTGGCATGCGGCGGGTTTCGCTCTGGGTGCAGCAACGGCGTTAATGGGAGAAAAAGCAGCAATGGCGTGCACTAACGCGGTGGAGGAAGTTATTGAGGAACACTACGCAAAACAAGCGCTCGCTCTTGGCGACGATGATGCCACGTTGCGAGATACGATTATCGAATTTCGCAAAGATGAGCTCGAACATCGTGATATCGCACGCCAACATGAAGCCGAGAAAACTCCGGGCTATGAACACCTATCGTCGGTTATCAAAAAAGGATCCCGTTTGGCAATCTGGTTAAGTGAGCGAATTTAATTGAAACCTTGATCCCTTTGGTCAGTGTAAAAACCCTCTGCGACCACTTAATACTGGCAGCCCTTAACTTATTGGCCTGGCGTATAATAACACAATGCCAAAACAACACGTTTCGAAACTTGTAAATAAACGACCAGCCACACCGCGGTTGCGCGTTCCTGGTCTTGCCGTTGGTTACCAGGGCACAGCGCTGGTAAACGCTGCGGGTCAGGTGTCAACGATGTCTCACGAGGAGTCGGTCAGTTGGATTGAAAGTGAGATAGTGCCCATTGTCTGCCATCACCCAGAAGCACTACGCCGGCTGAATATAAAACGATTTATCGCTCTTGACCTTCTTGAGCTTTTTGCCTTTGTCAGGCCTGCGACCTTCTGCCGCCCGACGATATCCGGTATTGCCGAAATTTTGGATCTAAAAACACCCGGCAGTTTGACGGACGAAGCTAGATTATTGCAATCGGCTGCGGGAACATTATTGACAGAGCTATTAGATATAAAATCAGATCAAGAATTTCGGTCAATCGGAAACATAGCACGAGCCATGAATACAGCGTCATGGAGTTGGGGAAATCTGGTGCTGGAAGCTCTGGATATTGATGATCAGCAAAACTCAGGGCCGCTTTCCTATGAGGCGTTGGAAGTGTGGCGACAACTACCTGAATGGTCGGAACAAGCTCCGGTTAGAACATCAGACATTAAACCTGTCGCGCCAGAGGAGGCCCGTCGGCGACTAGCGAGCCTAGTTGGTCCAAAATCGGAAGACCGACCCCAACAAGGAGATTATGCATCCGCCGTAAGTCAGGCTTTCACGGGTCAAAATATAGATGAACACCCTATAACCGTCCTCGCCGAAGCTGGTACAGGGGTTGGGAAAACTCTCGGTTATATTGCACCAGTGAGCATATGGGCTGAAGAAAACAACGGCGCAGTGTGGATAAGCACCTTCACTCGTAACTTACAACGGCAGATTGATGCGGAACTCACACACCTTTATCCAGATCCAGTAGAAAAAAATCAAAAGGTTGTAGTAAGAAAAGGCCGCGAAAACTACCTTTGCCTTCTCAACTTCGAGGACGCAATAACAGGGTTGATCGA
>CAYPNT010000095.1:3652-10706 GCA_964412235.1 uncultured Rhodospirillaceae bacterium
ACCATAGGCCTTGGCCTAATGGCGCGTTGGGCTTCAAAGAGCCGCGACGGAGACGTTGGGGGGGGAGATTTTCCACCATGGATTGCCACCCTAACAAGCATGCGAAATACCTTGGATTTAACAGACAGTCGTGGTGAATGCGTTTACTCAGCGTGTGCTCACTACCACCGGTGTTTTATTGAAAAATCAGTAAGGCGTGCACGTCGGGCCGACATAGTGATTGCAAACCACGCACTCGTGCTAGCTCAGAACACAACCAGCGGAACAGACGATAGACAACTCCCAACTCACCTGATTTTCGACGAAGGACACCACTTATACGATGCCGTTGATGATGCCTTCGCCGTGGTCTTGAGTGCTGACGAAACGTCTGAGATAAGGCGTTGGATTATCGGGCCCGAAGAAGGTACTAGAACACGATCGCGCGGGTTGCGCAGAAGAATAGACGAATTCATACCGTTCAACAGCAAATTGGCTGAACTAACAAACGAGCTCATTGAAGCCGCTTACATTTTGCCTGCTCCGGGCTGGCGTCAAAGGATTTTTGAGGGGACACGTCGCAGTATTGGAGATGAATTTTTCGACAAGATCCGAGCCCACGTATACGCGCGCGCGAAAGACCCACATACAGCTTATGACATAGAAGTTGAAACCAATGACCTGCCCCCCGAATTACTGGAAGCCGCAGAACGATTAGGAGGCGCGTTGAATAACATACTCCAACCGATACGGGCATTATCTGCGCAGCTTATTTTAACACTCGAGGAACACGCTAAGGACCTCGACACATCAACCCGCAATCGAATTGAAAATATCGTCGGTAGTCTTCAACGGCGAACTGAAAGAATTTTGGACCCGTGGAAATCGATGCTCGAAACGCTTTCAGAAGACGCATCGACAGATTTTGTAACCTGGTTTTCGGTAAACCGAAGGCGCGGAAGGGACATTGATGTTGGAATGCACCGGCGATGGATCGATCCCATGCTGCCTTTTGCAAATACAATTTTAGGGTCCATGCACGGAACAGTGATTACTTCTGCGACTTTGCGCGATAGTAGTGGGAACCATGAAAAGGACTGGCAAACCGCGGAGAGACGTACGGGCACACACCACCTTCCACACCCGCCCCTTCGGGCTCAAGTACCCTCCCCCTTTGATTATTCAACCCAAACACGTGTACTACTAGTAACTGATATCGCTAAAGATGATCTCACTCAGGTTTCCGGGGCCTTTCGAGAGCTTTTTCTCGCAGCAGGCGGAGATGGATTGGGGTTATTTACAGCGATATCTAGATTAAGGCAGGTCCACAAGATTATTGCGCCAGCAATGGACGCCGCTGGATATACCCTCCTCGCGCAGCATGTTGATACAATGGATACCGGCAGTCTGGTCGATATTTTCCGCACGGAACAAAAATCATGTCTCCTTGGAACCGACGCGGTGCGGGATGGCGTCGACGTGCCGGGCCAATGTTTAAGGCTTATCGTATTTGACAGAGTACCTTGGCCACGACCGTCAATCTTGCACCGGGCGCGTCGCAAATCGTTTTCCGGATCAAACTACGACGATATGATTACCCGATTGCGGTTGAAGCAAGCCTTTGGTCGATTGATCCGCCAAAAAGCGGACACGGGTGTCTTTGTGATGTTAGATCCTATGATGCCCACGCGACTTATCGGCGCGTTTCCTCAGGGTGTGAACGTGATTCGAACTGGTATTGCCGACGCGATATTGGCTACGCGCACTTTTTTATCTTGAATAATGATATTGGGGCGATAACCAGAATAATTTAAATATAAAACAATTATAATTCCCCTATAAGATCTTAAAGCGAACCGATTACGAAGAATCTAATGCTGTATAAAAGTTCCAGTCCGCCAATGCGTTTAATACGACTTTGGTTAATCGCTTGCTGCATACTAATATTTTTGATGATCCTTCTAGGGGGGATTACAAGGCTCACGGAATCGGGGCTGTCAATAGTCGATTGGAGGCCCATCACGGGATGGATTCCGCCATTAAACGACGAGGATTGGACAAAACTGTTCACAGCGTATCAGGTTTCGCCAGAATTTAAAAAGCTCAATTTTTGGATGACTATCACCGATTTCAAAAATATTTTCTGGCTTGAATACCTCCATCGATTACTGGGCCGAATAATAGGCATTTTCTATGGGTTACCTTTACTCTGGTTCGCGACGCGCTACCAACTGCCTTCCAAACTCAAACTGCGGCTCATCACATTATTTGTCATGGGTGGAGCACAAGGCGGCCTTGGCTGGTATATGGTCAAATCTGGGCTCGTGAAGGAAACATCTGTCAATCATTATTTGCTTGCGGCCCACTTGGGTTTAGCGGTTACCATATATGGCGTAATGCTTTTTACTGCTGCGCAATCTGCAGTTCGGTCTAGGCCAACCGTTAAACCTGTGTTAGCCGGAACATTCACGAGTTTGGTGTTTTTGACAATAGTGTGGGGGGCGTTTGTTTCTGGACTAGATGGCGGCGCCGTGTTCAACACGTTTCCTTTGATGAACGGGTACCTGGTTCCACCGTCAGTATTTGAGATGTCACCGCTTTGGTCGAATTTCTTTGATAATATTGGTCTTGTTCAATGGATCCATCGTGTGCTTGCCATTGCGACTTTGTGCATGGCCATCTGGCTATCTTTCCATTATCGTCATATAGGGGTCCAAATTATTCATTTATCGTTATTCATTACTTTTTTTCAGTTTGTTCTGGGTATCATAACAATACTGACTGGAGCATCCTTGTACGTTGCTTGGGCGCATCAAGCTGGTGCAATTCTGCTTTTTTCGAGTGCTGTAATAATGTGGGCACAAGGTTCTCGGCATTCAAATACTTGACGGATGCCTCACCAAGCGCGTATCACTCCTTATGTGGTGATTTGCACCGACCGGCTTGCGGCCACATAAAAAAGTCCGCCAAAAGGTCGGGGTGAGTAAAAACCCCAACCTCCGGTCAGGGGTTTTATTCATTAAATAACCAGGAGCGGCGTATGCCTGTTAACAAACCCGTTCAGGAAACTTGGCGTTCTCAAACCCTTGCGGTGCGTGGCGGAACGCAGCGTAGCGAATTTGGGGAAACGAGCGAAGCTATTTACGCAACTTCGGGCTATGTATATGAATTTGCGGAACAGGCTGAGGATGCGTTTAAAGATCGTAATGACCGATTTATCTATTCGCGATTTTCAAATCCTACTGTTGATATGTTCCAGGAACGTATGGCCCTTATGGAAGGGGCAGAAGTAGGTAAGGCCACTGCAACAGGAATGGCGGCTGTCTTTGCCTCCATCGCCTGCATGGTGGAAGCGGGTGACCACGTCGTCGGCAGTAGAGCTCTTTTTGGTTCTTGCCTTTATATCCTGACTGAAATTCTTCCTAAGTACGGAGTCAAAACAACAATTGTGGACGGCACTGATCTAGGGCAGTGGCAAGAAGCTCTAAACCACCCCACAAAATGTGTATTTATTGAGACCCCTTCGAACCCCGGCCTCGACATAATAGATTTGAAATCTGTAACAGATCTCGCCCACAATGCGGGTGCCAAAGTGGTGGTTGACAATGTTTTTGCGACACCTTTGCTGCAACAACCCTTAAGTTTAGGAGCAGACATAGTTGTTTACTCAGCAACAAAGCACATTGACGGTCAGGGCCGAGCGCTAGGCGGTATTGTTTTAGGCGACAAAGATTATTGCGAAAATACCCTTAAACCATTTCTTCGCCATACAGGCCCAGCATTAAGTCCATTTAATGCGTGGATAATGCTTAAGGGCCTAGAAACGCTGGCAATCCGTATTCGTCAACACTGTGAAAACGCGAAATTGATAGCGGAATATCTGGACGCCCGCCAAAATCTAGCCAAAGTTCGATATCCGGGCCTAAAAAGCCATCCCCAACACGAATTGGCAGCGAAGCAGATGTCAGACTATGGTAGTGTGGTAACATTTTCCCTATCGGGTGGTAAGGATGTGGCCTTTAAATTTATGAATAGCCTGAAAATGATCGATATTTCTAATAATTTGGGAGATTCAAAAAGCCTGTTGACCCATCCGGCAACGACGACGCATCTGCGGCTAACCCCCGAAGATCGCCAAAGCCTCGGTATCGACGACGGCATGGTGCGATTGTCCGTAGGTCTGGAGCACCCCGAAGACGTTAAAGACGATCTTGAACAAGCATTTTCATCGATTTAATCATCAATTTTCCTTTAAGGCATAAATTCATTACTATACGGTTCTATATTAGGCAGGACTTTTTATGTATTCAGCTGTAACCCGCGAAATACGCGTTGAGGTAGAACCGATTTACCTAGCCGAACAATCCGAACCGGATAATGGCCAATTCGTCTGGGCGTATAGGGTGCAGATCGGGAATGAAGGAGCTGAATCCGTACAATTGCTTACACGGTACTGGCATATCACTGATGGAATTGGAAGAGTACAAGAGGTGCGTGGGGCTGGTGTTGTGGGTGAGCAACCTGTTCTCAAACCAGGAGATACATATGAGTACACAAGCGGAACACCACTTCCGACCCCCTCGGGTATTATGAAGGGCACTTATCAGATGAAAACGCCTGCCGGCGAAAAGTTCGACATCGAAATTCCCGCATTTTCGCTCGATTGCCCATACGAAACACGGCGGCTAAATTAACCTGGCCGCAGCACTGGAGCTGCCTGTGCTAGATTTTCGTCCCATACTGCACGTTATTGGTATTTTACTTACCACGCTCTCCATAGCGATGTGCGCACCTTTGGTGGCCGACCTAATTACGGGACATCCGGATTGGGAGGTCTTTGCTGGATCCGCGGGTTTAACAGCCTTTATCGGCATAACGTTGCTTCTTACAACCATGACGCCGCCCGCCCGCATGTCCGTCAGACAAGCCTTTGTGCTAACCACAACTAGTTGGCTCGCAATGACCTTTTTTGCAGCGTTACCTTTCGCCTTCGCCGATCTAGAGCTCAATTTCACTGATGCGTTTTTTGAAGCGATGTCCGGTTTAACAACAACTGGATCGACAGTTATTAATTCGCTTGATTCTGCCCCGACGGGCATTCTTTTGTGGCGTGCAATCCTTCAGTGGTTGGGTGGAATTGGCATCATAGTTATGTCGATTGCTGTATTACCCATGTTAAAAATCGGCGGCTATCAGCTGTTCCAAACAGAATCTTCGGATCGGTCAGAAAAGGTACTACCACGAGCGGCACAAATAGCCAGCGGAGTCGGTTTTGTTTACCTAATTTTAACTGTCCTTTGTGCGACACTACTATGGCTTACGGGACTAAGCGGGTTTGATGCTATCGCCCATGCAATGACAACTATCGCTACTGGTGGGTTTTCAACCCGTGATGGATCAATTGGCGCGTTTAGTAATACCTACGCTGAATTAATAATTACGGGCTTTATGATTCTGGGTGCACTTCCCTTTGTACTTTATCTTCAAGCCGTCCGAGGCAAGCCGCTGGTGTTGATACGTGATCGCCAGGTGCGGTGGTTTTGTTGTATTGTCTTGTTTTTTGTAGTCACGGTCTCCGCCTCTCACTACGGGAACAACGACATTAATCTGGGGAGAGCAATACGAGAGGCCGCATTTAACGTAATCTCGATTATGACCGGAACAGGATATTCCTCAAGCAACTACGCGACGTGGGGCGCATTTGCAACGGGTATATTCTTTTTCATCATGTTTATTGGTGGCTGCGCCGGGTCCACGACTTGCTCCATAAAAGTATTCCGATACCAAGTTCTTTATCAAACAGCCAAGATGCAGCTTAAACGTCTCATTCGTCCGCACGGGGTCTTCATCGCTACATTTAACGGCAAGCCTATTACTGACGAAGTAGAAAATTCAGTGATGAGTTTTTTCTTCTTGTTCGTGCTAACATTTGTTGTTTTAGCCAGTCTACTACATTTTATTGGCTTAGATTTCATCACAGCAATCTCCGGTGCCGCCACCGCAATCTGTAACGTCGGACCGGCGTTAGGAGAAATCATTGGACCAACAGGAAATTTTTCGTCTTTGCCGGATAGCGCTAAATGGGTGTTATCAGCAGGTATGCTTCTCGGGAGACTAGAACTCTTCACGGTCCTCGTGCTTTTTGCTCCGTGGTTTTGGCGCGGTTAATGTCAACTCTTCTCTCATCGACGGTCCAAATTCTCGAGGACCTAATCAGCTTCGACACAACTTCACGAAATACTAATCTATCAATGGTCGATTATATCGAGGATTACCTCTCAACGTTCGGAATTACTTCTCAAAAAATATATTCAGATAACCAAAACAAGGCCAATCTGTACGCCACGATTGGTCCTAAGGTTAGTGGAGGAATTGTACTTTCCGGTCACACAGACGTTGTACCTGTGGAAGGACAAAATTGGTCAACAAGCCCTTTTGAATTAACAAAAAAACAAAATAAATTGTACGGTAGGGGCACCGCGGATATGAAAGGCTTCATCGCCTGTTGCTTAGCCATGGTTAAACCGATTTCCAGAATGGACGCTAAACGCCCTATCCACCTCGCATTCTCATATGACGAAGAGGTAGGCTGTATTGGCGTGGGGAGAATGATAGATTGGATCACCTCCCAGGACCCAACCCCCGCATGTGTAATCGTGGGCGAACCAACCAGTATGAAAATCGTGAATGCCCATAAAGGTATTTGCGTTATGTCTACTAAGATTCGCGGTCGCGAAGCACACTCTAGTCTTCCACATCGGGGGGTAAATGCTATTGAGACCGCCGCGGCCTTGACCACTTACATTTACGAGCAGTGTGACGAACTTTCCAAAATAGAGCGAGATGACCGCTTTGAGCCTCCCTATACAACTTTTAATACCGGAGTAATATCGGGCGGTAACGCCGTTAACATTATCGCTCGCGAATGTACCTTGAACTGGGAGTTTCGCCCAATACCGGGAGCGGACCATAGCTCCATCACTGCGCGGATAGATAACTGGATAAAAAAAGAGCTGCTAGCCAAAATGCAAAGAGTAGACACCCGCTGCTCAATAGAAAGTACTCGAGAGATTCT
>CAYPNT010000096.1:0-10416 GCA_964412235.1 uncultured Rhodospirillaceae bacterium
CCCACTCTCGTTTCATCGCTGTGCTACGGGTCTTGTGTTTTTCCGCATATAACAAAACCCAAGTCCTACCGCGGGTAGATTTAGCCCCGCGGCCCTGATTATGGGCGTTTAATCGCGCGTCGAGGTCGGTAGTCCAACCAACGTATGTGCGCCAACCCTTCAAAGTTTTAGTACCTAGGATGTATACAAAATTTTGCACTTAGACTCTCAAACTTCTTGGTTATAACGACTCAGCTAACTGGTCAAAACACCGGTGGGGGAGTAACACAGGGACTATGGTGGAATTCGAAATTTTGGACCTAGTTGGAATTTCTCTAGTTTTTTTGGCGGGGGGCATTGTTAAGGGGTGTATCGGGCTTGGGTTGCCGACGATTAGCATCGGATTGATGGCATTATGGTTGCCATTGGAGCAAGCAATGGGAATTCTAATACTGCCCACGGTGATCACGAATATTTGGCAAGCGTCTTTTGGCTCGGCACTTTTTGTGGTTGTTCGGCGTCTTTGGGTGTTGATGGTTGGCCTTTTGGTGGGTTCACTAACAACTGCGATCCTTGTCGTGGAAGCAAATATAACAATGGCCTCCGGATTATTAGGTATCATGTTAATTATATACGCTGGCCTTAACCTTAGCGGCGTTCGTTTCAGTGTGCCCGTTAAAAGCGAAACGACCCTTAATCCTATTATCGGAATATCAACGGGTTTGATTGCGGGTGCTACTGCTTTCTTTGTAATACCCGTTGTACCCTATCTGCAATCTCTTGATTTTGGAAAGGCAGGCCATAACCTGAAAAATAAACCGATTGCCGGGACCAGCGCTGTGAATGAGACAATGATGAAGGATGCCTTAATACAGTCCTTCGCTGTCAGTGTTCTGGTGCTCACCGGCGGCATGGCGTTGGGTCTGGAAATACGTGGAGCACTGCCTGTGTCAATCCTGCTTCCTGGTGTGTTGGGTACGGTTACAGGCCTAATCGGGATGATAATAGGTAGGACGATCCGTAATCGGTTATCACTTGAAGTGTTTCGGCGTTGCATTTTGACTGCCTTGGTGGGATTAGGAATTGTGATGGTTGTTCGTTTCGTTTGGTGGTTATAAAGGCACCACCATAGACGCAGAGAATTATCGTAACGGCTTTCCTCAGAGAACCGCTTGGCTTAATGTTTTCCTCCCAACAAGAGGAATACCATAATGCCGAAGGCGTTAAGTGAAAATCAAATCAGTTTTTACCGTGAGAACGGTTATCTGGCACCTATTGCGGGTATTGATCCCGCTGAGGCGGCGGCGATGTGCGAGGACCTCTCTGTTTTTGAGGCGGAGCAAAATATTTCGCCGGGAAACATTAACATGAAAGGCCACCTTTGTTTTCGTCGAGCGTACGATCTAACCTTTCATGAGCGGATCCTTGACGCGGTGGAGGATTTGATTGGACCCAATATCTTGGCTTTTGCTTCGCGTTTTTGGATAAAGAAAGGCAATGACGGAAATTACGTTTCATGGCATCAGGACTCTGCTTATTTTGGACTCGAACCCCATGAGCTAGTAACCGTGTGGCTGGCTATCACGGATGCCACACGGCAAATGGGATGCATGAAAGTTATTCCTGGTTCCCATAATGGAAAATCTTACGTTCACGAAGAAACTTTCCACAAAAAGAACCTGTTGGCCCGCGGTCAAGTAATCCGGGAGGTGGAAGATAGTAACTATGAATATATGGCTCTAAAAGCGGGGGAATTTTCTTGCCACCACGAACGCATTGTTCATGGTTCAGATGCAAACGAGACGGAAAACGACCGTATTGGTCTTGGAATTTTTTATATTCCCACCCACGTTAGGTCTACGATTGGTCGCAGGACAGCTCACCTAGTGCGTGGCGTTGACGAGTACAAGTTTTGGGATCCGGACCCTGTACCCAAGGGTCGTTTCGACCTAGAAATTCTCGAACATACCCGCGAAGCGAGCCGTCGTTATGTTGATCCCCAGTATGTCCAGGAGGCAAAAACTTAGGTGCGGTCAACTTGGAACATTATTAATGGGTAAATATGCATTGGGACAGTCTGTCCCACGCTCAGAAGATCCACGTTTGCTAAAGGGGGGTGGCGGTTTCGTAGACGATCAAACATTACCCAATATGGTTCATGGGTTTGTGCTTCGCTCGACTCATGCGCACGCGAAGTTACGACATGTGGACATATCCAAGGCAGCCCAGGCACCCGGTATATTAGCGGTTCTCACGGGAAAAGAGTGGGAAGCTCTTGGCTGGGGAGATGTTCCGGGAGATCCGCCTAGGAAGCTTAGGGATGGTTCTTTGGCTTACAGACCGCCATATCCTGCCCTCGTCCTGGACAGGGCGCGCCACGTCGGTGATCCAATAGTTTTTATTGTTGGCGAAACAGAGATGGAGGCGCGGGACGCGTCGGAGCTCGTTAGTATCGACTATGAACCCTTGCCTGCGGTCACGGATACCGCAAACGCACTTCTAGAAGGTGCGCCGTTGGTTTGGCCTGACGCGCCGAACAACGTCGCTTTTGTGCACCTGCTGGGGGACAAAACTGCGACCGACACAGCTTTTGATAACGCCCATTTAGTGGTGAGCGAGAAATTTGTGATAAATCGTGTTGCTCCCGCACCAATCGAACCGCGGGCGGCGCTCGGCCGCTATGATAGTGCGGAAGACCGCTACACTTTGTACACCACACTACAACACGCGAACCCCTATCGTATGAACATCGCGGAAAAAGTTATCGGAGTGCCAGAGAGTAAAGTCAGGGTTGTATCAGGTGATGTTGGAGGCAGTTACGGTATGAAGTCGTCTGTCTACAATGAAAGTGTACTGGTTCTGTGGGCCTCCAAAGTTACTGGGCGGCCGGTCAAATGGAGATCAGAAAG
This sequence comes from uncultured Rhodospirillaceae bacterium, assembly GCA_964412235.1. Lineage (GTDB taxonomy): Bacteria > Pseudomonadota > Alphaproteobacteria > MPNO01 > UBA830 > JAYZQT01. Next base: position 2,889 of record CAYPNT010000096.1, read on the forward strand.
AACTGAGGCATTTCAATCCGATGCCCAGGGACGTGACAACGTTACGCTAGGGGAATTGGCACTAGACGAAAACGGAAACTTCTTAGGTATGCGAGTTAAGATCATTGGCGCACTCGGCGCCTATGTTACGCAAGCGGCGGGAGGGCCGCTTACGGCGAACCTTGGCACACTCGCTGGAGTTTACAAAACTCCTGCAATGCATGTTGACGTTACCGCCGTTTATACAAATACAACGATTACCCGTCCCTATCGTGGTGCGGGGCGCCCAGAAGCAGCATATGTTATTGAAAGACTGGTTGAAATAGCAGCGGATAAGATGGGTGTTGACCCAACCGAGTTGCGCCGCCGAAATACGATTGCTCCTGACGCTATGCCTTTTCAAACGGGGCTAACTTTTAAATACGATTGCGGTTTATTCGAAGCAAACATGGATATGGCTTTGGTCATGGCAAATTACTCGGATTTTTGCCGACGACGAAAGGACGCACGGGGCCGCGGTAAACTTTTGGGCATAGGAATCTCAAACACCATCGAACGTGCGGCTGCCCCGGGCTTCGAGGGCGGCGAGATCCGTTTCAATAGGTCTGGCACTGCTACTGTCTTGTCTGGGGCTATTAACCAGGGGCAAGGACATGAAACGGTATTCAAACAACTCGTTTGTGATCGTTTGGGCCTTGAATACGATGAAATATACTATGCTCAAGGGGACACAGATTTAATCTCCTTTGGGCAAGGAACCGGCGGCTCGCGTTCTGCAACGATCGGGGGTTCGGCGCTTCTTTTAGCTTCCGATAAAATTATAGAAAAAGCGACAAAGATTGCGGCTCATCTTCTTGAAGCCGCTATAGCCGACATTGACTTTGGAGAGGGAGTTTTTTCGATTGCGGGAACCGATCGGAAAATAACGATCAAAGACGTGGCCAAAGCGGCTACTGTACCCGGGAAACTACCTACAGGGTTGGAGCCGGGTTTGAACGCGCATGCCGTTTATAATGCGACAGAAATGAACTTTCCAAATGGTTGCCACGTTGTCGAGGTAGAGATTGATCAAGAAACAGGGGCAGTTGACGTCATCTCCTATAACGTTGTCGACGATGTCGGTACTGTGATGAACCCTCTGTTGCTTAAGGGGCAAATTCAGGGTGGTGTTGGCCAAGGCCTAGGGCAGGCTTTAATGGAAGATTTACGTTACGATACGCGTACCGGTCAAAACTTGACATCTTCGTTCCTTGATTATGCCCTACCAAGGGCGGATGATTTTTCTTTAATTAACGTAAAGAGTAATCCAGTTCCAACAGAGACGAACCCACTGGGGGTAAAGGGCGCCGGTGAGGCTGGAAATGTTGGCGCGTTGCCCGCAGTGTCAAATGCTGTCGTTGATGCCTTGTCTGAGTTCGGTGTTACCCATATTGAAATGCCGGCAACCTCGGAACGGGTGTGGCGGGCGATTAATAAATCACCTTAAAACGAGGGAGCAATATTGATGTCAATTTCTATGCACGAGGCGTCTGTACCACTTTTTACTCAGACCCTTTCGGCCCTTTCAACTGTGCTCGACAAAGCAGTGACCCAATTTGAGGGCAAAGGCGAGGATGTAGGTAGGTTGATAGACTTGCGTTTGGCGTCTGATATGATGACACTGGCTCAGCAAATACAGCAAGCTTGTCACCATGCTACGCTTATTGTTGCTCGTTGTGCCAATATCGAACAGCCAGTCCTTGGTGAAACCGACACAACAATTGAAGAGATGAGTAAACGTCTATTGATCGCTTTAAAATTTTTAAAGGATATTGTACCTGACAGTATGAATGGTAGTGCGGACCGGCGTATTGAAATCCAACTTAGAATTGGCCCGTTAGCAATGGAGGGACAGCATTTGTTGTTTCATTTTTCAATTCCCCAGGTCATGTTTCATGTGACAACGGCGTATGACCTTCTTCGATATGCTGGGGCTGACATTGGAAAAATTGATTTTTTGGGAGATGCATTTTCAAAAAGGCTCGACTAAATTTAGTGAAGTATTAGCCCAACACAGATTAACCGGGTGAGTTAATATAGGGAGTAACAAATGGCTACGGCATCCTGGAACGGGCGTTTGCTCGCGAACAGCAATGAAATTACTCACGTAGAAGGTAATGCATATTTTCCCATCTCCGCGGTAGATATGACTGCGTTGCGCGAGAACCCCGATTATGGAACCACATTTTGTCATTGGAAGGGACACGCGGATTATTACGATGTTGTGGTCGGAGATCTGGAAATCGAAGCGGCTGCGTGGATTTATAAATCACCCTATGGTCAAGCGGAATGCATCCGTGATCATATTGCATTTTGGCGGGAAGTTGATGTTGAGGGAACACCCGAAGGTAGAGGGTACGTCGAACCTTTACCCAGTCTTCGCGATGGTAAAACCGGCTGGGAAGCGTTGTGCTGGCTTTTACGCCACCCACCTAAGGCCGAACTAGATCCAACGGATATTTTGGAAAATACGGATATTCCAGAAAGGGATATAAGGGAGCTATGGGAGGTCAACGACGTTAGGCGATACGCAACCCGCTATCGATGGACGCTTCGGGACGAAGGTGTCCATCCGCGATTAGTTCAAAGGCCGGGTGAGCCGGTAACGGTTGATTAAGCCGTCATGGGTGAATTTGCGATCGGTCAACCTGTTGAGCGTACCGAAGACCCCAGACTTTTGAGGGGACTGGGCCGCTATATCGATGATATTAATGTTCCCGGCCAGGTATATGCAGCGATAGTTCGTTCACCCCATGCGCACGCACAAATTTGCCGAGTAGATATAGACGAGGCACTTAACATTCCAGGTGTTCTTGCCGTTCTCACGGGTACAGATAGCGAGGCGGATGGTCTCGGCCACTTACCTTGTGACCAGACCCGGAACAGCCGAGATGGGTCTGATATGTATCGACCTCCGCGGCCAATTTTGGTACGTGACCGCGTCCGTTTAGTGGGTGATTATGTTGCGATGGTAGTGGCCGAAACGCCCTTCGTAGCGAGGGATGCGGCAGAGAGGGTGTTGGTGAATTATGAACCGTTGCCTGCTGTTACCAACCCAGCAATGGCCGCAGTGGAAAATGCCCCACAATTATGGGAAAATTGCGAGGGTAATGAATGTTTTTTTCACGAGGACGGCGATCCGGTAGCTGTCGAATCTGCGTTTGAAAAAGCAGATCTCGTTGTGTCTCGGCGCTTTACAATAAGCCGGGTTACGGCTGCACCGATTGGTCCAAGAGGATGTATTGGTAGTTATGATCGATCCGAGGATCGCTACACACTATACACGGGCGTACAGCAAGCACATATGCTGCGTTCACAATTAGCGGATACCGTTTTTAATCTTCCGGAGACTAAATTCAGGATAATTGCACCAGACATTGGCGGGAGTTTTGGCCTTTACAGCAACGTGTATCCCGAGAATGCCCTTGTTCTTTGGGCGTCCAAACGGTGCGGGCGCCCTGTGAAGTGGGTGGCAGAGCGAACTGAATGCATGATGAGTGACGATTCAGCGCGGGATAATGTCTCGGATGCGGCTCTTGCCGTTGATAGCGATGGAAAGTTTCTGGCTCTCAGATGTTCTACTTATGCAAACTTGGGGGCTTACTTATCACTGCGGGGACCATTGCCGCCAACCGTAAACCTCGGGTCATTGGCTGGTACGTATACGACCCCAGCAATCCATGTCCGGGTTTCTGGGATGTTCACCAATACTAACTGCACGTCCCCCTATCGTGGCGCCGGTCGACCGGAAGCATCTACGGTTTTAGAACAACTCATTGATGAAGCGGCACGCAAGCTCGCCATCGATCCGGCTGAGATCCGCAGAATAAATACTATTCCAGCCGATGCAATGCCCCATAAGACAGCACTCACCTTCACCTATGACTCGGGAGACTTCGCGAAAAACCTTGATGACGCACTTAAATTGGCAGATTATGCGGGGTTTGAGAAACGCCGCGTGGAGGCGAGAAATCGGAAACGTCTACGTGGCATTGGTATATCCAACACTGTTCACCGTGCTTCAGGATTGGAACTAGAGGCAGCGCAAATCCGTTTCGATGCCACGGGCACGGCCACTCTCATGGTTGGCTCTGTTCATCATGGTCAGGGTCATGCGACCACTTTCACCCAAATAGCCTGTAATCAACTGGGTCTTGATCCTAAGAAAATTCGTTTCGTATCTGGTGATACAGATATGGTCACTTTTGGGCGTGGGTCCTTTGCATCACGATCCGCAGCATTAGGGGGTTCGGCTGTTTCGCTTGCATCAGAAAAAATTATTGAAAAAGGGCGACGGATTGCGGCTCAACTACTCGAAGCGGCTGACGATGATATCGGTTTTTCTGATGGCATCTTTTCTGTAATGGGTACGGACCGAAGCATTGCTCTTTCCGAGGTAGCAATCGCAGCATACCAACCACGTCGACTGAATGAACAAGTAGAGCCAGGGCTCGATGAAATAGCCATGTTTGTTCCAAGTGCTCTCAACTTTCCCAATGGATGTCACGTTGCAGAGGTGGAAATTGATCCGGGGACTGGGGCGCTCGAAATAGTAAATTATGTTGTTGTCGATGATTTTGGGACCATCCTTAACCCTTTGCTGTTAGAGGGACAGATCCATGGCGGGCTCGCCCAAGGTATTGGCCAGGCACTTATGGAAGATGTTACCTTTGATGCGACAACAGGCCAGCTTATGGCGGGCTCATTCATGGATTATTGTATGCCACGCGCTGACAATCTGGTGACGTTTAGAGCCGCTTTTAATGAGGTGCCCACACCCACCAATCCGATCGGAGCTAAGGGAGCCGGGGAGGCAGGAGCGGTCGGTGCATTGCCAACAATGATGAACGCGGTTCTGGACGCTTTGGCTCCACTGGGTGTGGACCATATCCAAATGCCAGCGACCCCGGAGCGTATTTGGCGCACAATTAAAGAGGCGCCCCTCAAGGAACCACTTAATTATTGAGCTTTTTGCTTATTGATTGGGCGGTCTTCAGACCGTACAGGGGATCGTTTGACAGTATTAAACAGGTCAGATCGCGCTGCTGTGTTTGAGGTTTGCGATATCTTTCTCGGTATAGCCGTAACGTTGCAGAATATCTATCGTATGTTCACCATATTCAGGCGCTGCGGTGACCGCGTCTTTGTCGTGTCGGCTCGGTGTTCGACTTAAGTGTACCGGTTGAGCGATTATCTCTATTTCACCTCGTACCGGTGAATTAACTTTTTTAGCAAGTCCGATGTGTTTAATTTGTGGGTCAGAAAAGACCTGGTCCAGTGTGTAGATCGGTCCGCATGGGATCCGCGCATTATTCAAGGTGTGAACAAGGTCATCACTCGATCTATTAATTGTGACTTTTTCGATTTCATGAATGAGATCAGAGCGGTTTTCATAGCGCGCATCAAAACTTGTAAACCTTGGGTCATCTACTAGAGCATCCAGATTTAGTGTTTTACAAAATCGAGGCCAATGATCGGGCATAGGGGCAATATTAATAAAACCGTCTTGAGTTCTGAAAGCCCCCATCGGCGCTATAGTTGGATGATGATTGCCTGCCTGCGGAGGGATTTCACCATCTACAAGCCAGCGGGCGGCTTGAAAATCCATAAGAAAAACCATTGCCTCAAGCAATGAGGTTTGCACCCATTGGCCGGTTCCTGACTTTTCCCTTTCCAAGAGTGCCAAAACGATTCCATTGGCACAAAGGACACCAGCCATCATATCGCTTATGGCGGCGCCTGATCGCATAGGCCCAGTAGCTGCATCACCAGTGACCATCATGTGGCCGCCCATCCCTTGGGCAATCTGATCCAGACAGGGACGCTCTGCGTAGGGACCGGTCTGTCCAAAACCAGAAATACTTGCGTAGATAATAGCAGGGTTAATGTCTTTTAACGTTTCGTAATCGACTTGCAGACGATGTTTTACGCCTGGTCGCATGTTTTCGACCACAACGTCAGCGTCTTCTGCCATTCGAAAAAATACACTCCGACCCTCCACGCTTTTTAGATCTAGTGTGATTGATTCTTTGTTCCGGTGAAGGTTCTGAAAATCAGGCCCGTGACGTTGACCTAGATCGGCATTCGCATCCGCTCCCGGCGTTTCCACTTTTATGACCTGCGCTCCCCAGTCTGCTAATTGCCGCACGGCAGTGGGCCCCGCGCGCGCGCGCGTAATATCTAAAACCTTGATATGGGATAAAATTTGGTTAGTCATCTGATAATCCACTTTGCGAATGTACCATTCCTACGTTTATTGGATAAAAAAGGAAATATGAATATTTTGTTCTCTCTTCTGGGTCCGGTGGATGAATTCCACCGATAAAGTATCGTGGCGGGTGCAAGCGCCTGTATACGGGACTGGGTTTTTTACTGGCAATCTATTTCCTATGAGCCATGTTGTCATCCCAGCATGGGCAGCTATTGAACTAGAAGCCTCCCTGGGAATGATCGGGATAATTGTTGCGAGCCGACAGTTACTCCCCATAACGATGTCAATACACGGGGGCGCGTTATTGGACCGATTTGGTCCACGTTTGGTAATCACCATTTTGGGGGCCATTGGTGCGCTCTCTACTGCCGCCGTTCCCTTGTTTCCCTTCATATGGGCAACGATTCTGTTACAAGTCGTCATAGGCTTTTGTGAGACCACCAACTGGATTGGTGTGCAGAGTTGTGTGGGAACCCTGATGAAGGGAAAAGCTTTATATGCGGGGAGGATGACAGCCGCAGCCCGCATTGGAGGCGCTATTGGTCCAATCCTTGTGGGACTAGTCTCTACAAAGATCGGAGTAGCGGAGGGCTTTTTCTTTTTCGGTGCCTGGGCCTTTTGTGGTGCGGTGGGTGCGCTTTTTATCCCCCAACAAGGGAAATTCAATGATGGGGCTAAGGATAATGGGACCAGCACGAGTTTGATACCGAAAGTATCAGATTATAAGGAATCCCTACGCTTGCTCCTACTGCCGGCGATTGCACTAGTAGTTGCCGCGACCTTTGTCCGGCAAGCGGGTTCCGGGGTCCAAGCTTCGTTCTTCGGCGTTTGGTTAATTCAAGAACTTGCTTTTGAGAGAGCTACGATAGGCTATTTAATAGGTGTTGCTAACGCAGTATCGGCTCTCTCAGCCCTCTCCGTAAGCCGGTTGACCCAGTCGGTAAGAGATTATTGGCTTCTATTAATAACAGTAGGGTTGGCGATTGTTGGTATCGCGTTAACACCTCTTTTTGAAGGTTTTGCGGTCCTTGCTCTGGCTATTAGTGTTCGGGGTGTGGGACAGGGCCTGAACCTGCCCCTTATGATAGCAATTGCGTCGCGTTCCGTACCTTTCGATTTGCAGGGTCGTGTTGCGGCACTACGTATTTCATTTAACCGCCTTGGTAGTGCGGTTTTGCCTATGATAATGGGCGGCTTTGCCGAATTCGTTGGGCTCGAAAATGCGTTCTACTTAATAGGGGCAGGGGGCGTGTTTTTACTTTTATTGATAGCCTGCTGGGTTTTTATTGCGAAAGACCG
>CAYPNT010000097.1:0-10274 GCA_964412235.1 uncultured Rhodospirillaceae bacterium
CCCGCGGAGAGGCATGCCCAATCGCGATAGTCATTGGCCACCACCCCGCGTTTTTTCTCGGCTCGCTGAGCTACACACCAATTGACTCTAATGAAATACATGTTGCCGGCGGAATTTTGCAACGCCCGGTGCCTCTGGTGTCTTGCAAAACGATCCCGCTTGCCGTCCCCGCGGATGCAGAAATTGTGATAGAATGCAACATCCGCCCGAACGAACGCCGTGCAGAGGCTCCATTTGGTGAATTTCCAGGAACATACGGCCCCGAGCGAATGAATCCGGTGCTCGAGATCAAGGCCATTACACACCGGGAGAACCCAATTTACCAAAACGCCTTTGTAGGACACCCAGACAACTTACTGCTGTCAGGGGTTATTCGATCTACCGCAATCGAGGAAACAGTCAAGATGGCGTGTGGTACCGTCACCGGGGTGCACATGCCGCGATCGGGTCGTTTCCGCTTCAGCTGTTACATTGCGATTGACCGCAAAATCGAAGGAGAAGCAAAGGCCGCGGCAATGGCCGCATTCGTCACAGACCCTTTTCTCAAGTTCGCTATTGTGGTCGATCATGACGTAGACATAACAAGCGATACGGAAGTAATGCACGCCATTGCCACCCGGGTGAGGGCGGATCGGGATATTTTTATGGTCCCTTACGCTAAGGGCTCGCCGCTTGATCCCGCCTCATACGACCCGGCCGCCGGCTCACACTTAGTTACCAAGATGGGTATAGATGCAACCCGAAAGGATAACTACCCACAGGAAATCTCCATACCCGGGGTAGAAAACCTAGACTTGTCAGACTTCATTGATGGTTATACCAAAAAATAAGGGGCCGTGACTTATGACTGACTGCCATCGCATCGATGTCCACCACCATATTCTGCCACCCAACTATGTAGATATAGTAGGAGACGATCGGATAGGACCGCTAATCCTTGCCGGGAAAACTCCAGATTGGACCCCCGCCATGTCCATCGAGGCTATGGACCGCAACGGAATTGAGAGGGCCATCACGTCGATTTCCGCACCCGGCTTATGGTTTGGGGATCGACAAGAAACCACCAATCTTTGCCGGCATTGCAATGAATACGCAGCCGAAATCGTCAGAGATTACCCAAACAGATTCGGTATTTTTGCGGGGCTTCCTCTTCCCGACGTAGATGCGAGTTTAAAAGAGATCTCCTTCTCCTTAGACGAGCTAAAGGCAGATGGTATTGGTTTACTTACCAGCTACGGTGATCGATATCCCGGCGATCCCGAATTTGCCCCTGTATTTGATGAACTCAACCGGCGTCACGCGACTGTTTACTTTCACCCCACGAACGCCCCGTGCAATCAGTGCCAACCGGAAATACCGGCTGCCACCCTAGACTTTCCATTTGATACAACTCGCGCGGTTGTCAGTTTACTTTTCAGCGGAACATTTGCGCGCTGCCACGACATTAAATTTATCTTTTCTCATGCGGGTGGAACAATACCATTTCTGGCGGAACGAATTGGACGTTTGCAGGGCCGTCCGGGCTTTAAAGAACATGTCCCCAATGGGGTCATTCCCGAGTTGGCGCGCCTTTACTACGATACGGCATTATCGACTAATTGGCTCGCATTCAAGAGCCTTTTTGAATTGGTTTCAACAGAACACGTTCTCTTTGGTAGTGACTATCCCTTCGCGCCGGAGGCCACAATGACGGGATCAATAAAGGCACTTCAAGATATGGGGTTAGAATCGAATGTGTTAAGAGGAATAGAGCGGGACAATGCGCTCGCGCTTTTTCCCAACCTCAACGCGTAGAGACCGGCTTTTCAGCGAACGAGCGGTGGCTGCGCCGCATTGGGATAGAAGGAGACCGACCCGTTTAGAAAACGGGCTTGCTATTATCCAAAGGAATGCTCAGAGACATCCCACTTCCGCCACAACAGGGACAATTCATTGCTACGAGGATTTGTTGCTTTTGGGCTTCGGTCATGTCGGAATCTTCAAGCACCTGTATAACCTGAGCCCGGATCGCTTCGTGCATCGAGGCATCCGTGATAACACCCGTCTCTTCGATCATGGCCAACGCTCCTATTCAGCGGCTTCCGCTATTGTTTCGAATGATGTTAAGTGCTGAAGCATCGCTATCGCGTTTCCTGAACGTATTTTATCTCGTTCTTCTTCTGTCAAATTTGTTTCTGCCAGCGCTTTATTGGTCCAATCGCAACCAAAAGCAGTGCCATCTGTCGCATAGAGGATGCGGTCCACACCGTAAAGGGAGGCGGCCAAGTCTATCGACCTAGCACCGAAAGAGTTACAGTCATACCAAAGATTGGGCTTTTTAAATCGTGTCGATGGCAGGGGTTCGTCGGGTGTGTCCAGTAAGCTGCGATGATCAAGGCGTTCAACCTCGAAAGCGATATTTCCCCCTAGATTGTGGATGTGAAAATGAACGTTAGGATACTGGTCGAGTAAGTCCGTCATAGTTAAGGTTACCGTGCAGGCGGATAAGCTTGCCTGCATATCAAGTGTACCCATACGACGAACGAAGTTGTCGGTTTTCGGGCTTGTACGCGGCCAGTCATCACCGGCACGGGGGCCCCAATGTATAAATAATGCGGCATTTAGGTGGTTTGCCTCGGCAAGCAGTGGTTGATAGGCCTCTGTATCATTTAGGCTCATGAACGCGTTTCCGGGCACGATTGCCCCGATAACCCCTGGCAGTTCCATGGCTCTCCGCAGTTCAGTGGCCGCAGCATTAATGTCCGCCAATGGGAGGGAAGCATACGCTAGAAAACGGCCAGGGCTCGCCTTGCAAACAGCGGATACACTATCATTAAAAATTTGGACTGCTGGAAGCGATTCATTTATGGGTAGGCGTTCTATCCATTGATGTGGTCCCCATAACGAAAGCACCCCGGTTGCAACCCCATGATCATCCATCTCGTCGAGACGAACATTGAGATCATCGAACATATTTGAAAAAGGCTCTTCGCCACGCCGTGTCTTAACGACTTCTTCCCCGACATCATTAACATAAATCATTGGTGGTTTTGTCCGTGCACGATAGATATCGACAAGCTCCGGAGGGCTCCAGTGAGCGTGCATGTCAATTGTCATCGGCTTATCCCTTTGAAATAATCTCATAGGACAATTTTGATGCATAATTGTCTCGGATACAATCTGCCTTTAACGGGTCGTCAGTCATGGTCTATTACGATATAGGCAGGTAAACTGGGGGCTAAGAAACAATATTCAGGTAAATAACAATGAAAGCAGTTTTCTTCAATGAACACGGCGGCCCCGAAGTGCTGCAATATGGAGAGTTTGCCGAACCAGTAGCGGCAGAAGGTGAAGTTGTCGCGGAAATTAAGGCGTCAAGTGTAAACGGCGCTGATTGGAAAGTGCGTCAAGGTAACTACGCGCCCGTTGCGTATTTCCCATACATCTGCGGTCGGGATTTTTCTGGTACTATTGTGTCTGTGGGCGAAGGGGTTACTGATCTTATAGTCGGCGACGATGTATTTGGTGTATTACCGCCAGGCCAGGAGGGTACCTACTGCGAACGTGTCGCCACCAAGGCCTCCGTCCTTGCCAAAAAGCCCGAAGATGTCTCCCATATTGATATAAATGCCCTAGCCCTTATTGGATTAACGGCCGTTATATCGGTCCAAGACACATTAAAACTTCAGGCAAGCGAAAAAATATTAGTTCAAGGTGGTGCTGGTGGCGTGGCTGGTTTTGCAATTCAGTTAGCCAAACATATTGGAGCGCATGTAGTTACGACTGCGAGCAAAAACAATCACGATTATGTGCGTGAACTAGGTGCAGACGAAATCGTGGACTACAATGCCGTTGATTTCAGCGAAGTAATTAATGATTGCGACGCGGTATTCGAAACGGTGGGCGGTGACGCCGGAGTAAAATCTTTCAGCGTGTTGAAGCCTGGTGGCCGGGCCGCATTTATCGCATCGGGGACGACGGCGCCAGAGCCGCCACGTGATGATGTGCATTCCCTACGTCCAAAGGTTGGACGTGATCGAGTTTATATGGAGCGGGTACTTCATCTCTTTCAACAAGGGGCCATTAGCGTTCCGGAAATCAAATTATTCGACCTTAAAGATGCTGCGGAAGCACAACGGATTAGCGAAGGACGGCATCTCCGCGGAAAACTAGTCTTCGATATGAGCTAGAGTAACGGACGGTGCAGTTATACGTTTGGATTAACGATAGAAACACCTAATGCTGATACATGAATTCCGTCAGTACAGCAGAAATCTCTGCCTCATATTGGCTCCAACCGGGATATGGTATTAAATCCACGTCTTCATCTTTGAGTCCCAAGTCATGAAGTTTGCTGCCGGGTATTAGTTCATGAGCCTTGCGGCCACTCGCTGAGGAATGGGTGTTGTCATTCCCGGGGATGATAATGGTTGGCATCGTCAGGCTTTTTAACTGTTCATCGGTGACGCCCATAACCGAATAATGTGCGCCCTTTTCAAACAATTCTTTCCAGCGGGTCAACGTCCGGATGAATTCGGCCGCATCCATCGTCATAAGCTTCTCATAATTTCCTGGGTTTTCTTTTATCCTCTCCCGCCAATCATCCGTTTCACAGACAGCGGCCATTCCACCCTTTTTGGCCACCTCGATAAATCGTCCATAATACATTTCCGGCAGTCTCTGAGCCGGCAGTTCCCCGCCGGTAACTCGAAGCAGCAATAATGCCCGTGTTATACCAGGGTGGCGCAGACCGAAATTTATTGCAGTCCTGGCACCAGATGAAGATCCACCAATAAACGTAGGACCCGCACCAAGTTGATCCAGTAGTTGATGTAGGTCATCAGCCCAAGTGACTTCTTCAACCTCGCGCGCCTCCAGCAGAATATCCGACGCTCCGGTGTTACGACGATCATGGAGAAGCACCCGAAAACCATCGGCTGCGATCCGATTAGCCAGGGGAATAAACTCGTGATAACCCCGACGGCCTCCTGTTATTAACGCCACCCAAGGTCCCTTCGTTCCGACAATTTCATAATTGATATTTAATCCCCGAACGGACTGTATCGCCATGGTCTTCTTCCTCGTTAAACAGGCTAATTATCCATAGCCTTTCAATGGGTAACCCGATAGTGGGTTGCGATGACGCTGTTTAAATAAACTGGTTCTCGTATTTATAGTATGCTCTCCAAAAACTCGACTATTTTCCCCCGAAAGCATCAATTCTAATAATCGACGCGCGTCCTTACATCGACTAAAAACTGAAGGGCCGCCGTTTGGCAGCCCTTCCATTGTCAAACACAGTCCATTACGCGGACAATATATGTCACATCAGGCGAAGCGAACCCCGTCAGAGGCGACAATCCAGATCTGCGCAACATGAGGCTGCGGCAAAAGACAATGAGACACTGGATCACCTCCTTTCGATTGTTAAAATCAGGTAGGGAGTATGGGGTCGTATACAAATTCAGACAAGGGCGATTGAAGAATCAAACTAAAAATAAGCTTTAGAAAAAATATTCAGCACCAGATTTGGAGAAAAAATATGTTTGAGGATAAATCGATAATAGTTACTGGCGCTGCGAGTGGGATTGGGCGCGCTTGCACATTGCAGCTACTTAAAAATGGTAACCGGGTGGTCGCCTCGGACCTAAACGCATCGAAGCTTGAGAAGGCATTGGGAACTCAAACAAATCACCTCAAATTCATCATTGGTGATGTGTCACAAACAGCAATCGCTGAGAATGCCGCTACACTCGCCCTAGAAGCTTTTGGGCGCGTCGATGGTCTAGCGCATTTTGCAGCCATCCACTCAAAAATTGATTGGATGGAGACGGATGAGGAAGAGTTTAATCGGGTTCTTGCCGTTAACCTGACTGGATCCTTTTTGGTAACAAAGGCCGCAGCAAAAGCGATGATAGCTCACAATGTAAAAGGCTCCATAGTGCTCACGGCATCGGGTAGCACCTTAATTGGAAGCCCCGGGGGACAGGGTACCGGTGGCCCCGCCTATGTATCGTCCAAAGGCGGCGTACTCGTTCTCATACGAAGTATGGCGCGCGCTTTAGGACCACACGGAATACGGATAAATAGTATTAGCCCGGGCGTCGTCGAAACTGCCATGACTGCCGAATATACTGAAAAAGCAATGTCTATTGCCGCAGAGCGAGCAGTTCTGGGCCGTATTTCAACGCCGGAGGAACAGGCCGACGCCGCAATATGGTTACTTTCTGATAGTTCAGCGTTTGTTACCGGGGAAACAATTAACACAAATGGTGGCCTGGCCTTCGGTTGACGTCGTGTGCATACCGAAAACAAGCCATTCTATAGTTGTCTGTGGTTTGAATAGGGACGTGCCTCGTTTGTGGTATGTAGCGCTACTCATGAAAATTCAATTTTCTGTTTAACATCCAATTTATAATGTGAACAACCGACGCAAAATACAGAAACGAACCCACGAATATACCCTTACCTTTGGCAACGAGTATTGGAATTTTATCGGTAACCTCCGTAACCATAGTACGGCTAATGAGCCTCCATCCATTCGAGAGCTTTTGACACCCAGGGACCATCCTCTTCGCCGCCCGCATAGGAAGCGGAAAAGTGATTTCGGCCCTCCATTATTATCCGCGTGGCATCAGCTCCTGCTTTGCGTAACGCCTCTTCCATTGTCTCCGCCTGGGTAATGAGATGGGGAAAATCTTCGCTCCCGTGGGCTATAAAAAATGGAGGTGTTTGAACGATGTTGTGGATGGGGCTTGCGGCCGCTTCATTGTTCCCATCGCCCAAGAACTTAGGTCGCACCGCCATACCATTTCCTGCGGTAAAATCGTAAACTCCCGAGATTGGCAAGCAACCCCGAATGATGGTATCCGGGACACCTCTTATAGCCTGCCAATCGTTCCGAACTGCCAAAAGCGAAGAATAATGCCCACCAGCGGAATGGCCACCCACAAAAATCCGATCCGGGTTGCCGTTAAATTCCTCTATGCATTGATGAATTGACGACAAGGCGTCCGCAATATCGTCGACACCTACCGGAAAAACATGCTGGGGGGCCAAACGGTAACCGATAGAAATAAAAATGATACGATCTGTCACAAAGGACGGCGCCATGAAATTCATATGTTCCTTGTACCCACTGGTCCACCCGCCGCCATGAATAAACGCGAAAACGGTACCGTTGGGATTTTCAGGCACATGAAGTGTCAGCGACTGATAAGGATCATCGCCATAACTGTGTTCCTGACCCCGGACACCTTTTCCTCGCATCATTACTTCGGCGGCATATTTTTCACCTGCTTCAGAAAAAGGTTCCTGAGGCGGGTAGTCTGCAATATCCATAGGGCTTCCTAGTTTTCTCATAAAAAGTTTGGTCTACTGAATGACCGCGTCTATCGGGCCTACAACAGTTTATCTTATTGGGCTGCTGTTCTTTATTCTAACCCGTTTAATTTGGTCCCCCAAATAGACCACAGTTATCACTAGGTTTTGGGTGTGCCAAGTTGGCATCGTGGTTTGTCCCCACAGCGCAACGACTGAAAATATAGGGAAAATTACCAATAGAGGATTAACCCCGCCATTAAATTGTTGCTGTAATAGTTGGCTTCGTACTTTATTCCATTATCTTCTAAAATCGCATCATCAGTCTCAAAAAAGCGATACGAAACAGAGATCATAGCATGTGGCAATATTTGGTAACCAATTCCCAGACCATACTGATATGCAAAAACTTGATCGCCTGCATAAAAGTCTTGCGTTACCCCGGCAACCTTCCGAACATCCACATAGTGGGTCGCAAAACCAACGCCCCCGCCAATGAATGGCCTCCACTTTGACCCAATTTTACCTTCAAACCAAAGGTTGGTCATAAACGCAAATGTTTCAACGTCGGCGGCAAGATCTTTTTGGCCTGTACTTGAGAAAAGTCCACCAGAATTGTTTGAACTATTAACATTGGCATGTTTTAGATCATGATACCGGTACGAAAACTCACTCTCAACGCGCAACCAACCCATCTTATAACCTACGGCCGCCACTAGGCCGATAGATTCCTCTGCCCACACGTCACCGGAATCCTGACTGCCTCCTACAGTTTCCTTCCAATCATGGTCATTTGGAACGTGTAAACCAATGTTAGCTGATACGTACCAGTTATTCCTTTTTTTATATGATGACACCACGGGTGAATTGCTCTGGGAGGACGTTCGCGGTTGGGCCTCATAGGGTGCCTTAGGCTTTGTATCGCGGTCGTGGGGTTTGTGTTGCACCGATTTATAGGCTGGTTTCTGTGGCTCATGCCGAAGTTTGGGTTCAGGCTTTTCCCTGGGAGAAAACGGATGAGCCTCACGCAACAAGCGGCCCATATCGTAGTTGGTGGCCCAACTTGTTGAGGTGACAGCCACTAACAAACTGATTAGCAGCATTGAAAGGCAACCGAGATAGCGCACCCGCACCTCCTCGCTCACATGAGCCAACATTCCGAGACGTCATACGATGTTCATTTATTTGTTAAACTGCGTCAAACAATTTTAGCGAGACCAAAAACTCACGACACAATACTTGTTAGCATAAACGGACGGCCGAAGCCCATGCTAAATACTGTTTGCGTCCTCAATATTGCACCGATTTCGGCCAATGCGTCTCCAAATTACGCTTTGTCATACTAGTCATTATTTAATTCTTCGTATGTCGCAAGATAAAGTTTTTCTCCCTCGACATCCTCTCCGGCAGAATTTCTGATTGACGACGTAATCTTTGGGGAAAGGGCTTTTCAAAATAAAAAATTGCTATCACACTTTGGTTCTGAAAAACCTGACCACCACCAACTAAAAGGGATACTTATAATGTCAGTAGAGTTAGAAATGTTGATTTGGGTTTCGACCCTAACTTTATTTATGTGGGTTCCATACGTTCTTTCAGGGATAATACATGATGGATTGGGTGCCTCCTTTAAATGGCAAGGCGATGAAAAGCCCCGATTTGTATGGGCTGAGAGGGCTAAACGGGCACACTACAATTCGATTGAAAACCTTATTCCTTTTGCAGCAATAGTGATTGTTGCGCACTTAGCAAACATTTCAAATGAGGCTACAGCGACAGCAACAATAGCATATTTCTGGCTGCGTGTTATTCACTATCTATTTTATATGTTTGGAATATCTTATGTTCGCACACCTGCTTTTATTTGTAGTTGGCTCGCTCAGATTTGCATAGTCTATCAAATCTTATTTACTTAATTGGACAACCACCAGGGAATAAACTGTAATCCTGTATATTGGCCGGGCCTAAGGTGCCTGGCCAATACCTGTAAGGGAACACCCTGCCAGAACCGCGCCGTCACCGACGGCAGAAGGTGGCGGACGCGTGGTGGCAAGAGCACCGGACCACGCCGCTGACCGAAAAGCGCGGGCTATGGCAGCGCACACAAAGCACGGACGAATGTCCAGGGCTCACGTGGCAAAGATCAAGACTGTCAACGCTAAGTTGCGGCGGATTATGTACCAGTTGAAGCGGGAGGGGGCCACTGGATAAAGACGAGTCGTTACGGCCGAGACAATGGAAAAAGGAAATTCGTGGGGGAAAAAATCTGTTCATTCATCGGGACGATCTTGAGATGGTCCTGACAGAAATAAAGAAACGACAACCCTAAAATATAAGTTAGGGTTAGATATGTATAAACGGGTAGAGAATGCCGGACAATAAACCTGTCCCCCATATCCAGGTTTGCAGTCTTGAGGCTGCCAGAGAGGCCGATATTGAGGCTTATGACGGCGTTATCACGATCGAAAACAGCACTGTCCAGGATCCCTTTCGGACAGACGACGCCAATCCACCTCAGCGGATCATCGCCTTTGATGACATTACACAACCAATGGATACCTATGTACTCCTTGAAGAATGGCAGGTCCGTTCCGCGGTGGCTTTTGCCCGTCAGTGGAATCAGCCCCGCTTGCTGATCCACTGTCATGCGGGAATGAGCCGATCTCCCGCCATGGCACTGGCTATCTTTGCCGACTGGCTCGGTGAGGGAGGCGAAGAAGAAGCTGTAAGAGAGTTGTTGAGGGTCGCGCCTCTCTGCACACCCAATAAGCTATTGGTTGAAACTGCAGACAGGGTGCTCGGGCGGGGAGGTCGTTTGATCGAGGCCTGCAAAAAAAGTTTATGAACTGTTGGTGCCAAAACTTAGTGGGAACAACGGGCGAACACTGGAGGTAATCAGTTGTAGTTAGGAATGTAGGTAGAAAGGATAAATAATCAATAAGTTATTGTTTTTATTGACTAAATGGCGGAGGGAG
>CAYPNT010000098.1:0-1208 GCA_964412235.1 uncultured Rhodospirillaceae bacterium
AGCAGGGGCGACAGCGATTACGCCTTCGCCAACGCCGGCTACACACGGAAGGAACGGTTCGTTACCAATAGACACGGAGCCGTGCCTTTGGAAACTCGGGGTCTTATTGCCGAATTTGATCCTGTCAAACCTCGGCTGCGGCTTCATGGCGCGACAAAGGTTAACTTTTTTAATAGGCGACACCTTTCTGATGCATTCAGGCTTAAGGAAGAAGAGGTGGAGCTCATTGAGACCGACGTGGGTGGTGGTTTTGGAGCCAGAGGTGAGCTTTATCCGGAAGAATACCTTGTTCCGATGGCTAGCCGCAGAGTGGGCCGTCCCGTTAAATGGATAGAGGACCGTCGCGAGAACCTCTCCGCGATGAATCATTCACGGGATATTATCGTCGAAATAGAGATAGCGGCTACTAAAATGGGCAAGCTTCTTGGTATGCGAGGCACGGTGATGGGCGATATGGGTGCATACGTTCGAACAAATGGCGGTGTCGTCCCTTCAAAAGCTGCACAGTTTTTGCCTGGGCCCTACCGTATCGAAGCGTTCTCGTGTGACGTACAGTTTCTTATCACGAATAAAACACCCGTAGGCACATATCGGGGGCCGGGAAGATTTGAAGCTAATTTTTGTCGTGAACGAATGATCGACCTTATGGCAGCGGACCTCGATCTTGACCCTGCAGCAGTGAGAATTGAAAACTTAATGACACCGAGCGAATTACCCTATCGCATTGGTGAACTGGTCCCCGGGGATCCCGATGCGACCTTTGATGAAGGTAATCACCCTGGCGCGTTAAAGCGGCTTTTAGAAGAGGCCGATTATGATAAATGGAAAAATCGCCAAGGAGAAATTATCGACGGACACGCTTATGGCCTCGGCATCGCCTGCTTCATCGAAAGTAGCGCTGCTGGCCCGCCGGAATCCGCTGTAGTGTCAGTAGAACCGAATGGTAGCATTGAAGTAAAAACCGGGGCGTCTTCTGTCGGACAGGGTACCGAAACGGGCCTCGCGCAAATATGCGCCGATTATCTCGATATTGATATTAACCGTATCATTGTGCGGCACGGCAGCACGACTTTATTGCCCTCGGGTGGCGGCACCTTTCACAGCCGCAATACCGTAATGGCTGGCAACGCGACCCGGATTGCTTCCGAAACTTTGAAACAACGCGCGATTGAGTTAGCCGCACTTCGTTGGAACTGCCCAACTAACGA
>CAYPNT010000098.1:1308-9896 GCA_964412235.1 uncultured Rhodospirillaceae bacterium
CTTAAACCATATAACATCGCTATCACGGAGCTGCCGTTAACGCCGGATCGTTTGCGCGCGTCCCTTCGCAAAACAGGAAATTAGTGATGACAGTTATCGACGTTCATGCCCATTTTGTGCCACCAGAGGTAATAGATACTCTTGCGGTTCGAGGACGAGATTTTGGTATTGACCTCATCGAAAACGAACCTGGCTGCCACTGTTGTCTTTTTGAAAGTGGGATGCAGATCCGACCATTCTTCGATACCTTGACAAAGACGGACCTCAGACTTTCGGAAATGGATCACCAAAATGTAGATCGTGAAATTCTAAGCATCTGGACCGATATATTTGGATACGATTTACCCCCCGATAAGGGGGTGCGGTGGCACGCTATGCTAAATGACTCTTTGTCAGGCCTCTGCAATAAGCATCCTGATCGCTTTTCGTGGTTGGCATCGGGGGCGTTACAGGACCCGGGATCCGCAGCACGAGAATTAGAACGCGGTCTAAACGCGGGCGCGATTGGGGCTATTGTCGCCACTCACGTCAACGGTAAAAATCTGGGAGAATGTGAACTCGATGAATATTGGTCAGCATGCGCAGCTCTTGATGTCCCCGTGTTCGTGCATCCGGCACAACCGGTCGCGCCAAGTCGAGCCGAGCGGTTTTCCTTAAACCAAATTGTCGCGTACACGAACGATACAACTTTAAGTGTCGGTTCACTAATTTTTTCTGGGGTAATGGACCGCTTTCCAAACCTTAATTTGATCCTGTCACACGGTGGGGGATCGATCCCCTTTCTGATAGGGCGGTTTGACCGCATGCATAAGGCGGGACCCCCACAAACAACTGGAAATGTGGCTAGGTTATTGCCCTCTCAATATCTTAAGCGATTTTATTACGATACAATTCTTCATCAATCAGGCGCCCTTCGTTACCTGCGAGAACTCGTGGGAATAGAGCGTCTGTTGCTTGGAACGGACCTACCGTTTCCACCAGGCGATCCTGACCCACTCGCGACACTGCAAAACGCACAATTCTCATCCAGTGAGATAGAACATATTACAAACAAAAACCCGAGGAAATTATTCCGATTTTAAAAATTCACCAATCGAATTGACCGCACACGGAGTGGGAAATACTCTCAAGACTGGCAAGTTGGAAACTCAAAATGATAGATATTAATTATAATGACTCGTCGTATGAGGTGAGAACCGACATAGTGGACGAACATAATCGCGCTTGGAACCATCTTTCGAATTCGGGGAGCTGGCTCACTGGCGACGAGCGCGTCAAGGTGATGAACGAAACCCGAAGTGCTCAGGATTGTCTAACGTGTATGAAGATTAAGACGGCTCTCTCGCCATTCGCCGTTACCGATCAACATGTGGCAAATACTGACCTACCGGAAAATTGGGTCAATATGATTCATTTAATCGTGGCCGATCCGGGACGCTTAACCCACAGTTGGTACGAAAAAACACTAAATAGTAGGATCCAGGATACGCATTTCGTCGAAATTGTAAGCGTCGTTGCACACACGACTGCTATTGATACCTTCGCAAAGGGCATCGGAGTGCCGTTACGTCCACTTCCAGTGCCTCAGGACGGAGACCCGTCGCATTACAAACCAGCGGAAGCTCGACAACATCAAGCCTGGGCACCAAATATCGCATGGGATGAATTTGGCCCAAATGAAGCAGATTATTTTATTGGTCCCGAAGCGAATATCCGCCGTGCGCTGACCCTCGTCCCCGACGAAGCACGGAGTTTCTTTGGCGTTGTTGGTGCTCAATATTTATCAGGACCACAAATGCGGGACTTTAGTCAAGAGTTCAGAGCGATTACCCATCTACAAATAGAACTCCTGGCAGCCCGAGTTTCAGCACTAAACCAATGCACATATTGAACAACTAGCCATTCGGCACTGCTCCGTGCGAGCAGCGAATTTACAGGAGACAATTTGAGTTATAGTGCTATTACGGGTGGTCAGGAAGCAGGGGACACCGGAATTGAACACGGAAAACTTATGATAGAGTTCGCCGAGGCAATTTTAAGTAGCGATAAAGCACGCCTAGATGCTGCTCGTGACGCAATTCTCGCTTCTATGGGCTCTGACGCCGTGGTTGATTCGGCGGCAGTTGCCGGCTTGTTTAACGCGATTGATCGGGTCGCAGACGCAACGGGCGCACCGTTAGAGACAGATAAAGCCGAAATGACCGCCGAATTGCGAGAAATGATAGGAATTAATGAATTTGCCGCTACAAAAAAGGCGCTTGAAGGCGACAAAATACCATCGTCGGCACAACAAATAACTAGATAAAACGGTTTTGAGGAAGAATAATCCTTCCCGTTGCTTTCCGGTTAATGTGTCTTCATATTCTCTAAAATAGGACGGTCGCCCGTCCTGAGCAAAATACTTGAAGGGAAATTTATGTCCGAAAAGTTAGGTATAGGAACACCGTTCCCCGACGTTACGATAAATCTGGTAAACGGCGGAACAATGAATCTACCGAGCGACCTCAATACAAAATATAAAATCATTCTTTTCTATCGAGGTCACTGGTGACCATACTGTCGCCGACAGTTAGTCGGCTTCGAAGAAAAGAAAGAAGAATTAGAAAAACTCAGTATATCGGTCGTAGCAGCGAGCGTAGACCCAGCAGACAAGGCACAGGAAGTAGCAAATGAAGTGTCTTTCCCCGTCGGCATGGAAGTCGGTCGGGAAATTGCGGATGCGTTAGGGTCATGGTGGGAGGACCGCCGGCAAATCATTCAACCGTCGGAATTCATACTTGGTGAGGATAACAAAGTTGTTGCCTCAAGTTATGCCGACGGCCCACTCGGCCGAATGCAGGCGGGTGACGTTATCCAGCTGATCAACTTCTACGAATCGCGTTAAATTAAAAAAATCGCATTAGGTTTAAACGGGCGCATATGAGGCGCCCGTTTTTCCTCGGATCCATAAAACCAGACTAGGCGGGCTCAAAACAAAAATAATCTTGTTCTTTTGTAATTGTCTCAAAAGCCACTTTAACGGGCATGCCCACTGAAATTTTCGCTGCGGAGACGTTTATTAGATTAGCCAGAATACGTACACCCTCTTCGAGCTCTATCATCGCCAACAAATAGGGGGCCCGTTCCTCGAAGCCTGCGGTGGGCACGTGGGTCTCGGTAAAAGAATAAATAGTACCCTGGCCCGATGCCTCTCGCCACACGAGATTGCGTCTTCCTGTCTTGACGCTGCCCGCTCTTGGATAAAATTGATAAACGTTTTCATCGGGATCATATTGTAGCATTAACTTTCCAGCTCCTATTCCGTCCCAAAAAGGTTGCGTGGTTTGCGTAGGAATTGGGATGGCCCTCTGTTTTTTATTTTTTGCCATTTTAATGCTCCAAGATCATTGCGTTGCTGACCTTCCAACTTCGCCCGTACGTGATCACGCCAATTCCGGTAACCAACGCGTTCGCAGGGTCCTTTACCTGTCTGTCACCGGCTTCGCCTTGCATTTGGCGCACGGCTTCTACAAGATTAGTCATTCCAGACGCCAAACCAATTTGACCCGCCGATATTTGGCCACCTCCGGTATTTATGGGCAGTGTACCTCGGAAACTAACATCAGTTTCCAAAAGAAAATCTGACCCTTCACCCCTGGAACACCAACCTGTTTGCTCAATTTGCATTAATTCAGCAATTAGGAAATCATCATATGGATGGAACATGCGAACGTCACTCGGTGACATACCGGCTTTCTCCAGAACTTCCGGGCCAACCACCGAAAAACCAGTCTCTGTAATATCCGGAATTTGCTCGGCGCAATCAAAATTTACAATCTCACTATAAGCGCTCGGAAATACCATGTTCTCGGCAGAAAGTTTCTTGGCACGGTCGCGACTCGTCAGCAGAACACCGGCGGCACCATCAGCAAACATCACACAATCGAGCAAACGTACAGGGGTCGAAATTACACGCGATTCAAGGTAGTCATTCACCGTAATTGGTTTTCGCAATTTCTCGTAAGCGTTTTCATTCAGTACAGCTCCTTCGCGTTGAGCAACAGCAAGTTTTCCTAGCGCTTCAGGTTTCAAATCATATTGAGTCATATAACGGTTCATGAGCAATCCAAACCCTCCGGGCGGTCCCTGAATTCCTGTTGGATCCCAAAATTCAACCCTGTACCCTCCGTTCGCCGCTTTCCAGGATGTGGATGGGGTGTCCGCGCACAAAACTATCGCCAGCTCACACATCCCCCCCTGAATAGCGAGCGCCGCCCGGGACACACCAGCTAAGGCCGAACCACCCCCATGATCACTAATGTCCATCCAGCGGGGCGTGACACCCAAGTAGTCACACAAATAAGGGGTGTAATACTGATTTGAAGACTCGGAATGTGGAACATTCGTCGCAAAACCATCAATGTCGCTGGGCTGCAGACCGGTTTTTATTAGAATTTCCTCAAAAGTCTCCGCAGCAAATTCATATGGCGTACGCCCAGAACGTCGTTCAATCTTTGTTTCACCGTAAGCGACAATTCCAATGTCTTGACCGGCTAGAAAATTCAACGGCATTTATCCCCCCTCATTTTGGTCGGCAAATCATAACGCACTCTGCTCATTCTAGGAATTGATCTAACCGGCAGCGTGATCCAAGATAACGAAACAAACATCCAGGGGAAAATCCGATGCCCGCAAAACCGTCAACCGATAAGAAAATAAACGTCCGTTTCAGCCACCTTGGCCTCGTTGTATCCGATATAGAAATGATGGAGGACTTTTATACAAGAGTTATAGGCTTTGAACGTACCGATGGGGGTATGACAGGCCAGGGTGTAATTATGACATTTATGACCCTTGACCCTTCCGAACACCATCAGGTGTTTTTAGTAGAAGGAAAGCCAGACGAAGAATTGCCAAGCAACAAAATTATACCGGAAGGCCCGGCAGTTTTGCACCATCTATCTTTTCGTGTTGACTCACTCGCTGACCTCCAAGCAATGTACAGGCGCCTAACATCTGAATCCGATCGGGATATTTGGACTGTAACGCACGGCGTATGCTGGGCGATGTATTCCAAAGACCCTGAGGGTAACGCTATCGAATTTTTTGCGGACACCCCCTGGTACGTACATCAACCATATTTAAAACCTATGGATTTCAACATTTCGGAGGACAAATTGTTTTCGGAGACCGAAGCACTCATTAAAAATGAGGCGGGTTTTCAACCGCTCGAAAAGTTTTACGGTGATCTAAAACAACGAGTGCCCGAAAAAGAAAATGCCTGACACGCTAGATTAAGGACACAAATATGAGTGTAAGTGAAAACATCCTGCAAGACCTGGTGACTGCTAACCACATTCTTGCGAATGAACAGGTTGTCGATGCATACGGGCATATTAGTTTTAGACACCCGGAGGATCCTGAACGATATCTATTGTCACGTGCGCGTGCACCGGAGTTAATAGAGGTCCAAGACATTATCGAATATCGATTAGACGGCGATGCCATCCAAGAACGCGATCAACGTCCCTACAGTGAACGGATGATTCACGGTGCAATTTATGAACAACGTGCAGACGTAAACGTTGTTATTCATAATCATTCATACGAAGTCATCCCCTTTGCATCGACGGGGACACCGTTGCGGCCCGTGACCCATACATGTGCACCAATCGGCAGCGATATACCCATCTGGGATATGCGCAAGAACTTTGGTGAGACCAATCATCTAGTTGTCACCATGGAACAAGGGCGTGACCTTGCAAATACGCTAGGCGATCGTTCGATAGCACTAATGAAGCGACATGGCTGTGTTGTTGCCGGCGCGACGGTGGAAGAGACTGTTATGAAGTCCATATATCTCCAAGTTAATGCCAAATTACAGTTACAGACTATGCAAATTGGGACCCCTGATTACCTAACTGAAAGTGAAATCGAGCAATGTACAGCGATGCAACAAGCACCCATTAGTCTCGATCGCGCCTGGGAAGTATGGTGTCGCAGGGTAAAAAAACACTGATAAAAAGGAAGAAAAATGTCGTTCATGGGGCCAGAAACAGTTACCAATAGAAAACCGATCAACGGTGGCGGGTTAAACCTGAGCCTGGCCTTAACCCCAAACCTTCGGACACGCCCGGTCCTTGACGGTCAACTAGGCGCGGACGGTATCTCGTTGAATTCGTTGGAACTCCACCCGTCTGAATTATTCTGGCGCCAATTAAAATTTACTGAATTCGACATCTCTGAAATGTCGATGTCCTCTCTGTTGATGGCCATCGCGCGCGGTGATGATCGTTTTGTCGGAATACCCGTCTTTACCACTCGTTACTTCTTTCAAGTTTGGATATTGATCCGTAAGGATGCGGGTATAGAAAAACCGGAAGACCTCAAAGGAAAGCGGGTCGGTGTACCAGAGTATCAACAAACAGCCGCCCTTTGGTCACGGGGGATTTTGGAACACGAGTTTGGGGTAGCACCAAAATATATGGAATTTTTTATGGAACGGATCCCGGATATAAGTCATGGCGGTTCAACGGGGTTCCAGCCGCCTAACGGCGTGACGGTGAATTATATAGCCCCAGAAACAAACATGGGGGAAATGTTTCTCCGCAAAGAACTTGACGCTACCCTTTTATACCTTCCGGATGGTAATTTGGTTGACCGGAGCACAGCGGATCTTGAAAATCATCCGAACTTCGGCCCACTATTTCCCGACCCGTACGCGGAAGGCAAGCGCTACTTCGAAAAAACTGGCCTCTTCCCGATAAACCACGGAATGGTTATCAAAAGAAAAGTTGCTGAAGAGCACCCGTGGGCAGTTCTCAATATATATAAAATGATGGAGCAAGCCGCACAATTTGCGGAAGCACAGCGGCTCGCCCACATTCGGAACCATTTCGACGTAGGATTATTACCTAGTGAGTATGAAGATGCGATAGCGACCCCTCTGGTCCGCCATGGCGTAATCGCAAATAGGAAGGAACTAGAGGCAATAACGCAATATTCATTCGAACAAGGCCTAACGCCAAGAAAGCTAGCACTCGAAGAGGTGTTTGCTACAAGCGTGATGGATAAATAAGTGTCAATATAACCCTTGGCCACGGGCTTTCTGAGCTAACAACGACAGTACAGCTTTCGAAATCGGCATGGGTGATCCGGTTGCTTCCCCAATTTCGATTACAGCACTCACGATTGCGTCAATCTCGGGCTGTCGGGATTTATCGAAGTCCTGAAGCATTGATGTCCGAAAATTTCCCATTGAGGCCCCAAGATCAACGCGATCTTTTGCTGTCATACCCGGCTCAAGGCCAACCTCATAGCCTGCCGCCGCAGCTTCTTCAAACATATCTAATGCCAGTTTCCGGAGACCAGGATCCTTTCCTATTTGG
Organism: uncultured Rhodospirillaceae bacterium; assembly: GCA_964412235.1. Lineage (GTDB taxonomy): Bacteria > Pseudomonadota > Alphaproteobacteria > MPNO01 > UBA830 > JAYZQT01. Next base: position 8,676 of record CAYPNT010000098.1, read on the forward strand.
GCGTTTGTAGCATTGGCCAATGATGATATCGGTGCAAAATTGAAATTACCCAGAAGCTTTAACCAGATTTCCTGACGAAGTTGGTTTGTAGCAAACACGTCGAGAGCAGTATCTTCGAAAAGATTGATGATCTTCTGAAGACGATCAGATAATTCCCCAGATATTTCACCCAAGATCAGCCGATTATCCGCAACATGTCGGATAATACCCGGTTCGGGAACGGAAGCCGCAACATGAACAACACATCCGATAAGTCTTTGAATAGGAACAGCCTTCGATAACACCGTGCCGGGATCCAACATAGGCAATGACACATTGGGACCATTCTCCGGAAAACCGTCAAAGAACCACCATGGTATACCGTTCATAGCCGGAATAACGACGGTGTTTCCACCAATCAAAGGACCTATTTTTTCAGCGACACCTGGCAGGGCAGGCGCTTTTACTGCAATAAAAACCAAGTCCTGAACTCCAAAGTCGTCGGGACTATCACTGCAATCCGGATAAACCGTGAATATTTTATCACCCGTTTCTACCGTACATCCTCGGGCTTTTAACGCTTCCAGTTGTGGTCCTCTCGCTATAAAACATACCGAATTGGAACTCTCGGCAAGAATTCCCCCGATTAGACCGCCTACCGAACCTGCGCCATAGATACAGATCTTCAAAAATTTTTCTCCTAATCGTCGTCGTAGGGACTTTGCGTTCGTTCGTCGATCGCACCCTCCCCGATAGGGGGCGTCGGAATATAATGGGCCGGTATTGGACCACCAGCCTCTACGCGAGCGCGCGCTTCCGCAGGCGTTTCAACCAACGCTTTTGCTGCTAAAGCAGCCTTACGATTAACAGGAAAGGTATCGGGTTGATCAGGAGCCGGCATCATATTCGCATGGTAAAACGCTATCTTTTGCCCAGCTATATCAACCTTTTTGCTAGGTTCTATATCTCGCTGATTAGTACTTTTCGCATCCATGGTAATCCCGTCTATAATTTCGTGATCAAACCACCACTTCTTTAATGGGTTACGTTTCCCGTTGCCCAGTTTGTCATCGAGCCAGGCGGCGATGGGCACGATTAAAGGCTTCAAAAACATCGCATTTACCCCAATCCAGCTTGCCATTCGTGTAAGCAGCGCGCCATCAAGATCAATCACTTTATTTAAGGGGCAAGTTTTCATGCATCGACCGCACGCTGAGCCTTTCATGTTGGTCAGCCTATACC
>CAYPNT010000099.1:0-9264 GCA_964412235.1 uncultured Rhodospirillaceae bacterium
TTGGCGCAGGCGTTGTTGCCTCCATTGCAGATTAAAACGAAGCGTCGAAATAGGAGTGTAGCTCAACTGGCAGAGCACCGGTCTCCAAAACCGGGGGTTGGGGGTTCGAATCCCTCCACTCCTGCCATTGAAGTCATATTGATAACGTTCATTGAGTCGATAGAGAAAAAATAAATGGCGAGAACAAATCCAGGCGAGTTTGTGCAACAGGTGAGGCGCGAGGTGGCAAAGGTTACTTGGCCCTCACGTCGTGATACCCTTGTTACTACGGTAATGGTCTTTATTTTTGTTGCAATTGCGGGTGTATTCTTCTTGGTAGTTGATCAGATTTTATCACTAGGTGTGAAACAAATCCTTGGCCTCGGAGGCTGATGATGGCGGCTCGCTGGTATGTTGTGCATGTTTATTCCGGCTTTGAAAGTAAGGTGGCAACCTCTATCCGTGAGCAAGCGGCGCAAACAGGATTAGACGATGTTATAGAGGAAGTCCTTGTGCCTATGGAAGAGGTCGTTCAAATGAGGCGCGGAGCTAAGATAAATACTGAGAGAAAGTTTTTTCCGGGCTACGTTCTGGCAAGAATGGAGATGACGGACGAGGCCTGGCATTTGGTAAAAGACACCCCTAAGGTAACGGGTTTTTTGGGTTCTGGTAATAAACCCTCGCCTATTTCAAACAATGAGGCACAGCGTATACTGCATCAGGTTCAGGAGGGTGTTGAAAGGCCAAAACCCTCGGTAACATTTGAAGTGGGTGAACAAGTCCGGGTGGCTGATGGACCCTTTACGTCCTTTAACGCTATGGTTGAGGATGTTGATGAGGAGCGGGCAAGGTTGAAAGTTGCGGTGTCGATTTTTGGCCGCGCGACGCCGGTAGAACTAGAATACGGTCAAGTGGAGAAGCTCTGAGCCCCGGGAGCTAATTTTAGGGGCGAAAGATGCATCGCAATACGTGCGGTGCGCATCGTGCGGGAGGCTCGCCATAGCCGTACCGCGCCCTCGATTAGAGTGAGGACTAATGGCTAAAAAAATTGAAGGTTACATAAAACTGCAAGTTCCAGCGGGCCAAGCAAACCCTTCGCCACCAATCGGTCCGGCTTTGGGGCAAGCAGGCCTAAATATCATGGAATTCTGTAAAGCGTTTAATGCTGCGACCCAGACAGAGGAAGCCGGTATACCAATTCCGACGATAATTACCGTCTTTGTCGATAAGTCCTTTTCATTCGAGACCAAGACGCCACCCGCTTCCTATTTTATAAAAAAAGCAGCAAATCTTGGTAAAGGAGCAAACGCACCAGGTTCGGAAGTGGTTGGTGTAGTAACACGTAAACAACTCGAGGCAATAGCAGAGGCAAAGATGATTGATTTGAACGCAAACGATATCGATGCCGCCGTTAATATTCTTGCTGGGTCCGCTCGCTCAATGGGCATTCAGGTTCAGGGATAGAGCTATGGCAAAACGAGGTAAAAGAATAAGTGCGGCGCGCGGTGGAATAGATAGGGACGCGGCGTACGGTCTTGATGACGCTGTCAAGATTCTTAGGGAAAATGCACAGGCTAAGTTCGATGAGACTATTGAACTATCAATGAACCTTGGTGTGGATCCGCGTCATTCCGATCAGATGGTTAGAGGTGTTGTTTCACTGCCCAAGGGCACAGGCAAAGATGTACGTGTTGCAGTTTTTGCAAAGGGAGAAAAGGCTGAAGAGGCAAAAGCGGCAGGAGCCGAGGTCATAGGTGCTGAAGATCTTGCCGAAAAAGTAGAGCAGGGACAGATTGATTTTGAGCGAGTGATAGCTACACCAGATATGATGCCGGTCGTTGGTAAGTTAGGAAAGGTCCTTGGGCCTAAAGGTCTAATGCCTAATCCAAAACTCGGCACGGTGACGGCCGATGTTGGGAAAGCAGTTCAGGATGCGAAAGGTGGGCAGGTAGAGTATCGCGTTGAAAAAGCAGGAATAATTCACGTGGGGGTCGGCAAAGCAAGCTTTTCCGAAGTCGATATAGCGGAAAATATCTGCTGTCTTGTAGATGCCGTGAATAAGGCAAAACCATCAGGTGTTAAGGGGACGTATATAAGGAAAGTTTCGGTTTCTTCAACGATGGGGCCGGGAATAAAATTAGATCTTGGAACGCTTTTAGAGAGAGCGGCGACAAGATAAAGGGTTGGCGGCTTTAACGGTCGCTAATACGGGGAATTCATACACCATTTGGGGTATGGAGGCCTTGACCTGTCCGAGACTGCAGGTCCGAGCAAGACGAGAGTGTTTGTATCGGTTAATGGCGTGATCGCCTGCATAGACGGGGGTAAAAGCGTTTTCTGTCGTGCTAGCGGGCGACGGTTAAAAGCTTGAACTTCTGGGACAGGCGAACCGGATTTGTGGTTTGCCCCAAATCCAGACGTAACCGGGACAATGTCTGCACATTGACAGCTTGTTCCAAAGAAGTGAGGACAGTCGAGTGGACCGTTTACAAAAAGAAGAATTGGTCGCTTCGTATAAAGATGTTTTTTCTTCTGCAAAACTAGTTGTGGTAACGAACCCGCAGGGTTTAACGGTTGCACAATCAATGGTGTTGCGGAGGGAAATGCGAAATGCGGGAGCCAGCTTCAAGGTAACCAAAAACCGGCTCACAAGCCTTGCGCTCAAGGGGACTTCTTTTGAGCATTTAAGTGACCTGTTTCAGGGGCCGACGGCAATAGCTTACTCCGAAGACCCTGTGGCTGCTGCACGTGTTACCGTCAAGTTTGCGAGTGAGAATGAAAAACTCCAAATTTTGGGTGGCGCCTTAGATGAACAGGTTTTGGACGTGCCAGGAGTTGCTGCGCTCGCTAAGCTTCCGACCTTGGATGAACTGCGGGCAAAACTGGTTGGTATGATCCAGACACCGGCGACGCGGATAGCAGGGGTGACACAAGCACCGGCGGGGCAACTAGCACGTGTGTTGTCGGCTCGGGCTGAGCAAAGCGAAGCAGCGTGAGTTGAAAATAGTCAAACAAGTTCAAGCTTTAGGAGATAAAGAAAATGGCTACAAATTTAGAGAAAATAGCAGACGATCTTTCCAATCTAACGGTTATAGAGGCAGCTGAGTTATCAAAGATGTTGGAAGATAAGTGGGGTGTTTCTGCAGCTGCTCCAGTCGCCGTCGCAGCGATAGGTGGTGATGGCGACAGCGGAGGTGCTGCTGCAGAAGAGAAATCCGAGTTTGACGTTGTTCTTACAGGGGCCGGGGATAAAAAAATAAATGTAATAAAAGAGGTAAGGGCTATCACAGGTTTAGGGCTTAAAGAGGCCAAAGATCTAGTGGAAGGCGCGCCTCAACCGGTCAAAGAAGCAGTGAGTAAGGAAGAAGCTGAGGAATTAAAGAATAAACTAGAAGAAGCGGGTGCGGCAGTAGAAGTCAAATAATGACTTTTTCCGTCCAGGTATTAAATCAGAATACACAATCCTGCGCGGTGCTAGTACGCAGCGCAGGACCGGATACTTTTAACTTATACTGGCACACTCGTGCTGTATTGTCTTGGATTTGTGAGGATTTGTCATGACAAAGTCGTTTACGGAACGTAAGCGAATACGCAAGGATTTTGGCCGTATTCGTGCTGTGGCGCCTATGCCTAATTTAATTGAGGTTCAAAAGAGTTCTTACGATGCCTTTTTGCAGATTCAGACTAAAGTTGATGAGCGAGACGAGGCTGGTTTACAGGAAGTATTCAGATCTGTCTTTCCCATAAGTGATTTTTCTGAGCGTGGTACACTTGAGTTTGTGTCCTACGAACTAGAGCCCCCAAAATACGATGTGGAGGAATGCCAGCAACGCGACATAACCTATGCCGCTCCTTTAAAGGTTACGCTGCGACTTGTTGTTTTTGACATCAATGAAGAGACCGGCGCGCGGTCCGTTCGAGATATAAAAGAACAAGACGTTTACATGGGTGATATGCCACTCATGACCGATATGGGGACATTTGTTGTTAACGGCACGGAACGGGTAATCGTCTCACAGATGCATCGATCGCCTGGCGTATTTTTTGATCACGATAAGGGAAAATCGCATTCATCCGGGAAATTTCTCTTCGCGGCGCGTGTTATACCATACAGAGGATCATGGCTTGATTTTGAGTTTGATGCCAAGGACATAGTGCATGTCAGAATTGATCGGCGTAGGAAGCTTCCCGTCACCACATTGCTGATGGCGTTGGATTCTGATGAAACGTCTCAAAAAAGGGATGAGTTAGCTGATAAAGGGGATGTTCTGCCTCCGGAAGAGGCCGTAGGTATGAGCATCGAGGACATACTGCAATATTTCTATGAACATTGCGAATTTAAAAAGACGTCCGCGGGATGGGAGACTGCATTTGATCCGGATTCCATGCGGGGGGTCCAACTAGTGAGTGATTTGATTGATGCAAAGACAGGGGATGTTCTTGCTGAGGCAGGTGTAAAACTTACACCGCGCCTTCTTAAAAAGTTTGAAGAGGATGGCGTGAAGGCAATTTTAGTTCAAGAGGAGGATATCCTTGAGCATTTCTTCGCGAAAGACATTGTCAATGAACAAACGGGTAAAATCTATGTTGAGGCGGGGGACGAAATAGATGAAGAAGCCCTCGAACTTCTTGCGGAAGTTGGGATTAAAAAATTTCGGACTTTGGCGATAGACCACACAAACATTGGTCCATATATCGTAAAAACGCTCACGGCAGATCGCAATCGATCGCGTGAAGAAGCGTTAATGGATATCTATCGTGTCATGCGTCCTGGAGAGCCTCCCACTTTGGAAACGGCTGAAGCGATGTTTCAGAGCTTGTTTTTTGATGGCGAGCGTTATGATTTATCTGCAGTGGGACGCGTCAAAATGAATGCACGCCTGCAGGTCGAGGGAGACGACACGCTTCGAATTCTTCGCAAAAAAGATATCCTAGCTGTCGTTAAAACACTTGTGGAACTGAAGGATGGACGTGGTGAAATCGATGATATTGACCATCTTGGAAACCGACGAGTTCGATCTGTAGGCGAATTAATGGAAAACCAGTATCGAATTGGTTTGTTGCGGATGGAGAGAGCTATCCGAGAGCGTATGAGCTCTATTGATTTAGATACGGTGATGCCACATGATTTGATTAACGCAAAACCAGCGGCGGCTGCGGTTAGGGAGTTTTTTGGTTCTTCACAACTTTCCCAGTTTATGGACCAAACTAATCCGCTCAGTGAGATTACTCATAAACGACGTCTTTCGGCACTTGGACCGGGTGGTTTGACGCGAGAGCGAGCGGGTTTTGAGGTGCGTGATGTGCACCCTACCCATTACGGGAGAATTTGTCCCATTGAAACACCGGAAGGGCCAAATATTGGTCTCATCAACTCACTCGCAACATATGCGCGGGTTAACCAATATGGTTTTATTGAGACGCCCTACCGTACTATCCAAAATGGGAAAGTTCTGGATGAGGTTGTTTATCATTCGGCAATTGAAGAGGGGCAATACACAATTGCCCAGGCTAACGCGCCTCTCGATAACAACGGTAAATTTATAGAGGAACTTGTAAGTTGTCGCCAAGGCGGTGAATTTGTTATGGCACGGCCTGAATCAATTGACCTGATTGATGTATCTCCAAAGCAGCTAGTGTCAGTCGCAGCGGCGCTTATACCGTTCCTTGAAAATGATGATGCAAACCGGGCCCTAATGGGTTCAAATATGCAGCGACAGGCCGTGCCTTTGGTACAAGCTGAGGCGCCACTAGTGGGGACGGGGATGGAGGAGGCTGTTGCGCGTGGTTCTGGTGCTGCGATAACTGCTAGTCGGCCCGGGGTTGTTGACCAAGTCGACGCCACCAGAATTGTGGTGCGTGCTACAGATGAAACCTCTCTGTCAGCTCCTGGGGTTGATATCTATAATCTGCTTAAGTTTCAACGGTCCAATCAAAATACATGTATTAATCAGCGGCCATTAGTCAAAGTGGGCGACTGGGTAAAAGGTGGCGACATGATTGCTGACGGTCCATCTACGGAACTTGGCGAGCTTGCGTTAGGAAGGAATGTGCTCGTAGCGTTTATGCCGTGGAATGGCTATAACTTTGAGGATTCAATCTTAATTTCAGAGCGCATAGTGCGTGATGATGTCTTTACCTCTATTCACATAGAAGAATTTGAAATTATGGCCCGTGATACAAAGTTGGGCCAAGAAGAAATTACGCGTGACATACCTAACGTTGGTGAAGAAGCACTTAAGGATTTGGATGAAGCGGGTATTGTATATATCGGGGCAGAGGTTAAGCCGGGAGATATCCTTGTTGGCAAAGTGACGCCAAAAGGAGAAAGTCCGATGACTCCAGAAGAAAAGTTACTACGGGCGATTTTTGGTGAAAAAGCATCCGATGTGAGAGATACCTCCCTAAAACTTCCTCCTGGTGTTGCGGGAACGGTGGTAGAAGTGCGTGTATTCTCTCGTAGAGGGGTCGATAAAGACGAGCGGGCGATGGCAATAGAGCGCGAGGAAATAGAGCGCCTTGCGAAAGACCGAGATGATGAACTAGCAATTCTAGAGAGATCATTCTCAGTTCGACTGAAAGATTTGTTAGCTAATCAGACAATATTGTCAGGGCCGAAACAAGTTAGTGAGGGGACCCGTGTAACACAAGCCATACTGAACGAATTAAGTGCTCGGCAGCTTGCTCAGATTTCGGTCAGAAATGAAAAGGTAATGGAAAATGTCGAGGCATTGCGGAAACAATTTCAACTGAGCGAAAAGCGTCTTCAGGAAAGGTTTGAAAATAAGGTTGAGAAATTACAAGGCGGTGACGAACTCCCTCCTGGTGTTATGAAAATGGTAAAAGTCTTTATTGCGGTGAAGCGCAAGCTTCAGCCAGGTGATAAGATGGCGGGTCGTCATGGTAATAAAGGAGTAATTTCGAAAATTGCTGCTGTTGAAGATATGCCTCATTTGGAAGACGGGACCAATGTGGACATCGTTCTCAATCCGCTCGGGGTGCCGTCTCGAATGAATGTGGGACAGATTCTTGAGACTCATCTTGGCTGGGCGTCTTCTGGCCTAGGTAAGAAAATTGGAAAAATGTTAGATGTGGCTGTCAGAGAAGGTAAAATTTCTCAATTGCAGAATGAAATGAAACTTATTTATGGAGAAGACACCTTTGACCGCGATATTTCGGGGTTAGATGAAAACCAAGTTATAGAATTGGCAGAAAATTTGCGGCCTGGTGTTCCAATTGCAACGCCTGTTTTTGACGGGGCACATGAGGAAGATATCGTGGAATTGCTTGAACAGGCTGGTTTGGATTCGTCTGGTCAGGTAACGCTTTACGATGGCAGGACTGGAGAAAAGTTTGCTAGATCAGTGACAGTCGGATTCATTTATATGATGAAGTTGCACCATCTTGTTGATGATAAGATCCATGCGCGTTCAATTGGCCCATATAGCTTGGTTACTCAACAACCTTTAGGCGGTAAGGCACAATTCGGAGGACAACGGTTCGGCGAGATGGAGGTATGGGCGCTTGAAGCATACGGGGCTGCATACACGCTGCAGGAGATGCTCACTGTGAAATCTGATGACGTCTCCGGTCGGACAAAAGTATATGAAGCGATTGTTCGAGGTGATGATACATTTGAAGCAGGAATTCCAGAATCGTTCAACGTACTTGTGAAGGAGTTGAAGTCCCTGTGCTTGAACGTTGAATTGAACCAAGAATCCTAAAAGGGGTGTTTGGAAAAACTGATTTTGTAAGGATACCAGGTGCGACCATTGTGTTCGTGTCACACATGCCAGGAGACGGCTCATGAATGAAATGATGAATATTTTTGGACAAGTTAGTACTGCCCAAAGTTTTGACCAAATACAAATTTCAATTGCTAGTCCGGAAAGGATCAGATCATGGTCCTATGGTGAAATTAAAAAACCGGAAACTATTAATTATAGAACCTTTAAACCCGAACGAGATGGACTGTTCTGTGCGCGTATTTTCGGACCCATAAAGGATTATGAATGCCTGTGCGGTAAATATAAACGCATGAAATACCGGGGAATAATCTGTGAGAAGTGTGGAGTGGAAGTCACACTTTCAAAGGTTAGGCGTGAACGTATGGCGCATATAGAGCTTGCATCCCCTGTTGCACATATTTGGTTTTTAAAATCATTACCAAGTCGAATTTCATTGCTTCTAGATATGACCTTGAAGGATGTCGAGAGGGTGCTTTATTTCGAAAATTATATCGTTACGGAACCAGGGTTATCACCCCTTGAAGAGGGCCAATTACTTACTGAGGAAGGGTTCATAGAGGCCCAAGATGACTATGGTGAGGATGCTTTTGAAGCGATGATAGGTGCTGAAGCGCTGAAAAAAATGCTTTCAGAAATAGACCTTGAAGAAGAACGCGAGGAATTACGCGTTGACATGAAAGAGACCGGTTCAGAAGCTAAACGAAAGAAGTATGTAAAACGTTTAAAATTGGTAGAATCTTTTATTGAGTCGGGTGCACGACCGGAATGGATGATTTTAGAGGTCGTGCCTGTCATCCCCCCAGAATTACGGCCTCTGGTGCCACTTGATGGGGGACGTTTTGCAACTTCCGATCTTAATGACCTATATCGACGGGTTATAAATAGGAATAACCGACTAAAGAGGTTAATTGAACTCAGGGCACCAGATATCATTGTACGGAATGAGAAACGAATGCTGCAGGAAGCTGTCGATGCCCTGTTTGACAACGGTCGCCGCGGTCGGACTATAACTGGTGCGAATAAACGTCCCCTCAAATCATTAAGCGATATGCTTAAGGGTAAGCAGGGACGTTTTCGGCAAAATCTTCTCGGAAAACGCGTCGACTACTCTGGCCGGTCAGTGATTGTTGTAGGGCCTGAACTAAAGCTACATCAATGTGGCTTACCCAAAAAGATGGCACTAGAACTTTTTAAACCCTTTATTTATTCAAAACTAGAGCTGTACGGTCTGGCAACCACGATTAAGGCTGCAAAACGTATGGTTGAAAAAGAACGTCCTGAAGTATGGGATATACTGGAAGAGGTTATCCGTGAACATCCTGTCATGTTGAACAGAGCACCGACACTTCACCGCCTGGGCATTCAGGCATTTGAGCCGGTTTTAGTAGAAGGTAAGGCCGTGCAGTTACATCCATTAGTATGTACCGCTTTTAATGCAGATTTTGATGGTGACCAAATGGCTGTCCATGTCCCATTATCACTCGAAGCGCAGCTTGAAGCGCGAGTTTTGATGATGTCCACGAACAATATACTAAGC
>CAYPNT010000100.1:0-9068 GCA_964412235.1 uncultured Rhodospirillaceae bacterium
CGGTGACCTCGCAATCTGGGACAACCGCTGCCTGCTCCATGCACGGACCAATTTTGACCCGTCAGAAAAAAGGCACTTAAGGCGTTTCTTGGTAGCGGGTGAGTTTCCTGTCTAATCGGGAGCTGTGTCAGATATCGTTCCTTTCCTGCAGGAATCATTGGTAAAACTGGGCAAGGCTGCGACAAATTTCGGGGTGTAGGTAGGCTCGGCGTTTGTCGTTTGATTATTGTCAGCTAACAGGGTTTTCCAGTGTCCCAAGGCCCTCGACGGTCATACGAACAATGTCACCGGGTTTCAGATATACATCGCGAGCTCCTCCGACCCCGGAACAGGTACCCGTTGCAATTATATCACCTGGCAGAAGGGTGATCTGTCTGCTAATGCTTTCAATCTGTTCCGCAATGCTAAAAACCATATAGCGGCTGGAGGAATCCTGCATTAACTCATCATTTATCCATGTTTTCAGATCTAGTGCCTGCGGGTCTCTTATACTTGATGCGGGAGTAATCCAAGGGCCAGTCGGGGCAGAGGTATCAAAAACCTTCTGGTTGAACCAGTCGGAACTGAAAAAAGGCCAATCCTCACGTTTCATGTGATCGCGCGCCGAAACATCATTAACGATTGTGTAACCCGCAACATATTTGAGGGCGTCATCCGCTGAAACCTGGAAAGCTGGTTGGCCAATTACAGCACCAATTTCTATTTCCCAGTCAATTTTGGTTGAAATGGATCGGGGCGGCAATCGTATCGCTTCCCCGGGTCCTATAATTGTGTGGCGGGGCGACTTGAGAAAGAAGTATGGTTTTAATACGTTCTTGTCCGGCTTTCCCCCAAGCATGGTCATTTCATGATAGTGGTCCGTGTAATTTGCAGCGGCACAGTATATAGCACCCGGGTAAAGGATCGGGGGAAGGAGGTTTAGATCCGAAACTGGCTTAGCGTTCTTTCCTGTACCCCTGGTCGCTATTTCTTCAAGGATTGGGCTGATTTCGCGCCAAGCCGCAAGTATTGAAATCGTTGTCGGTTCAATACCTGTTCTCCACTCCGATAACTCGTCAACTAGGTCAATAACGGTTTCATCTAAGAGAAGACCGGCTCGGGCCTGCTCTCTATCCGGCCCATAGTTTAAAAGACGGTATGAAGACATACATTTCTCCTTATTGCCAATGTGTAAAAGGTGCCCAATAAAAATCAGATCGTTCCGGTTACCTTCATGGTACGAATTTGATCAATCGTTGCTTGAACAGCTTGGAGGTACCCTACCGCACGCCGCTCGCGATAATCTTTTTCAACTTCAAAAGAAAGATTGAGTACTTCGAGTTGGAAGGCAAAACGAAGTTTAAGATCAGATCCATCATTTCCGATTATCTCGTTCCAAATAGTACCCATTTCGTCACCAAATCCCACTCTTATGAATTCTACTTTTGTTTTTGGGTAAAATATTATTCTTTCTCGCAGGTGCATGCCGTCAAAGACAATATCTCGTATTATTCCGTTCTCTAGCTCGTCGGTTACTTTGCATTCGGTCATCAGTGGGACAAAAGGCGTAGCGTCGTATACCTTGAGTAGAAGGCCTGACCAGACGTCATTTCGGTCGAGAATTTTGTCTTTAGATGTGTCACTCGGGTTGATCGGGAGCGTTTCGTCTACCTTTATTTCAACTGTTCTCATTCTCTAATAAGCCCTTTGTTTTTGTCCAAATAACAGGAAATACCTTGTCGTCATTTGGGTACGTTCCGGGGTTTAAGTTGGGTGCACGTGGCAGTTTTACCACATTTGCGCGAGGATCCCACCGGACGTCTTTACCAAGATATCGTATTGATATGGCGGCGCGGTTTTGCGTTGTTGAAAAATTTCCCCCCGCACCGTGAACGGTAAGCGGGTGGTGACAAATACAATCCCCTGGCTCTAAGTTCCACGATCGAAAGTCTATATTTTTGTCGTCTTGTTTTTTGCTGAAATCTGGGCAAGTTTCTAGATTAGGGTCGTTATAAGAGGGATCTTCGTCCGGTGTAACGGGGCAATAAAACTTACCCCACTTGTGTGATCCCGCTATGTATTGCACTCCACTTGTTTCCTCTGAAACAGGTGTAAGGGCTAACCAAATTGATACTAGATGCTCTCCTAGAAATGGCCAAAAAGGGAGATCTTGATGCCACTGTGTAGGAGCTGATGAACCCGCCTCTTTAACAAACATTTGGTCGTACCAAAAACGTACTTGATCAACTTCCATTAACGTGGCGGCTATTTCTGCTGCAGGGGACGTGTTTCTAAATTTTAAAAACTCAGAGTTGTATTCGCTCATAAATGTATTGATATAAAAACGAACATTTTCCCCAGGGGCCCGCGCTTCTCGCATTCGATGCCGTCCAGTACCTTGTTCGATGTAATCAATAGTCGCTTGGTGCATTTGATGCACCCAGCCTTGATCAAACATCTGACGTAAGCACACAACACCTTTATCCTTGTACGTTGCAACATCGTCAGGGGTAATCTTGTGTAGCGGAATTCGGTTCATATCTGATCGCACCTAAAAGATAGCGTTGGATGCTACCAATTTGTTGTACAACCGCAAAGTCGCGCGTTGGTTTACAGTTTGTTCGACGTTTTCAATTTGGGTGCCTACACGATTAGTTTACGTCAAATATCATTGGATATTTGACGTGGATGTTTGCTACACTTTTTGCGGTAATGAGCATTGGGGTATTGACATGGAACTATCCGATACGACTAACCGCCACCTCATAAAAAGTTTGGATGCGCTTGACGCAATTTATGGTGAGCCGCTCGATGTCGCAGTTATAAAGGAGAAAGATTACATTTCCGGGCCTGGGCGTTCCTTTATTGCAAAGTCACCCTTTGTGGTCATTGCAACGGCGGGGGAACAGGGTGTCGATTGCTCACCGAAAGGTGACCACCCGGGGTTTGTTCGAGTAGAGGATGAAAAGACACTTCTCATTCCGGACCGTAAGGGTAATAATCGTGTCGATGGTATGAGAAATATCATTTCTAATCCGTCGATCGGGCTTTTATTCCTAATACCCGGTGTGGATATGACGTATCGCGTGACAGGTTCGGCTGTAATTAGCGTTGAACCCGAGTTGCTTGAGAGTTTTTCTGTTAACCAAAAAATACCGTCGTCTGTAATGGTCATCAAGGTGAGAACGGCCTTTCAACATTGTACAAAGGCACTGATACGCGCGCAGTTATGGAATGAGGGAGCAAAGGGGGTCCCTGAAGATGCTCCTACCATGGCGACCTTTGCGGCAAGCTTGTCCGGTGCCAAAGATTTTAACACTGAAAAATATGATGCCGATTATCAAGCTCGGATTGAAAAAACGCTATATTGAGCGCTAATCTATGCAATATAGGAAGAAATATTTTTTACTTATATTCCCGTGTTGGATTTGTTGGGTTTCGCAATGCATCCAATAGGGAAAGAGTACATCTGTGTGTCCTATGGCAAAGTGTGGTTAAAGGTTCTAAACAAAATACGAAATGTTTTCGCCTATCCCTGAAGGAGGAGTTTATGAAGACCGTTGATATAAATTCAGATGAAGAAGTCCTACTGAAGAGTGCCCTTGAGCGCGTAGAACATCTTCCGGAGCACAAGCCTGAACCACAGGTTTTCAGTTATGTGCGGCCAGACCTCAAGAAAAAGCCTCGCGCTATCACTCGGCTTTGTATGGGCGATATAATGTGTGGATTGGTTCAGGAAATAAAAAAAGGCGGTGAGACAACGCTGCATTCTCACAGCGGTATGGATGGGTTCTATATGGTGATGGCGGGGAAAGCGCGTTTTTGGGGCGAGGACGAAAGCTTAATTGGTGAATTTGGCCCCATGGAGGGTGTGTATATTCCCAGAGACACGAAGTATTGGTTTGAAAGTGCTAGCGAAAAAGAACCATTGCAACTCCTACAAATTGAGGCATTTACTCGGGAAAGAAAAAATAAATACACGAGCTACACGCCTCAAGATAGTAATGAACAATTGGCAGACGAGGTGACGAAGATAAATTTTTTTGATGCAACAGTGTCGTAGGACTTAATTGTAGAGAGTTATAGTTTATTAACAACTTTCAATGCTGCGGGTTTTTTGATCCCTCGCGTTAACTCCGGGGAACTCTCAAAGGTCCCGCCCGATCACTTTATTTCCTGAGGGCACAACGATTACTTGGTCCGTTTCCTTTCGTATAATGCCAGGAGGGTCTTCGTCTCTTTCCAATTTGTCGATTGCTTCTTCTAAATAACGTCTAAATAAAACTACTCCACGGTCGGATGTTGCTAGGTGTTCTAAGGCGTGTCTTGCGATTGGTCGTTGACTTGTTTGAGCCTCCCAGTCGTCTGGTGCGCGTTGGCGCGCTTCATATTCTCGAATTACGGGTTCATGGGGCGGTTGAAACATCTTCTTTCCCGGGTCAATTCTCTCAATATGAAAGCCAATAGTATGCTCATTATCAACGGGTACCCACCACCCCACCATCCGGGCGGTCTCCGTTTCGTGGTCTGGTCGAGTGCCCGTGACTTCGGTTGGCGGGACCGACCGTGAATTAGCTACAAATATTGTTGAGGTCCGTATTAATTGGTTTCCATTATCGAGGTTGGTCGTACGGATATAGGACACGTGTCCTTTCGAATGTACATAGTCAAAATTTGGCTTGATCGCCATAACGTCCGAGAATTCAAACAAACCTGGGTTCCAGCCGTGCAGAATATAGGTATGAACCGGGTCCGCGGCATTTTCCTGTAGTTGTAGCCAATTACAGTCCGCGACCTCACCACGACTATAATTACGATAGGCGAGGTATTCCGCGTCTTCGTCTTCAAGGATGTCCCATTTTGATAGGAGTGGTTTTTTGTCTAAGGGACCCATGTAAAGAAAAACAAGACCCCGGTACTCCTGAGCTGGATACCAGGGTTGGCGCACCTCATCTTTATAGGGGCTGTCCTCTGGTTCACCGGGTTGCTCCAAGCATTTTCCGATTTCGTTAAAATACCAACCGTGGTAGCAACAGCGGATACCATTTTGTTCTATTCTTCCATATTCCAATGATGTTCCGCGGTGACAACAGTGGGCACCCAATACGCCGACAACTCCCGATTTATCGCGGTACGCGACTAGCTCTTCACCTAAAATTTTAAGATATTTAGGCAAGTCGCTTAATTCGTTAGATAAACAAATTGGTTGCCAATACCTTCTTAATAATTCACCCATGGGCGTACCAAACTGTACGTGTGTGAGACGCGCATTTTCTTTGGGGACTAACGCATTCCGTCCATAACCGGATCCCTGATGCATAGGCATATATAACAAACCCTCGCTTATCGCTTAAAGCGTGGACGGGTTTTGCATCCTTTGCAAGAGGCACTTCGTGGACACGGTTAAGGGTATTACAAACAGGTACTATCCCCAGTATAGCTTTATGCTTTTGCTGACTTTTTGATCCGTAAGATCAGTAATACGGGGATAGGAAGGAAAGCGCCGAGTGCGTATAGGATAAAAGAGTTCAGATATCCAATCATCCCCGCCTGTATGGATATTTCGTTTGCGAGCTCCGTTAGTCCTGAGACATTATTAATGTTAACGTTTTGATCGATAATTGGGCGGGTAAATGTTTCGCTATAGGGTGTGGCCAATTCTGACAACTCAGAATAATTTACTTTCGATGTTCTAAGGACAACCATAACGTTAAGAGCAATAAAAATACTGCTTCCGTAGTTACGCACGAGATGAAAGAAGGCGGTTCCGTCGGGCACCAGTTTTGGGTCTAACGTAGAGAATGCGACGACCGATAAAGGGACCCACATAAGACCACACCCTGCACCCTGAAGGACGCCCAACCACGACACGAATGCGACACTGATATTGGTATCGAAGGTTGCAGAAATTATTCCAGAAAACCCAATCAGAAGTAGCCCGATAACTATACCGAAGCGGGGGTCGAGTTTTGAAAAGCGAGCGACTATGAAAAAACCGAAGAATATTCCGACGCTCCTCATCGCCAAGATAAAGCCGATGTCGGAATCGGGATAGCCGGCGTAGCTTTGCAGCATATTCGGTAGAACGACTGTCGGCGTCACGTTTAACATCCCGTATACAAAGACAAGAAAAAGGCCAATAGAGTAGTTACGGTCTATAAAAAGTCTTGGATTAACGAAAGGCTTTTTGTGGAATATCGAATGTACAACGAAAAAATAAAGGCTGAGCAGAAGAGCCAGACCCAATAACACCATAGTTTTGTTTTCAAACCAGTCGAGGCGCTCTCCGCGATCCAGTATGAGCTGCAAACAACAAACGGCGATCGACAATACAATGAACCCGGTCCAGTCCAGCTTAAACCGCTCTGAACGAACACCGTCTTTGATGCAGGCGACGACGCCAATGAGCGCGCAGACGCAGACGGGCAATAGGAGATAAAATGTCCAACGCCAACTATATTCCTCTGCCATATATCCACCCAACGCTGGAGCGAGCCCCGGACCTATAACAACCGACATACCCCATACGCTCATTGCCATCGCGCGTTTGTCTGGTTCGTGGTATGTATTTAAAATCACAGCTTGAGCGATAGGTACCATAGGGGCTCCAAATGCACCTTGCCCAATTCGGTACAGAAGTAGCGGCTCTAGCGTGGTGCAGATGGCGCACATATACGTCGAGATCGTAAATCCAACCACGCACCAAATTAACGTTTGGCGTTGGCCCCATCTTGCGACCAGCCACCCCGTCAGTGGCGTGAAAATCGCCGTTGCAACAATGTTAAGGGTGACAACCCAAGAAATTTGATCTGGAGTAGCAGAGAGAGCGCCCTGCATTTGAGGTAGTGCTACGTTCACGATTGTTAGCGTACAAATATAGACGGCCGTTACCAGTGACATCACCAGTAAAATAACAACCCGCGGATATCCCCTATCGGTCATGGGCTCAGTTTACAGGATTTCGGGACTATGCTTCGTTTCATAACATACTGGGCTCACGGAGACCGGCACGTTCCATGCGCGGCAAAAGCTCTGCCTGTATAAACGGTAACTCGTCAATGTAATTGACCATTCCGATCGCCATACCGTTCAAACCCGCGTCGGCCATCTTCTGGAAGGTCTTTGAGATACTATCGGGGCTACCTACTACCGGAAATGTGCCCACACCGCTTATGAGCCGTTCTTTCATTTCCGCAAGTACTTTTGTAGGAATAGATTGAGATTGCTGGCGAATAGAAAGTATATGTTCAACGGCGTCCCAGTCACCCATCTCGTGAACAATGTAATGGTAGTAATCCCGAGCCTCTTTGACCGACGGACGACAAACGACATGGCCACTGGCGTAAATACCAATATTTCGGTGACGTATAGTTTTACGGAGAGTACTTATCTCGCCTTCTAAGCTCTCGACGTTTGATAGAGCCATAAACAAACAATCGACATTTTCCGCCGCGAATTTCCGACCTGCGGGTGAAGAACCTGCGCTCATCAAAAGAGGATGAGCGCCGCCATATGGTTTGGGTTTTAGGAACACTTTTTTTAAGTCAAAATAATTACCCTTAAAATCAAAAGGACTATTTTCCGTCCAAATTCGCCTGACAATCTGAACCCATTCTTGGCTGTACGCATAGCGCTCATCATGTTCCAAGAGGTCAATCCCAAACATTTCAAACTCACCGGCATTCCAGCCCGATACAAGATTTAATCCAAAACGACCGCGACCAGCGTGATCGGCGGAAATCATCTGCTTCGCGGCTAAAACAGGGTTGACTAGAGGCACATGAACAGTACCAAAAACCGTTATTTTATCAGTGTTCGCCAACATTCCCGTGGCCCATGTTAGTGTTTCCAGAACCTCTCCCTGTGTGTTGGTTTGACCGCGATAGCCATGCCATCGGGCAATTGGCAGCGTAAACTCAAGTCCCGCTCTTTCACCCATCTGGGTTACATTCACATTGTTTTCCCATGTGGCATCCCAACGTTCTGGAACCTTTGTCATGGCCAACCCACCGGAACCATTGGTACAGAACAGCCCCAGCTTAAATCGATTAGAATTTTGCATTCGGGTTAACGGTCGCATTACGGGCTTTCTGCGCGCTAAGATGTTAGGTTGGGGCGGAACAGAATTTTCTTTTTGAAGGGATTTCTATATTTATGTGCGTGCGGGTTTGTCGGAAAATGTTCCCTCTCGTCCGCGCTGGAAGAACTCTGCCCTCATTGAGTCCATCATTGCCAACGCTTCTGCGTCGAATTCTTTTTTTGGAGCTGTTTCGTGGTCCCAGTGGCCGTGTGTGTCGACCCCCCGAACTAGGGAAGCAGTGGGTCGCGTTTTAGTTTTGTTATAACCAACACGTTGGACGTCGGGTGAAATATAATGGATAGAGAGCCCAATCCGACGGTGGTCTGAATTGTTTGGATCCGAGCCGTGTACAATCGCCTCGTGGTGCAGAGAAAATTGTCCTGGCTCTAAAATCATCGGTACCGCTTTATTTTTATCAACGTTTTTTATCGTTTGACCTCTTACGAGAAGATTATATTGGTTGGGTTCGTTTACAAATGCTAAATTTTTGTCGCTTCTATGTGATCCAGGTAACACTCTAACGCAGCCAGATTGAAGATTGCTGGGAGTAAACGCCAGCCAAGCGGTGCATGTTTCGGATGGGTCTAACCCATAATAGTAACTGTCTTGATGCCAGGACACGAAACGGGGATCACGAGCATTTTTTTGGAAGAAACCGGTTCCCCAACATAGTAAATTTGGCCCGAGCACGTCTTCCACCGCGTCTAATATTTTTGGATGCCGCACGACGTTATTTAGCCATTTGAACGGCAGATGCGCCTTGAATACTAATTTTTCTTGAGCCTCGCATTCGTATTCGGCCTCGAATTCTTCCACTTTCAACGTCAGATTCGCCGCGTCATCGCTCGACATGGCTTGTACTGGAAAAACGTATCCCTTGTCATGGTATTGCTGTATTTGGTCGTTTGTCAGAATTTTGCCCATTGCCTATTTCCTATTTGACTGGATCATATGATTGGAAAACTGATCCTCTCTAAACCCCGAATGGTGGTGATGCGCCCGTCCTCCA
>CAYPNT010000101.1:0-8834 GCA_964412235.1 uncultured Rhodospirillaceae bacterium
AGATACCAGAAATGGGCCGCGATCTTCCGCCAACCATCGTAATGTGGGCGTTGGCGGATCGAATGCCGCGTAAAGCTATTGCTTACATGGTCTATTCGCGAGATCCCATCGATGCGGCAACAGCTCTGTCTTTTGGACTAATCAGTCGCATCGTTCCAGAGAAAGACCTAGAAACAGAGGTTCATCTATTAATCTCTAAACTATCGAAGAATTCTTTAGTCGCACTTAACGCTGTTAAAGCTTACATGCGATCAGCACCACAAATGGATCGGCAAGGTGCATCGGACTATTCGAGCAATCTACTTTCTAACGTATTAGCGTCGCGATAACGCTCCTACGCTATGGTGTCTTTTCCGCGTCAAGCTTTGCCGCGATATCCTCAACCAAGATTTTCTTAGAAACCTTGCCAAACGGCGAAAGTGGAAAATCTTCCATCAGTTCGAGACGCTCCGGCAACTTGAAGCGAGCTAGTTCAAATGACTCCAGATGCCTTATTAATTCTGCTAGATCCAAGGTTTCTCCAACTGCTGGAATAATACAAGCACACATCTTTTCACCCAGTACTGGGTCCGGCATAGCCACAATGGCAACATTTTTAACTGCCGAATGCGTAAGTACGAGGTTTTCTATTTCCTCGGCTGAAATTTTTTCCCCGCCACGATTTATCAAATCCTTTTTACGACCTTCCACCAGAAACGCACCTGACGGATGTTGTCGCATCAGGTCACCCGTCCGGTAGAAGCCATCAACTGTAAATGCTCGGGCGTTGTGTTCTGGCGTCCCAAAGTAACCTCGAAGGGTATAGGGTCCACGGCAACACATTTCGCCGACTTCCCCGAAAGGAACGACCCTGTCTTCCTCGTCAACGATCCGCACTTCGTCGTCTTCACAAACAGGAAAACCAACAGTCTCCATACGAACCGATTCTTCGTGATGTTTTTCAGCAAAGAAAAGCATGCCTTCCGCCATGCCAAAATTTTCTTGTACAAATACATTTGGAACCAAATCGTACGTACGCCGGCGAACTTCCGGCTGTAATCTTTGACCACCGGACTGAAAATATTCGAGCGAAGAAAGGTCATACTCTTCGATTTTTGGATCGTGAATCCATCGTATTAATAACGCCGGAACACAGTGAATATGCGTTACGCGGTGCTTTTCAATAAGTGGGAATAGTGCCTCACCTCGTGTGGTTTGACTAAAAACCACAGTACCGCCCTTCATGAGAAAACCCTGCATGCCTGGGCACGCAAGGGGCAGGTTGTGGCCAATTGGCAGTATGTCCAGCAACACCTTATTCGGGCCCGTTTCGGTAGCCGCACATGCAAACTTGGTATTACAAATATAGTCGTTATGAGTTCTGGGAATGAGCTTGGGGATACCCGTGGTGCCTCCCGATAGCTGAAATACCGCTGGATCCTCAGGGTCGATCTCTATTGCATCTATATCCGCTTGGGTTGCTTCGGGCTCACGTTCAAGTAACTCAGAAAAAGTCATAAAGCCCTCTTGAGCCTGACCAAGAACGATGCCAACCTCCAAGCATTCATGCTCCTTACGCAGTCTCTCCACGAGTTCCGTAAAGGAGTAATCACGAGCCTTGGCAGGCACAATGCAGGCCTTGGCCTGGGCGATCTCAACAAATTGCGTCACCTCTAGATATCGATGAGTTGGCAAGGCCATGATTGGTATCACGCCAATCTTCTGCAATGCAAAATAAAGATACGAAAATTCAACTACGTTGGGCAAACAGACAACCACGCGGTCAAGCGGCATAAAGCCAAAATCAAGAAGGTTAAGCGCTACCCTTGTGGAACGTTCATCGAGTTCTTTGTAAGTGACGACACGTTCGCCATCTATAATCGCCGTCCTATCAGCATATTCGGAAAACCATTCTCCGAAATGCGACGCAATACTGCGGTCTTCCCAATAACCTTTCTCGCGATACTTTTGCGCAAATTCAGGAGGATATTTTACAACACCATCGAGCATCATTTTTCCCTAGTCCAAGGAGTTAGGTGACGGATGAAAAACCACCGTCCACAACCAAAATTTGACCACTTACGGATTTATTACCATCAATCAAGCTCATCGCGGCCTGCGCGACGTCCTGCGCATTCACCACGCGCTGTAATGGCGTCTGTTTAGCGCGGGCGCCCATCAATTTATCATAATTCTCACCAAGCATTCGCTGCATCCAATCACCTTCCATCCAACCCGGAGCCACTCCGTTTACTCGCACACCTGAGCGACCGAGGGCACCAGCCAACGCTTTGGTCATCGTCCACAGCGCGCCCTTACTTACAGAGTATGGCAGAGCCTGAGGACCCGGTCGCGCGCCAACTATGCTATTGGTATTTACAATGCATGCGTCATCTGACGCTTTTAAGAGGGGAGCTGCGTGTTTTGTGACCAAGAATACCCCTCGCACATTCACGTTAAACACTCGATCCCAATCCTCGACTGCGATTTGTTCAAACTGCCATGCCAATCCGGTCGTGGTTGTTCCGGCGTTATTACATAGGACGTCCAGGCGCTGAAACCTCGCTTTAACTTCATCTATCATTCGGACTACTTCAGCTTCTTCGGCGACGTCAGCTTGGATCAGGAGAGTATCAACCCCGACGTCCGAGCATAGAGAAGCTGTTTTCTCCGCTTCCAGCGTACTTCGCGCATAATTTATAGCGACGTTATAGTCCGCTTTTGCGAGTGCGATAGCCTCCGCGCGCCCAATCCCGGTCGAAGCCCCGGTCACCAGAGCGACCCTTTTTTCTGTTAATGTCATGTATCTTAAACGGGAAACCGTCCCTTTCTCGATAAATCCTATAAACTAAACTTGTCAACGTCTTTAGTTTCTTGTCAATAGGGCGGCTAGTTCTATCGCAACCATTAATTCGCAAGCTTTTACTCAAAAGATGTTTTACACGCTGTTAGCAATAACTAGAAACCAAGGATAACCAACTTGCGGTCACTGAGTTGATCAACAGAGTTTTACTCAGAATGGTAGCTTGTTTTACATTGTTGATCGTGTTCCCTTTACAGGGTCTCATCACCTTAACGTCGAGCAATCCTAATGCGCATTATTGACTTACATTGTTATACAAATACCCAGCCTTGGATCGACTGTCAGGGTCCCTACGTCAAGGCTCTCGCAGAGTACTGGGATCGAGAGTGGAAGGCCAAAGAAGAGGCCGAAGTTATTGCTGATTTCACGGCAGCGGGAGTGGACGCGGTCCTGGTCGCATTAGACTTGGAAACAACCATTAACACGCCTCCTTGCTCCAATGGTTATGTAACAGCTATGCGAAACCGGCACCCAGAGCGGGTAATTCAAGCATGGGGAGCTGTCGACCCGTTTAAGGGAGAAGTTGCTATCAATGAAGCAATCGAAGCGATCGAAGTTCATGGAATGCTTGGCTTTCATTTTCACCCAATTATGGGTCATTTTGCCGTCAACGACCCCGAACTTTATCCGCTTTTTGAAACGATAAATCGACTAAAATGTCCCGTTATGATTGACGTAGGAACTACCGGCATGGGAGCCGGCATTCCCGGGGGAATGGGTGCCAAGATAAGGCACGCTCACCCTTCCGCAATTGATGATCTTGCCGCCGACTTCCCCGACTTAACTATAATAGCGGCTCACCCCGGTTGGCCCTGGGTCGACGAAATGACCGCCGTCGCGCTTCATAAAGGTAATGTTTTTTGGGAAATGTCCGGTTGGGCTCCAAAATATTTTCCCCCTCAACTTAAGGTCGATATGCGAGCCCGTCTTCAGGACAAAATCATGTTTGGCAGTGATTATCCCAGCCTGCCTTACGAAAGAATATTTAGAGAATGGGATGAACTGGGTTACAAGCCTGCAGTCATGGAAAAAATCTTTCATGGAAACGCCGAGCGAGTGCTCGGCCTTTAGGCAAACGTAAATGCCAGTGTCTTAGTGAGAGACGCGGGGAAGGTATCTACGTTTTTTTTTGGTCTGTATGTGAAAGTGCGTTTTATCACGCGGATCACTCCAGAAATCAGGGTTTCTCAGGGTCAAGGATAAGATACTAGTCAGAATTAAATAGATCCGCTTTGGAAACATCATAGTTATAAAATGCCGCCGCCTGACCGGCGGAACTATCGGCCCCGAAACGGCTATTCCAAGCCATTCTGATGTCACGCTTAAAACGCGCCAAGGGTGATACTAGATGATTTTGTTTTGCGCGAACCCGCGAACCCAGCTGAGCGCGTGTCGCGCGTGGCTTCCTCACTTCCTCGTATGTTTCTAACGCTAACTGAGGGTCATTGGGTGTCCGCGCGATGGCCTCGGCAAGGATACATCCATCTTCTATAGCCATACAGGCCCCCTGCCCCAAATAAGGCAACATAGGATGCGCGGAGTCCCCCAGCAAAGTTATACGACCAACCGTCCACCTCTCGAGAGGATCGCGATCATAGAGTGCCCACTTATAATATTTTTCGCTCGAGTCTATTAAATTGAGAAGATTTTGGTTCCACTTACCATAGGTTTCCATTAGTTCAAATTTGTCACATTCGTAGGTCCAGGACTCTTCGGTCCACCCGTCGCTGTCATAATGAGCAACGAAATTTACTAACTCTCCCTGGCGTCGAACTGGATAATGAACAATATGACCGTGCGGGCCCCACCAAGCGACCATTTGCCGAGCAAAACTTGGATCAGGTAGCGCTGCTCCGGGCACGAGCCCCCGCCAACAAATACAGCCTGTAAATCGAGGGTCAATTCTACCAAACAGGCTATCGCGCACAGCAGAGTGAATGCCGTCAGCACCAACAATTATATCTGCTTCAATCGATTGGCCACCCGCAAACGTCGCGATCGCGCGGTCTTCGTGCGGTTCAACCCCTATGCACTCAGCATCGGTATGAAAAATAGTACTGGGTAACGCGTCTATTAATATGTTGAGCAGATCTGCACGGTGCATGGTTAAAAATGGCGCTCCATATCGTTCGGCAATATCACCTGATCTGCGCGGGCGGGCTATAATACGGCCACTTCTATAACTTCTAATAAGCTGTTCGCGGGCCTGAAACCCAACCTCCACCGCTCTCTCTTCAACGCCAAGATAGCGGAATGCCTTCAGAGCGTTGGGGCTTAAATTAAGTCCCGCCCCTATCTCACCAAGTTCTGGAGATTTCTCGTAAATTTCAACTTCGAGACCACGTCTGTGAAGAGCCAGAGCAGCGGCAGCGCCGCCAAGGCCCCCGCCAATTATAACAACTTTTGGGTTACGCGACATTTGGAGAACGGATCCTAGGACATGGGTGTCAAATTATTTTCGCGAATAAACCTCTCATAAACAGGAAGATCGATGATAGGCGGCACACTTCCCGCTTGTCCAAACATGTCGGCAATCCAACCACGATGATAGCTGCCATGGGTAACTAAGTGAAAGAAACAGTTTGCCCGTGACAAGGATCCCGTATTTCCGCCTATAAGTTCATAATTTATTATTTCTTCAAGTTCTTCGATCTCAAGAGATTCAAAATACTCCAACATTTCACTGTCCATCCTCTGGCGAGATTGCCACAAGTCCCCTAACTCAGTGTGAATTGTGCCGCGAAGTTCAGAAATTCCGTGACTGCGTTCCTGCATGTGCGCAAGCCAAATCATGTCGACTGAAAGGAGGTGATTAAGGCTTACAAAAATCGATTTGAGTACGGTTTCGCGCTCCTTGGTGACCTCAACGGGCGGCAGCTCACTAACTTTGGCGTACAGTTGATCATTAGCCCACCCGTTATATTCGAGTAAATTACGTATATGACCGCGTCCATCCTTCATAATGTTTTCCTTGCTAGACCGTCCGGATAATACCGACTGTATCCCCGTTCATCCACGTCAAACCGGATTAACCGCTCCTGCGCCTGAAGAGGCTGTATTAACGTATTTTATAGTTTTTTTTATTTGAGCTATGAAAGTTGGGTTCAACTCGGCTCTTTTCGGCGCGGTATTAATAACCACCCAAAAATAAGAGCCGCTAAAGCCGCGCCGGCAAATTCGGCAATGACAAAAGCCGGAACATCGACGGGACGAATTCCAGAAAATGTATCCGTAAAGGCCCTGGCTATAGCGACTGCGGGATTTGCGAAAGACGTGGAGGACGTAAACCAGTACCCGGCAGAAATGAAAAGGCCCACTGCATACGGGACAGTGTGGGGACAAAAACGTATGCAACCGAGGATCGTAGCCACAAGCCCAAACGCCGCAATAACTTCCGCCGCCCATTGGGAAATCCCGGTACGTACGTGGGTTGACCACGTAAACACGTCAAGTTCAAACATGAAGTGTGCGATTACCGTTCCGGAAATTCCACCAACTACCTGGACTACCATATACAATGGCACCTCTCGCGCAGGAAACATCCGTCTCATCCAAAATGCGACGGTTACCGCGGGATTAAAGTGGGCACCGGAAACAGGACCGAATATTGAGATTAATACAACGAGTATCGCGCCGGTCGCGACGGTGTTGCCGAGCAAGGCGATTGCATCATTTCCATTGGCCAAGCGCTCGGCCATAATCCCCGACCCAACCACGGTTGCGACCAGGAAAGCCGTACCAATTGCTTCCGCGAGCAGGCGTCGCTTTAAATCAAATTGGTCTATTTTCTTGTCCGGCATATCATGTTGGCAAACTTTTATTATTTAGTCATTGGAAATAACGCACGTTACACAAAACGTCAGTCACTATCCTTTTCGAAGTGCCTAACAACAGGTGGTTGGCCGGGAAGGCCAAGCCGTTCCCAATCACCCGTTACTTTGTCGTAAACTTTTTTACTCAGCATTGTTCTCTTAGAAAAGTTCTTGATATTCTTGTGATCCTTGCAGGCATTTATTAAGGCCTTGGATCCGTAGGGCCGGTTTTCAGCCGGGTATTGGCTGGGATCAAGTTGAGTACTCCACGTGTCGCGCAAAATATCAATATCATCGACGGGGTGACTGCGGCTCGCCATAGCCCACAATACCTGGTCCATATCACAGGGATCGATATCTTCATCGACAGCAATAACCCATTTAGTGTAGTAGGCTCCGCCTGGAACTTGAGCCGCAAGCGCCAACACTTGCGCGGCATGGCCCGCGTAACGCTGCTCCACACTGACCACCGTCATACCCCAACCACCGGCTGCCGCAGGGTGACAATAGACCCCCTCTATTCCAGGGATTCCGAGTTTATCAAAATCATTCCACACTCGGGCGGAACGAATAATTGCAAAAAAACCACTTTGTTCGCAGGATGGGTAATCCGCCATTAAAGCATTGGTCATAATCGGTTGAGAACGATGATGTAACGCTGTGATTTCTACAAGAGGAGCCTCTCCCTCGGGTCTCCCATAATACCCTGTAAATTCGCCGAACGGCCCTTCTGATTTCATTGACCCGGGTTTTAAGACACCCTCAATAACCAATTCAGCATTGGCGGGTATCATTAAGTCGGTTGTCTTCCCTTTAACCACCGACACCGCTTGATCCCGGATACCGCCGATAAACTCATACTCGGAAATATTTTTGGGAAAACCCTGTGAGCCAACCAGCATAAAAATCGGATCCACGCCCCAAGCAGCCGCTACCTCAATCGCCTCACCCCTTTCCCAAGATCTCTCTATATGCAGACGAGCATCTTTACCTGGTGAAAGATAAAGGCCGGCGGCGCGTTTACCCTGTTGCATCATGCGATAAGTGCCGACGTTTAGATATCCGCTGTCAGGATCCCGAGTGATGACGCAATCTGCGGTTCCCGGATACCGCCCACCGTCGAGTGGCCAGTGGATGGGTATAGGCAGTTCATCAAGATCAATGTCGTCACCAAATAAAGTGTTTTCGAACACCGGCGCCTCCTCGGGTGCGACCTCACGCGGGGGGATACGTTGCATAAGCTTAGTTTTAACTTTTCTGATTAGTTCAAGTGTCGGCGTGTCCGCATCTTCGCCAAGCGTAAGTGCAATACGCTTTAGACTTGGTCCCGCGAGGTTCCAAAGCAATCGAGCATTTATACCTCCCTCCTCAAAGCCCTCAGTTTTCTCGAACATAACAGTAGGCGATGGGTTTTGTTTGGCCAAAAGATACCCTATCGCACTCATTTCCTGGTCGCGACTAACGGGTTCCGAAACCCGAACCAGTTCACCTATATTATCAACCTCTTGCAACCATTGGCGAAGGTCTTGAATAGGTTCATTTTGGGTCCGCTGGTTAACTGTGTTGGGGGTTTTCTTAGTCATGCTGTTATCTTTCTGCTTATTATGTCCAACTTAAGCGTGAAAAGATTTTTCTTAAACACTCACAAGATCGGCCTGCGTCAACACCAGTCGCCCCTGTATCGAACGTGACTTAACCTTTCGCAGACCATTCTTATATTGGTCAATGGGCATCACCTCTGTAGGCAAGGGTTTTATTTTACCTGCCTCATATAACTCAAAAATATGATCAAAGCATTTCTTGGTAAGGTCCGGACGACGGCGACGGTAATCACTAATCTGTAACCCTCCCACGTCGATATTTTTAACCAGTAAATAATTTGTTTTCAAAGACGGAATGCGGCCCGCTGCAAACCCAATCACCACGACGCGGCCACGCCACGCAACTGCTCGAAGTGCGGCTTCAAATACGTCTCCCCCAAGCGGATCAACTACGATATCGACACCACGGCCATCGGTCACCGCAAACACCTGTTCACGAAGTGAATCACGGATATTTTCGCTATTAAGATCCACCAAATAATCCGCCCCAGAATCTTGAACGAGGCGAGCCTTTTCCAGAGTTGAAATACCGGCGATCGCCGTCCCACCAAGAGCTTTAATTAATTGGATACAGGCGAG
>CAYPNT010000102.1:0-8717 GCA_964412235.1 uncultured Rhodospirillaceae bacterium
TCGGTGAACACAAGGGGTCTGGACTTGCTTTGATTTGCGAATTACTTGCGGGGGGGTTGTCTGGAGGCGGAACAATCCAGCCACAAAATCCAAGACAGGAGAGTATTGTAAATAACATGTTTGCATTTCTTGTTGACCCCACCCGATTGGTTGATATCGAATGGCTCCGCGCCGAAATAGATGCAACCGTCGCATACGTGAAGTCAGCGCGTCCCGTAACCAGTGAACAACCCGTACTTGTCGCTGGGGATAAAGAGAGAATGGAGACAGGAACGCGAAGTGCTGAGGGTATTGAGGTAAATGATGAGGCATGGGAGGAGATGCACCGGGCGGCGTCGGAACTCTAGATTTCGCCGATATTGAATGCACGTGAACGTGTATAAAATACTATAACTGAGAAATAGTTTGGATGGCTTGGCTGTCAGTGGCCATTTGTCATCGGAGAGAAGTGGGCTATGTTAAATAATCACGCGTATAATTACGGGAAATGGGTGGATGGCTAAAAATATTCCTATAACAATTGTTGCCGGTGATATGGACCGGATGGCTGCTATAAAAGATGGTAGAGTTAAAGTGGAAGGCTGCGATGTAACCTTTATTGCGATGGAGCCGGAAGAAGTGTTTTTCCGGGCATTCCGATATGCGGAATTTGATTGTTGCGAATTGTCTTTTTCGAGTCACATGCGTGTCACCTCTCAGGGTAAGGCTAATTATATTGGTATTCCCGCATTTGTCAGCAGGGTGTTTCGGCATTCCGGGTTCTACATTCGGACTGATCGAGGAATTGAAACGCCTCAGGATTTGCGTGGTAAACTTGTTGGGACCCCTGAGTATCAGATGACTGCTCCTGTATGGATGCGTGGTATTTTAGATGATGAATACGGTATTAAATCCAATGAAATTAGATGGCGTTCGGGTGGTCAAGAAGAGGCCGGCCGAGATGAACGAACACCCTTCTCTGCGCCGGATGATTTGGATTTAGAGCCAATTCCTCTTGACCGTACCTTAGTTGAGATGTTTGAAGCGGGTGAACTCGACGCCTTAACGACAGCGCGAGCACCCTCCAGCTACACTCTTGGAAGGCCAAATATTGACCGGCTCTTTCCTGATTTTCGTGCGGCAGAAAAAGAGTATTACAAAAAAACCAGTATTTTTCCGATCATGCATTTAATGGGCTTGCGCAAGGATTTGGCTGAGGCCCATCCGTGGCTTGCTGGCAGTCTATACAAGGCTTTTGTTGAAGCGCGCGATGTTGCGTACCAGGATATTGCCAAAACTGCTGCGCTTCCGAATGTTTTGCCTTGGGTCAACGCCGAGGTAAAGGATACGATTGATCTAATGGGTCAGGATTTCTGGCGTTATGGTGTGGAGGAATGTCGACATGAAATCGAAGCGTTGGCCAGATACTCCTATAACGATGGATTGTCTGAAAAACTAATGACACCCGAGGAACTCTTTGCGGAATCAACGTTTGAACTTTCGAAGATCTAGCCTGTTGCACTCAAAGATCAGGAGTAATAGGGAAGGAAAATAGATGGAGCTACCCTCAAGCGATGAAATTTATGGCCTGAAAGTCGACGATTTTGATACTGCGCAATTGTTGACTAATGCAGCTAGGCAACGGGACGCACGCGGTCTATCCGATGTTTTCATCGTAGATGCAGACTCTCATCATTATGAAACGGAAGCCGTTGCAGAATTATTGGAGTTCATAGAAGACCCAGTAATGAAACAGCTTTCGAGGTCAGCTCTGGGTGTTGCGCGAAAGTCGCGCGGTTTCCCGTACTCACGTGTCGGTTATCAAGATGTCGGTGGACGGATAACGAGAGAACCATTACGGCAATTGGAAAAGACTATGTCCGATGAAGGCCACCGTGATGTGCAGTTAGCGCATAAGCGGATGGACGCAATGGGAGTAGATGTCGCGGTATTGCTTCCTACTCCAATGATGTTAATGGGTATGCATCCCCAAGTAGAGTTTGAAGCCCAAATAGCCATCGCGTACAATCGGTGGTTGAGCGAAAAGGTTTTAGCTGAATCCGAGCGCCTTAAATCATTCGCTTATCTGCCGTTTAATGATCCAGAGGCTTCGTTCCGCATAGTGCAGGAATTTAAGGATGTACCGGGTATTGTGGGATTTCTCGTTACGGCGGTCAGACAAAACGCTGTCCACGATAATGTCTATGCTAAGACCTATGCGGCGATCCAGGATGCGGGGAAGGTTTTGTCGTTTCATACAGGTTATGATTGGGATGATCCGACATTTGGTAGTCCAAGTCGTTTCGTGGCGGTGCAAGCTATTGGATATCCATTCTATAATGTTGTTCATTGCGTTAACTGGCTATGTAATGCAATGAACGAACGTTTTCCGGAACTTGATGTTCTTTGGATGGAGGGCGGCTTAGCGTGGGTGACTTGGGTGATGCAACGGATCGATTCCGAATACCGAATGCGATCCTCTGAGGTGCCCGGCCTCAAAAAACTGCCAAGTCACTATATGCGGGATATGTATTATACTTCACAACCGCTAGAGGCGGGAGATCCCTATCTTCTGGAGCAAACGATGAAAGCGGTTGATGCGGGTAATCAGGTAATATACGCGTCAAATTATCCTCTGCCGGACATGGATGTTCCCTCAGTGATATGGGATTTAGAGTTTCTGAGTGAACAGGAAAAGCGAAATATCCTAGGAGAGACAGCTCGGCGATTGTTCGGCTTGTAACCCCAATACTGTTTTTTGAGAGTGTGTTTTAGGGGTTAAGAAAATCAGCGCAACGTCGGATAGATCTATGGTGTCTTGGCTTTCCTCAATGCCGGTCCAGTTTGAGCTACATTTAAATTGGAAAATGACAAGTGCGGTGGAGTAGGCGGAGGTATTGAAAATAATAGAATGGGCGCCTTAATCCCCTTTCTTCTGAACTTTCTTGGCGTTTCGATTGTAGTCATAACGATTGCTTTTGCCGCCGATTTTGAGTTCTTACGAGAATTGGAAATACCAAAAGAACAAGCTTTGCCGCTCGTTCTAGGCTGTGCTTTCTTGATAATTTTTATCAAAATGCCTGCGCGGAAAGGGCAGTCTAAAACCAGAGTTCCCTGGTACGACTATTTGATTGCAATTCTGGGGTTTGCGACGTGTGTGTATTTTACTGTTATTTATACAACGTTAATTGAAGACTATTTTTATTATCGCGATATCGCCTTTCTAATTGGAGTGGTAGTGATACCACTCACTATTGAAGCGCTTCGGAGGACAGCGGGCTGGAGTTTAGTTGCCGTCCTGTTGGTCTTTTTGGTTTATGCTGTTGTGGGGCACCTAGTACCGGGTGATCTTCAGGCCCAAGAAAAAGACCCCTACAAACTCATAGCATATCTCGCGGCCGATAATGTTGCTTTGCTTGGGCTCCCCATGAATATTGTTACTTATGTCGTTGTCTTATTTGTATTAATGGGCCAACTGCTGCTTCGAACCGGTGCGTCAGAGTGGTTTACGGATATAGCCACGGCTTTGTTTGGCCGCTCCCGTGGGGGGTCCGCAAAGATAGCGGTCGTTGCGTCAGGGCTGTTTGGTTCAATTTCTGGAAGTGCGGTTTCGAACGTTGCGTCTACCGGCGTTATAACAATACCGCTTATGCGCAACGGAGGATATGCACCACAATCGGCTGCAGCTTTCGAGGCGGTAGCGTCGACCGGCGGGCAAATTATGCCGCCGATTATGGGCGCGGCGGCCTTTTTGATGGCAGAGTTGTTAGAGGCTGATTATACGGATGTTATCTTAGCTGCGTTAATTCCCGCTTTTTTGTACTATTTTGCGGCATTTGTCCAAGCGGATCTCGAAGCGGCACGCCTGGATATAGCCCCCATACCAAAAGAGAAAACCCCAGCCTTGTTAAAGGTTTTGAAAGAGGGTTGGTTTTTCCTGATACCTTATGTGGTTCTGGTTGTCGCTCTTTTTCAATATAACGTGCCGCCGGACGGTGCGGCCTTATACGCTTCAATCTCTCTCCCTATCGTTAGTTGGGTATTTGGGTACAAGGGCAAACGTTTATCGCTTAAAGACTTGGTCAATTCTATTTCGGAAACCGGGAAAAGTGCGGTCGATATTATTATAATCGGCGCGATGGCGGGCCTTGCAATAGCAATCATAGAAACCACTGGCCTGGGTTATGCGTTGACGATCGTATTGCTCAAGATAGGGGAAGACAGCTTATTTTTATTACTCGTACTGACAGCTATAATTTCAATAATTCTTGGCATGGGAATGCCGACAACAGCGATCTATCTACTTCTGGCTTTGATGATCGCTCCTCCTATTATTAAGCTTGGGGTTAACCCGTTCGCCGCTCACTTGTTTGTGCTGTATTTTGGTTTGATGTCGATGATTACGCCGCCGGTCGCTATTGCCGCGTTTACAGCGGCAAAATTAGCCGATACGTCACCTATGGGAACGGCGCTTACCGCATGCAGGCTGGGTTGGGTCGCTTACGTGATACCATTTGTATTCGTGTTTGAACCTGCCTTAATCATGCAGGGGTCTGTAATAGAAATAACCTTAAGCTTTTGTGCGGCATTAATTGGAGTGTGGATTGTTTCGTGCGGTTTTCTGGGCTTTATATTTTCAAGCATAAATCTTGGGAACAGAATTCTCTGTGTGGTGGCCGGGCTCGTGATGGTGTTCCCTACAACGGTGATGCCGTTGGGGATAATGGTTAAGATTGTTGCTCTCGCGATCGTGGTATTTTTAGTGGGGATGGAGATAATAAAGAAAAAGCGGTTTAAAGGTATGGGTGTATAAAATAGGGCCAACAATTTCTGTTGGCCCTATTGTTACCCGTTTAACGCGATTAACCACGTTATCGTTTCCACATTCCTTTTTCTTTGTAGAGTTTTACGGCCCCAGGGTGAAATATCCCGCCATTATCATTGGCCATGTTTGAGGTCTTGTAGTTTGCCCATACCGGACCCGCCTCTTTTAGCTTGGCCTCTGACCGTTGCATTGCACTCGTTACCTTGTAGATCAGATCACTAGGGGCGTTTTTGTGGGTCCATAGAAGAAATGCCATACCCATCAGTTGCAAATCGTTATAAACGGTGGGGTACTTTTTACTTGGTTTCAAAGGGTAGTATATCATCTTAGGCAAGTCTTTGAGAAGTTGTCCTGCCCCCGGTGTTCCGGTGTAAAGCGATAGGTGTCGAATTCCGCCTTTAATTGCGGCATTTAAGCTTTTATTTAGACCGGAGCCAGGATTTCCAATGCTCAAGTCGGTTTTGCCCTGTTTAAATAAATTCCAATTTTGCCGTAACGCTACGGTAGGAACTTTTACAACGTCGTCCCACGTAAGGCCCGCATTTGTTAAGTAACCTGTAAAAATATGCTGGAAAAGTGGGGCCGCCTTGAAACCGTATGGCACTCTTTTACCTTTTACATCAGCGAGCTGTTTTATATTAGAGCCAGCCGGCACGATTGGTCCCGTCCGAAAGGTCATCAACTGGGTAACAACTCGCAAATTATCATATTTTCGTTTTGATATACCACTTCCCCTAAGGGCCATATTAAACTGAACGGCATTTGAAATACCAAACTCAAGCTCCCCTGCATTTACCACTGGTATGTATTGCTGAGTGCCGCCCATTGGCTGGGGACGCATTTTCAAATCAGTTGTCAGCGTCACTACTTTGGCGACGTTAGCAACTACGGCTGCTAAAACACCACCTTTGGTCGACCCTATTCCAACCGTCTTGGCATTGACAGACAAGGAAACTGCGGACGATACCGCAAGAGCTGTTATACCCATCCAAATACGCATAGATTTTCTCCCTAATTTCTTTAAACGAACACTCTCTACACTAAACGAAGCCCCTATCCATGGGTTTTTTCGAACCACAATTTGAGAGTGTACCGTTTATTACTTCGTGAATATATCTGTTAAGTTAAGCAAAGAGCCTACAGGAGATCAAATGTGATGACACTGAACATTGGAAGCACAACTGTTGACGGGGTATTGGAATGGGAGGGAACCTATAGGGACCCAATACAAATGTATCCCACAGCGACCCAAGAATTGGTTGATAGCCATCGCGACTGGTTAGAACCCCACAGCATAGATCCTCAAACTGGCAGACTAATAATGGCGTTTCGGAGTTATTTAATTCGCACCGAGCGACTTAACATTCTCGTCGACACTTGCGTCGGTAATGATAAAGAGCGGCCCGTGCGTCCCGCCTGGCATCAGCAAAACTGGCCCTGGATGGATAATCTCCATGCGCAAGGGGTGACGGCGGAAGAGATTGATATAGTAATGTGCACACACCTCCACACGGATCATGTGGGCTGGAATACCCGTCTTCAGGATGGGAATTGGGTGCCTACTTTTCCTAATGCGAATTATGTCTTTCATAAAATCGAGTACGACTTTTGGGAAGAAGAACACGCGGCCCAGGAGTGGGCACGTGATGCTTTTCAAGATAGTGTTCTCCCGGTTGTTCAGTCTGGGAAGGCGCTGTTGGTCGCGGGTGATCATGAAATCGACAATGGAGTGTGGTTAGAGCATACACCCGGGCACACCCCGGGAGCGGTGTGTTTGCACGTGGAGCAAGGCGGGGATCACGGAGTTTTTTGTGGTGATCTTATGCACCACCCATTGCAGGTGCCTGAATCTCAGTGGTCGACAATATTTTGTGAGGATCCCGATTTGTCACGCAAAACACGAATGGCATTTGTTGAACGTTACGCTGAAACAGACACAATGGTTCTTCCGTGTCATTTTTCGGGTATTGGGGGTGGCCACATAGTGAGCGGTGGACCCGCGGGAAAGCTCAAATTTAACTTTGCCGGCCAATAGCGGCGTCACAAGGAGGAATGAGGAGTTGTCAGATATAGGCTTTATTGGATTGGGTAATATGGGTGCCGCACTCGCGCGGCGGTTAATGCGTGAACATACATTACACGTCTGGGATATAAACCCAGTGACGGTCCAAAAATTATCCTCGGAGGGCGCGGTCGGTGTCAAAGGACCAGGCGGCGTAGCCGCGTGTGGTGCGAACATTATTGTAACGTGTTTGCCTACTTCCTCCCAAGTGGAAGAGGTTTTGTTTGGTGATGACGGGCTGTCTAATTTCGGACAGCCAGGTACTGTAATAATAGACATGACCACGGGAGACCCGTTGGCCACAAAAGAGTTAGCTGTGAAGTTAGATAGCGTTGGGATAAAATTTGTTGATGCTCCCGTCTCCGGTGGGGTGGTAGGTGCCGAACAAGGAACGATCGCTATTATGGTGGGAGCAGCGACCGAGGACTTTGATGCTGTTAAGCCCACTCTAGAAGTAATTAGCCCAAATATTTTTCATGTTGGTGGGAATGGAACAGGGCACGCAATGAAATTAATTAATAATATGATTTCATCTTGTATTAGATTGGCAACCTTTGAGGGGCTCGCACTAGCAACAAAAGTTGGGATTGAACCCTTAAAATTTTCTGAAGTACTTTCAAAAAGCTCTGCGCGAGGTTTTGTGGCTGATACTACACTACCAAAATACGTTATTCCGGGCCGTAAAGACCAGAATTTTGGGCTCGCTCTTATGCACAAGGATTTAACTCTGGCCACCAAGCTGGGTCAAGACATGCAAATTCCCTTAGCTACTGGTAATTACGCTCGCGAGGTTTTTAGGTCCGCGTTAAACGAGTTGGGTGACGACGTGGATATTACACAAATTATTCGTTTGTTTGAGCGTGCAGCGGGAGTGGATGTCTGCGCAGCGCAAGAAAATTTTCCTGACTAGGCTATGGAATATGCTGCAAGTCTTTTATAGACATTCGTTTTAGTGTTCTATTGATGGGTCAGAGACCACGCTTAATATTACATTGAGATCGCCAGGAGGTCCCCCGCCGAAACCCTCAATACCAAATCCCTTTAGGGTCACTATATCGCCATCTGTTGCCCCTTCTGGGATGTCAACGGCGACGGTCAAACCTGTCATCGTGGTCACGAGTTTGCAAATTCCCTTATCCGCTTCCGAATGAAAAATTTGAAGGGTTTCAGCAATGTCTTCACCCTTCATCCAAAGGGACGTCGCCGCCGCTCCTTTAACACGTCCGAGCCTAGTTCCCGCGACGTCACCAAATAGATCGATTGTCCTCTCGCCAGTGGTCTCGTCAATTTCAAAATCAAACCACGAACCGCCCTTTTGCCACGGCTGCACCCCTTGCAATGAATTAGCATGATCTCGTTGATTTCGGTCGAACTCAGCCCTTTTTTTTCTATCGGCGAGTAGATTATAGGCTGCTGTGATCTCTTTAAATTTTTCCGCGGCCGCCTCATTTCCCGAATTGACATCAGGGTGCAGTTCTTTTGCAAGCGACCGGTAAGCTTTCTTTATCTCATCAAGGCCTGCTGATCGCTCAAGACCAAGTAAATCATATGGTGACGGTAAGGCAGACATTTACCTAGTGTTGTCAACGGAACTATGTAGGTCAAGCAGAACCAATTTTTTAAAAGGGGTTTATACCAGAATTCGGTAAGTCTTTATTGTGATTCGCGTGAAAGCATATAGAACTTTGATTGCGGTTTTACCCAAACCGTGGCGGTTCTACCCAAACCGTGCTGACAAAATCGTGCCCCGGCGTTCCGACCCACCCTCGCGCCGGGGCGCGTACTTTTTACCCTTATTAAATTTCAGGCAAAAAAAATGGCCTCAACCGCCCCCGGTATCGGCCTGATCCC
>CAYPNT010000103.1:0-8680 GCA_964412235.1 uncultured Rhodospirillaceae bacterium
CATAGGATTTTCTTCAATCGGACCTAATAAACCTAGCCGCTGAATTTCATTCAATACGCGTTCCCTCGCCTCTTCTCGTTCCAAGCCACGGAACTCGGCAGGGACTTCATCGTTTAAACGGGCGTCAAAATCAAAAATATTGATCATTGGCAAACTATGGCGTCGACTGACTTCAAAATCATTAAAATCATGGGCTGGTGTTATTTTTACCGCACCTGAGCCCTTATCAGGATCCGAATACTCATCTGCCACAATAGGTATTTTTCGATTCACAATCGGCAATATCACGTTTTTCCCGACCAATCCCCGATACCGTTCATCCTCTGGGTGAACTGCTACCGCAGTATCGCCAAGCATTGTCTCGGGGCGGGTAGTCGCAACGGTAATAAAGGCACCCTCTTTTCCTTCAATCGGGTATTTAAGATACCACAGGCTACCTACTACTTCTTTCTGCTCAACCTCAAGATCAGAAATAGCGGTATGGAGTTTTGGATCCCAGTTAACCAAGCGTTTATCCCGGTATATTAAGCCCTCTTTTCTTAGGGTCACGAACACCTTACGAACAGCGTCCGACAAGCCCTCGTCCATAGTAAAACGCTCACGACTCCAGTCACAGGAGGCGCCAAGTCTTTTGAGTTGCTCTGTAATTATTCCCCCGGATTCCGCCTTCCACTTCCATATCCGTTCGATAAATTTTTTTCGTCCAATATCATGTCGCGTTTTACCTTCAAGGGCTAGTTGGCGTTCGACAACCATCTGGGTCGCTATCCCCGCATGATCAGTCCCCGGTTGCCATAATACGTCACGCCCCAACATCCGGTGATATCTTGCAAGAATATCTTGAAGCGTGTTGTTAAGCGCATGTCCCATATGAAGGCTGCCCGTGACATTAGGGGGAGGAATCACAATAGAAAATGATTTATCTAAAATCTCATCGCCACGGCTGTGCGAGCAGTCAAAAGCCCTCGCCGCTTCCCACAGTTTATAAATGCGATTTTCAACCTCAGAAGATTGGTAGGTTTTATCTATCGCCATTTTTTTAAACCCCAAACACACAGCCCGCCAAAATCTGACGACACTAAACCATAAGTACCTTTGTAAAACTTCTTTATACGAATCTGAATTATTGCAGCAGGCCTTATCAATCGCGTGACAATTCGTCTGCTTCACGCATTATCGATTTAATCTCTTTTTCAACCATCCGCTCAACAAGCGTGGGCAGTTTATCGTCCAACCATTGCCTTATAATTGGTCGCATCAGTTCCTTAACAATATGTTCTATCGTCTGCTCTTCTAGAACCGTCCCGCGTTCTCTCCCGTAATCATCTACTATCGAAGCTATTTGAGAAAAAGAAGTCGCCGATGCGGGACCAGAAGCCTTCAAGAAGGTGTTGTTATCCCCGGCCGATACGCTTTCCACCCCCGTTTCTTCTTTAATATCACCTGTATTTAAATCTTTGACCGTTCCATCATCTTGTAGCTCGCACGATAGGAGCAAAACATCATCGTCATTAGTTTCCGTCTCCGAACTATCCGAAGAAACTCTACCCGGTTCCGAATCATCAACCTTCTGATTTTTAGCCGGTTCTTCCTTTACCTCACAAACCTCTTCATTTTGGGAAATAATACGGCGAATTGAAGCCATTATCTCCTCCATCGAAGGTTCATGTTGCCGGTTCTCTGCCATCATAGAAATCTTCCCCGAAAAACTTTCAAGAAAAGTTATTTAACGATAATTGAAAAACAAAGGTAAACAAAACACATTATAGTTGAACCGAATAAATTCTAATACCGCCCTGCTATTTTTTAGTAAGGTCCCACCATTTACGCCGAAATTTATGGTAATATTCATCCACTCTATAAAGGTTTACCCGAAGTTTTAGTTTTGCCGCAGTCAAATCTCCCAATGCACGGCGGAGTTCAAAACTTGCAATGATTTCATCTCGCTTAGCCGTAACGAGACCAACGCGAGCATCTAACAGTTCTTGCTCTGCGTCCAGCACGTCAAGAAGTGTTCTAGATCCAACTTTTGCCTCTTCGCGAAGGCCATCAAGCGCAATTTCAGCGGCTTTAACTGACTGGAAATATGCCCTTATTTGAGCCCTTCCTGTCTCCAGAGTCTGCCAAGCAGCTGTCGTATTTTGGACTGCATCGCGCACAGCCTGGCTATACTCATCCCTACGTTGTGAAACGGTTTGTTTTGCAGCTCTTATTCGAGACCTCACAGAACCAGAAGAATACAAAGGCATAGAAATTTTCGCAGTTATTGACATTTTTTCATTTGCGCTGCGATCATTTGTGGTTTCATCATTTGCTTCAAGCGATCCATTAATTGAAACAGTCGGTAAAAGTTCACCCGAAATTACCCGCACTTTATTGCCGGCTGCACGTTCTAAATATCTCGCACGAAGGATGCTAAAATTATTTCGTTTCGTTTTTTCTATCGCAGAGTTAAGCGTCGACGGTATACCGCCAAGAGGTTTTGCTGGTTGAAGAGAGGTTGGAGCCAATCCAACAAGGTTCTGGAACACTGCCCTTGCAGTACTTAATCTACCTTCCGCAGCAATCCTCTCTGCCTGTGCACGCGCTAACCGAGACTCTGCCTGTGAAACGTCGGTGAGAGTGAGTTCACCTACTTGAAACCGGTCTTGAGTAGCCTGTAGTTGCCGCCAAAGCACAACTTCATTATTTTGGTTAAGTTCTAACACAGCCAAGTCTCGAACAACGTTGGCATAGGCCGTCGCAGTATCAAAGAGGACAGTCTGCTCAGTCGCCAATAACCTTGCCCGATCGGCTTTAACGTCGTTCTCTGCCTGCTTAGTTGCAGCTCCGATACGACCACCTTTATAAACATTTTGAGTTATTGTGAGAGCACCCGTCAACGGTTGAGTTACCTCGGCAGACTTATTAGAGGGACCGTTTGTTGTTGAATTTGAACGTTTTGCTCCGTAGCTGCCGGAAACAGTGACCGTTGGTCGCCAATCCGACAGTGCTTGAGCCACGCCTTCATCAGTGGAACGAAGGCGTGCACGTTCCGCCTCTAATGTTGGATTACTTTGATAGGCTTGAGCCAACGCTTCTGGCAAGTTTAACGCAAGACACCTTTCATGCGGCAACATACTTGTTAAAGCAAGAACGAATATAGATATAAAAATTTTTCTAATCATCCAAAATAAAACCTATTTGGGCGCTGAAATTCAGGCAAAAGTGGGACATCAGCATCAAATAAAATTCGACTAGAAAGGCCGCAACCCACCTTATCCCACATTCTAACTACACAACACTCGTTCCTATCACGAGTGACCGCACATAACCTTCCCCCATCAGCCAACTGGGAAAAAATTTTCTCCGGTATCTCTTCACATGCACCATTTATCATTATGACATCATATGGCGCCTGATCCGGCCAACCCTCTTTGATAGAGCCATTCTCGAGAACAACATTATCCAAGCCCAACGTCGTAATTTGAGCCGCAGCAATCCTAGATAGTTGTTCATCACTCTCGAGGGCAACGACTACTCGCGCAATCCGAGCCAATACAGCGGAGGAATAACCCGACCCACAGGCAATATCGAGAACGACCGCTTCTGACGAAATTTCCACTGCCTGTATCATGCGTGCCAAAACCATAGGTTGCACCATACTTCTACCCGGACCAATGTATATGTGCTCGTCCACGTAGGCAAAATTGGAGGAGTCTAAAGGGATAAATGTCTCTCTTGGAATTTCACCCATTGAATCGAGCACCAATTGGTTCGTAACCTTATTTGTTCGAAGTTGAGTATCGACCATTGTACGGCGAAGAGACACAAAATCGGGCATCTAATAATTACACTCCAATCGAATTTTTTGACACTAGTTCAATGACCGATGGTATTTTTGTTATCTAAATACATTGGCTATCATAAACTCTTATAATTTAAGTATATTAATAGATCTATTCCGACAACCTAATACTAAGAGTAAAAGGGTAATTGTTGACCAGTTAGGTCACGCCGCTTATATACCGCGCCTCAGTTTGTTTAGGCCCGGTGGGAGAGAGGCTATCCAGCGGATTGCAAATCCGTTTACACCAGTTCGAATCTGGTCCGGGCCTCCAGCAACCTCTCATACTCCTTGTTCCCTGAGGTTTGATTGTAGGGCGCGACAATTCTAGCATAGAAGGTGCGAGTACTTAGAATTCAACAATGAGAAAAATTTGATTCTAAATTATAACCCAGCGTTACCCTTAAAGGGTCACCTTAAAACAGACCATCCGTATGAGCCAATGGCTAAAAGCTCCGAAAAAATAAAATTTAAATTTTGCTATTAAGGGGCAACTGTGACAGTAACCACCTGCGTTGGCCTCGCGTAGAGATGCAATAACATCAGCGGTGATATCAACCAGGACAATTTTCAAACCGATTATTGCCTTAAAAAATCCCAGGATTCTGTCCGCGGGGAAATAAAACAGGCAGCTTGCTACGTGGGCTACTCATTATAAACCATCGCCACGACGGGACGCGCTGCGGCTCCGGCTGCGGCGAGTATTGAAAGAAACTATTGAGCAACTTTAAAGACCTCGGCCTTGCCGAACCAATCCTTCGAGCAGTAATTGCCGAAGGGTATACAAACCCGACGCCCATACAGGCAAAAGTAATCCCCGCAATGCTCTCAGCGAGGGATATAGTAGGAATAGCACAGACCGGCACCGGGAAGACGGGCGCCTTTGTCCTACCCCTTCTCCACAAGCTAAATACGAACCCGGCGCGCGCGCCTAAAAAGGGCTGCCGGGCATTAATTCTTGCGCCAACCAGGGAACTCGCCAATCAAATAACCGACAGCATCAGGATATACGGTCAGTTCATTAATCATTCAATTGCTCTAATTGTTGGTGGCGTCCGACCCGGCCCACAAATAAAAAAAATGGCTCGGGGCGTAGATATTGCCGTAGCAACGCCCGGGCGGCTCCTCGACCACATATCAAATGGCGCGGTCCGCCTTGATGATACTGCAGCCATAGTTCTAGATGAGGGTGATCAAATGCTTGATCTCGGATTCATGCCCGATATCCGAAAGATTATGACAAAGCTACCCGATCTTCGACAGACTATGATGTTTTCCGCGACGATGCCCAAACAAATCAGAGCCCTCGCAAATAATTTCCTCACAAAACCAATCGAAATTTCTGTGGCACCATCGGCGCAACCAATCGAGCTGATCGATCAAAAGTTAATTTATATTAATCACTCCGCAAAACGAGAAAAACTTAGGACACTGTTATCCTCCGACGACGTCGAACGAGCTATTGTTTTCGTTCGTACAAAACGGGGCGCAGACAAAGTACATATTTCACTGGAAAAGGCAGGACTGTCCGCGACCGCAATCCATGGTAATAAAACTCAAAATCAACGTGAAAAAGCACTTTCTTCGTTTAAATCAGGCAAGGCAAAAATACTAGTCGCTACGGATATTGCTGCCCGCGGCATTGATGTGGAGGACATTTCCCACATTATTAATTTCGAACTCCCCAATGCACCTGAAGCCTACGTCCACCGGATAGGCCGCACGGCACGGGCCGGTAAAACAGGAGTGGCTATCTCGTTTTGCGATCCCGCTGAAAAAGAACTTTTAAGGGACATTGAAAAACTGACCCGAGCACCCCTGATCATCGACACGGACAATTCAGATATTAATGTTGAGGTTTGGCAGAATAATAGACCCAATATCAAGCGAACTAGAAAACAGCCGAAAGCCAGTCGACCTTCCGGACAAAAACGTCGCCGCCGAGTTCGCAAAAACGCTAAAAGGCGCAACCGGCAAGAGGGCAACGACAACCAGACAGTCCGAGTCAAAGCAGCGTAAATATCTCACCGCCATCCTAATATTCCGGCCCAGATAGCATGAATATACCGTGATGAAAATTTCATTACGCGTGAAGTGGATAAGGATTAACGGGAAGATTTCTATGCCAAGCTCGAAAAAATGACTGTCAACCTATCATTCCCTAAACCTAAGCCGAACCTCAAGTTGCACCAAGGTTGATTTCAGTGAATACGGACCCTAACCTCTGCTGATGAACAATGTAATTCCATTGATTGACCTAGAAACCTTGGTAAACAGCAACAGTCATGGGACCGAAGAGCTTGTTAAAACTGTCACTCAGGCGTTAGAAACTGTTGGATTTTTCCATATAATTGGGCATGGAGTCCCCCCTGCTCTGGTGCAGCGGCTCCGCGATGAGGCATACGACTTCTTCAAATTGCCCTTAGAAGAGAAGATGAAAGTAAAGCGCCCCCTTCCGGAAATCACGAGGGGATATGACCCACCGGCCCAACAATCCCTTTCTTCTACTAAAGACGGCGCAAGTCCTCCCGACCTTCAAGAGGGCTTTGGTATGGGCGGGTTTAATTATGCCGACGACGACCCCTATTATACCGAAGGGCTCGGTCATTATTTTTACGCACCAAACCTTTGGCCAGTTAGGCCTTCTGGCTTCCGGGCCACGTTAGAAGAATATCATTCGAGCTTGACGAATTTAGCGAACCGGTTAATGCATCTATTTGCCCTCGCGCTTAAAATAAATCCAAATTATTTTGACGATAAAATAAATAAAACAGGGGCCCACATGCGCCTTAATAAATACCCGGCGCAACAACATGCTCCAGTTCCTGGCCAACTTCGATCTGGCGCCCACACAGATTACGGCACATTAACAATACTCTATGGTGAGGACACACCGGGCGGGCTGCAGGTAATGGATAGTAATGGAAATTGGTTTGACGTGCATCCAAAGCCAGGGACATTCGTTGTCAACATTGGAGATTGCATGGCGCGGTGGACAAATGATCGCTGGAAATCAACCCTCCATCGGGTGGTAAATCCACCGCGAAGTCAGGCACTAAGCGAGCGCCTGTCCGTGGCATATTTTCATTCCACAAATTATGATGCCGAAATCAAATGTTTAGATACCTGCCAGTCCAAATCGAACCCACCCAAATACGAGCCTATCCATTACGCATCCTATTATATCGAAAAGCTTATGAAGAGCCGCCAAACGCTCAAATGATTAAGCATTTTGTTATTTGATAATAACTTTAGATTGAAGGAAGTGTATGACGCAAAAATCCATTTACGCTGTGAATGATGAATATGCGTTGCTCTGATCTCTTAGTAAGTATTTAAAAAGGTTCTGATATGCCAAGAAATCCAATCAACAATTTCAGAGTGACAGAGAGTGATTTTCGATTTCTCGGAGAGGGACTCCAACGCCCGGAATGTATTCTAGCCGAAAAAAATGGAACTCTATGGTCTGCTGATGCCCGAGGCGGTGTTGTTAAGATAGGCGTTGATGGAACACAACAAATAATAACGCAGTCTCACAATGCTGAAGTTTTCGCGTCAACAAGCGATGGCGCTACGAAGTTCGTTGACGGGACGTTACCGAATGGGCTCGCATTTTTGCCCAATGGAGACATTCTTATTTCAAATTTTGGAACTGATTGCCTCGAACG
This sequence comes from uncultured Rhodospirillaceae bacterium, assembly GCA_964412235.1. Lineage (GTDB taxonomy): Bacteria > Pseudomonadota > Alphaproteobacteria > MPNO01 > UBA830 > JAYZQT01. The sequence continues at coordinate 7,495 of CAYPNT010000103.1, forward strand.
AATGACGCGGACAGGCGAAACTACACTTTTGTTTGATAGGATTGACGGAGAAAATATCGGAAAGGTCAATTTTGTCGCGCGGGACAGCACGGGCAGAATTTGGATCACCGTATCTACAATGATGCATGATTGGCCTAAAGCCATAAGGAATAACGTATGCGATGGGCGAATTCTACTTTATGAGGAAGGAAAACCAGTTCGTATAGTGGCGGATGGGGTACACTTTGCTAATGAGTGTAAATTAGATGCTCGCGAAGAGTATCTATACGTGGTTCAAACGTGTGGCCGAAATATTATCCGTTATAAAATTGGCAAAGACGGCAGCCTCTCAAATAAAGAAGTATATGGACCCAATGACCATGGCCGGTTTATAGACGGTATCGCTTTTGATGCTTTTGGTAACCTTTGGGGCACATACGTCATGAGTGATGGAATATTTGCAATAAAACCCAATGGCGACATTCAGCTAATTTTCGATGATTCAAACCCCGAAGAAGTTCACCTAATAGACGATGCCTTTCAAACCGGTAAGGTTGATGTAGAGCTACTATTGCAGTGTGGAGGCAAGATTGCGACATGGTGTGCCTCCATCACTTTCGGCCGTTCTGACCTTAAAACTGTCTACGTGGGCAGCCTAAGAGGGACAAACATTCCCTATTTTAATTCGCCTGTTGCTGGTTTGCCAATGGTACATTGGAATGAAAGTTATTAATTTTTACCGCCGGCCGGTACTCGAAAATCATTCCGCGAAATTTTGAACCATACAAAAAGGGAGGCTCAAGAGAACCTCCCCTTTTGCTATTGTTATCGATATCTTATCGGGTCTTTTTAATCTTTAACTACTTCTTCTTTTTCTTCTTGTTCTTGCACTTAAAAACTTTCTTGCAGGAACATTTTCCATACGTCTTTTTGCTTCGATCCAATTTTATATTTGCCGAAACTGCACCCGTTAACGTTTTAATTCCTGAAACCTTGCCAGCATATGCGGCTTCCTTAACCTGACCCGCATAGAACGCCACGGACCCATACTTAAGTTTCTTGGCTAGAGCGCTAATCTTACTCGCACGCCATCCAACGTCTCGTGTGGTTCCACTTTTGGCGAGAGCTTTAATAGCAATATTATGTTCACACATTTCCCCCATGCGAGCCAATTTTACTTGTGTTGCCTTCGACTTAGCCGACACTG
>CAYPNT010000104.1:0-8594 GCA_964412235.1 uncultured Rhodospirillaceae bacterium
TGGGTAATGTATACCGCCGAAAGACCCGATCGCATTTAAGCTTAGGTTCCAATCAGGTTTCGACCGTCTTAGCATCATAAACAAAGAGCCAATCATAACGTTCGCGGACCCGTTCCGGGAGCCATTCTTCTTGGAGATATTCTCCCGCTTTTATGGGGTTGGCTAGGGTCCGGTTGTGAAATCGCTTGGTGTTGGCCGCTGATTCAATAACAACCCGCGCGGTGCGTTCCATGCGGATATCCTGATACCGCACTAGTGAGGCCTCAATATCGTCGTGACCGTCTAAACACCGCGCGAGGACCATTGCGTCCTCAATCGCCATCACTGCACCTTGCGCTAGAAATGGTAACGTCGCGTGGCAGGCATCACCCAAGAGGCTAACTCGACCAACGCTCCAACAATCCATCGGGTCGCGATCGAGCAGCGCCCATTTGAATGGTGTTTGTATATTGCGGATCATGACCTGGATGGTCTCATGCCAGCCCTCAAAGTCGGCGAGGCATTCGTCGTGCGTGCCAAGTGCGCTCCATGATTCCTCGTGCCAGTCGTCTCGCTCCACGATACCGACAAAGTTTAGCAACTCGCCCCGGCGCAGAAAGTAGTGGACGACGTGTCGACCTGGTCCAACCCAGTTTGTGCCGACCGGGCGGATCAGCCCCTTGGGAATACATTCCGTTGGGATTACTCCACGCCACGCCATGCAACCGGTGGGCCTTGGATTATCTGCTCCGAACAGACTTTGGCGGACAGTCGAATGCACCCCATCGGCGCCGATAAAGGCGTCGCCACGTGCGGTTTGTCCATTCTCAAGCCGGAGCGTAACGCCTTCCCCATCCTGCTCGACCTCTGAACATTTATTGTTTAAGTGAATTGCGTCGGGCTTTCGTGCGCGCACGGCGGCCGCTAGCACACCCTGTAAATCCGCACGATGAAACGTGTAATAGGGAAAACCATAACGTTCGACCGATTCTGCCCCAAGATCGAATAACTTCTTGGCCTCGCCAGTATCCCAAATCCGGATTTCTTTTCCGTCAGGCACCCAACAGATCGCCTCAATAGCCGGCCCAAGCCCAAGCTCGTACAGGACCCTCGTGCCGTTAGCGCTGATTTGAAAACCGGCTCCGATCTCGGTCAGCTCCGGGGCCTGTTCGTAAACATCGACCTCAAAACCACGTTGTAGCAGTGCAAGCGCCGCGGTCAGTCCCCCGACACCAGCCCCGGCTATCATGATGTGCGGTTTGTCGCCCATCTTGTTTCCTTCATACCGCGACGGCTATCAAAATTATAACCAACTGGTTGTCCTCTGTCATTGCGCGAGAATTCCAGACACTTGGCACGAGACCTCTAGAGACATTTTGGATGGAGGGTGGGCGCTGGTTGTCGCGGCGAAAGTGCGGCGCCAGAGTCCAAAAGAAAATCAGAAAACATCTGTAGTGTCTTTTCTACTTTCAGCCTGATAAGCATTGTGTAACCAAGACTATATTTTGAAATTTGTATGAAAATTACGTTGATCATGCTGAGTTCGAAAGAGAACAAGCTACGGATTATGTAGCCCGAAATGGATGGACCAAGAAAAAGGACAACTAATGACGTGCCATCAATCAAAATAAATCTCAAACAATTCCTCATACTTGTCGAAACACTCATAGAGAAGAGTAGAGGTTAACTTTTTGGAAATTATTTGTTCCTATTTGAGAAGATAATCATGTCTGAAGCCATCTCCGCAATCATAATTGTCGGAGCATTTGTATTAGCCCCAACGACATCGGGCATAATAGAGCAATCGGCTACACGAAGACCTTCTACGTCGCGGACACGGAGTTGGTCATCAACTACTGATTGATCGTCCGCACCCATCCGGCAAGTTCCCGCCGGATGTTGCGCCGTCTCACAATGCCGCCGCAAAAATTCCTCAATCTCATCATCACTCCGAACTGATGGACCCGGCCTGACCTCCGATTCAATAAAGTTCGCCAATGGTTCAGTGGAAAATATCTTTCTGACAGCCTTAAATCCATCTCGCAATACTCGTAAATCCGTAGGATCTGCAAAAAGGTTCCATAAAACTTCTGGCGGATGCATGGGATCACCCGATCGCAATGATACCCGACCACGACTTTTTGGGTGAAGCACCGCCACGCGGCTCGAAAACTGATGGCCAATCGATTTTCTGATGCCGGGGAACCACATCCGAGTATTCGGTGCGATCGGGCTAACCAGAAGTTCAATATCTGGCCGTTCACTTTCTAGTTGAGTTCGAAGAAATGCGATGCATTGTATCGGCATTCCACCGCCCTGCCCCCGCTTAAACCCGAGCCAATTAATAATAGTGCCTCCGATACGGTCGAAACGCATTTGGGACTCAAATGAAATTGGCTTGTTACAACTGAAATTTAGAAATGTGTTGACATGTTCTTGCAGATTTTCACCGACAGAGGCGTTGTTCACAATAACCTCCACCCCATGCTTGCGAAGCAGCTCTGCTGGACCAATCCCCGATAACATAAGCAAATGTGGAGAATTATATGTTCCGCCTGAAAGTATTACTTCTCTGGTTGAGGACGCGGCAAATACTTCACCTTTCTGCCGATATTCTACGCCTGTTACAGCCTTGCGTTGAATTAAAACACGGAGAACGCGCGCCTCAGTTTCTATTGTTAAATTTTTTCTATGGATCACAGGCGCTAGAAAACTACTTGCCGATGACGCGCGCCGACCATTCGTTATCGTAAAATCAGGTTCGGCAATACCCTCATAACTTCCGCCGTTATAATCATTGATTATAGGGTAATCCAACTTTTCTCCTGTTTCCGCAAGGAGCTTGTAAAGTGGGCTGCGTATGCCAGGAGGTGAAGTTTTTAGAGGTCCTTCGCCGCCGTGGAATTCATTTTGACCTCGCCAACTTCCTTCAGACTTTTTAAAAAAGGGAAGTACATCAGAATACCCCCAACCCGTAAGCCCTTTTTGCCTCCACCCGTCATAGTCCAAGGGATGACCGCGAGCATAGATCATGGCATTTATTGATGAAGTCCCGCCTATGACTTTACCTCGTGGGAACGGAATTTGGCGGCCATAACATTGGGGTTCAGGTTCAGTTCTGTAGCCCCAATTCAAACTCTTCCGTCGAGAGTTTGGACGCATAGCTAATGGCATATGTATCCAGGGGGATTTGTCCCGTCCGCCCGCCTCTAGTAGCAATACACGGACATTTGGCTCGGCACTAAGTCTATTAGCTAACACACACCCGGCAGAGCCGGCACCCACGATAATATAGTCATATATTTCCATATTTTTATGCAGACGCGCCACGAGGACCCCATTCTATCGGAATAGATAAACAAACATGGCCCAACAATTCCCTCAAGAAATACCGTGGTCAAGACAAACTATAGTTTTCATCGCTCTTGGAATTGGTTGCACAGACAGGATACTATGGAAGAGAAATAGACATTGGTGCGGCCTATGGTACGGAAACACGTTAGAGCTTATGAAGGAAACCAAGTTTGGACTGCTAAGGAATTTTCTGGTCGCGACGACTGGGTCCACGTTCTTTCAGAACCTGCGCGAAGAGATATCAACTTGGCAGTTAATAAAATTAGAGCACATGGCAAAAAATTGGACGATGTGACGGCATCAGATTTCGACCTTCCTTCTTTAACCGATGACCTCGCTCAAATAAAACAAATATTGGAAAAAGGTAGGGGTTTTGTGCTTTTAAAAGGACTTGGAAATTCCGGCTACGACGAAGAAGAATTAGGAATAGCATTTTGGGGAATAGGAACCCACCTCGGCACGGGTGTCTCCCAAAGCTTTCGTGGGGATCGGTTGGGGCATGTTAAAGACCTTGGGGAGCGAGATAGATATTACACCGCTGGCGGTGAGCTCGAAATGCACATGGATCCGACCGATATCGCCGGGCTATTATGCCTTCAACCCGCAGAAGTCGGGGGTCTCAGCAAGATTGCAAGCTCTCTAAACATTCATAATATCATCCTGGAAGAGCGTCCAGAGTTAATGAAAACGCTTTACGAGGGTTTTATATATAGCCGACGGCAGGTCGATTATGGCGGAGCGGAGAAAGCACCAACTTATCGCATACCAGTTTTCGCGGAAGACGCCGGAAGTCTGATATGTCATTTTCTTCCAATTTCTGTCCGTCTTGCTGCGATGAACCACGAAATAGTGATGACAGACGAAGAGCATGAGGCCCTAGCGCTGGTAGGTGAGATTGCTCAGCGCCCAGACGTTTGTATACAGATGGATTTTAAACACGGAGACATCCAGTTCTTAAATAATCGAGTAATTCTGCATGCCCGCACTAACTACACTGACCCAAAAGACCCCAACTTGAAACGCCACCTGTTACGTCTGTGGTTGATGGTTGATTCATGGAGACCTCTTCCACAACACATGCGCATGCAAGGGCCAACAGATCGCGCTGGTGGCGGCATCGCTAGTTCCACATAAACACACTTTTACACTTTGTGGACAAAAATCTAATCGCCCGTAGGCGGCAATTTCACCCCGAGTCCCTTTTGCTGAGCTTCCTGGAAGATGTGGTGACAGATTGCGATATCCTGGGATACCAGTCCCGTGGTATGGATTAGGATCCGCTCATCAACACTTTCACGACCAGAGATTTTTCCTGCAACAACATCACAAACTTCTCCATGAAGTTGAGATCTAGAAAACATTCCCTGTTCTATAAACTCAACAAATTCTCGGTTCATCATGTTCGCATCCCAGTCGTCGATGACCACCTTATCGAAACGGCTCCACCCCACAGGATCCATTTCACGTCGCGCCAACGATATATAAGTTGCGCCCGGTTTCACCCAATTTTCTCGCGCCACAACATCGGTAGAAGTAGTCCCTCCGACACCAATATCAGCCCTCCGAACCACTTCTTCAATACTGTTTACTGCCTCGAATTCTATACCAAGTTTTTCAGACCATTTTTTAGCAAAGTCCCCCCGCGTTTTCTCCCCGCGAGAAGTACAGATTACTTTTTCAAAATCATACATGGCGGTAAGACACCGAAGCGCATTTAGCCCCATGGTTCCCACACCCACTAAACCAAGAACTTTCGGTTCCACCGGACCCAACCATTTAAGTGGCAAAACAGCTGCTGCGATACTGCGTATCGCATACGACCAGTGCTCCTCTATAATTGCCTTCGCGTGCCCACTCGAGGGATCGGTCAAAAGTATGTAGCGCGCGCATTCCAACGAGCCGACAGTATTTCTTTGGCCGTCATCATAATAATTATACATACGCACACCGGTCGTGGGAATGTCCGGCAGAAAGGCTCCCTTTACATGCCAGTGGTTGTACCATGGCTCGCCGACATCAAGCTTCCATGAGGGCGGCGCAGACCACTGTACAGTTTTTCGGGCATGCATGAGATACACCTCCTCGCACACACGCATCGCGTCTTCAATGGTCAGGAGATCGAGAGTTTGTCGATAAGGAACAAACAAAACACTATCAAGGCTCATTTTCGCTGCCTTCCACAATTACGAAGTCAAAGTTCTTACCTGCGGGCGTATATATCTCAAAAAGCTCAAGAGGAACCAAACCAGAGTTTGTCAGGGAATGTTTGTGGCCCGCCGGTATGTATATCACATCGTCTTCTTTAATTTTATGCGTTACTCCTTCATAAACCAGAGAGCCCACACCGCATTTTACAATGTAAACATTGTCAGAATTTGTGTGTAAATGGTACCGCCCCCCCGGTTCCCCTACCTTCAACACGTTTAGGTGGACGTCTATATTCTCCGTTCCACAACTGGAATTGACCATGTGTTTTTGGATCCCCCTCCCTTCAGACATGAGCGTTTCCGGGACGTCAGCTAAACTAAAAATTTTGAACTCAGCATCCATTGCATCCATACCTCCAACGTCGATCATATCTTGATTGTGTCACGGTGACATTGGTTGTTTAATAAACACTGAAATTTCTTGCGGAGAGTTCCTATGCCTAATGTTCTTACCCAAGATCAAATCGATCAGTTTTGGAACGATGGATATGTACACGCGTTTGATTGCCTAACAGCTGAAGAAGCGAGAGACTGCCGGGACAAACTAGAAGCATATGAAGCCACTATAGACGATAAGATTTCCAAGTATGTACGTGTCAAATGCCACCTCGCCTTCAGGTGGTTGTGGGATATCACGCGTCATCCAAAGATACTCGACGCTGTCGAAGACCTTATTGGGCCAAACATTCTTGTCTACCTCTCAACATTTTGGTTTAAGGATGCCCATGATGGAAAGTTTGTGTCCTGGCACCAGGATTCCGCCTACTATGGTCTTGACCCTCATGACGTCATAACGCTTTGGCTTGGCTTTACCGACGCGACCCCTGAGAACGGATGTATGCGAGTGCTTCCTGGCAGCCACAAATGGGCTGATCAGAAACATCAAGAAACCTACGATACGGACAATTTATTGGCTCGTGGACAAACTATAGTAGGTCTCGACGACAGCACAGCGGTATCAATGCCGCTAAAAGCTGGACAGTTCTCAATGCATCATGAACGCATGCTCCACTCATCCGGCCCCAATATTTCAGATGACCGTCGTCTCGGCATGTCGTTTACTTTTTTGCCCACGAAAACGCGCTGTGTAATCGGCCGGCGCACAGCCACATTGGTTCGCGGAGTAGATGAATATAATAATTGGGATTATGATCCCGAACCTCGTACCGACTTGGATCCCATTTGCATGGATACGATTCAACATTGGATCAAGGCTTACGCTGACCCAAACGTTCTACAAGAAAGCAAAAGAGCTAGCTAACCAAATTAAGATGATTAGACCATAAAAAGTCGGATAAATTACTCAATTTTATCACGGGTTTTAACCCATCCCATGTCGGTGTTTCCGGGGGCAGGTCTTGCCAATAACGGGTTTTTATTGCTCGAAAAAGTTACACCCCACAACAGGATAAACTTATACCCCCATAGCTTCTGTTTAACTTGGTTATTTTGAGGACCACTGGTAAGGAATATATACAGCGGGCTTACTTACTATCAAAAAAAGCATCGACACTTGCTCGACGGACTCCTCAGTAACAATAACGGGACCCCCCGGTTAAAACCCGACGAGGTCCTTAGAGGTTATTCACATAATCTAAAACCAGCCTATTGAAAGCCTCTGGGTGTTCACGATACGTAAAATGGCCGGCCTCATTAAATACATGCATATCTGTACGGGGTTCCTTATGGGCTATCATATCGAACAAAACAAACCCCTGATCTAAGGTCGCAGTGGGATCGTTTAAGCCCCATATGAGCAGATTGGGACGACCCGTACCACGGTCCATAAGCCAATCATAAGTTTCTACCTTTTGCCGCCCATGACTGGGCAGAAAAACTTTTTGATCCAGGCCCTGATATTCCATTTTTTCAACTGATGTTTTGTATTTGGGTAACTCTGCTACGCGTACGAGCTCGTCTAACCAATCATCGGTTACACACTTCGGATTATAGGAGTATTTTTCCATCACCCACCGTTGACTATCGCGACTTAAATAGGGTTTAGGAGTGTCTGCAAAGACAATATGATTACGCCCCTGTCCCGGGCCCAATGTAGCTGTATCAACCATTATATTCGATTTGATTCTAGAGGGCTCTTCCAACGTCATTCGGCACGTAAGGTATGCGCCCCTCGAATGACCGACAATATTACAGTCATTTAGGTCCAACACCTCTAAAAAACGAAGTGCATGATTAACCACGCTTTCCATCGTATACGCATCATCCGTTTTTGGGTTGTCCGTATACCCCTGTCCAATCTTGTCAACAGCAATTACCCGACATTCCTTTGACAATGCATCAAAATTTAAATTCCAGTCCGCAGCGCAGTCGGCGCCGTGAGCCGAACCAAAATTACCGCCGTGAAATAAGACTACGAGTTCACCTTCCCCGGCGTCAAAGTAACGCGTCCGTATTCCATCAACGTCTACGAACTTAGCTTGTGAAAAATCCATGACACCCTCCTTATGCCGAAGCAATGAAACTCTGAACAACTTCATTGAAACGCTTCCGCTGCTCACGAAAGCAGAAATGTCCCGCCTGATTAAAAATTTGCCACCGGCACCGACGCTCCTTAGCGCCCAGGATTTTATAAAGTTCCAGCGTTTGCGTATGCGAAACCGTAAGGTCTTCGTTTCCCCAAGCCAGCATTACCGGTCTTTGAATACCCCGACCGGAAAGCACACGAAACATTTCTTCCTTGTCTGATTGCAGTCCCGGTAAAAACCGGCTCCACATCAATCCTTGATTAATCATTTTATCAATAGTTTCAGCGTATTTCTGCTGCTGTGCGATATCCGTTAGTGCATCCAGCCAATCATCTGTCACGCACTCTGGGCTATATGAGTAACGCTCGAGCACCCAACGCTGACCTTCTCGGGTCAAGGGAGGTTGTGGGTTATTAGTGAAGACCATTTCATTTGTACCTGTACCTGGAGCACAGGTGTTGCTACTCACAATCACACATGATTGAACCAATTCCGGGTGTTCAACGGTCAAGCGACACGTCAAATAGCCCCCGCGCGAATGACCAATGAGATGAGCGTTCTCAATTCC
>CAYPNT010000105.1:0-6633 GCA_964412235.1 uncultured Rhodospirillaceae bacterium
TGTTAAAGTTTTTATCCCTGATACCTTACCACCATACGCGGCTTCCTTAACCTGACCGGCATAGAACGCCACAGAGCCATATTTAAGTTTTTTGGCTAAACCACTAATCTTACTTGCACGCCATCCAACGTCTCTTGTGGTTCCACTTTTGGCAAGACCTTTTATAGCGATATTGTGTTCACACATCTCGCCCATTCGCGCCAATTTTACTTGTGTCGCCTTCGACTTCGCTGACACGGCGGGCTTCCCAGGATTACTAACTTTGCTCCCCGTACTTACATTTCCCCCACAACCAGCCACAAACATCAGTAACAAGATGCTAAAGACAGTGGCGACCACTGACCTGACACTAAAATTCATTTAACCCTCCACTGCTTGTTTTTATATCTCATTTCATAAACCCGTATACCACAGATTAGTTTCACTACCGCAATTTTTGTTGTATTAATTTCATCATAACAATTCGTGTGTTTTTCATACAATAAAAACAAAACGGACTGATTATTGTTACTCTTATGTGAGTTTTCATATCTCACTAATTGGTTCACTATAAAAACACACATTCACTAAACCCAATTTGGTTCTAAAGAGTAGTGAAAAGAAAAGCACCTTTGCGTGATCTACACTGGCTGATCCAACTGAGAAAAAGTAGTTCTTGGTTGGGCGGGTTCTTCTTCATCGCAGGAATAATAGGGTTCGGATATCTATTCCTATCTATTTTTACATCTTAATCTCTTTAAACCACCATTAATTTAAATTTCAACAGCCCATCTTGTTCTTGGACCAGATCTACGTATTCTTGAACAATAATTTTTAACTCGACCGGACCCACAAACGTGACAAATCCTTTCGAAACAGATCTTGATAGAAACCCTGCCAATCACCAGCCGCTCACACCGTTAAGTTTTATTGAGCGGACAGCTTCAACCTATCCCGACCATATCGCCGTCATCCATGGAAAGATTCAGCGGAATTGGCGCAATACATATGGTCGATGTCGTCAACTGGCGTCGGCATTAAAACAACACGGACTAACACGTGGCGACACCGTTGCGGCGGTACTCCCTAACGTTCCGGCAATGATTGAGGCGCACTTCGGTGTACTCATGATGGGGGGAGTGTTAAACACAATAAATGTCAGGTTAGATGCCGACGCGATCGCATTTATCTTAGAGCACGGAGAAGCTAAAGTCCTCCTCACAGATAGGGAATTTAGCTCAACAATTAAATCTGCCCTCGCCAAAACAAAAACAAAGCCTTACGTAATTGACGTAGACGATCTGACTTATGAGGGTGGAGAATTAATCGGCGAAATCGAATACGAAGACTTCATCTCTAACGGCGACCCGAAATATCTTTGGTCCTGGCCAACCGATGAGTGGAATGCGTGCTCATTAAACTACACATCCGGCACAACTGGTAATCCCAAAGGTGTTGTTTACCATCATCGCGGAGCGTTTTTAAACGCAATTGGCAATTTAATGGTGTGGAATATGCAGCACCACCCTGTCTACCTCTGGACACTTCCACTTTTTCATTGCAATGGATGGTGCTTTCCATGGACGATCGCAGCCCTCGCCGGCACTAATATATGCTTACGGCGCGTAGAACCCGAACCCATATTCGAGGCTATAGCACAATATTCCATCACTCATTTCTGCGGCGCACCTATAGTATTAAACATGATAGCGAATGCACCCGCTAATGTTCGAAAACCCCTTACCCACCCGGTAAGAGCAATGACCGCGGGCGCAGCGCCACCCGCCGCTGTAATAGAGGCGATGGAAAACCAAGGTTTTGATGTCACACATGTTTATGGACTGACAGAAACCTATGGCCCATCAGTAGTGAGCGCATGGCATTCAAACTGGGACAATCAGACTATTGCTGACAGATCCGCATTAAAGGCCCGACAAGGAGTTCGTTATCATGTGTTAGAGGCTCTCATGGTGGCCGATGCCAACACGTTGGAACCGGTTCCAAAAGACGGAGAGACAATGGGAGAGGTTTTCTTTCGTGGGAATGACGTAATGAAAGGCTACCTGAAAAACCCAGAAGCAACAAAAGAAGCATTCTCCGGGGGATGGTTTCATTCCGGCGATCTAGGGGTCTGGCATCCTGACAACTATATTGAGCTAAAAGACCGCTCCAAAGATATCATTATTTCAGGCGGGGAAAACATTTCATCTATCGAAGTGGAAGGCATTTTATATAGCCATCCAAAAGTTCTTGAGGCAGCTGTCGCCGCTCGCCCAGATCAAAAATGGGGCGAAAGCCCATGTGCTTTCGTAACTCTGAAATCTGGCGAAACCTCGAGTGAAACTGAAATTATAGATTTCTGTCGCGATAACATGGCGGGGTTTAAAGTCCCAAGAACGATCGTTTTTGGAGACCTCCCCAAAACCTCCACTGGTAAAATACAGAAATTCATTTTACGCGAAAGAGCCAAAGAACTTGGGGAGAGGACTGAGGGCTGACCGCGAATGTGGAATAATCCGGAAATACCGTTTCCAGCTGCATCATCAGAAGTGATCCAGGAAATTAAAAAAGCGGGCAGAAAAAGAGCTGTGGAAAGGGCTAAGCAGTCAAAGTTTTTTGCGGGAAGAATCGATAACGTTAATCTAAAACATATTCACGAACCCGAAGAGTGGGCAAAACTTCCAATTCTAACCAAAGATGAATTACGCACCATACCCCCAGAAACATTTTTAACAGACTTTTGTATCCAACCCGGGTCCAAAATTATTGAGTTCTGGCGGTCTGGTGGCTCAACAGGCAGACCACTCTTTTATCCTCGGACTCAGAATGACCTTCGACTGGCAAGCGAAGGATTCCGGCGTTCCTGGGAAGTCGCCAGCGCAGCAGCTGGCGATTTAGCTCACGTATCATTTCCGCTCGGCACCCACCCAGTGGGACAAATGTACTGCCGAACAGCCCAACAGATGGGTATCGGTGTTAATTGGTGTGGAGCTGGGAATTCCACACCCTCCGAAATGCAAATTGAACTGATTAGAACATTAAAACCCCGGATATTCTGCGGCATGGCGAGTTACGGTCTGCAATTAGCGCAAGTGGCCGAACGCATGGGATTTGATCTCGCAAATAGCTCAATCGAAATTTTTATGACAGCGGCAGAACCCGTTTCTGGAGGAAAACGTGAGCGTATAGAGGCCCTCTGGGGTGCTGAGATGTACAACCAATTTGGCTGCACGGAGGGCTCGTTTATGGCAAGCGAGTCTGAACAGCATGATGGGATGCACTATTGGACCGACATGTTTGACCTTGAGGTTGTCGATGAGAAAACTGGTGAGCCGATGCCGGAAGGCGAAGTCGGTATTTTGGTGTTCACCCCCTATTGGAACAATGAAATTACACCATTTCTTCGTTGGGAAAGTGGAGACTATGTCTCTTATCGCAGCGACGGCATGACGGAAGGTCCCGCACGTGTCTATCCAATAATTAAACACGCCGCTCGAACTTCGGGGTTTTTCAAAGTACGTGGCATCAATATTAACCACTCTGATTTTGAAGACTTTATGCACAGACAACTTAAAATTGGAGACTTTAAAGTAGAAGTTGTGGAAACAGAAACCCTAGATCAATTACGTATTTTTATTGAAGTACGCGCCGAAAACCATCCGGAAATGGTGCAGAACGAGCTACAGTTGAAAGTACGAGAAACTTTTGAGTTAACACCCGAGGTACACCTGCTTCAACTCGGCTCATTAGAAAAAGAGTTCCAATCGCAAGTAAAACAGCAACGCTTTGTAGATAAACGGGGCTGAACTTAACGGGAACAGTGTACCTTGAATGAAAGAAACGGAGGAACGCCAAACTTTGCAGCGATCTGTGGCGTTCTCACCCTGCTCCTCGCAGTCAATAGTTTTAGCACGGATACGGTTGCTCCAGGAATTCCGTCTCTCCGCGATTTTTATGGTGTGGATACGAGCCGAGCTAACCTCGCATTTAGTATTTACGTTTTCGCGTTTGGTTTTATGCAGCTTATTTACGGCCCTATTTCGGATCGATTTGGACGACGCCCGGTACTTGTAAGCGGCATGGTGCTGTATTGCCTAGCCTGCCTTTTCTGCGCATTCGCGCCGACCTTTGAGACACTTCTAATTGGCCGCGCTCTCCAGGGAGCGGCCGCGTCCGCAGCGCCGGCAGTTGCACGTGCCGTCATTAGAGACCTTTATGGGGCAGACGGATCTCGTAAAGTATTAAGTTACGTCATGTCTGCGTTCGGCTTAGTTGCCATTGCTACTCCAATAATTGGTGGCTTTCTGGTTGCCTGGAATGGTTGGCAGGCGTCATTCATCTTTTGTGCTCTTTATGCACTCGTCTGTATAATACTGATTTATTCATTTCTTAAGGAATCACGACCAAGGAACGGTTCAGAAAACCTAGACCTTAGAAAGATTTTTCTATTGTACCTAAGGCTAACGCCTAATCGGTTATTCGCTTTAAATTGTGCCACAAACCTTTTTATGTACGCCTCGATGTTTGTTTGGTTGTCAGGGAGTATGTTGGTTTTAATCGATGGGTACGAATTAGAGGCTAAAGCAGCAGGCTTTTTATTAGCTTTGGGTTCTGCAGGTTTCATGGTGGGGGCATGGGTGTCGGGTCGTGTTGGAACAACATACGGTCCGAATAAACTTATTTTACTGGGCAGCGGAATAGCAATTCTGTCCGCCCTTTCCATAATACTTTTTTCTTTGTTTGGTATTCGTCATGGCTATGCGGTTGCATTACCGGCTTTCGTTTGGATGTTTGGGCACGGACTGCACTACCCCCAAAGTATGGCTGGCGCAATCGCCCCCTTTCCCGAAAATGCCGGTGCGGCCTCTTCCCTGATAGGTTTTTATCAAACGACAGCAGCTGCTATCATGGCATTTATTATGGGACTAGTTCACGATGGAACGGCAATACCTTTCGGAACCCTGATGCTAATACTCAGCATCGCTGCACTAATGGCGTACTTACCATTTTACAGACGATTCTCCTAAAGACGTTATTGTAGGGTTGTTAAAATAATATTCGGCGGTCACCGCAAGTACTCTAGCAAGGATAGGTTTTAATCAACCTGATGAATGAGCAAGCAAACGAAGTTATAGATCAAACCATAACGATATTTACTACGTACGGATTGGACGTAGTCGGCGCGATATTGATCCTAATTGTTGGCTGGCTGGCAGCTGGATGGTGTCATCGTGTCACCGAAAAAACATTGTCAAGATCTCAGAAAATAGATCCGACACTGCGAACCTTCTTTGGGAGTGCTGTCCGCTATGGCGTGATTGTGTTCACAGTCCTCGCAGTTCTCCAGCAGTTTGGTATCCAAACCACCAGCCTATTGGCGGTTCTTGGTGCCGCCGGTCTTGCAATCGGTCTTGCATTACAAGGAACTTTATCAAATGTTGCCGCAGGCGTGATGCTTATGATTTTTCGGCCATTCGGGATCGATGACTTTATAGAAGCAGGTGATGTCGCAGGCACCGTCAAAGGCGTGGGGTTGTTTACAACCCAATTAGATACAATTGATGGCATATACGTCATAGCCCCCAATAGCTCTCTGTGGGGCGAGGCCGTAAAAAATTATAGCAGGAACGCCACCCGGCGTATCGATATCACGCTTGGGATTGATTATACCGACGATATAGACGGCGCGATCAACGTCGCCAAAAACGCAGTTCTCAATGAACCATTATGTATATCGCAGCCACCACCACAATTTGTTGTAGGAGAAATGGCTGATAATTCCGTTAATATATATGTGAGAGCCTGGACCAATACCCCTGACTACTGGTCGGCTTATTTCAACTTAACCAAAGCCCTAAAAGAAGCGTGCGATAAAGCAGGAATAACAATTCCTTTCCCTCAGCGCAGCGTTCATATCGAATCCCAAATTAAGGATTAAAACACACGCAAATGCGTCGACTGAAACCTCAGGCGCTACCTTCGAATCGGTAATATTTGGCAAATCTCATTAAAAATTCATCAGTCATCGCAAACAAAATTGTGTCTTCCTCTACCCGGTGTTCAGTCCAGTTCCACGTCGGCGCCGCAAAAGTATCACCCACACCCCAGGACAGCTCATGTCCACCTATCACACTGGTGCCCCGACCCATCATGGGGCTATAGACAACATTTGCGGAATGACGGAACTTTCTTGTTACCTGTCCAGCTTCTAGACGTTCAACAAAAATACCGATTGTCGGCATTTCGTCGGCCTCAAGCCTGACACGCCTGCCAAAATATCCTTCAGGATCCGCGTCTGCATTTTCGGTCCGTTTTTGAATACTCTCCCACGTAAATCGATAAGGAGAATCGGGGGTTACACGCTCCACCGCTGCGAAACCATCTGGATGTTCTTCGAAAAACATAGGTTCTAAGAGGTGGGTGAGCGGCACATCTAAACCATCCAACCAGTAAGCTGGTCGGTCACCATCATGTCCGTGTCCATGCCAACACCACCCTGGGGTTAGGACAATGTCTCCCGTTTCCATAGGATGTTTTTCACCATTAACGACAGAGAAAGAGCCTTCACTTTCTATGATAACACGCAACGCATGCGGAGCGTGCCGATGTGTCCTCGCTTCTTCGCCAGGCAAAATCATTTGATAGGCATTTACC
>CAYPNT010000105.1:6643-8415 GCA_964412235.1 uncultured Rhodospirillaceae bacterium
GAGTTTTAGTAGTCGCAATCTCATTCCCTTCGATTGGGTTTCGCAAAACGAGATTTCTCCTCTCTGCCAAGTCTGTATTTATTAAACGCCCCGCCGCATCTAGCCCCGCTTTGCAATGGTCATAGCGCCAATGAACTACCTCGAAAGAAGTATCCGGTTGTTCCCATAAAATTGGGTTCTTTCGGTCTATCCAGCCCGGTGTCATATCGAGTGGTTTTAAGGCAGCATATAAATCTTCAAGACTTCCGGCATTGTGCAGAGCAGTAACCTTATCTTCAATACTCGCGACCATTATACATCCCCTTATTCCCCAAAACCGCCACTTTTTGTTGTTCTACAGTGCGTAGTTTCCCAGATACTAGGCCTATGCTAAAATAATCGCAATTTTCGGCGCAATTGATGGAGAAAAATGATGTCGGAACCTCGGTCACAAGACGATTTTCTATCTGAAATGGAAAGACGTTTTAAAGGAAAAAGACATTCCGATTATGAGATGGTCCGTTCAATCGCGTCCGGTACCGCTACAACCCAACAAATCAGCTATCTAGCTATTTTGTTTTATCATTTTACGAAATGGACGCCCCAGGTAATATCCACAATACATTCACGTTGCGATTCCAGGGAAATTCGCCGACGTATCATGGATACACTGATTGACGAGGACACGGAACTTCGTTGCGGGTCAGCAGGACATGATATGTTAGCAATGGACTTTGCCAAAAAGTTCACAGGCCTCACCGAGGAAGAAGTGGAAAACCACCCCGTACCCCAATCAGTTATAAACATGAGAGACTATCGCTTTAAGGTTGCTCGTGAAATGCCGGTGACAATTGCTCTTGGAAATTCTGGCGTTGCCTCCGAAAGCCACGCACCGGAAATGTGTAGAATGATTTCGGATGGGCTTAGAGAGCATTACAGCGTAAATGATGAGGATCAAGAAAGTTGGATAGTCCACATTGAGGGTGATGAAGAACATTCTGAGACAGCTCTCAAAACCGTCCTCGAATATTGTAAAACAAGAGAATTACAAGACCAAATGCTTTGGTGTATTGACGAATATTTGAAGCACTGGGCGAATTTTTGGAATGAGTGCATAAAGGGGGAATTTCAGCCATCAGCGCGAACCGCCGCCGCAGAATAAATTTGAATGAAAGCAGTTCTTCGACCGTTACCTCAGGACTATTCGGGTAAGGTACGACTTACCGTTTGCGTCAACGACAGAGGGGCAAATGCCATAACGGTTTCATGTGGGCCCCGCGGCGGTGCCAACTTAGAGAGAAATATTGCCAAAGAAATTTTTAAGCGTGGTTTGAACATCGAAGTACAAACCATCAAGTGTCTGGGGCTTTGCGATAAGGGACCTAATGTACGGCTAGCACCAGGAAATAATTGGTTTCATCAGGTTCAGCCAGCTGATACTTCAGAGTTAATTGATCTCACGGTGGCGCACATGAACCTCCCGAAGTAATAGAATTCGAGCTCCTCTTTACAAGTTTTTAGTTCGCCAATTAATTTTAATTTAGACAGGACTAGAAACAAACGTGCGGCAATGTTATACGCGGTTTAGGTTTGATCCTCGGTAGCTCAGTTGGTAGAGCAGGCGGCTGTTAACCGCCGGGTCGGCGGTTCGAGTCCGTCCCGGGGAGCCACCTTTTTGGTAAGGTGTTGATTTGACTCACTTTTATTTTAATTTGTGACACGTTTTGTGTGCCGGTACACATTACTAAAACTCGCCCAAATTAGCAGATTCATAAAAAATATCCGCCCTCCCG
>CAYPNT010000106.1:0-8377 GCA_964412235.1 uncultured Rhodospirillaceae bacterium
TTCCGAACGCGCTCTTCAAAGCGGCATCAGCGCCGGCACCCCTAACGTGCAGAAATTCAAAGGTATCCATATGCGCAATCGTTAGTGGCTCGGTCATCCCGCAGTATGCTCCATATCAGGCTTCTGTCGTAAACTCTCGGGGTCATAAAATGGGGGTTTTGTCTGCAGAACGGTAACCAATATGCCGTCGCTGGTTCGAATTTCAAAGGTGTTATCGGCCTTAATCGTTTTATCCTCCACGTACGCCATGCCAATCAAGTGCCCAAGCGTGGGGCTCACAGCAACGCTGGTAACCCGGCCTACAATATTATTGGCCGAAATAACCAAATTGGATTCATTCAGATTTATGCCGTGTTGTGTTTCTAAAAGAGTAAAACCAACAAGCGACCGACTCCGCTTTTCCTTCAACCTCTTGAGACTACGTTTACCAATAAAATATTCCTTCTTCGTGTGAACTGCCCAAGGCATCGAAGCTTCATAGGGATTAGTCAGACCATCGGTATCTTGTCCAACAATTATATGCCCTTTTTCCAAACGCAGCAGACGCTGGGCTTCAACGCCAAATGGTCGAATGTTAAATTCAGTGCCAACCTCCATTATCTGGGTAACCGCCGTACGCAAGTCGTTTGGCGCCATATGAATTTCATAGCCGAGCTCACCAACAAACCCAACCCGTATCAGCAAAGCTTCCTTGCCAGCAAACTTTCCGGAGCGAGCACCTAAATAAGGGAAAGCTTCTTCCCGAAGGTTAATGTCTGTTAATTCGGCCAACAACGAACGTGATAGGGGACCAGCGACGTTCACAGCGCCCAATTGGCCAGTACGGTTAATTACCTCGACATCCAATTTCCATTCCACTATTCGGCGTTGTATTTCGCGGAATGTGGTATCTGATGTGCCCGTCGTGGTCGTCACATAAAAATGGTCTCGCGCCCGGCGCACAGCGACACCATCGTCAGTAATGATCCCCACGTCATCGACCATTAAAGCGT
This sequence comes from uncultured Rhodospirillaceae bacterium, assembly GCA_964412235.1. GTDB lineage: Bacteria > Pseudomonadota > Alphaproteobacteria > MPNO01 > UBA830 > JAYZQT01. The sequence continues at coordinate 993 of CAYPNT010000106.1, forward strand.
AGCGGCTCATGCCAATCTGAAGATTTGACATCCGCATTGTATATAACCGATCCATTATTTCAGAGGCATCAGCGCCAAATATTTCTATTTTCCCGAGAGTTGAAACGTCGATCATGCCAACGTTTTTGCGGACAAAACTTGCTTCTTCGTGGATCGTTTCCAGCCGGTTTTTTCCTGTTTGATAGTATTCCGGGCGCTGCCAAATACCCGCTTCCATGAAAATTGCTTTGTGATCCTTATGAAAACCTTGAAGTGGTGTAATGCGGTGCGGACGCAAACGGCGCCCCGCCAGTTTTGCGAGTGGAACGGGATGAAAAAAAGGCCGGGCGGTTGGGCTCCCTGTTTCATCTATTGTTTGGCCCATTTTTCGCGCAAGGACTCGAATACCGTTCATATTGGAATGTTTTCCCTGACTAGGCCCCATACCGATGGTGGAATAGCGCTTTAGAAGTTCAATATTATCGAAGCCTTCATCGGCGGCTCGACCCAAGTCTTTGACCATCAGATCTTCATCAAAGTCAACGAAATCCCATCCTTTCTTATGGGGTATTATAGGGTAGGGATGTGAATGGGCATGCTTGGCGCGTGGGGAGGGATGTAAAGTTAAATTTTGTGTCACCCCAGCATGATACGCTGCACTTTTCCCAGCATAAATTCCATCCGCTATACGGTTTTGCAGATCAAAGATCCCGTTAACGCGACCGGCCGCAAATATTCCCTCCGGCAACTTAGTAGGCAGAAATTGACCAATAGTGTCATCATATTTTAACTCGCTTCCGGCTTGCGAAAGAAGCGCCGAGGCCGGCGCCCATCCAACGCTCATGAACAGGCCGTCACAGTCAATGTGCTGCCCATTTACAAAACCGGATGCTATTGAACTACGGCCTTCGGCAAGTAAAACCCCCGATAGTTGACCTTTCCGCGAAATAGCCTCGAGTACAGAGCATTGATCATAAATTTGTATTGCCTTTTGATGCACAGTATCGACCAAAGTTCCTCGTTCAGCGCTGTTTCCCATATCAACGACTGCTGCGACGTCTATCCCGGCCTCCATAAAATCCAATGCGGCACGATATCCTTCCTGATTTGCGGTCAATACAACGGCTCTATTACATGGTTTGACAGCAAACCTTGATATTAGCCGCTGTCCAGCACTAGCCAGCATTACTCCCGGAACATCGTTGTTACGAAATACGGCAGGTTGTTCGTAAACACCAGTCGCCATTATCACCGATGCGGACCGTACCTTTAGGATCCCATCGGGGGTCATCACAGGAACCCAGTTATCCGCATAAAACGCAGATGCCACTGAACTCGTGAACACCGTCACTAAATCCGATTTCGCAATGTCAGCCCTCAAACTCTCCCTATATCCCAATGCTGCCTGATCATTTGCGAGTTGATAGTCAAGACTGCCCCCAAGTATAGGATTTTCATCCACCAGTATCACTGTTGCCCCCTCCCGGGCGGGGGCGGCCGCCGCAGCCATACCTGACGGGCCGCCCCCGATAACGAGAACATCAGTGTGTCGATAGCGCTTTGGGACACGATTTAGATTCGCATTGGTATTGATTTTACCAAGACCCGCGCGAGCCCGAATTAATCTCTCCCAAAACGGAAAAAGGGCTTTCGGAGTATGAAAGGCTTTGTAGTAGAAACCAACAGGGAGAAATGGTGCAAGCCATTGCAGCACCCGCCAGCGGTCTGTTACAAGCTTCCCCGTGACGTTCGTGGCTACAAGCGACAAACCCTCCAAAACCGGCTCGATATCTCCGCGCAAGTTTACATAACCTTCAGTATCGAACAGTGCATTGATATCATGGTTAGCGAAGGAAAGTGGTCCACGGCGTCGATGGTATTTAAAACTGCGGCCCAGGCAAAGTTGGCCGTCTGCCAACAGCGCTGATGCTATCGTATCCCCGGAATATCCTGTAACATTGCGCCCCTCGAAATCAAAAGAAAGCTTTTTGTTTCGATCAATCCATTCTAATGGTTGCGGCGGGAGCCTACGGTTCACGCAAACCCTCCTCACCAGATACCACGCGGATAAAGCTATCTGTTAGGGTATCGCGTTCAATAATAAACCAAGTGCCGCTAGGTCCGTGATGCCACCATTCTATACGGAGCCCAGGGCCGCCATTTATAGAAAATAGATAATCCGTCCACGCGGCATCGTCTGTGTCGTTCGGATTTGGCTCAGCTTTTACCTCCCCCCCATACGTAAATTCCGAAATTGGCCGCCTCCCGATATGTGGACAATCAATCTGTTTCATAAAAATTTCCTAGTGGCCCACAGACGCCGCGCCTTTTTCACCGACAAGAGCAAAGTCAGCGAAGCGCGCCAGAGTAAAGGGTTGGATTAGTTCGTGATCGTCGTCTCGCGCGGCAGTATACGCCATGGTTTTACCGCTGACTGGTGTAGCCTTAAAACCCCACGTGCCCCAACCCGCATCCAGATAAAACCCCCTTACAGGGGTCTTACCCATTATTGGCGCAAAATCGGGGGTCATATCAGCCATGCCGGCCCACTGGCGAACGATTTTCAACTCTCCCAAAAATGGAAATAGATCAAGGATCTTATCAGCGAGATCCTCAACAAAATCGAACGTAGAGCGTGTTGAATGCAGTGGAGCGCCATCAACGGATGCCCCCATGACCAGCTCTCCGCGCGACGACTGACTGACATAGACATGCAAGCTGCCGGAAACAATTATTGTATCAAGAAACGGTTTTACTGGCTCAGATACACAGGCCTGAAGCGGTCTTATCTCTATGGGGGTTCGGAACCCCAACATATCAGTTATCCGGGGTGTCGATCCCGCAACGCAGGAGATTACTTTTTTACATTTAATAAAGCCGCAATCAGTCTCGATGCCTTCTACCTGATCTCCAACAACTCGAACATCGAGGACACGTGTGCGCTGATGGATTTCAACGCCCTTGATACTGGCTGCACGACCATAGCCCCACGCAACTGCGTCGTGTCGCGCAATTGCGCCCGGTGCATGGTAAAGGGCTCCCAAAATAGGATGTTGTCCACCGCAATCCATATCCATGAACGGTACCGCATCAGCGACTTCTTCGCGCGTCCAGAGTTCACTCTCCACCCCATAGTGTTTGTTGACCTCCGCACGCCAACGCATCGTCCGCAGAGCGCTGTCTGAATGAGCCAAGGTGAAATGTCCGCGCGTTGAATAGAAAAGGTTTAAATCTAACTCCTGAGAAAGCTCACTGAACAAACGAACACTTTCATCGTAGAATTTTACCCCTTCCGGCGTTAGATAATTTGATCTTACAATTGTTGTGTTTCGGCCCGTGTTACCACCACCAATATACCCCTGCTCAAGGACAGCAACGTTGGAAATACCGTGATCGCGTGCCAAATAATATGCACAGGCTAATCCATGACCACCGCCACCGATTACAACCACATCATAGGTTGATCGCAGTTCGACAGGCTTGTCAAAAAAACGACGGTCCGGTCTGTTAGGCCTGAGTGCTCTGTTTAAAAGTCGATAGGGCATAAAAAGAATATTACCGCGTTCACTGAAAGAATAAGAGACCGGCATTCAATATGGCAAATTGCACTAGTCGCCAAGTCTATCCGTACACTGCTGGGTGATTTGGTGACTTCTCTATCAACAAACTGCAATGTTTGACATAGGGTTTCTCAGGAGCGAACGTATTCAAGGACAAGCTGGGAGGATAATAAAATTTTATTAAAGGATTTTATGGGCACATGGCAGTTGGAAAATTTCACGCTGATTGACGACGGTGGGCATGAGAGCGAGCCTTGGCTGGAGGGTTCAACGGGAATTTTAATTTATAATGAAGATAGCTACATGTCTGCCGCAATCTCTATCATCGACGACAAGAGTAGGGAGCCAAAACACTTGTCCTATTGTGGCCCCTTTGAAATAGGAGAAGACCGCGTAATACATCACGTGAGAATTAGTAGTAACCCAGAACTTGTCGGGCATTCTCAGATACGCTTGGTAGACTTTAATAGAAACACATTGACGCTATCCTCTTCTCCAAGCATTTATGGTGGAGAAAAAAGCAAGGCATTGCTGTCATGGAAGCGTTTGGACCAATCAACGGAAGGAAGCTCCACTCCATAACAATATACCTTCGTAAAAGGGACAAAAAACTCTATGGGCCTTGCTGTGTTGCTCACCAATCGTCATTTAGTGTGCTCCAGAAAGACGAGGCCTTTTAACGCTCCTAATTAATGAGGCAACACAGTCAATGACGGATCTCCAAGTTACCATGGCCTGCGGACCCTATGACCGCATGCAAGCCCTAAAAGATGGGGTAATCAAACCTGAGGGAATTGATCTACGGTATATAGAAATCCAGTCGCCGCCAGAAATTTTTGCTCGGATGCTTAAAACGGGTTCATTTGATGTTGCTGAAATGTCGAGCGCTCACTACATCATTATGAAATCTCGAGGTGATTTTCCATATATTGCACTGCCTGTATTTCCGTCCCGGTTATTTCGACATGGGTTTATTTTTATCAACCGAAATTCAAGAATAGTAGATCCCACCGACCTTGCTGGAAAACGCATCGCCGTCCAGGAATACCGTCAATCGGCGGGCGTTTGGATTCGTGGAATACTTAAATCGGAATATGGTGTCGATTTTTCAGGTGTTTCCTGGGTCGAAGGTGGTGTAGATACGCCGCGGCGTCCGGATAACATTATGGACCTCCGACCTTCTGGCGATCTCAGTATAGGACTTATCGGACCCGAACAGTCTATTAGTGATCTTTTGGTAACCGGTGAAGTTGATGCGTATTTCGGTGCGCGAGCACCACGTGCCTTCTTTGAGTCTGACGATGTGGTTCGTTTATTTCCGGATTATAGGTCCGAGGAACGGCGCTACTTCGAGCAAACCGGTATCTATCCGATTATGCACACCATGATTATGAACGAGGCTTTTCATCGCACGCACCCTTGGGCGGCGGAGAGCTTATATAAAGCCATGTCAGACGCGAAAAACTGGGTTCTCGAACAAATACGGTTCTCTGGAGCACAACGTTATATATTGCCATGGATGTTTGCGGATCTTGACGAACTGGACAGTGTGTTTTCTGGAGATCCCTATCCCTACGGACTCGAGCCTAACCGAAAAACGCTCGAGACACTTATGGGGTTCCTGGTTGATCAGGGTTTTATAAACGTGCCAATAACAGTTGACGAACTATTCACACCCATCGTGGGTTGGGAAGAATAAAAGATGGTAGAAAGTGGGTGATAGTATGAAACGATATGATTGCTTCAAAGCGATCGCGGGGTCGATGACCGATGAGCTCGTTATAACCAACTTAGCAAATACCGCGAACGAATGGCGATCAGCTCGGCCCCATGACGGAAACTTATACTTTGTCGGAATGGGCATGGTTACGCCCTACGCGCTCGGGTTGGCTCTGGCCCTGCCCCACCGCCGGGTATTAGCCCTGGATGGTGACGGGGGCATTCTTTTTGAACTCTCTGTTCTTGGCACACTGGCTCAAACGGCACCAGATAACCTGTGCGTCGTTGTCCTGGATAACGAAGGATACATTTCAACTGGCAAGGACCCTCACACTGCCTCTCTTTCGGCTGGGGTAATTGACATCGCGGGCGTCGCCAGGGCATCCGGAATAAAAAACGTCTATGAGGTGCGCACGGTGGACGATTTTGCGAGCGCGGTTAACCAGGGTTTAACTAGTGACAACGGTCCGACGGTGATCGTTGCAAAGATTAACAACGAACAAGCTTTTGTGGGCACGTCTCTCAGCGATGGGAAGGAAAACAAGTATAGCTTCGTTCGCCATATAGAAGAGATGGAAAAGACCGTTATCCTGCGACCCTCGGCGCGCGAGCATGGCGAACCACCCGCCCCGGATCCAGTATTCACACCGGTCAAAGAGGAAGATCCGTTCGGCGAGGTGCTGTTCGACGGTCTACGTGAAAATATGATTGATTTCGTAATTGGGCTCCCTTGTAGTGGCTTCTCGGATAGTATTCGCCGCTGTATGAGCGACCAGTCTATGCGCTACGTTGCTGTTGCAAATGAAGGCACCGGCATTGGAATTTGTGCAGGTGCCTGGCTCGGAGGAAAAAAACCCGCGGCGATTATTGAAAATTTTGGGGTCTACGCCGCAACTTACCAATTGATGCGGGGTCATTATACTTTTGGTATCCCGACACTGTTGGTAACCGAATATCGCGGCGATGCCGGTGAAACCGAATTTTTCGGTGATTCCGGAGATATGACCGAGCCCTTACTCAAAGCCTCGAGGATAAATTACCGCCTTGTCCGCAATCTGCACGATGTTAAACCTGCGATCCGGGATGGGCTTCGCTGGATGAATTTCGGCCTCAGACCGTATTCGGTTTTAATGAGCTTTGATATTACTCGACCAAAGCCAAAATAACACGCCCCAGGTGCTACAGGTATTTTTTTAAATATTTTAATTAAGCTCCGAAAACACCAGCCTCGTCCGCAATGGTCACGCGGCGCAGTAACCTCCTTTGTTCTCGCGGAAAATCTGTGCGCGCATGCAATAAGCACCGGTTATCCCACATTATAAAATCTGCAACTCTCCATTCGTGCGAATAAATAAACCTGGTTTGACGCTGCAACGAATATACTTCCCGAAGTAGTTCGTTGCCCTCAGTTTCATCCATATCAATAATTTCTTCCGTCATAAGCGGACACACATACACCGCTATCCGTCCGGTTTCTGGGTGTTTTCTGAACACAGGATGAGGGTGGTGGGGGACATTGTTGCGGTCATATTTATCAAAGTCCTTCACCGTTGTACCAAACTCATAACAATTCATGGCTTTTTTACCGGCGAGGGCATTCCTTACATCTGCCGGGAGTTCTTCATAAACCTTGTACTGGTTAGAAAATCGGGTATTACCACCAATCTTCGGGATTTCGACCGCATAGAGTGTTGTAGCCTTATGAGGATTGCGGACATAGGGCGTATCGGTGTGCCACATCATTTCGCCATCTGGATGGGCGCCAATTACACGCCCGTCTTCGCGGACGTTAGAAACAAGCATAATTTCATCGCTCGCATGCTTTGGGTGCTGTCTGTTCTTGGGTCTATTGTATTCACCAATCTTCCCAAAATTTTTGCAAAATTCTTTCTGCTCGGTGGGCGTCAAATTATGTTGGCCTCGAATCACGACAACCAAATAATCAAGCCATGCTCGGTAAATTATCGCGGCATCTTCCCGCGACAAAGTTTTTTTCATATCAACGCCGCAAATCTCGGCCCCACAGGCCTCAGATAAGGGGTTTACAGTTATAGACATTGCACATCCTTCACTCCGTATTGTTATAGACCTAGGCCACCGCAGCAATATCTGCCTGTCAATCCGTAT
>CAYPNT010000107.1:0-8297 GCA_964412235.1 uncultured Rhodospirillaceae bacterium
CAGTTTACCAAGGGTGTGGAACCCAAACCGGAAAAACCATCTAACATCGCCGCTCGGATGGAAAGTAAACTGGGTGATATAGCAAAAGGTTTTAAAGAAGCGGAAATAACCGTTGAACGCGAATTCAATACCAAGCCTGTTCATCAGGGATACATAGAGCCCCAGGCGAGTATTGCGAATTATACTGAGGGGGGAACCACCGAAGTTTACACAAGCACTCAGGGACATTTCGTGTTTCGTGCTCAGATAGCAAAATTGCTCAAGATGGACATGTCCAAAATCAAGGTTGTTCCCGCTGAACTTGGCGGAGGGTTTGGCGGCAAAAACAATGTTTACCTTGAGCCGTTAGCTGTCGTGTTATCAAAAAAATCCAAAAGACCAGTGAAATTGGTTATGAACCGGGACGAAGTCTTCCGGGCGACCGGCCCCACCTCCGGCACAAACGTCAAAGTAAAGATGGGCTGTACAAAGGACGGCAAAATCACTGCGGCGCAAGCCGAGTTAAATTATCAGTCGGGGGCTTACGCAGGTTCATCATTGCCACTAGCGACGATAACGGTTTTCACGCGATATGACCTAGAAAACGTCTCTGTGGTTGGTCACGACGTGACCACCAACCGACCAAAGGTGGCCGCTTACAGAGCGCCGGGCGCTCCCATGGTCGCATTCGGGGTTGAGACGGTGGTTGACGAGCTCGCACACGCGTGTGGTCTCGACCCAATTGAGTTCCGTTTGAAAAATGCTGCCAAGGAGGGAACCCAAACACATTTTGGTCCAAAGTTAGGACCCATTGGATACATACAGACATTGGAAAGAGCGAAAGCTCATTCCCACTTGAAAGAAAAATTAGGCCCAAACCAGGGTCGCGGGGTTGCTACTGGCTTCTGGTTTACCCTTGGAGCTGAGACCTCTGCCACAGTTAACATTGGAGAGGATGGCACTGCCACTCTGATCTTCGGTACAGTGGACGTAACTGGTGGCTCGCGCAGCGCGTTTGCGATGATTGTCGCCGAGGAATTAGGGATCCCGTACGAGAAAGTTCGCACGATGTCCGGAGATACAAGTGCTCTCGGATTTAACTTCATGACAGCAGGTAGCCGTGGCACCGCTGCGGGATCTATGGCGGCGGTTACAGCGACGCGAAAGGCTGTTGCCAGGATGTGTGAAATAGCTGCGCGCAAGTGGGAAGTCGAGCCCGATCAAGTAGTTTGGGAGGATGGCCGCGCCCGCCCAGCTGGCGCCAATGTCGGCGATTTCGAGCCGATGACCGTCGCAGAGCTTGCGAAAGAGGCGTCCTGGTTCGGCGGGACCATCGCCGGTCATGCCGAGATTAATGTCGCCCAAGGCGGGCCAGGGTTTGGGACCCACGTTGTGGATGTCGAGGTTGACAGAAGAACGGGCGGGGTAAAAGTGCTTCGCTATACTTTGATCCAAGATGCTGGCAAGGCTGTTTATCCCGAATTTATTGAAGGCCAGTTTCAAGGTGGCGCGGTCCAGGGTATCGGAACGGCATTAAACGAGGAGTATATCTACAATGAGAAAGGCGTGCTCGAAAACCCGGGGTTTCTTGATTACCGGGTTCCCGTCGCGTCCGATGTTCCGTTTATAAATACGGAAATTGTTGAAGTGCCCAACCCCGATCATCCGTATGGTATCCGCGGTATAGGTGAAGTGCCAATCATTCCACCCCTCCCAGCAATAGCGAATGCTATACACGATGCGGTAGGAATTCGGATGCGGGATCACCCAATGTCACCACCGAAGGTCTTAAAGGCCCTCAAAGAAAAGATGATAGGGGAGACCGCCGGCCAAGGGACGGCAGCTGAGTAGGGTTTCTAAACGCCGATTTTATTAGAAAAGGTCGTTTCGTTGGTTTCGGCCTTTTCTTTTGAGCAAAAAGGAGGAACACATTAGATGGCCCGTCTTAATCCTGTCGCTTCTGTAGATTACTCATCCGAACAAAAACGTGTCGCGGACATGATTTCAGCGCAACGTAATGCGCCCGTACGTGGTCCATTCGGTGTGCTGCTACATGCGCCAGAAATTTGTGAGATTTTTGCTAATTTTGTAGATCTTTCTTTAGACGAAAATCTTTCCAGGATCCCGATGCGCCTGAAGGAATTGGCGATCATAACAGTCGGTCGGGTGTTCGGATCGGATTATGAGTGGTTTATACATGCCAAGCGCGCTGCTGAATTCGGTATTGATACTGAAGTTATAGAATCGATTCGTCAGAATTCGCCGCCGAGTTTTACCGATGAGGATGAAGCATTGGTCTATGATGTCGCGAGGGAGCTTGCTCAAACCCGGCACTTGGCAGACGTCAATTACCGGCGTGCGCACAAACGCTTTGGCGATGAGGGGATGGTGGAACTCGCGGCATTGGTTGGGTTCTATCACACGGTGTCCATCGTTCTGAACGTCTTCGATGTAGAGGCTCCTGAGGGTGACCCGCACCCTTTGAAGGGTTGATTTCCACATATCAATTGGGCTAGTCAAAGACTTGTTACTATCTTGTAAAAATATTTCTAAGCGGCGTCGTATCATCTTGTCATTGCAACACCTAAACAATTACTTTAGCACCCTATTCTGTGGTGTCCTCCGAAGTGACGGAGCGCGCCTAAGTAGTCTTGCGGTCATTTCGATCGTACCCGTTCCGACGAGGGAAAACTGACGATGAAGATAGGCGTTCCGAAGGAAGTGCACGCGGATGAACAACGCGTGGCCCTCACCCCGGAGACTGCTACTCAAATTCAAACGCTTGGTTTCGACGTGTGTATTGAGACCGGAGCAGGCATTGCAGCTCAATTTAGCGATGACAGCTATCGTGTTGTGGGCGCAGAGGTTGTAGATGACGTTGAGCGTCTTTGGACTACCAGCGATATCATTTTGAAAGTTCGGGAACCAGAAAACCACCCAACGTTAGGGATCCACGAGTGTGATCTTTTGCGCGAGGGAGCTACCCTCATAAGTTTCATATGGCCAGCACAGAACAAAGAAATACTTGATCAATTGGCCGACCGTGGTGCAACCGTCATCGGAATGGACACGATACCCAGAATAAGCAGAGCTCAGAAGCTAGATGCCCTGTCTTCTATGGCAAACATAGCCGGTTATCGCGCTGTAGTAGAGGCTGCTAATAACTTTGGGAGATTTTTTACGGGCCAAATAACAGCTGCCGGAAAGATACCGCCAGCGAAGGTGATGGTTATTGGTGCCGGTGTAGCCGGTCTGGCAGCGATAGGTGCGGCGCGTCGGATGGGCGCCATTGTTCGAGCATTTGACACGCGGGCAGAGGTGAGACAGCAGGTCATGAGTATGGGGGCGGAGTTCCTCGAACTTGATTTTGAAGAATCCGGTTCTGGAGCGGGCGGTTACGCGAAGGTGATGAGCGAAGAATTTCTCAAGGCGGAGATGGAATTGTTCGCGGAGCAAGCGAAAGACGTGGACATAATAATCACAACCGCCTTAATCCCGGGGAAACCATCGCCCAAGCTTATTACGACCGAAATGGTTAAATCGATGAAGCCGGGATCGGTCGTAGTCGACCTCGCCGCCGAACAAGGCGGCAACTGCGAATTAACGGAACCGGGTAATTGCATTCTAAAACATGGCGTCACAATTATTGGGTATACCGATCTCCCGAGCCGTATGGCGGCACAATCGAGTCAGCTGTACGGAACAAATTTGTTGCATATGCTTGAGGACCTCACGCCGGAAAAAGACGGTGTAATTGGTGTCAACCTCGACGATGAGGTGTTGCGTGGTTCGACTGTGATAAATAAAGGCGAAATAATATGGCCGCTCCCTGCACCTACAAAACCGGCGATGGCTGACGTTGAACCAGTCGAAAGTAAAAACCCTAGTGTGCCTGTATTAAAGGCCCGCAAAGTGGGATGGAAGTCAGCGCTTACACTAGTTATTGGAGCGCTCGTGCTTCTGGCGCTTGGAACTGTCGCTCCGCCCGCGTTTATGGGACATTTGACCGTCTTTGTTCTCAGCTGCTTTGTCGGCTACCAGGTAATTTGGAACGTAACCCCGGCGCTCCACACCCCACTGATGAGCGTGACCAACGCGATTAGTGGTATCATTGTCATTGGCGCGCTCCTTCAGGTGTCAAATTCCTCCAGTGTGGTCGTTGTGCTCGCTGGAATATCTGTGCTTATCGCGACAATAAATATTGCGGGTGGTTTTTTGGTTACGCATCGCATGCTCCGGATGTTTCAGAAGAGTTAAAGGCGGGAACGGTTGATGAGTGCAGGTATCACCACAGTCGCCTACATCGGAGCTAGTATTCTTTTTATCTTAAGCCTTGGTGGCTTAAGCCACCAAGAAACTGCGCGTCGCGGTAATATCTACGGTATAATCGGAATGGCGATTGCCATTCTCGCGACAATCCTCGCCACCACAATTGACGATTACACTATTCTCCTGGGCGCCGTAATTATTGGCGGCCTCGTTGGTTTCCTTGTGGCGGCGCGCGTTGAGATGACCCAAATGCCGCAGCTTATAGCAATCTTACACAGTTTTGTCGGCTTGGCTGCGGTTTTAGTGGGTGTTGCAAGCTATTTGGACCCGAGCCTCACCTTTGTCGGTGTCGAAAAAACAATACATGAAGTCGAAATCTTCCTCGGCGTGTTTATTGGCGCAATAACGTTTACGGGCTCAGTCATAGCATTCGGCAAACTTCAGGGCCTTATTTCCGGTAAGCCAATGTTATTGCCGGCGCGCCATTGGCTGAACCTCGCAGCGATACTGATATCATTGTGGTTTGGATATACGTTTATTAATGCCGTCGACCATGACGCGGGCCTTACTCCGCTTTTGATTGTGACCGGTATAGCGTGTCTTGTTGGGATCCACCTGGTAATGGCGATTGGCGGAGCAGATATGCCGGTTGTCGTGTCAATGCTTAATAGTTATTCCGGGTGGGCGGCGGCGGCGACGGGTTTTATGCTTTCAAACGACTTGCTGATTGTCGTTGGAGCGCTTGTGGGGTCATCGGGCGCAATTCTTAGTTACATTATGTGTCGGGCCATGAACAGACGTTTTGTTAGCGTTATACTTGGAGGTTTTGGCACGTCTAACGGGTTTAGTACCGAAGCCGCTGACACCGGTGATGTCGTGGCGACTGCCGTGGAGGAAACGGCCGCCATGTTATCCGCCGCAAAAGAAGTAATTATTGTGCCGGGTTACGGAATGGCTGTCGCGCAAGCTCAAAGTTCCGTTAGCGAGATCACGAAAACACTTCGGGATAAGGGAACAAACGTTCGTTTTGGTATTCACCCTGTGGCAGGGCGACTGCCGGGTCACATGAATGTGCTGCTTGCCGAGGCGAATGTCCCCTATGACATTGTGCTCGAAATGGATGAACTGAATGATGACTTTCCCGAAATAGACGTCGTGCTCGTCATTGGCGCCAACGATATTGTAAATCCCGGCGCGCAAGAGGATCCCAACAGTCCTATCGCGGGTATGCCAGTCCTCGAAGTATGGAAAGCCAGGACCTCGGTCGTACTAAAACGATCAATGGCCACAGGTTACGCTGGTGTCGATAACCCGCTTTTCTATAAAGAAAATACGCGTATGCTTTTTGGAGATGCCAAGGAAAGTGTTGACGGCGTCCTGCAAAGCCTTAAAGGCTAGAGAATACCCATAAAAACGGGGTGGCAATGGCCTATCGTAATCTTCGCGAATATTTAGACTTTCTCCAGAAACGTGAACTTCTTTGCGTCGTGGAAGATCGAATAAGCAAAGACACTGAACTGGTTCCGCTTGTACGATTGCAGTTTCGTGGTTTGAGTGAGGCAGATCGAAAAGCATTTTGGTTCAAAAACGTTACTGATTGGCATGGCCGTGATTTTTCCTCGTCCGTGGTTCTGGGCTCGCTCGGCTCTTCACGGGAAATATATGGCGCAGCCCTCGGCGTGGATCCAGAAGACATTGGAGCGAAATGGGCGAGTACCCACGGAAACCCAATACAACCTGCGGAAATTCCTCGAGATAGTGCGCCTGTTAAAGAATTTGTATTTGAGGGAAATAATTTTAATGAGGGTATAGATCGATACCCCCATTTGATTTCAACGCCCGGCTTTGACCCCGCTCCATTTATTACAGCAGGTGTTTGGATTACCCGGGATCCCGAAAATGGTGCCTATAATTTGGGTATTTACCGGGGCATGATAAAAGCCCCTGACCGCGTTGGATGCGCCACCGACGTATCTACTCAGCACCTTGCAATACAATGGGAAAAAGCGCGGCGGTTGGGACGGCCTCTCGAGTGTGCCGTATTTTTAGGTGGCCCGCCCGCCCTTTTGCTAGCTGCGGCCAGCAAGGTGCCCTACGGCGTCGATGAATTTGGGGTGGCTGGAGCGTTAAATGGGGAGCCTATTGCTGTCGTTGCCGCAGAGACATTCGATTGTCTGGTCCCCGCTGAGGCAGAGATTGTATTAGAGGGGATAATTCGCACGGATGTTCTGGAACCTGAAGCACCCTTTGGTGAGGCCAGCGGCTATTTAGGGCCGCGCAAGATGGAGAAGGTGTTTGAGGTAAAAACAATTACCCAACGCGCGAATCCGATATATCAGGGCATCATCAGCGAATTTCCCCCCAGTGAAAGTTCCGTGATGCGGAAAGCCGCATTCGACGCGATTTACCTTCGCCATTTACGAGACGCGTGCAACATTCCATCCGTCACTAAGGTTTCGTGCCACGAACTTGCGAGTTGTAATATGTTGTTCGTTATTCAACTTGACCGGCCGGAACTGGGACAGCCGTGGCAGGCGTTGCGAGCCGCCGCCGCGTTTGACGCCTCCCTTGGTAAGATGTTCGTCGCGGTTGATTCCGATATAGACCCCGACTCACTCGGCTCCGTGGTATGGGCGTTAAGTTACAGCATGCAACCTCACCGGGACGCCGAGATTATCCGGGGGAAAGTTCCGAGGTTGGATCCATCAGTCACACCGTCCGATAATTCGCGGCAATATGAATACCCAGATGGCCAAGGCTCTTCCGCGATATTGATAAATGCGGTGAGGGAACACCCCTATTTACCGGTTTCGTTACCCCGCAAGGATTTTATGGAGGCAGCAATGACGAAATGGCAGTCACTGTCGCTGCCACCATTGGCCCTAGATGCGCCCTGGCATGGTTATCCCTTAAGTCTTTGGACCGAAGAAAATCGGGAGGAGGCGGAAAAAGCTATTACGGGTAGATACTTTGAAACCGGCGAGAAATTGGCCGGACAACGGCGGAAAACCACCGGTTCCGAATAGCTATAATTCCTTGGCGTCAATTAACACAAATGCTACCCGGCAGATCTCCGAACCGCGATTTGCCCAGGCGTGATTGGTTCCTCTTTGAACAACAACGTCGCCTGTCTTGAGGTGGACATCGGCTTCGTCGAGCAGCATGTCTATCTCGCCGCTCAGGACGATCGCGTAGTCAACGCTTCTCGTTCGGTGCATGCCCGGATGTCGGGCGGGTTCATCGTTTTTCGTGTCCAAACCCAATTCTTTCTTCATTTCTTCATTGCTGACCGCATCGTCGTCGGGCGTGAAATCAACTATGCGAAAAATAGAGCCGCTGTCGGGAGGGGCAACACCGATTTCTCTGTCTGCCTTGTCACTTGACCCAGCGTTGTCGGCGGGGGTCGTTTCCTCGACCCAAAGCAGGGTTGACCTGATACCGTTTGCTCGGCGAACCTTTACATTTTCTGCGAGGCCATCAAGTTTTATGACAGCAATTCCGGCTTCGTCGTGTCCTGTGACGACGCGTCTAATTCCTGTTTCCATTTGTCCCACTCCGCTGCTAAGTAGGTTATTATAAACAGAAAAAGGAACCTACGGCTCTCGGAATTGACACCGCAGAATATATGACGTGAGATGTGTTTTTTTAACAGGAGTGACGATGAAAATGTGCGCCTTGTGTGAAGCGGCGTAGAACCATGGATCTCTCCCTTTTCTTTCTCCCTACGTGGCGTGAAGGCTACGGACAAACTCTCACGCAATATTATGAGGAAATGACCGAGTGCGTTAAGCTGGTGGACAGGCTCGGCTGGAAACGAGCCCTCACAACGGAACATCATTTTCATTATTACGGCGGCGCGGTCCCCAATCCTGCGGTTCTTCTCGCGGCTTGGGCACGTGAAACTTCGCAGATACGGCTCGCACCGGCCGTCTCATTAATGCAGTTAAGAGATCCGCTAAAAGTAGCGGAGGATTATGCCCTGGTGGATCAGCTCTCTAACGGGCGGGTCGATATGGGAGTTGCTAAGGGTTTCGTTCCCCATGAATTCA
>CAYPNT010000108.1:0-7856 GCA_964412235.1 uncultured Rhodospirillaceae bacterium
GCGGCACTCCCAAACGTAATTTCCTTTGCGTCGTGGCACAGTGACGCGATGAACATGAGATTAGACGTTATTGGCTCCGCGCGGTCCGTTATATGCTCCCCAAGAAACGCTTCGGTATAACCAAGTTTATCCGCTAACAAGACGGCCTCACGGTCTTCTCTTAAAACTTGGCGATAATCCTTATTTGGAGGGTGTACGGGCTGGGTAAAAAATCCGAGACGCATGACAGGACTATAGCAGTATTCCCTATATCGGGATAGAAAACACTGAAAATTGGAGCCAAACCAGTGTACGCAGAACACACATTAATACATGTCGTAGGACAGGTGGGTATCGCGATCTACTTTATTTGGATGGGCGTCAAAAACGTCATGTTGTGGAATATGAACGTCGAGCGAACCTATGCCGAAGGCTTACCCGCCATACCGACGCTTTTATTTGGTTTTACAATCCAATTTACAGGCGCGGTGATGGTTCTTTTTGACTGGCATGCAAATTATGGCGCGATGCTATTGATCGTGTTTACGATTCTCGCCAGCTGTCTTTTTCACAGATTTTGGGAAATGGACGATCAAGTTCGCCGCACGTACCACTTTCTACTCATAACGAACAACCTGTGTATTATCGCGGGTTTGCTCCTACTCACATAGTGCACCTAGTGCGGGAACCTCCCGGACACTCCATTCTTCTTGCCTACTATTGTGCTGGTACTACAGGAAGCTTTAAACGAGAGGGATTTTTTGCATTATGCCAAAAGGTATCGGTCCCTACCTTGTAGTAAAGGTATTGATGCGTAAATAATGAGTCCGTCAATGGGGAATCACCGTTAACTATCTCCAGGCGAATACGGTGACCGGCCTTAAAACGATAGGCACACGGCATAACCTCAATCTCATACGTATGTATTTCCCCGGGTTCGATTGGTTGTGGGTTGTTATGGGTGTACATCGGTCTAAATCTTGTGCTGCGGTTGTCATCTTTCTCCCTATGGGATGCACGCATCCAACCCTTGGAGACAACAATAGAAGAAGGTTGAAGCCCGGCATCCCGCTCCTCTTTTGACTGAGGAAGCTGGTCCGACAACTTTATTATAAAATCTGTGTCGGTATTAGTTGAAGAAGCACACAACTCTAAAATTATAGGACCCGCTATTTCCATATCTTTGGACAGGGGTTCCGTTGTAAAGGTTATGCAACCCCTTATGGGATCCGGACCCTGAGGACCAAACCCTACTGTACCCAACTTCCATCCGTCATGCGGATAATCCCAGCTCGTTGAACCGCCGTTTGCCGGAGGTTTTTCCGCGCTAAGGGAACCATCGTTTAGAGATGTTAGGCTGTTCGACCTTTTCTTCTTAAGATACAGCGACCTATATCGCATGTTCGCTGGCGGCCACACCTCATCTTCACGCCATTCATCCCGTCCACCCACGTGCAAACGAACATTTGGGCGTTTTTCCCAACCGTTTTTCTTACCTTTTAAATGATAATCATAGAACGGCAGGAGTTCCGCTTCGTGATACCATATATGATCAAATTGATCGTGGGCCTCAAATACGTCCTTTGCCCCGGTAACAACCAAGTTCTTCTCGGACTGCACATCCTCGTACCCGAGGATATTCCCGCGCAGATGCAAGCCCATCTTGCCCCAATGGCCAATCGATAAAACGGGCACTTCTATCTCATCAAGACGTTCCCAAGCACAACGCTCACGCCACCAGTCGTCATAGGTCTGATGCCTAGCCATTTCACCGGCTAGGTCGAGGGGCATGTATTGACCTCCCGGACCGTTAGCTGCCCGTTGGAGGTTATTCACCCGCACCATTTGATACCACCAAGGCATAAAGTCGCAATAAATACCACCGTGATAGGCCGTCCCCCGGTACATATCTACTGAGCCGTCGTATGGGGCAATACACTTGAGGCTGGGTGGGTTCACAATTCCCATGAACCACTGAGACCATGCATAATAGGACTGCCCTAGCCCGCCAACGTTACCCGTACACCAATCTTGCCGAGCGACCCATTCAATACATTCGTAATAGTCCTGCTGTTCCTCTTTATCGAGAAGGTTGTAAGTTCCACCTGACTGTCCCGAGCCTCGCACATCCATATGAACGTATACGTAGCCCTGGTCCCGAACATACCATTCTACGGGCCCGACTTCCCGCCATAGAAATAATGTAGAATGCGGCAAGTCATCGGTTTCGTACTGATAAGGTGATGCAGCAAAGAGTGCAGGAAATTTTCCAGGTGCATCGGGTCGGTAAATCCTAACAGCAACCCTGACGCCATCCCTCATGGTCACAAAAACAGGCGATTCTACTTTCATTTTGTAACGCGTTCTTGATGCGGTTTTGGTTGCCATTTTCTGCCCCTAGAAAGTTGGTTATATCAACGTATTTATAAGCGTCCCGACACCTTCCAACTCTACTTCAATCGTGTCACCTGCATGCATGAAGACCTGTGGATCACGACCCACTCCAACACCCGACGGCGACCCAGTAGTGACGATGTCACCTGGGTGAAAACGATACCACTGTGAATAATATTCTATGATTTCGGGTAATTTGAAGATGAGATCGTCTGTCTTCGTATCCTGCATGACGTCCCCATTCAGGCGGGTTTGCAAGTGAAGATCATATGGATCTGATATTTCGTCTTTTGTTACAATTACAGGGCCACATGGCGTGAAACCTGGTAGGTTTTTACCGAGGATGTTGCGTTCCCATCCATGTATTGGCCCGAAAGGGGGCTCCCCCAACTTAATGTCTGGAATCCAATCGCGCGCGGACACATCATTGGCGATAGTATAACCGACAACGTAATCCATTGCGTCCTCTCTACTCACACGGTGACAATCGCGCCCAAATACAAAACAAAATTCACCCTCGTAATCAATCATGTCCGGACATTGAGGAGGGACGGAAATTGGTTTGCCCGAACCCAACAAGGTCTCTCTAATTTTTATAAAACCGGCAGGGTTAGGCGGTGGAGGTGTATTGCTCATTTCCGCCAAGTGTCGGCCATAGTTCATGCCGACGGAAAATATTAACCACGGATCTGGCACGGGCGGAGCTAATTCCACATCGGCAAAACGAGAAATGGAAGAGGCACACTCTTCACCTGCGTTTTCCGCCTCTCCAATTATGCGCTGGACTGCATCTAGTCCTTCGTCACCTCTTTCCAAGATTTCACGTACTGAACTGGGGCGCCATCCACCAACAATGACACTGTCCGGGGCAGTACTGAGGTTGAGAACTTCTTCATCGCCAATCATTACACCGGGAATACCGGCGCCCTGGTCTATGGTCAGCAGCTTCATTTGTTCCTCCCGAACGTTTAGTTAAGTGAGGTTGCTAGTTCGGGTATCGCTATCACGAGCAGCAAAACAACAAGCATCGTAATCGCAAATGGAACAGCACCCCAGAAAACATCTTCTATCCCAATTCTGTCATCCTTGAGATTGTTATGGATCACAAAACACGCCAACCCAAGTGGTGGAGTGAGGAGACCTATTTCGACCGCGATTATTGTCACAATACCAAACCAAATCAGATCGACGTCAAACGGCGCAAGAGCAGGGATTGCGAGGGGCACCGTAATCAACATTATTGAGCCCGCATCGAGAATTGTGCCCATTAGGATAATAGCCACGACATAAATAGCGATCAGAGCAGAAACCCCAAGCCCAGACGCCATAACCCACCCTTCCATAAGATCAGGTATTCCAGTAAGGGCAATCATCCGAGAATAGATATGGGCTGACAAAAGCAAAAAGCAGATTGAGGCCGTAACATGGCCTGTGTCCGTAAGAGCCTCCCATAGGGCCGCTCTGGTGAGCTTCCCCTTCACAAGGGTGAGTATCAACGCACCGAATGCACCGATGCCACCAGCCTCGGTTGCCGTAAAAATTCCACCGTAAATACCGCCCAAAACAAGAATAATAAGTAGGACAATTGGCACGCTCTTCTGCGCCGCCTCCAAAGACCCCATCATTTTAGGTCTATCAGTTTTAAGTGCTTCCGGGGACCCAACTTTGTCCGGAAACTTATTAGCCAATATCCAAATTAGGACACAATATGCACCGGCCAGGACTAGGCCGGGTACTATTCCTGCCATAAAAAGGTCACCGATAGATTGTTCTGCTATAATTCCAAATATAATTAGAAGCAGACTGGGGGGTATAAGCATTCCTAATACGGAACTTCCGGCAACGACCCCCACGGAAAACCTTGGCTTATAACCGAGCCGAAGCATTTCTGGCACCGCAACACGAGTAAAAACCGATGCCGACGCAATACTTGTCCCGGTGACCGCCGCAAATACCGCGTTAGCTCCAACAGTTGCGGTTCCCAACCCCCCCTTGAATTTCCGAAAGAGATTGTTGGCGACATCGTATGTATCTCGTCCTATACCGGAAATACTCACAAGCAAACCCATCAGAACGAAGAGTGGAATAACGCCGAACTCATACTGTTGCATACTTTCGCCGGCGGACAGAGCAAGCAGCCGGCCACCTATATCTATGTCCCGGATGCCCCACATGCACACAAACGATATCAATGCCAACGCAACGCCAACATGCACACCGATATAGACAAAGAATAAAACAAAAAATATCGAAATCACGCCAATCCCAGGGGCTTCAATTTCCGAGTAAGAGGCCAACGCCCACAGAATGAAGCAACCAAATGCGAAAAGGACTGAAACCAGTGATATGCCGCGAAATTCAAATTTATTTTCCGCGCGCAATTTCGCGATATGTCGAAGACCGTCCAAGAAAGCGCGCCAAAACTGAATTGCGCACAGAACCGCCCCCACAATAACCAAAATCTTAAATGGCCACGTTGGCAGGGCAAAATCACCCTCTAGTCCCTCGTAGGTATTCCGTTGCCAAACCTTGAAAAATACGGGCAACGTATACCAGAACACGATGACCATCAGGAATACACCCAGGCAATCGTAAATAGCCCTGAGAGGGACACCAATTGAAGGCCTGTTTTTTAACAAACGCGCAAGCAAAACGTCAGACCGTGTCAAACGATCCGC
This sequence comes from uncultured Rhodospirillaceae bacterium, assembly GCA_964412235.1. Classification (GTDB taxonomy): domain Bacteria; phylum Pseudomonadota; class Alphaproteobacteria; order MPNO01; family UBA830; genus JAYZQT01. Next base: position 5,052 of record CAYPNT010000108.1, read on the forward strand.
ACGTATCGCCGAGGGTAATTGCATAAAAACAATTACCAACATCGACATTTCAATCAGCAGAGGGATACCTTTTATAGGCGCGTTAAATGCGGCCCTGCACACGACGTCAGTCGTGAGCAGGACCATCATAATAAATATCCAGCCACTACCGGTCGCATTAAAGGCCGCCACAAGTTTGTCAAACAAACGAACCACAGTTTTCATATCAACCTATGCGGCCTGCCTATATGCATCCATACATTTACGAACTACGCGTAAAGACAATAAAACTTAGCTTTTGTCCCAATGCCGCGAGATCACAACATTTCGCGTTCTCAACTCGTCCATGTAAGTTTTTAACAGCTTATTTCCCGGGAGGCCCTTCTTCTCCAACCGAGCTGCCCATTCCTTTGCGATGTTTGGCATTGCTGCCGCCCATTTTTCTCTCTCGGAATTTGACAAAACGCTAAACTTCGCGCCCTTCTTTTTCATTATCGCCTTAAACTTTGCCCGCTTTTTATTATCAATCATATTTTGATACGCAGGCCACTTCACCGATTCTTCTTTAATGATGTTCTGTATATATGAAGGTAAGCTTTTCCATGTTGAAAGGTTAAATGTTAAAGCCGAACTTGTCGTCGGACCAAAATTGACCTCAGTTAGATGGGGAGCAACGGAGTAGGTTTTATAGATAAACCCGAGAATCCAACCGATAGGATAACCTTCATAAACTCCGTTTTTTATATTGGTATAGGATTGGTTCATCGATGAGGTAACAGAAATCGACCCAGTCCCCCTGATCCATTGCCCAAACGAACCACTTGTACCGATTTTCCGACCCTTTAAGTCAGATACTTTGGTAAGGGGAAACTTCGTCATCATCTGCATAGAATCATTAATTCCACTTTGGATGTAAATTTGGTTGTGCTTAGTGTACGCCGCGTTCATTTCTGGAATCACAGCGCGTAACTTCATGTCTATTGCTGTCAGCTGCTCCCTTGTCGATGCAACAAAGGGCGTATAAACGGCAAACGCTTCCATGGGCAGATTCGATGGCTCAAAATTTTTCAATATTAGGCCTCCACCGGCAATCCCCTCTTCCACTGCTTCAAAGAGCTCATGAAATTTTGCAAGAGATTGCGTGTACGCGTGTGTCCATTTGATTTGGTCACCCTTACCCGCTTCTTTTAAGCGTGCATTAATTTTCTTTGACAATATATTTTTAAATGCGGCGACAAAGGTCACCATGGGTGGCGGAGCAGCTGCCATCGTAATCTTGTAGGTTTTCCCGTAAGCGGGTGCTGTCGCTGCCAGGGCCAGGGCCATGGTCGCTGCCGTAATTCCTACGCCGAGTCTTTTAGCCATTTTAATGTCCTCCCCTAAATTCTTATGTATTGATGGTACCATTACCGTTCAACCCGTGACAACGCGTTGCAAGAAAATATTATTACAGGCAATATTTGTAACGTATTAAAGGAGGAGAACTTTTTTTGGGTGAAATTCTAGGAATTGGAACGACGCATTATCCAGGCCTATCTGCAACCGATGAAGGGCTCTGTTCAACCTGGCAAACAATTATCAACGCGCCCCGCATCGACCCCGCATGGAAAGATGTAGCCAATTGGCCGGATGGGATGAGTGCGGAAGTAGGAGAGGATAAGGGGCTGTCGTCCGCCGGAAAATATCGAGAGCGTATGTGGAAAAGCTTCCAGAAACAACGCAAAATCATTGACGAGTTTGATCCCGATTTTATCGTCATCATTGCTGATGACCAGTATGAGAATTTCAAAGAAGACATCATTCCACCATTTTGTATTTTTGGAATGGATGACGAGTTTGAGCAAGAGCCCTGGAACCATGGTTTCCAGGGAAAAAAAGAAAATTACTGGGGCGAACCCCATGACCAGAAAATTAGTTTTTATGGGCACCGTGAAGGAGCTAAGTACATTACCTCCGGATTGCTCGAGCGGGGGATCGCAATGCCCTACGCATATAAATTGTCAAATTCTCCAGTCCTTGCCCATGGGTTTAATTACACTGTGCTGTATATGGACTATGACCGACAGGGTTTTGACCATCCTATAATTCCTCTGCACGTCAATTGTTATGGAAGTTCCGTAATTAGTGCGGAAGGTGCATTTGCTCACCTTTTCAAGGAACCAAAACATGATGGTCTCCCCGACCCACCCGCACCTAATCCAGAACTTTGTCACCAGGTAGGCGCCAATCTCGCAACCGTTCTTGCGGAAAGTCCCTACAAAAGCATCATCATGGCTTCATCAAGCTGGTCTCACTGTTTCCTCTCTTCCAACACCGGTTACGTTGTCCCTGATTTTGAGTCCGACCGTCGTATGCTAGAAGCACTAAAGGAAGGGGACTACAACTTTTGGAAACAGCGCACGATGGATGAGGTGGAAGGCGCTGGTCACCACGAACTCCTTAATTGGCACGTGCTCACCGGAGCTATGGATGTTCTTGACCGCAAACCGGAAATCATCGACTACTCCGAAACGTTTATATTTCAGTCCAATAAATGTTTTGCCGTTTTTCCGCCTAAAGCAAACTGAAACTCGTTAGGATGGGCTAAAGAGCTAATAAACATAGTTCTCGTTTGCTCAGCACGCAAAACGCTGAGCAAACTTAAGTACTCGGTTACTAAGATTTATCCTGTTGGGAAACGAACAAGAGAATGACTGAAACATACGCGACAATGCACGAAATCATTGTTGCTGCTCGCAACAACGTACCAAGATCGGTCTGGAACTACGTTACAGGAGCAGCAGAAACAGAAACGACGCTTAGACGCAACCGAAATTGCCTGGATGC
>CAYPNT010000109.1:0-7464 GCA_964412235.1 uncultured Rhodospirillaceae bacterium
TGCGAGCACGGTATTAGCGGAGCGTGATCTATTCTTTTGGACGGAGCGCCGGTTCGCTCGTTCCTTATGTTTGCTGTTCAGGCAGAGGGACACCAAATAACAACCGTGGAGGGACTCGCCACAAAAGATGGCGAACTGAGCGACCTGCAGGACTCATTTTGGGAATGTCACGCAATGCAGTGCGGATATTGTACGCCCGGAATGTTGATCGCGGGCCATGCGTTGTTGGAAGACAATCCGGAGCCTGATGATGAGGAGGTTCGAGAGGCAATTAGTGGGAATCTGTGCCGTTGTACGGGTTATCAACAAATTATAGAGGCAGTTAAATTAACAGCGAAACGGCGCAGCGGGACTACGGCATGAGTACCGCACCCGCATTGCCCAACTATCGATATGTGTCTCGTAAGCGCCGGACAAAGGAGGATCGGCGGTTTATAACCGGTCGAGGTAAGTACGTTGCCGACGTAGACGTCCCGGGAATGAAACATATTGCCGTTTTGGCAAGCCCTCACCCCCGCGCAAATATCGTCGCCATAGACATAGATGCTGCGATGGCGGTTACCGGTGTGCATTATGTGCTGACAGGAGAAGAGATCGCACGCGAAACAAATTCACTTTTCCACGGTTTGGATCTGCCCAACGTAAAATGGTACCCGCTTGCTGTTAATATGACGCGTTACGCTGGCGAATGGGTAGCCGCGGTTGTGGCTGACTCGCGATACGTGGCCGAGGACGCCGCTGAATTGATCCAGGTTGACTACGAAGCCCTTCCCGCAGCCGTTGATTCCGAAAAAATGCTTGAAGACGGTCAACCATTGGTTCATCCGGATCATGGTAGCAATGTATTATTTCAGAATACTTGGACGTGGGGCCCAGTAGAACAAGATTTTGGTGAGACCCCACATAAAATCAGTTATCGCGCCCGATGGGGACGATCTTCGACCGTGCCAATAGAAACGTTCGGCGTCGTCGCAAAATGGGATGGTATTACAGACATACTTGACGTGTGGGCGTCGATCCAGATGCCTCAATACCAGGATCAAATCGCCAACGCGATGCGCATGCCCATGAATAACGTACGGGTTCATAATGACGTCGATGTCGGCGGCTCCTACGGGGTTAAGCGTGGAATAAAGCACACGGTTCTCGTCAGTTATTTGACAAAGAAATTTGGATTTCCGGTGCGCTTCATTGAGGACCGGCTGGATAATATGTCTGGTGGTGACGCGCACGGGCCCGACCGGATCTTCAACGTTACGATGGCATTTGATAATGACGGCGTCATCAAGTCCCTTAAGATGCGGGCGCTGGACGATGTAGGCGCGTACCCTGGACGCGCGCCTCTGCAACTTGGCAAACCGATTACGGCTTTGTGCGGGCCTTACCGTGTAAATTCGATCGAGTATGAAGCAATTTCGGTGACATCAAACAAGACCGGCCAAGTCCCGGTCCGAGGCTTTGGCCAGTCACCTACAAATTTTGCAATTGAGTGCGGCGTTGAGCGTGTCGCTAAGTTTTTAGGGCTAGACCGGATCGAGGTTCGTTCTCGTAATCTTGTTCGTAAGGAAGAATTTCCTTGGAAAATTCCTCCTGGATCTCTTTATGATTCCGGTGATTTCCACGCGGTACTTGAGAGCGCCCTTGAAACTTCGAATTGGGATAAATTGGTTGAGCGACGTGATGCCCTGCGTGCGGAAGGTAAGCTTGCCGGGATTGGTCTGGCAACTTGCTTGGAACCAGGTGGGGGTAACAACATCTTCGAGTATCTTTTCAACCCCAAGCTTCAAATAACTACGTTTGTGGAATCGATTTTGATAAAGGTTGAGCCGACAGGCGCAATTACGGCTGTGATGTGCACAACTTCCTCCGGACAGGGCCATGAGACAATGGTTTCTACCATTGCGGGAGAAGAGTTGGAACGAGACCCCGACACAATCCGCGTTTTGCATGGAGATTCCCTGGAAGCTCTGCCTACACGGAGTCCTGTCGCAAGCCGAATGACTATTGTGCTGGGAACTGCGACGTCGAATGCAGCTCGCGAGATTAAACAAAAAATGATTGCAATCGCCGCCCACGATCTCGGGGTCGAAAAAGATCAGATCGAATATTCAGATGGTGAATTCAATGTACGCGGTTCACCATCACGCAAGTTGGATTGGGGTGAAATTTGTCACATAGCACATAAGCAGTTTCACAGAATGCCGCCTGGCCACGAACTAGGGCTGCAGGCTTATTCCGTGCAGCAGGTTCCGGGCGCAGGGTCCCTGCCAAACGAAAAAAACGAGGTGTCTCTGTATCCGTGTTTTTCGTTTCAAGCTCACGTTCCTTTGATCGAAATAGATAGTGCTACTGGTAAGGTAAAAATACTCGAATACTATATTGCTCATGACTGTGGTACGCCGATAAATCCCGATATTGTTCGGGGAATGATAATAGGCGGTGTGGCGCACGGTGTGGGTGCGGCACTTTACGAGAAATTTGAATATGACCCAACTGGTCAATTATTGGCCGGGTCCTTCGTCGATTATTTACTGCCCTCGGCACACGAAATACCTCCAGTGACTGACATCGAACATTGTACGCCGTCACCCATGACTTCTCTTGGCCAAAAGGGTTCGGGTGAGGGGGGCTATCTGGGGGCGCCGGCCGCAGTGGCGTCCGCGGTAAACGACGCGCTGGCACCCCGAGGCATAGAAATAAATGAATTGCCTATTCGGGCTCGGGATATCGAAGAGGCACTTCATCAAAGTAACTTGAACCGTAATTGAAGGTTTCCCAATGATAATCGACACACACGCCCATTTTGTACCGCAAACTATGCTTGATGATGTGGTTAGCGCTAAGGCACACTTTGATAATATTGAGGTGCTGCGCGAAGACAAAGTGTTCAAGTTGGCATTTATGGGGGGTGCTCCCACGAGGCCCATCATGCCAAAACTTCGTGAGCTTGAGACCCGTGAAGCATGGGTCACAGAAAATGGCATAGACATTCAGGTGTCAGGCGGATGGTTGGACAGTTTCGCCTATAATGTTCCGGCTGACGAGGGCGCCGCGTGGAGCCGTTTTATGAACGAACATTTGCTTGAGCAAATGCGGCCCAAGCCTTTTATGGAACCACTTGCGACCGTTCCTATGCAAGATGGGAAACTCGCAGCCGATGTGCTTGGGGAGGCGATAAATGCGGGCTTTTCTGGCGCTATGATCGGCACGCAACCAAAGGGGCTCTCCGGAAATCTTGATGATCCTGACCTAGATCCTTTTTGGCAGACCGCGTCAGACCTGGAAGCGACAATCTATCTTCATCCGATGTTTGGTTGCGGCGATGATCGGTTGCTTGATTACGACATGATTAACGCGGTTGGCCGGGGAGTAGACACCACGACGGCGGTTGCACGGATGATCTTTGCAGGACATTTTACCAAATACAGTGGGATGAAGATGATCTTGTCGCATGGCGGCGGGGCCTTGCCCTATATTTTGGGCCGAATGGAGCGCAACTATCTGATGCACAAGGACGATGGCTACGCCGATCCTGGCGAACAAATGCAAAAGCTTTGGTATGACACTGTACTGTTTGATCCGAGGACGTTGAGGTTTCTTACAGAATGCTTTGGTGCCGACAGGATTGTATTGGGCTCCGATTATCCATTTCCAATAGGTGATTTAACGCCCTGTAACGTTGTACGACAGGCAAATTTTTCTGAAATCGACACCAGTGCTATTCTCGGTGACAATGCAGCAAGGCTTTTCCGGTTGGAGGGACGTTGCGGCACCTGTTGAGATGCCGTGCACATTTACGAATTCCTTCTACGATATTCTTCCGCGTAATCCGCGAGGGCTTCCTCCAACGTAAAGGACGGCTGCCAGCCCAGTTCGTTTTGCGCACGGCTAATGTCCAGGGGTGTAGTGCGGTTGTCTGGCGGTGTGCCCGGCGTTACTTCGATTTCGAGACCTGGTAAGGATTGTTTTACTGCGGCAACGAGTTCTTCAAAGCTAATGGCCCGCCCCCAAGAAATATTAAATACGGCTTTATCCGGAAGCCCTGTTTTCGTGGCGGCCAGGTCCAGTGCACGACCCATATCAGCGGCATAGACATATTCAAATGCCATCGTTTGTTCTTCGGGGATCACAGCTTTTTCGCCCCTGACACCGGCCTCAATTAAAGAATGCACTTTTTCGCCCCCGCCGGACCCTCCCCAAAAGTGTCCCATACCAAAAACGTTGCCAGGTCGCAGTACCACAGCTTCAAAGCCACAATGTATACGATACGCCTCCAGAATCATTTCTTGGGCGGCTTTTGAATTTGAATAGGCAGCTCCAGACCCCCGCGCAAAACTTTCATCCATTGCATCAACTTCACCCGTTCGGCGCCAGTCGTAGACACCAAAGGTCGATAGGTGCAGGACCCGCTTAATCCCGGATAACCGGACCGCTTCGACTACCGCCATCATTCCATTGATGTTTAGGTCGTAACCAAAATGAATCGGGTCCGCGACGCGTTTTCCGATCAATCCCGCCGTATGCAGAAAAGTTTCAGGTGAGTAGGTTTTAATTGCCGACAATAACCCGGGGAGGCTCCGTACATCCTCCACCACTACCTCGTAATCGATATCCCCTAGACGCATGGCAAGATAATCCTCACGGGGGATAGGGTCTAAAAACACTACTTTTTCCCCGCGCTTTGCAGCTTCTATCGCGTAGGATGTTCCTACTAGTCCTGCGCCCGTTATCATTGTCGTCATCGAGTGTTACCCTTTCCACTCATCATTATTATTCAAAATACTGTCCCTCCAGAAACTCGATCGGCACGGTTTTGTTTTTCTTAGAGTCTCCCCGCATAGGTTTACCATCGGAATCGATACGGTCCACTTTCGGCAATTTTTGGTAATTTGGTGAGCCAATTCGCAGCATAACGAGTGGTTCGCCGGGGATGGCGTTGAACCAGTACATATTGCCCTTTGGCAGCATGATCCCCTGATTTACCCCCAACACCGTTTCCTCTCCCTCCGGCCCGTGAAACCGGACTTGTCCTTTCAGAACGATAAAACTGTGATCTTCTCCCGTATGGGCGTGGAGTTCGTTCTCACCACCTTCAGCATAAATCTTGAGGCGAATAGACATATCCTCTGTCGCCGCAAGGGGTGTGTCGGTACGACCCCTTTTCAACAGTTGCCCAGCGACATTAAAAACCGTTGGCTTTTCGTTTTCTGCCAGTTCCGACTGCCGGCGTCTAAGTTCATCCGAACCTATCGCGGGTGGAATTATCTCTCTAGTTTGCCCAGTCATTAGCTATCTCCGGTTGGTAGAACTAATTTCTATATGACCGAATTTAGATCCCCGCTCTTCAGGGGACAATCCATCCGGTGAGATTTCCAGAAACACCAAGAGAGAATTTAGCTTCCCTCCATCGGGTTGCCGTGGGCGACCACGGCCTGCGCGCCCAGGCCGGGCCATGCTGCGGGCCAGGATGCTTTTTGAGCTGCCTCTGCCTCTGGAATTTGTTCATCCCATAAAGTTGCAACAATTCGACGGCCATTAAACCCGTCAGATTCCTCTGCGGCTAGCCAGGTAATTGGTTTTTTCATCACGGAGGGTTGGAGCAGAGCATTTCGGTCGCCGGCGGATGCCGCGGGGACCATTCCGGTATTAGCGGGACCACCCGGAACCAGCACGTTCACGCTGATTGGACTGTCATGTAAATCTTTTGCCCATACGGCTGAACACGCCTCGAGGGCGGCTTTGGAAGGGCCATATGGTGTCCATCCACGACGTATCATTGTGTCTAGGCTCGTGGTCACGTTTATAATGCGCCCCCATCCCGCACTCAGCATATGAGGGACCGCCGCCTTGGACATTATAAAGGCGCCTTTGACATTCGTTTCAATGATTACATCCCAATTCTCGTCAGGGACTTCCCAAAACTTAATATTCTTTTTGTAATAATTCTCTCGGATGCTGGAGAGACCCACACCCGCATTATTTACCAGGATATGCAAAGCGCCGAAGTGTTCTATGGTTTTGTTTATTGCGGACCGGCAGCTATTAGCCAATCGCACGTCACCGCCGATCGGGAGGATTCGGTTTTTTAACTCAGGTCGTTCCGTGCATATTCGACCTGCAATTCGTTCATCAACGTCAAAGGCCGTGACGCAGTACCCTGCGTCCACTAGTGCTTCCGTTATTGCACCCCCAAGGCCTCCCCCAGCGCCTGTTACACAGGCTACCCTGTTGCCGCCCATTTCAATGTCCTGCTATTGTGACTACTGAATTCAACATAGCGTGAACCGCTAGATCCCGGCAAATCGACGCAAGCCCCTAGGAAGGAACTGGAACATGGACCGTAAACAAATGCTGCCATCCGTTGAGAAGTTTGTTTCCGAATTTCGGGCTGTCTGCGAGAAAACGGATGGTGATGAACGCTGGCAGGACTGCAAAGTTTTACTGACAGAGTTACTTAACGACCCCAAGTTGCAAGAACATGCGCAAAATTGGCCAGTAGGCGGTTTTGACGGCAAGAAAGTGGATAACCTCCTCTTTTACGAGGATCCTGATCACGGATTTGTAATCAACGGCTTAATTAAAAATGCTGGCGGTCGGGCGATGATACACGATCACGGGAAGGCTTGGACGATATACGGTGTTCTGGCTGGAGAGGAGCGTGTTGTTCGCTATAAAGAAGTTACCAAAGAAGACGGAGAGGTGGGGTTCAAAGAAAAATCCGCCGTTAGATGCAGTCCGGGAGATGTTGATGTTGTCGGCCCATGGGAAATTCATTCCGAATATGCGGGCGATGAAAAATCCATCGCCGTTATAATACGAAGCCAAAAATCGGGTACTTTTGACCAGTACCGATATTTGGATGATGGCGGTAAATCGAAATTTGGGGGTCCCAACCAAGTGCCCTATGACTTGGGCTAGGCAAAGGATCAGCGTGGCCCTCTAATTTCTTCCGGTAAAAATGGAAAAGCGGATAGTTCATTAGAAGCATCCACCGCTACTGCTTCCTTCACAAAGCTCGAATCAAGTTCATCAATTGATGTAACGCCGACAAGTCCCATCGCGTTTTTAATTTCTGCTTCCATGATCTCTAAGGCACGTACGAGTGTTGCTTGGCCACCCGCCGCTAACGCCCAACCTTGAAAACGCCCAAGGGCGACGGCGGTCGCTCCCATTGCAATAGCCTTTAATACGTCAGTCCCGCGAACAAACCCACCGTCGACGACTATTTCAGCCTGGTCGCCTACGACTGTTGCCACCTCTTTAAGGATTGAGATAGTGCCGTCGCCGTGATCCATTTGGCGACCGCCGTGATTTGATACATAGATAACGTCGACACCGTGTTCCAGGGCGATTTCGGCATCTTCGGCTGTTTGAACACCCTTGAGAATAAAAGGAAGCCCCCCCCTTTCTCGCATGCGGTCCATCCAATCCCAGGTTAAACCTGCCTGATGGATACGGAGTTCC
>CAYPNT010000110.1:0-7441 GCA_964412235.1 uncultured Rhodospirillaceae bacterium
GTGGAAGGTCGCTCCCGCTCTTGCCAGTGGCTGCACCGTGATACTCAAACCCGCAAGCAATACGCCCGTGACCTCCCTTTTGTTAGCAGAAATTACCCAAGACACCGATCTACCGCCAGGTGTCCTCAACGTACTGCCTGGACCCGGCCGTGCACTCGGGGAACATATCGCAACACATCCCCTGATAAATAAAATAGCTTTTACGGGCGAAGGGGTTACCGGCGCCGCAATCGTGAAAGCCGCCGCAAACGATATTAAGCGCGTATCACTTGAACTCGGAGGTAAAAGCCCGAATATTATTTTTTCGGATGCCAATCTTGAGAAGGCCGGGCAAGCGGCAATCAGTGCTGCATTTGGAAATGCGGGACAAAGCTGCTCCGCACGAACACGAATTCTTGTTGAGGGCAAAGCACACGATGAAATATTAGAAACAATGCTTGCGGGCCTTAATAACTTTCAAATCGGAGACCCTATGGAACCCTCCACCGATATGGGCCCTATGGTGTCAGGAACCCAGTGGCAAAATGTTAAGGATTACGTTTCTATCGGCATGAATGAGGGCGCAACCCTCGTTTGTGGGGGTGACCGTCCAAAGGATCGTCCTAACGGGCATTATTTTGAGCCAACAATTTTTAAAGATGTGCACAATTCAATGCGCATCGCACAAGAGGAAATTTTTGGGCCCGTGGTCGTAATAATCCCATTTGACCAAGAAAGTGAGGCGATAGCCTTGGCTAATGACAGCCCCTACGGTCTCAATGCATCTGTTTGGACGCGCGACGTCAATCGGTCGCTTAGGATCGTGCGAGATTTAGAGTGTGGCATGGTAAGTGTGAACACCCATGGAAGTGCTAGTCGCTACAGCATCTTTACTCCTTTCGGCGGTGTGAAGAAATCAGGTATAGGTCGAGAACTAGGAATGGAGGCCATGAACCTCTACACTGAGCCGAAAAATGTTATTATTGATATTTCCGATAGAAATACTGAATAGGAAAACTCGTGTTTCCTGCAAAAACGATAGAACTCGCTACCGAAGTGCTTCAGAAAGCAGGTGCACGCAATAAGCGAGTAACGACTGTCGAAACGGTCACATCGGGCCTCGTGGCGGCGGCACTAACATCGGTGCCAGGTGCGTCAAATGTTATTGAACGGGGATTTATTCTTTATCACGAAAGCGCAAAAGCATCAGGCCTCGGGGTCGGCACAAAAGTTGCGGCTCAACACGGAGCGGTTAGTGCACCCGTCACATCCGGCTTAGCTGAGGGTGGTCTCGCAAACTCAACGGCGGACATCTCTATTGCCGTTACTGGTTACGCCGGGCCCACCGGTGGCAATGCAACAGACCCCATAGGAACGTGTTACGTTGCAGTGGCCTTAGAAGGGGAAGATACTGTTGTTGAAAGACATACGTTTAAGGGCGATCGAAACAGTATCAGGCTGGAAGCTGTAAATGCGGCACTAAGGTGTGCCGCCATCCGACTAAAATAATATTTAATAAAACTATAACCTCGCGGAACAAGTCACACAGTGCGAGACTTTGCCTGAACGGCCAGCGCCTCCAGCGCCTCGCGAATGAGGGCGGGATGCATATTCCATCCAATCCCAATTACGCTATTTCTATCGATTTTGGTACCTTTGTCTTCTAGTTCTACAACTGGGTGAACGGTGTCGCGAACGCATTGTAATACTACCGGATTTTCATATCCTTTTAGAAATAAAATTCCCTTTATTCTCAATAAATTAGACCCATATTCTTCAAGTATTTTATCAATCCAATCCTGAACCACTAAAGGGTCTAAAACACCTTCAAATGTGAACCCCACCGCCTCAAACTCGGTGGAACCATGGACCAACGAATTATCCACATTTTGCCCAGGTAATACATCAAAGCTGGCGTTATGCAGGTTATTCAGGATATGAGTTAACTCATCGGGCACGCTGTCGATCGACCCATCAACAACAACCGCCGTTGGATTTATTTTAGAAATAATATTTTCCAGAGCATCTCTATCAGAACGAATTGAGATATCCGTCTTTGTTACGACAACAATATCCGCGGCACTCAACTGGAATCTGGGTTCAGGAAATTTCTCTAACACGTCACAACCCAACAAACTGTCTGCAACAGTAATTACTCGAGGAAATTGAAGTTTACGAGGCACACTAGGATGTTGGCTTAGAAGTTCTAAAACTGGATATGGATTGGCAGCACCCGAGGTCTCGATGATAATTCGTTTGGGTTCTGGTTCAACAGACAGCAATCTCGAAACACCTTCCGCAATACTTCCCCTTGGCTGGCAACACAGGCACCCACCTTCAAGAAGAAAAATATCGTCACTCGCCCCTATAACCAGGTTATGATCAACACCGACAGCGCCAATTTCATTCATCAACACCGCCGTCCGTTCCATTCCAGGACATTTTAAAAGCCGGTTTAAAAAGGTTGTCTTGCCGCTTCCCAGAAAGCCCGTCAGTACGATAATTGGTATAGGTGTCGTGTTTTTCATTAGCCTCTAACGCACAGCAGGAGAGTCAATAAACAGTTTCTAACCAAACTCTTCAATCTGTTATACGTAACAAATAACCGTTTCTCGCAGAAGATATCACATGGACATAAGTAATTTATATGGAACCTGGGGCCTAAAGAGGTTTTGGTTTACCGATAACGCTGGTATCGAGGTTGATCCGTTGGGCACCGACCCAATCGGGAACCTGATATTAGGAGAAGACACTCATTATGCTTTTACCATGATGCGCAAAGGCAGATCCACTTATCAAAACGGTGATGTCTTGGGTGGTACATCGGAAGAAAAAATAGAAGCGGCTCAGGGTTATGTCTCCTTTGGCGGCAGATGGTCGCTGGATTACTCCACAATTTCGTTCACTGTAACTTACAGCTTATTTCCAAATTGGGTTGGAGGAAGACAACGACGACACGTAAATTTGGAGAATGGTCTATTACTTCTCCAGACTTTAGAACCAATCTTGATGGCCGGAAAAATGCACAAAGGTGCGGCGCGCTGGTATAAGTTATAAGAGCACTAAAGATTTATCTGAAAACTCTCCGGTAATAATCTTTTGCGATAACACCTGTAAAAAACCAAATTGACAAAGGCCCTTTTAGACTAAAAATCATTTTTCTTTTCTATCTAATCCTTCACACCCATACGTTATTTATGAAGCCCCGTTGCTTCCTGATTAACCGAAGCGGAAACATATCTTGCGTAGCATTCCTGCATATATCTAAAAATTTCTGGATCGCGTTTCCGGACTGGAGTGGGATCAACATCCCAATGACCAAATTTGTCTTCTCCACGCACCAACCACGCCCCACGACGTCCAATTGTCGAACGAACATAAGTGGGAATAAAAAACAAAGCATAACCGATGCGTGGCCCATCTGATTGATTAGTAAGGGACCCATGGATAGTGCGCTCGTTATGAAGCGAGAACTGACCAGCCATTAATTCGAGATCGACCGCACTACTTTCCTCGATATCCTCAATACTTTAGCCCCGCGCTAACAGGTTCTTTTCTTGAAATGTCTCAACATGCTGCCGTGCCTTTTCCTTGTGTGAACCCGGTATCACGCGCATACAACCATTTGCCTGATTACTCTCGGTGAGAGCTATCCACGCCGTCACTTCCTCATGGGGTTTCAATCCAAAATATGCAGAGTCTTGGTGCCAGCTGACGTACTTTTGATCTTTCGCACCCTTGATCCAAAAGTTCGAGGCAAAAACGAGGATGTCTGGCCCAATAACGTCTTCCACCACATCTAGGATATTTGGGTTCTGAGCGAGTTCTACTAACTTTATAAAATACAGATGTGTCTTAAAATTCAAATCCTTTTCTATGCTAAGGCCTGTGTCATTCTCAAACTTTTCTAATTCGTCGAGAATTTCGGTTGTGTATCGCAAAGATATCCCGTTCAAAGGTGATACAAACCCCTGTTCGCTGTAACCACGTAACTGCTCCGCGCTTAGACATTTTGGCATTGGGTTTATAGCCCCATTTAAGAAATTATTTAATAACCCAAATTAACTACGGGTAGCTATTAGCAAGCTGCATTACCATCATCCTGACGGTCAATTTCTTCAATACTCTATATTCTAAGAGACAATTAAAATCTTTAAATTGTATCTTAACTTGGACTTATCGGCACACATTTTAGAGTTATACAAAATTTATTCCCTATTTTTCGTGTTACTTGCTATCAGAACACGACCTTTTGTACGCTCATAAATCAGAAGTACTACGCCAAACACCCCGCCCGTAACATTGAATATGACTGCGCTATCAAATGCGTCGATAGGCAGAAGAGTGGCTATACCAGCAATCAAAAACCCAATTCGTAAAAACCAAGGTAAAAGCCGAACATAAAACCCCATCAGCCCAATAGAAAATAGGCCTACGCCTATCATTGCTGTGACGACTGCAAAAACGACATCCTCTGCCGGCCCACGCATCAATAAGCTTGGTGAGATTACGAACAGAAAAGGAATAACATATGCAAGCCATCCAAACCGAACTGCAGCAAAGCCGGTTCTCATCGCGTCAGCGCGCGTCAAACTAGCTGCGGCAAAAGCAGCGATTGCAACCGGCGGTGTGATCATTGACATCATCCCGAAATATAATGCGAATAGGTGGGCTGCCATTATATCTATGCCAACTTCCACAAGCGTCGGAGCAACCAAAGCCGCAACCAATACATAAACGCCAAGTGTTGGCATTCCCATTCCAAGAACAATACATATGATTGCAGAGAGAAATAAAAGGATAGCTACGTTGCCGCCACCAATCTTCACTAGCGAATACGTTAACGCGAAGCCAAGACCCGACGTGTTCAGAAGCCCTATCATAAAACCCGCGACTGCCACAATCAGCAACAGTTCGATACATGAGAAGCCAGTCTCCCGCAGCGCGCGCCAGATCATGGAAATACCCGCCCGTTTTCCATCATACCCAAACACAAAAGCACAAACGAGCAGTACACCAACAGCGTATAGCGCTCCTGTCTCAGGCTGCAAATGTGCTCCAAAAAGGGCGTAAACAAGGACGCCAAAGGGTAACGGGAAAAACCAGCCGGCCCGGAGAACAGGGATAACAAGCGGTATTTTATCCGCGGCTATGCGAGTTATGCCTGTCCGCGCCGCCTCAAGGTCTGTCAATATGAACAGAGCAAAATAATAGAGACACGCGGGTATCAATGCTGCAAGAACGACATCTGTATAAGGGACTTCTAAAAATTCTGCCATGACAAAGGCCGAAGCTCCCATCAAAGGGGGCATCAATTGCCCGCCAGTCGAAGCAACGGCTTCAATCGCACCAGCAGATTCCGCAGTATAACCTGAATCCCGCATCAACGGTATTGTAATGACACCCGTTGAAACCACATTCGATACAGCACTTCCTGATATTGTCCCAAATAGGCTCGACGCAACAACGGCGATCTTTGCTGATCCTCCGCGGTATCGCCCCATAGTGGCGGTGGCTACCCCAGTAAAAAAACTCGACCCGCCTGATTCAAACAACACTTGCCCAAGAAAAAGAAAACAAAGAACTACGGTTGTTCCTATCTTCATTGGCACGCCAAGCAGTGCCTGCGGGTCAAGCGCCAAGCCTATTACCAGATCCTTCACACCCACGTTCCGACCCTCTAGCTCACCCGGCAAATGGTGTCCCCACAACGCGTATATCAAGAAAACCAAAAGAATAATAACTAAGACCGGACCTGCCGTTCGACGAACCGCTTCAAAAATAAGTAATAACAGTAGAACACTTACAACGAGAACTCTCGGCGGTTGATAAGCAATTTCTTCCGCAAGCTCCGGATAATAGACGGCAACGTATCCAGCTGAACAAAATCCGATGATCGCAGCGACCGCATCGTACCAAGGCAACTTTCCAACAGTCGCTCTTCTCACCGGAACAGTTAGATAAGCTAGTGGCAACACAACCGCGATCATACCCGCGAGAAATTGTTCGGTGTAGAGAACCAAACCTATCATCGGATACAAGTCTGCTGCCCAACCGAGCGCAGCCAACGTCAACGTTGCTGCAAGTATAGAAACCAAGCTGCAGACCGGTGAACTTAGCCGATCTGCAGCCACACGCGTGGATGAATCCTTGGACACTCCTTAAAACTTAAAGAAGACCCGCTTCTTTATAGTACTTAACCGCGCCTGGGTGGTACGCGACACCCAACCCCTGCTTCGCGATTAATTTAGTTTTAAACCCTCGGAAAATGCCATGCGCGGCAATGAGCGCTTTTTTATTCTGATGCAACGCTTTTGCTGCTTGGTACGCTACCCCATCGGACACCTTGGCACCCACCTGTAGAAGGTAATCGAACCCAACCATTTTCACAGGCTCTGTGATATACGGCATTCTCTTACTCGGCTTTACCGTAGAATAGTATGCACCGGGCGCGACACTTCTTAATATTTTTAAACTACCAGGTTTCTCCTTTAGCGGAATAAACCTTATTTTTAGTTTTGCATTAGCCTTACGAACGATGCCCGATCCAGGTGCCAGGAAGGACCCAACAGCCTTTCCGGCGACAAACTGGTCTGTTCCTCTCACAAAATTGGGTACGGGAACACCGATCATGTCGGAAGGGGACATACCCTCCGCCGCAAAGGCAGCCCGAACGAGGACGCCAACAAGCTTCTGACTAGTAAAACCCGATGGGAAGGGTTTTCCCTTTAAGTCGGCAACTGAACGAATATTAGAATCTTTGCGAACCATAAAACCAACCTGGAATTCTAAAAGGCGCGCCAAAACCCGAAGATTTCCATGCTTCCTGCCCTTATATGGTCCTTTACCGTTTAAAGCAAAGATCGTGTCGGGCAAAGCCGCCGTAGACATGTCCAATTTTCCCTGGTGAACCTGGGGATGGTAAATATTGCCTCCACCGATCCCAATAGCCCGCGCCTTTAAACCCGTCTTATCTGATATTACCTTTGCGACAGCCGATGCTATCGCATATGAAAGTGAGCCCTGAGGCAACGCCCCAATACTCACGGTTTGCGCATGCGCAGAAATGCTGGAAACACCTAAAATAGAAACAACACCTAACGCTATAGAAGTAGACCGTAAGACACGCATGTTGATATCTCCTCCCTTGTCATAATTAAGTTTTATTAAAAAAATATATTTCTTAACAAAAATAAAAATATTCAATCAAATTTGAACTTTCTGGTCAAATGATTCATAGTCTTAGCGGTATTTTGATTTGGAAAGTTTTCAGACTATAAAAACAGAAACTTCGTATTGGTGTTGTATATAAAATATTTATTACTGATTTTTTTATGCCTTGAAGTTTTTACTTAACTGTAAAAGGGCACTAACCCCCATTAGATACTTTTCTCTAAAATATTATTTATTGCCCGACGATAACGGGAAATGATTAATAAACATCAATATACAATCCTGTTAC
>CAYPNT010000111.1:0-7257 GCA_964412235.1 uncultured Rhodospirillaceae bacterium
TTTGACCTACTTATCTAGCAACTTATGCCAAGCTTTCTCGAACTTCATCCACAACCTACTAGTAAGCTATAACAAACTTAATTACTTTTTCTCTGTTTCCCCACCATCAAACTTGGAGCGGGTGAAGGGAATCGAACCCTCGTCGTAAGCTTGGAAGGCTTCTGCTCTACCATTGAGCTACACCCGCTTAACAATGCAGTCTCCTGGGTTAGAATTCTGATAACAGTATAATCATGTCCCAGTCGAGAAGTTCTACGGATAAATTTTTCTCCTTAACGCTACATACAACCCAATTTTTCTTGCCTAACTCCCACGATTCCACCCAACCTGGTGGAGGGAGTTGGATTTGAACCAACGTAGGCTACGCCAACGGGTTTACAGCCCGTCCCCTTTAACCACTCGGGCATCCCTCCTTAAAAGTTAAGACCAAACATTATTGGGAACGTGCGGAATTATGGGATTCGGCGCCTCTTGTCAACGTCAAAAAAAACATAAGCACGCACTGCCGTCCCCATTTTCAGGAAAACGGATAAACGGCAAGATTGCCCACCATTGTCTTTACAGTATAAAATAAGTTCATGGCGGCGCACAAGAGCGGAAGAAACTATGCAAAAAATGATCGCGGCAGCGATTCAAAAAAAAGAGTTATCAGAAAAACTGAACGCACTAAAACCCCAGAAGTAGCTGGTATAAAATATTGGATATATGGAACACACTCGGTCATAGCCGCTCTAGAAAATACCCAAAGACAAAAACTAAGGTTAGTTGCAACAGAAAGTGCGGCTCGTTCAATTAGTGACAAATACCAACACACTAACAAAATTGAAATTGTTGCCAAAAGTGCTCTAGAGGATTTACTGCCAATCGGCGCAGTCCATCAGGGGATGGCATTGTTAACAAAGGCAGTACCTCAAAAATCTATAGCGGATATTGTCAAAACAGCCTCTCGACAAGAATCGGCGCTCCTAGTGGCTCTAGACCAAGTAACTGACCCAAATAACATCGGAAACGTTGTGCGGTCATCCGCGGCCTTTGGTGTTTGCGCAGTGGTTACTCCTGATCGACACACACCACAGGCTGGTGGTGCCCTCGCCAAAGCAGCATCGGGAGCCTTAGAAACAGTACCATTAATAAGGACCCCTAATCTTGTCCGCACGCTTGAAGAACTCAAAGACGAGGGTTTTTGGGTGGTTGGTTTGGACGTTAACGCACCAAGTAATATCTCGGAGAGTGCGCTCCCCGCGAAATGTGTATTAACTCTAGGTTCAGAAGGAAAAGGGTTGAGAAGACTAACAAAAAAAACATGCGATGTGCTAGTTAGCATAACAACCTCCCAAGCAATGCAAAGCATAAATATTTCAGCTTCCGCTGCCGTCGCTTTGTACGAGTGGCGACGCCAAGATAATGGTTAATACCGACAGCCATCAGATGTTGTGTCAATGACCCATTCGTTTTGGGTACCAAAGGTTGGTGGACCGTCGCTTTTTATCTTTTAAATCACGGAGTATAAGATAGCGAAAGTTTTTAACAAACCCGTTGTCCAACCTGCTACGTTATAGAACCCCAGGAGGACAGGTCACAGAAGACAGGAGCGTTTGTAGTGGTTCTTGAACCGTCCAAAAACACATGACTACCGTATGGAATGGAAAATTTTGGTACTAGACAAACTCTCTGGCTGGCACACACCACGCCATCAATGTAATAGCAGCGGATAGAAAGGCGCCCTTGAAAATTCACCCCTCATTCTCCGCGACTAATACCCCAGGGCCGTTTGGGCAACCTATTAGGCGGATCGAAGATCCCGCCATGCTTAAAGGGCAAGGTCGTTTTGCGGACGATATCCACCTCCCGGGAATGCTCGAAGCTAGCTTTGTTCGTAGTGCGTTTGCACATGCAAAAATACGGTCGATTGACACTGCCTTAGCAAAAACTATGGAGGGTGTAACAGGGGTATTTGTTCTGAAAGACTTAGAGCCGCAGCTTTCAACTGACCAACTATCGGTGGGTATGCCCAGTAATGCCTACAAACAAGTTCGGAACCGTCCGATTCTCGCAAACACAGAAGTTTGCCACGTGGGGGAACCTGTGGCAGTCGTGATCGCGGACAACCGATACATCGCCGAAGACGCGGGGTCACTAGTTAATATAGACTACGAAATACTGCCCGCTTCCGCTGATGCCGAAAAAGCGATTGAGCCAGGCTCTCCTCTCGCTCATACGGACGCAACACACAACATTCTAGCAGAATTTTCGATGGGGTATGGTGAAGTAGACAAGGCATTCGCGGAGAGCACCCGAATCTTCACCGAAAAATTCAACCTCCACAAAGGCCTCGGCATGGCTATAGAAGGGCGCGGCTTGGTCGCAAAATACGATACACATGACGATAGTCTTGTTATCTGGCTTGCAACGCAAATGCCACATATGGCGCAGCGGACGCTGATAAATATACTTGGCCGTAGCGAAACAAACACACGGGTAATAACGCCAGATATTGGGGGTGGTTTCGGACCCAAGCTTGTATTCTACCCGGAGGATGTTGTCATCTCAGCATGTTCTATCCTGTTAAATTCACCAGTTAAGTGGATAGAAGACCGGCGAGAACATTTTACCAGTTCCACCCAAGAACGTGATCAAATATGGAACATGGAACTTGCCATGGACGATAACGGTAAAATACTTGGTGTCCGGGGTACACTTATCCACGATCACGGTGCTTATACTGCTCGGGGTGTAAACGTAGCACAAAACGCGGGCAGCATAGTTCCTGGCCCTTACGAAGTTCCTAATTATAAACTCGATGTCAGTTTAGTCTTGACGAACAAACCATGTGTAACTCCGGTACGCGGTGCCGGATACCCGCAAGGGAGCTTTGTTATGGAGAGACTGCTCGACCGTGCTGCCGCCGACTTGGCAATTGATCGAGACGAAATCCGCCGCCGCAACTTAATCCAACCTTCCCAAATGCCTTATGTGCGGCCGTTGGCTAGTCGTGCTGATCCATCAATCCTTATCGATGAGGCCGACTTCCCCAAGTGCATGGAAAGTGCACTCGCCAATGCCGACTGGGATGGGTTTTCAAAGCGCAAAGCGACTGCGAGGGCGGACGGTCGGTTCATAGGGATCGGCTTAGCCGTTTATCTTAAGGGTTCGGGACGCGGACCGTTTGAGGCTGCTACTGTTCGGATTGGACCATCAGGTCGGATCAATGTGATTTCGGGTGTGTCAGCTATCGGTCAGGGTACCCGCACAATGTTGTCACAAATTGTAGCACAATCACTTTCCGTGGGATTGAGCGATATAGACGTCGTAATTGGCGATACAGCGGCCATACCTTACGGAATGGGGGCGGCATCTAGTCGTCAAACGGTTACCGCAGGGTCATCGGCACAAGCCGCAGCAAATGAGGTTCGCAAGAAAGCCCTACGAGTTGCCGCACACTTTATGGAAACTTCTGAAAAAGACCTTGAAATTTCTGACGGACGGGTTCACGTCGTTGGTGTACCTGGCATGTCTATGGGACTTGGAGAAATTGCAACCAAATTAGCGGGCGCCGCAACGGGGTTCGCGCTGCCAAAGGGAGAAAGTCCCGGATTAGAAGCGCACGTTGCCGTCCAGATTGACGGCCTCGCATTTTCTAATGGTGCTCATGTAGCCGAAGTAGAGGTAGACCCGGGGACAGGGGAAGTAAGGGTGCTAAATTACGTTATTGCTCACGATTGTGGCGTAATGATCAATCCACTCATAATCGATGGTCAAGTTATTGGTGGCGCAGCCCACGGACTTGGCTTTGCAATGTTCGAAAAAATGATCTGGGACGATCATGCTCAGCCTCAGTCAACCAATCTTGCAGAATACATTATTCCCGGTGCGATGGAGACGCCAACAATAAGTATCGAGCACATCGTCGTTCCCTCATCTCAGAACCCGCTGGGGGTTAAGGGGGTTGGTGAAAGTGGGTTGGTCCCAGTGCCCGCTGTAGTCTCGTCCGCTATAGAAGATGCACTTTCAGACCTCGGAGCAAAATTCTCCAATATCCCTATCGGACCAGCCAATATCCTTGAGAGCATCCATAACCACTCTATTGAAGACGAGGCAGACCCCACACATAATTAAGAACCGCGTAGGAGAAGAATATTATGGCCCGCTTCAAAGATTACATTCCGCAAGGAGTAATTCCGGCAACGCTTGCGGTGTTCCGCGCCGATTTCAGTTTTGACTGGTCTGAAACGCGTCGCCACATAGGCTTTACGGCTGCCGTGGATGGAATTTCAGCAGTCACAATTAATGGTCATGCCTCGGAAATTCACGCTTGCTCGTTTGACGAACAGAAGAAGATGATAGACGAAGCGGGCGATGAAATAGGTGATAAGCTACCATTGATTTGTGGCGTCTACGCAGATAGCAGCCTAGAAGCGGCCCGGATAGCGAAAATGTCAGACGAGCATGGCGCGTCGGCACTACTGTGCTTTCCGCCTCACTCTATGGGGTTCGGCGGCATTCGTCACCGCCCGGAAATGGGAATGACCCATATAAAGATGGTCGCCGATGCGACTGATCTGCCGTTGATTATTTTTCAATATTCAAACGAGTTAGCGTACCCCCTTGATACGTTAGTCCGTATTTGTGAAGAAGTGCCCAATGTTCGCGCTATAAAGGACTGGTCACCAGCTGAAACACATGACCGCCACATTAAAACTCTTCACTCACTGACCCGGCGAGTAAACGTCCTTTCGACAAATTCTTCTTGGCTAATGTCATCTTTAGTTATGGGTGCGGATGGCCTTCTGTCCGGTGCTGGATCGGTAATAGCGGATCTGCAATCCTCACTTTTTCATGCGGTGCAAGCGAACGACCTTCAAACGGCACAGAAACTGGCGGACCGTATCTACTATACTACACAGGTTTTCTACCGTCCTCCCTTTGGCGACATGCATAACCGTATGAAAGAAGCTCTAGTGTTGTTGCAACGCCTCAATGGTCCAGCCGTTGTCCGTCCGCCGCTGATGAAGTTAACGAAAACGGAAGTTGCTCAGATAGCAGAAGCGATGACAATGGCACACATAACACGTACGGGCGCAAAGGATACGGATCTCACAACTCTCGCTGCGGAGTAGTTTTAGGACCGAGAAATTCTCGCATCCAGTCTTGGTATTGGTCATCATCCGTCAATGCGGTCATCAAACTTTCAGTAGGTTGACCGGGAATGTGGCTCGGTGCTGTGCCTTCCCGCAGCAATTTCAAGGTTGTGTATACGGCTTGAACAGCAGCCCGAAATGATTGGTGACCCTGGAGGCTGACGCGGACATTTTGGCCAATCAAATACCCGGTGTCCGCGAGTATCCCCTCTCCGCTTCCGCCAAGAAAAATTGGTATATTTAGGGCCGCTGAAAGGGCTTCTATTTCGGTTTTGTCTGACACTCCCGTATAAAACATTGCATCCACACCCTCGGCTTCATACGCCTTACCCCTCAGAATAGCCTCGTCTAAACCTAGTGTAGTTATAGCGCTGGTCCGACCAGCGACCATTAATGAAGCATCGGCGCGCGCCGAAAGTGCAGCTTTGATTTTGCCGACACCTTCATCCAAATTCAGCAACTTTATAGAGCCCAATGTGCCGAAAGGCTGGGGTAGATCAGTATCCTCGATGGTTAGCGCAGCAACCCCCACGGTTTCAAGCTCTTCCACCGTTCTCCTCACATTCAAAGCGTTGCCATACCCGTGGTCTGCGTCAACGAGCAACGGGATCTGTGCTGCTCTATTTATCCTGTACACCTGTTCGGCAAACTCTGAAAGTGTGAGAACCAGTAGATCTGGTGCACCCAACACAGTAAGTGAAGCCACCGAGCCGGAAAATATTCCAACTTCAAATTCAAGGTGTTCAGCGATCCTAGCTGAAATGGGATCGTATACTGAAGCGGGGTGGATACAGGTGTCTCTCTTCATCAAGGCACGAAACTTTTCTCTGCGTGGTCTCCAATCCATGGGATCTCCTTGAGCGGACAAAGTACAGGCTTAGCTGCCACGCATCCACGAAACAATCAAGATATTTAGCAGTAATTCCCTTGTTGCTGAATTCGGTTAACGGTATATGGGTGTTTTAGAGCCGGCTTAGCTCAGTCGGCAGAGCACCTAATTTGTAAAAGTGTCTCAACAAACAATCACAACATAATATCAATAGCTTAGAGATTTTATCGCTAAATGAATGAAACACCAGACCAAACGGAAGAGCTAACAAAAATGGGAGGTGGAAAACGGCAGACTGGAGCCATGCTCGATGTGTTAGAAAGTTGAATAAACGGTTGTGATATAAAGAACTTACGTATAGAAAACTTTTCCCAAAGTGCCGCGCTAGCTCAGTGGTAGAGCAATGGTTTTGTAAACCATAGGTCCGCAGTTCGATCCTGTGGCGCGGCACCATTTTCTTACCTTATCTTCCAAAACCTCTGCTATACGCCCTAGTCTCCAATCGCATTTGTCTCATCCGAAAGCGATCCGCTACGCCTCTATTACAAGCACTACGAGCGCCTTCATTTCTGTAGCCAGTACATATATCTGAGTTATGCGTAGAAACAACGTTTTGTGTTCTGCCTGAGATTTCCCGATTTCGCTACCCGCAAACGTCTTCAACGACTCTCAACAGCCCTTGTACTTCTTCTTCACGCACGCTCACGCTAGACCCTGCGCTGTAGAGATATCTGCTGCCGTCATCTCTTTCGCATTGATGTCTCTGTCCTTCACAGCATGAGCATGCCCACTTGATGCCGCAATGTTGAAACACATATGCGCATAGACATTATCCTGAATAATACCCCGACCTTTTGCGTACATCACACCAAGAGCGTGCCGCGCCTTCATATGTTCCTGCTCCGCAGCCTTGCGATACCACTTCACCGCTTCCTTGTAGTCCTGACGAACGCCTTTTCCGATGCAGCACATCACACCAAGATAGAACTGTGCCTCCGTATTCCCCTGCTCAGCAAGCACCTTGAACTGCCTAATTGCTGTCACAAAGTCTCCAGATTGAGCAGCCCTCAATCCCTTCTGAAAATTCTGCGCACAAACAGCACCAGTCGTCGCCATTGAGACGATTATCACCAGTGCTGTAAGTAGTTTTTTCACCCCACCACTCTCCTGCAAGCATCTTCAGATACCTCAATATATTTCTGAGTCATTTGCAATGAAGAATGACGAGCAAGAGATTGAACATCCCGAAGCGATCCACATACGAAACTGCCAAACATCACCAGAACGCTC
>CAYPNT010000112.1:0-7218 GCA_964412235.1 uncultured Rhodospirillaceae bacterium
TGTAACGTTAGACGCCGTATCGCTCACCTGTTGGGTATGTATGGGTTTTTGATTTACATTATTACAACCTTTATCATGGTGTTCTGGTATCCAAGTAATTCAACACATACGCCCGCCTTCTTGCCGGCGCTCTGGTATGTAGGGAGCCTGCTGGTTTGTATCGGAGGTTATTGGTTCTGGTTTTTTATCCGGGTCGATGTCGCTGCTGAGGGGAATTCTCCCTTTCGTGTCGTTCGAGCCGACCTTTTTATTCTCTCACTTCTCGCGAGTAACACGTTTGGCTTAATTTGGGCTATCCTGCAGGCGCAGGGCAGCGGTTGGTCGCTAATCTTCCTGGCACTTTATCTTATAGCAACTACCGTGCTTTTTGGTTCTGTACCGTGGTCAAAGTTTTCACATATGTTCTATAAGCCTGCCGCTGCGCTTCAAAAACGCGTTGAGGATGCTAATGGTACACGACGGAACCTTCCAGAGCCTGCCGACAAACCCGAAACTTTTGGAACCGCCCGTGGGCTGCCACGAAATTTTTAGTTACGCCCAAACAGATCCTTAGATACAGGAGAAAATCCGAAATCATGCCTACCTTTGTTTATATGACCAGTTGTGATGGGTGCGGTCATTGTGTTGATATTTGCCCATCCGACATCATGCACATTGATAAGACCTATCGCCGTGCCTACAACATCGAGCCCAATATGTGCTGGGAATGCTATTCTTGTGTCAAAGCGTGTCCACAGAACGCGATTGACGTCCGTGGATACGCAGACTTTGCCCCCCTAGGCCACAGTGTTCGTGTGCTTCGGGAGGAACAAAAGAATACCATTTCCTGGCGTCTCAAGTTTCGTAACGGGGAAGAAAAGAATTTTGTTTCGCCGATCCGTACCACTGAGTGGGGTTCCATAAAAGGGCCGGCAGAATACGAACCACCGAACGAAGCGGCTTTTAAATCAGAAGAACTGTCCCATGAACCAACTGCTCTCAACATCGATGGCGGCTTACCAGCCCTTAAGCCTGAAGACCTTGAACAAGGATTAAGCTGATGGGTCTGTTCGGGGGAAGAAAAACAATAAGGGTGGATGCCGATATTCTTGTAGTTGGTGGAGGGATGGCCGGCTGCGGCGCTACGTATGAATCGCGATATTGGGGGCGTGATTTAAAGGTTGTTTGTGTCGAAAAAGCAAATATTGAGCGTAGTGGAGCGGTTGCACAGGGGCTCTACGCTATCAATTGTTATATGGGAATGCAGTGGGGCGAAAATCAGCCTGAAGATTTTGTCGAGTATGCGAGTAACGACTTAATGGGTTTGGTCCGCGAAGATCTAGCTTATGACATAGGGCGTCACGTGGATTCGACTGTGCACAAATTTGAGGAATGGGGTCTTCCAATCATGAAAGACCCGGAAACAGGCCGGTACCAGCGTGAGGGTAAATGGCAAATCATGATCCATGGGGAAAGCTATAAGCCGATTGTTGCGGAGGCTGCCCGTAAGGCAGCGAGTGAAGTGTATAATCGAATCATGGTCACACATCTGCTCATGGATAAAAACGATCGTACACGCGCCGCCGGTGCTGTCGGTTTTAACGTTCGAACAGGTGATTTTTATGTGTTCAAGGCGAAGGCAGTCGTAATCGCGGCGGGTGGTGCTTCTCACATATTTAAACCGCGCTCGGTTGGTGAAGGGATGGGACGAACTTGGTACGCCCCGTGGAGCAGTGCCTCTGCTTACGGGTTGCCAATTGAAGTGGGCGCGAAAATGACGCAAATGGAAAACCGGATTGTGCTGACGCGGTTCAAGGACGGTTATGGTCCAGTAGGCGCTTATTTTCTGCATCTGAAGACCCACACCCAGAATGCCTATGGCGACGAATACGAATCGAAGTGGTACGATGATACCAGGGAGCTTGTAGGCGATTATGTGGACCGGCAACCGGTACCCACGTGTTTGCGGAATCATGCTTTTTTAAAGGAAGTGGCCAATGGCCGCGGGCCAATTCGCATGGTGACAGAAGAAGCTTTTAAGGATCCACACAAGGAAACCATAGGCTGGGAGAATTTCCTTGGCATGACAATTGGTCAGGCAGTCGTCTGGGCATCCCAGAATATTGACCCCAAACATACAAACCCCGAGCTAACTACTTCCGAGCCATACGTTATGGGCTCGCACGCGACGTGTTCTGGGGCTTGGGCAAGTGGTCCTGAGGATTATGCGCCGCCGGAATACCGTTGGGGCTACAATCGGATGATGACCGTTGGTGGCCTATTTGGGGCCGGCGATGCCAGTGGGGGTACGCCGCATAAATTCTCTTCGGGTTCCTTCACCGAAGGACGCATCGCGGGCAAAGCAGCCGTAAATTATATGAATGACATGGGTGATGAGCCACAAATTGATGAAGCGGATATTATGCGGCTTGAAGCAGAAATATTCCAACCAATGGAGAACTATAGTGTTGGGCGCAATGAAATCGTCGCCGGCACGGTGTCGCCGAGTTACATCCTCCCAATTCATGCGTTGCAGCGTCTCGAAAAACTCATGGATGAGTATTGTGGTGGGATCGGTGTTAACTATATGACCAATGAACCTTTGCTGATGCGTGGGCTAGAATTGATGGAGATGTTAAAGGAAGATTCTGAGCATATCGGTGCAGAGGACCTTCATCAGTTGCAACGCACTTGGGAGTTTAAACATCGACGATTGACGTCGGAAAGTGTTATGCAGCACACATTGTTTCGAAAGGAAACTCGGTGGCCAGGGTATTATTATCGTGGGGATCATATGAAACTCGACGATGATAATTGGCACTGTTTTACGCTTTCTCAATACGATGCCGAGTCAGGTAACTGGGCCATGGAAAAGGCTCCAGTCTATCATATTAAGGATTAATTGGCCTTTTCGGCTCTGGGAGTTTGTTTTTCATCGGTCACGGTGCCTAAAACACGCCTTTGAGGTTTGTGATCTAATACCTCGTTTGATATCCCTCGACAGGTTTAGAAAGCCTTCTGCACTATTTTTTCAGAGCAGCCTTGATTATAGGCGTTCTGGCATTTGTAAACGAGACAGCCTCGGGTAATATGTGGCTAAAATCAGAACAAGAAAGCGATAAACAGGGATGGGAGCAAGCCGTAATCGGCGCACATTATGTACTTAAAAAATGCTTGGTATGTCGCGGCCTGGGAAGACCATCTTAACGATGGATTGCTCGCCCGCACAATATGCGAAGAACCTATAGTATTTTTTCGTGGAGAAGATGGCGAAATTGGTGCTCTTGAGGATATTTGCTGTCATCGTAGCGCACCATTGTCAGTTGGTCGGCTACAGGGTAATGAGGTCGAGTGTGGTTATCACGGCCTGCGCTTTGATCGGACTGGCCGGTGCACGAGGGTCCCAACTCAGGAACTGGTACCTCCCGGTGCGAGGGTGCGCTCATATCCAGCAGTAATACGTAATCGGTGGGTATGGATTTGGATGGGGGATCCCTCACAAGCTGATGATAGCATGATCCCAGATTATTTTTTTCTGGATAGTGCGGATTGGGCTACGATTGATGACTATTTTTACGTTGAATCCAATTATCAAGCCTATATCGATATACAATTAGATCAGACGCATTCTCCTTATGTGCACCCCGACACATTGGGGAATGCAGGGAAGCTCCGAGTCAAACCGACCGTTACCCGTGAAGCGGGAGCACTTAAATGCGAGCGTTTGTTTCCCAATGATGATCCTCCTCCCCTCTGGGCCAAAGCCGCAAATATTGATGGTAAGGGCGATAGCTGGAACCGTTGGGTTTATACACCACCGGCGACGATTATGTTCGACGTTGGCGTTGCTCAGGCCGGGACAGGCGCTTTTGAGGGAAATCTAGAACATGGTATTGCTGTTCATAATGCCCATGCTATCACGCCCGAAACTTTGACGACGACACATCATTTCTGGTCCAATGCGCGCGATTTTGGTCTGGGTGATCCCGAAATTGAAAATAACCTTAGTATCATCCGCAAGGTGTTTCGTGAGGATGTGGCAATGTGTGAAGCACAGCAACGTAGGGTCAGTCAGTTTCCTAACGCACCAAGAATTGACGTAGCAATGGATCACCCAACCATACAAGCACGGAAGATGTTAGCTGAACTAATCAAACAAGAAGTTTGATTATTCTATGACCATCCATAGCCGTGTATCTTTTTCAGGGGTTTTAGGTCACCAAACTGCCCAGAAAGAGTGTGCGTCACATAATTAGGATGAATTCTTAAAGAACGGGTGAACGTTAAAGGGGAGACAGTAATAGTGAATTCGTCGATAAAGCTCTCATCAGGAAATCTCTTTGACATTATCAACACAACGAGGGCGATGCGTCGTCTCAAGCCCGACCCTGTACCAGATGAATTGATCATTAAAATATTGGAAGCTGGCACCCGTGCTCCAAACGCCGCGAATAGTCAGACATGGCATTTTGTCGTGATCAAGGATGTCGCGATTAAGAAAGCTGTTCAGGTCTGGTATAAAAAAGCATTCGATGAGATCGTCGCACCGCGTTACGCGAGCAGCCCTCCGCCAAAAGGATCGACAGCTGAAAAATATCATCGTCAACACTTAGCGGTAGAATATTTGACGGAGCACTTTCACGAAGCACCTGTTTGGATTGTTGCGTGCATCAAACATGATAATCCGCTCATTCCACCGAATAGGACGGCGGGAGCCTCGATATATCCTGCTGTACAAAACATGCTACTTGCGGCGCGAGCGCTCGGGTTGGGTGCCAACCTCACGACGCGTCACTTATTCTTTGAAGATGAAGCTGAAAGAGCGCTGGAATTACCCGAGGGTGTTCACTCTTATGCTATTATTCCGATAGGTTACCCCATCGGAAATTTCGGCCCCGTCGGTCGAGGGGAACTGCG
This sequence comes from uncultured Rhodospirillaceae bacterium, assembly GCA_964412235.1. GTDB lineage: Bacteria > Pseudomonadota > Alphaproteobacteria > MPNO01 > UBA830 > JAYZQT01. The sequence continues at coordinate 4,897 of CAYPNT010000112.1, forward strand.
AGACTTTGTCTCATTGGACCGTGTGGGACAGCCCTGGAGTGCTTTGAATTAAATCGATTGGTGCGAGAGGGTTTGCACCCCGGCCATTAGTTTCTAATTTGGATAACGCATTATCTAAAAATTATAAGAAACAATGGGTTAAAAAAATAAGTTAAAGTGGCAGGTCTGCAGAGGAATTTGAACCGGCGCTCGTCGAACGAAATTAATGACGGGACTACGAGAGGTTAAACTGCGGACTTGCCGTCTTTGAATTTAGATGTTGACCACGCTAAAGTATCTTTGCTTTTGATTATTAAAGAGAAGGGGAAAACGAATGGCGATGTATATGTACCAAGCGGCCTACTCTAGGGATGCCATTACTAATTTGGTTAACAATCCACAGAATAGGACCGATGCTATTAAAAAGGTGTGTGAGTCGATGGGCGGAACCATGATTGGTTGCTGGATGACATTTGGAGAAGATGACATCCTTGTAATTGCAGATATGCCAAACGATGAAGCCATGGCAGCGGTTGCGTTGGCAGTTGCTGCTTCGGGTGCGACAGCAAAGGGAAAATCAACGAAGCTTTTAACAATGGAACAGGCATTATCGGCAATGAACGAGGCAAATAAAACTGTAAATTACCAACCTCCTGCCAAGTAACTGAACACAACGCCCGTTTTCGAGATCAACGGCTAATTTGCCTCTACGGGGAGTGTCCATGAAAATTGTTCAAGCATCCGAAAAACGGTGGCGCGGGGATCAGTTGCGTCATCGGAAGGGCAGGATCCTGATCAAACGTTTGATTGAAGGTGAAGCCGGGAGCCCAGAAAATTACGGTTTGCATATTGGCCGAGAGAGCGCAGAATTTTTTTCGCCGCGACATCGTCATCCTTGGGATCAAATCCGCTACTGTATCTCGGGTAGTGTGCCAATTGCGCCGGGCAAAACACTGGATCAAGGAGAGGTGGGGTATTTTCCGGAAGGGCTTTATTATGGTCCCCAGAAAGGTCCAGAACGTAAAGTAATGGTGTTGCAGTTTGGTGGGGCCAGTGGGGGTGGATATCTCAACCGTGACGAAGTTAATCGTGCATACGATGAACTCGGGGAATTTGGCAAATTTGAAAACGGTTTGTTTGCGCCGAAGCGCGGCAGTAAACGGAGCCTGGATGGCTACGCAGCGATATGGCAGCACTTGAAGGGCAGAACCCTCGTCTTTCCATCTCCCCGCTATAGTGAGCCGGTGATAATGAAGCCTGCTAACTTCGAATGGCGGACCGTCTCTACTACAGGTGCACAGCAAAAAAGTCTGGGCTGTTTTTCGGACCGGCGTACCGCAATTACAATTTTTCGGCTCGTTCCGGGTGTTTCTTTTGTAATACCGGAAACTGATCACTTGCGGATCGTGTTTGTTATCAAGGGTCGGGGCATGTGCGACCGGAAAAATTACAAGGGCCATACTGCCGTTGAATTTGGTCCAGGTGAGCATGCATCCTTTAGGCCTGTTTCGTCAACGGAACTACTTTGTCTGACGATACCTTCCGTCGCTAAACTTGGTTGTAAAGATATTTGAAACTGTCCATGTATGGTGGATATCTAAACCTTTTCGACCAACCCACCATTGGAAATAAGGTAATTAATGACGGTTCCTGGGGTCGGAACGTTCTCTTTTAAGTGGGCCCGACTGTTACTTTAGCCTTTGCTGCTTGCACAGTTTTTTCCATTCGGTCTAGGAATTTGGATCGGTCAGCTTTTCTAAAGGGGTGAGGGCCGCCCGTCATTTCACCTGTTTCACGTAGTCCCTGCATTATTTCTCGTGTAGCAAGTGCCAAACCTATGCTGTCGTCCGTGTAGGTATTACCGTTTGGTTTGATGGCGAATGCTCCCCCTTTAAGGCAGCGTCCGGCGAGAGGAATGTCGTCAGTCACGCAAATATCGGCCCGTTCAATATGTTCTGCAATCCAGTCATCGGCGGCGTCGGTACCCTGATTGACAACGACAAGTTGTATCAGTGGGTTCAGCGGCGGGCGAATTCCGCCGTCGCATACGAGATAGGTTTCAAGTTCGTGACGTGTCGCAATCCGTTCCACCTCGTTCTTCACTGGACAGGCATCAGCATCTACATAGATTTTAACCATACATTCACACTGTGATGTTAACAGTTCCCAACAAAATAGCGTTTAATTTATGAAACACGGGGTAATAGCGTAACCCAAAGTATAACCCATGATTTCCGTAGCCGCATTGTTCTAGGCTGGTACCTCAATTAAGTCACTGATTTAATAGCATTAAATTGGTCGGGGCGGACGGATTTGAACCGCCGACCCTCTGCTCCCAAAAGC
>CAYPNT010000113.1:0-7192 GCA_964412235.1 uncultured Rhodospirillaceae bacterium
GTGGGTTTTGCGTCTGTCGTTGAAGCAGCGCCCGCCGACTTCCCATTGGAGGGGCCAAATTGAAAAATAAGTTAAAAAAAATGATAACGTGGTCCAAGCGACTTAACGACATAACAAGTATTAGTCTCATTACGGGCTTACTGTTAGGGTCCTTTTTTATCGCGTCGCGATCAAACGCCGACGAACTTAATGTATATTCCCATCGGCAACCGTTCTTGATCAAGCCCTTCCTCCGAGCGTTTGAAAAATCGGCTGGTGTAAAGGTCAATGTGGTCCACGCATCTAAAGGTCTTGTGCAACGCCTTTTGGCAGAAGGATCTAGGAGCCCGGCTGACGTAGTTCTGACTGTAGACATTGGACGGCTTTATGCATACGCGGATAAAGATTTGTTTGCGCAAGTAACTTCGAACAAGTTATTGGACAACATTCCTGTCCACCTTAGGGATAAAGAAAATTACTGGTTTGGGTTCTCTAAACGTGCCCGTGTTGTGGCTATAGCGAAGGATAGGGTTTATCCGAAGGAGGTTTTGCGCATAGAGGATCTTGCTAATCCGAAGTGGAGAGGAAGAATTTGTAGTAGGCCAGGTAGCCATGTCTATAACCGAGCTTTGTTGGCGTCACTGATAGCCGCCCACGGAGAGGTAGAAGCGGAAAAATGGGCGCGAGGGCTGGTTGCTAACCTCGCGCGGCGGCCCCAAGGGAATGACCGTGCCCAGGTGAAGGCTATATTTGAAGGAGTCTGTGACGTCGCGATTATCAATAGTTATTACTATGGTAAATTAAAATATTCAAAGGTTCCCGTACAACGAGAATGGGCGGATAGGATCAATATTGTTTTTACTAATCAAAGCGATCGTGGAAATCATATAAATATTTCAGGTGGAGGTGTTGCCAAACACTCGAAGAACAAACAGATAGCAACAAAATTGTTGGAGTTTTTAACAGAGGCCCCCGCGCAATTGTTGTATAGCAAAATCAACTATGAGTTCCCCGCCAACGAAAATGTTACACCTGGGAAAGTAGTCGCCTCGTGGGGAGCATTTAAAGAGGATAAGATACCAATAGGGACGATCGCTAAATTTGCGCCCTTAGCCCAGAAAATTATTGATCGCGTTGGATGGTAGGGTTTGTTAGCTAAATTTATTTTAACTAAGGTTCACTTTGCGGCCTGGTCTGGGATTGCGCTGGTCATTGCATTTGTCCTTCTTGGACCATTCATTTCGATCTTGATCGTGATAACGGGCGACAGTGGAGGCCTTTGGGGCCACCTGATGAACACAGTGTTTCCGCGTTATGTAGCGAATACGTTGGTGCTCATGATTGGGGTGGGAATTCTGTCTTTGTTTTTTGGTTTGTCTTCGGCGTGGGTTGTGTCGCGTCTACAATTCCCTGGAGACAGGGTTTTTGAATGGTTGCTAATATTGCCGGCAACGGTACCAGCTTATCTTATCGCCTATACATACACGGACCTGCTTGAGTTTGCTGGCCCAGTGCAGGGACTTTTGCGTGATATTTTTGGTTGGCAAACAGCGCGAGATTATTGGTTTCCCGAGATCAGGTCGATGGGCGGCGCAATACTCGTTATGTCGGCGGTCCTGTACCCTTACATCTACCTCTTAGCGCGAGTAGCGTTTTACACTACGCCGGTCTCCCTTCACGAGGTTGCCAGACTGCATAAACCAACTTCAACAATATTTTTTGACTTAAGCCTAGCTCGTCCGGCGATAGTGGCGGGCTTGGCATTAGTTTTAATGGAAGTAATTTCCGACTTTGGCACGGTTGAATACTTTGCTGTGAATACAATAACTCTTGGAATTTTCAATGTATGGCTCGGGATGAATAATTTGACAGCTGCTGCGCAGATTGCGGGGCTGGCATTTATATTTATTTTGGCTCTTCTGGTTATTGAATGGAGGGCCAGGGCCCGCCAAAGGTTCTTCGACACTAGTCAGCGAACGAACACGATTTCGAAAAGTCCTCCTACTAAACTAGGCATACTGCTGTGCATTATTATTTGTGCAGTACCGATACTCTTAGGTTTTGTCGTACCTGTCAGCGTTCTCCTTACATTTGTGTTTGAAGACTACGCAATTTCTGACATCAAAAGTTTGGTTTTGAGTGGAGTACATTCTCTCCTTGTATCCTTCTTTGCTGCGTTTTCTGTAATGATCCTTTCCATAATCATGGTGTCCGTCGCCACCTACCAGAATTATCGTATCGTAAAAGTAATTACAGCAATTTCTGCTATGGGCTATGCGTTTCCTGGGGTTGTTTTAGCAATTGGTGTTGTGTCATTTGCAGGCGCGTTGGATCTTCGTTTTATAGGGAAGCTTTTAGGCGAAGGGTCTTCAGGAGTTTTAGTTGGAAGTGTTGGATTGTTGGTTTTTTCTTACGTTGTGAGGTTTGAGGCTATTGGTTATGGAGCTATAACTTCCGGGCTCGGTCGGTCTTCGCCCAATATTGTAAACGCTAACCACGTTTTAGGTCGAAGTTTCACCCATAGCATCTTTATATTGATCCCCAGACTTTTGCATAAATCTATACTCGCAGGTGGATTGCTAGTATTCGTCGATGTGATGAAAGAATTGCCCATGACTTTAATCTTGCGCCCATTCAACTTCGAAACGCTTTCTACCTATCTGTATCAATTTGCAAAGGACGAACTTTTGGAGGAAGCATCTCTTGCAGGTTTGGCAATAGTGGTTGTCGGTTTGGGTCCGATACTTTGGTTAAATGCGTCGCAACGCCGTTAATCTATTCCAGTAAAATGTGTGGCTAAAATATTCTGAAATTATTGCTGGTCATTCGTTATTTGAAAGAGGCTTGCAATAAAGTTCCATGCGTTCGCCCACTATTTCGAAGCCGTGGTCGCTAGCAATTTTGTGCATAACACTTTCAAGAATATCGTCGCTAAACTCAATTACCTTGCCCGTAGTGACGTCAATGATGTGGTGATGGTGGCATTCCGGCGAAACTGTGCATTCATAGCGCGCCCTACCATCGCCAAAATTGTGACTTTTGATTATCTTCGCGTCTTCTAGTATGCGAACGGTACGGTATACGGTAGCTAAGCTAATTTTTGAATCTTCTTCAGACGCTCTCCGGTAAATTTCCTCTGCGTCTGGGTGGTCGTCGCTTTCTGCAATTATGCGTGCCACAAGCTTGCGCGGTCGCGTAATCTTAAGCCCTTTTGAGCGGCAAAGTTCTTCTACTATCGCATCCATTGAAACGGACTCTTCTAAATGTAGGCGCCAGGAGTGCGTTAAATATAGGAAATTATTTCTAAAAAGGGAATGAAATGTTGAGTTTAAATAGTTTCCGCCTTTATTTGTTTGGATCCCACACGACTACTCGGACCGGCGTCGGATTAAAGTCGTTAACCGGATTGTTTATTTGGGGACAATTAGAAATAATTGAGAGCACATCGTTTTCGGCCCGAAGGTCGAGAAAATCCCCTGGTTTTGAAATACTTGGGCCCATATCCATGTTGCCGTCTTTATCCACGGGTACATACATGAAAAAATTTAAATTTGCCGCCATATCGCGTTTACCAAGCCCATACTTTTTCATTTCAAACAGAAAGTTCTCTCGGCAGCCGGTCTGCTTTTCTACGTCGTATCTGAATTTATTTAACTCAGCGGAGCAGCATCCTCCGATCGTGTCATGAAACCCGCAGCTGTCCTCCGTAATAGTGAGTAACGGGGTTAAACCAACAGAAAAAAGCGTGGTACCTTTGGTTATAAAGATCCCAGTCTGATTAATTTTCATCGTGTCTGCGGCCGCGTAACGATCCTCAAGGTCGTTCGCATTCCAGCACAAAAAATCGACAGCTTGTTTGCCTTCCAAGTCAATAATTCGAAGCATTTCGCCGGCACGGACGATCCGGCTCCAACTGCTCCGTGCCGCGATGACGGTATCCTCGAGTATATCGCCGATTATTTCTGGTTGCGTAATCATCGTATGCACTCTCACGGGTATAAATCGAACGCTGCGTCGAGATAGTGTTGGGTGTACTCTCGGGGCAAGTTGTGCCCGCAGTCATTGATCAATCGAACAGCGGCGTGTGGAATGCGTTCTCCCAAGACCTCGGTCGTTAAGTGAGCGGGGCAGGGCTTATCATCGGTTCCGTGGATCATGAGTACATTTTTTTTAGCTTCATTAATTGTCTTTAATTCCGCATCGGAGACGACACCTGCAGTAACAAATCTTTGCCTGTCACCCGCAAACATTGATTCAAAATAATCGGAGTATCCTTCCTGTGCGAGGAGGTTCCATCGTCCCTCAATCATAGCCTCCGAAACTGCGGCGCTATCAAAAACCATATCTGCCATTGCAGCCCGTAACTCAACGCGGTCGGCAGGAAGTGACCAGAAGGCATCAAGATATTGGTTCAACGGATAATCCGCTCCAATCGTGCTGCTTGTGAGCACGTGAGTGACCCTGTTACTTGCCGCCGCAACCTTCAAGGCTAATGCGCCTCCAAGTGAATGACCCGCAATACCGACAGGGCCGTCGGGCATAAGGCCCAATAACGCAACACCCTGTCTTACCCATAGGTCCACGTCAAAATACGGTTGTGTACTTTTGCGGGCGGAATCTCCAAACCCGATCAAGTCGGTTGCGAAGATATGATACCGGTCTGATAGTGCGGAGAGCGCGGGTTCAAAGTTACCCATAATAGAGGTTCCGGGGCCCACGCCATGCATCATCAGGACAGGAAAGCCTTGTCCACCTTCCCAATAGTGAACTTTGTGAGTTTCTATTTCGACGTAACGACTTGCAAGTTCCACAGTATTCTCCTCACGCGGTAAGTGTTCTAGCCATCCAGTCGGCCATCAGGGTCCGGTATTGAAAGCCCAAATTGTGACAACAGTGGACACCATTTGTTTCAATATGCAACTCCGCTAAATCACCCAACGAATCCGCAATCCGTTGTGCCTGTTTATAGTGAAAAATTGCATCGCGTTTACCGTGTACAATGAGCGTGGGGCATAAAACATTTGCGATGCAGTCATCTAATGTTGCGGATCCCATTTTAGTTCGGGCCTCGTCGTAGGTTGCCGAATCCGTGGTCCACAAAAATCCATCAAGAATAGTTTTCGGCATTGTTTCCCAATCACCTAAATCGTAGCAACCTCCAAATACTGCGAGAGCTTTGACACGAGCGTTCAGTGAAGCGGCGCGCAAAATATAATAACCACCCAGACTTCGCCCGAGTAGCCCAATTCGCTGCGCATCAATTTCGGGGCGGCTCTCTATTTCGTTATAAACAGACAAAATAGAGCGTTCATATCCCTCCTTTAGTAAGGCTTTATCGCGCACTTCACCTTGTCCGGGACCGTCATAGGCAAAGGAGGCCAATCCCCGTTTTACGCACATTTCTGAGATTGAAAAGAAGTCTTCTTTGGTGGAATCCAAACCCGGAACCAGTATAACGCACGGCTGAGCATTCTCAGCGGCGGCTGATAATCGTAAATATCCGGGGAGCACATGATCCTCGTGTCGAATTTCAATTCGCTCTGCCGGTGGTAGTAGGTGTGGCGCGGCTTCGCGGAAGGCGGCTTCTTTTTGTTTTTGGAGTTTGCGTTTTAGGTCGGGCGCGTGACCAGCGACGACTTGTCCGACGTGATAACAAAGGCTCGCGCGAACGAACGCTTCGCCTGCGGTTACCAGACTACCGTTAGATAGTCGATCATGGGCTAGGCTGTAGTGTTGGTCTGCTACCGCGCTCCATGCCACCGGCCAGTCATCCCAATTTGTTATTTTGGGGCGGACTGATTGGATGTCGTTCGCATCGACACCGTCGGCGACAAGCCTCGGTATCCAATACTCGAAAATTTCATCATCAAAGGAAGGTTGCCCTGTGGCGGTCGTCATCATATGACAGCAATTGCATTGATTTCAACGAGGCAGCGTGGGTCTGTTGCCAGCTGCACGACTTGAACTGTTGTCGTGGCGGGCTTCGCGTCCCCAAAATATTCTCCCCAAACCTTATTCATGGCGTCTTGGTCGGTAAGGTCGGTCACAAAACGCGATGCGGTCACAATATCTTGAAAACCGGCGCCTACGGCATGAAGTCCCTTCTTTAAATTTTCAAGCGCTGCGCGCGTTTGACCCTCCATATCACTTGGCATGTCGTCAAATTCTTCGGGACGGTGAGGATGGTGATGGTATACGGGTGCGGCAGTAACTCCCGCCAAGTGGACGTGTGTACCGCCCGTGACTGTAATAGCTGGCGCATACGGCATCCACATATCGGGCGCATCTGGCCAATGAATATGTTCTACAACTTTGTTCAAGCCCGCCTCCATTTTAATGTGCTTTTTGATTGTCTATCCCGTTACGCCGCAACGCAACCGCACGGTTGGGGCGCTTTGCATCAATACTAAATTCTCTATTTAATTACGGGTTAGGTTTTTTTACCACCAATCCACTTAACGGCCGTGACGGACGCAATAACAATCGCCGCGCCAATCAACTGGCGTGGTGTGAAAAGCTGGCCGAGAATGACAAACCCGACGACGATACTCGCGACAGGTTCCAGGTTCATGGTAAGCGATGTTCGGACCGCGCCGATATACGCTATTGCGACAAAAAACGACGTCACGGCTATGGTGTATAAAAAAGGAACGCCTAAAAAGCTCAACCAACCCTGCGTACTGGCTGGCAGGTCAATTTCGCCCCAATAAGCGGATAGCAGTAGGAACAACGCTACCGCCGATATGTGCATGTGAAAGGTAACGGAGAGAGAATTATCCGTGCTGATGAAACGGGCACTGTATACCGCGGTGATTGCCATCAATACGGAAGAAACACCCGCAAGAGCGATGCCGATCGTATTCGCGGTCTCTCCGGTAAATTCCAATGCGAGGGCGAGCCCAACGAAAGCACCACATAGTCCAACTATTATGCCCATATTCAGTTTTTCTTGTCGGGTTAGCCAAGCCCCTAGTCCGGTAAATATTGGGTAGAGGTAAAATACGAGGATTGCGAGACCAACGTGGACGTACTTCAGAGCAGACATTATGCAAAATGCCATTATGCCGTTTAACACCCCGATTATGAGCGCGCCGTTGCGCGCTTTTTTTGGCAAGGGGATAGCATATCCCAAAGCCTTTGTTATCAAAAACAGCGCGAAAAGGGTAACGATCATACGAAAGGTTATAAGGGTAAGGGGTGATGCACCGTCGTC
>CAYPNT010000114.1:0-6989 GCA_964412235.1 uncultured Rhodospirillaceae bacterium
CGGTAAAGAAGAAAGCTCAATAATATACTCCAACGAAGAAGCAAATGCGCGCGCCGTCTCATCCGGACAGATATTTGAGAGAATGTGGGACTATTTAACGGCAGATGATCCCGAGTAAACATGGAAGAACGCGTTAGTGTCCCAACTGCTAAATTTAAGCTATAGACAACCAAACCAAGTTATATGGGGATGGATATGACCAACCGACCGAACTTTTTATTCATTATTACCGATCAGCATCGCGGAGATCACCTGAGTTGTGCTAACCACCCTGTCCTGAAAACACCAAATATAGACTCAATCGCCGCGCACGGAACCTTGTTTAACAAGTTCCACGTTGCAACCCCAGTATGTCAGCCCAATCGGTCCACGCTTCTTACCGGCCGAATGCCGTCGCTCCACGGCGTGCGGTCAAATGGTATTCCCCTCGACATGAGAGCCAGTACCTTCACAGAAGGTCTGCGGACCAGTGGATACCGTACTGCGTTGGTAGGAAAAAGCCATATCCAAAATATGACCGGAATGCCGGCAATGAACACAAGACCGGATATAAGAGAGGGTTACCAATCGCTACGGGAAACAATTCCAGAGGCATTTTCGGAAGATAGTGTTGGCAACTATGGGCAAGAGCATCCAGACACTTGGAAGCCTGGTGTTCCCTATGACCTTGAACTACCGTTTTACGGGTTTGACCACGTTGATCTCTGTACCGAACACTCCGATCACGTAGGGGGCCAGTACTATGTGTGGTTCAAACAGCAGAGGGAGGACGCCGACGAACTTCGGAATCGCGAAAACCAATTAGCACATCACTACGTCTGCCCACAAGCATACCGCACGGCGATACCGGAAGAGTTCTATCCGACATCCTATGTGAAAAAAAAGACAATTGAATATATCGACAAACAGGCAAACTCTGGAGACGAAAAACCCTTTTTTCTAATGGCTTCGTTTCCCGATCCACACCATCCCTTCACGCCGCCTGGTAAATACTGGGATATGTATAAACCGGAAGATATGGAATTACCCAAGAGCTTTGACTATGGCAACGCCGAACCTCCTCCGCATGTAAAATGGGCACGGGAAACACGAGATGCGGGTGACGCCGTAACAAATTCACAGAATGCGTTCGCAGTTTATGAACAGGAAGTATTGGAAGCACGTGCTTTAACCTGTGGAATGATAGCGATGATCGATGATGCAGTTGGTGAAATAGTCGCACAGTTGCAAGATTCAGGACTCGCAGACAATACTATTGTTATCTTTACAGCGGACCACGGTGATTTTCTGGGTGATCATGGTCTTATGCTAAAGGGACCCGCCCATTTCGAAGGCGTGACACGCGTGCCTTTCATTTGGTCAGAACCGAATGAGAAAGGGCGAAGTACAGATACGCTAGGCAGCACTCTCGATATCGCCCAGACTATCCTTGATCGTGCGAAGATTGAACCGTACAACGGTATCCAGGGCCGCAGCCTGCTAAAGGCAATCAAGGGTGAAGAGGACCCAGGGGCCGTCGAATCAATAATGGTCGAGGACGATCAGCAGAGAGTGTATTTTGGGTATAGTAGACCTCCACGAATCCGATCTCTAATCACTGACCGTTACCGCCTCACGATTTCACGTGGCGAAGAATGGGGTGAATTGTATGATCGCCATAACGATCCAGACGAAATGGACAATTTGTTTGACGATCCTCAACATGCCCATGTTCGCGCCGACTTATTTGAGAAGCTCACGCACAAACAAATGGAGCTAATCGATACAAGTCCTATGCCAACTATGCGAGCCTAAGAATTTAGTAACAGCGATACATTACCCTCTAGGATAGCGGCGCCCTCGCGACCAATTTCCCGAATATCATCCACAAACCTTTTTACAGCTTCTGGTTTGCGTATTTCTTGAGGGTAATCACTGGCAAACACAATCCTCTCTGTCGGTAACTCTACTATGGAAGATTTTACTGAGCGAACATCACCACAAAAACCAGCAGTGTCAAAAATCAATCGTTCCCGGATATACCAGTCGAAATCTTTTTCCGGTAGCCCGCCGTGTCGATTACTGCCTTTTGTCCCCCAGAATTCTTTGTCTTGATATGACCTGATGCGCCCTAACACCGACGCTATCCCACCTCCAAGATGGGCTACGTGGACAACAAGTTCGGGAAAACGATCAAGGACACCTCCGTTAATTAGCCGTATTACTGCCTGCACGATTGAAAATTCTCGACCCACCGAACGGGCCAGATCAAACGCGTCAAACTGTTGAGGATACGTAAGCTGTAAAGCCGGATGAATAAAGACGAACAAACCGAGTTTTTGGCATTCCTGCCAGAATGGATCTAAGGCGGGGTCATCTAGGGTCAATCCATCAAACTCTGTAGTAATGACGACGCCTTGAAAACCAAGTTCGTTACGACACCGCGCTAACTCGGAAAATGCCTCAACCCCACCCATTGGATGTGCGTGGGCGAAGCCCTCGAAACGTCCAGAATAATTGTCGACCGCTTCCCTTGTTCGTGTGTTAATTCTTTTGCTCTTCTCTATCTCCGCGCACATCCCTTCAGCGCAGGAGAGCACGGCAACATCAATTCCTGCCGTGTCCATCATTTCAATGTGAGCATCAAGATCAAATAGCAGTGAGTGGAAGCTGTAGGACGGGACGCCGTTCTTGTCGAAAAAAGTCTTGGATTTATCTCCAAAACCCTCAGGGAAAAATTCCTTAGGTGTAAAATGATGTTGAAAATCGACAATCATGAATGTGTTTCCTAACGGGATTTAGTTGACTAATTTATTTCATTGCACTTAATGCGGCTCGTTTCTTATCCAACCTTGCCTTCTGACGATTACGGTCAATTACGAACCGCACGTGTTTGCCTTTCCCCACGGTATCCATGCCGTCATGAACCTCAACTTCGAGATTTATCCGTTGGCCATCCACGCTTGCAATCGTAGCCGTAACCGTTGATACCATGCCAAGAAGCGTAGCTCCTAAATGATCAACACTTATATGGGCGCCGACAGTCTCCTCCTCGGGGTCTAGATGCTCCTGGCACAACTCCCAACAGGTTTCCTCTATATCACGAACCATGGAGGGTGTGGAATAAACCCTCATATCGTCTCCCATAAACTCTATCGTCCGCTGGGTATCAATTTCAAATGTTTGTTTCCGCTCAACGCCGGCCTTAAGGCTCGCTCTCATGATGTTTATTCCCCATAAATTTCTCGAATTTTATTTTTAAGGATCTTACCCATTGCACTTTTGGGTAATTCCTCAACAAACGCCATGCGTCTTGGAATTTTATAACCACCAATGCGCCCCCGACAATGCTCGATGACCGCATCCTGGGTCAACACGGCTCCCGGTTGGACAACGATCGCCGCAAACAGCGCTTCACCATATGTTTCATCAGGCACGCCGACAACAGCGCACTCACTTACATTTTCGTGTTGGTAAAGGACAGCCTCTACCTCCGAAGAATACACATTTTCTCCGCCCGTAATTATCACATCTTTCTTTCGATCGAGAAGATACATAAAGCCATGTTCATCCATTTTCCCGACATCACCTGTATGAAACCATCCATTTCTAAAAGCGCGGGCGTTCTCCTGAGGTCTATTTAAATATCCGACTGTAACGTTGGGGCCGCGGACCACTACTTCACCCGCCTCGCCGCAAGCAACTTCATTGCCCTCTTCATCAACAATCCGCATATCAATGCCGACCAGCGGTCTCCCAGCAGCCTTTAATATCTCATAATTTTCACTCTCTATTGCACGGACGTGAAAATCTTCATCAAGTGTCGTGAGTATGGGAGAGGTTTCTGTCAAACCGTAACCCTGTTGTATTTTAGCGTTAGGAAACGCGTCCATTGTCCGCCGGATCCACTCCACAGCCATCGGCGAAGAACCGTAATAGACACGATCAAGTGACGTGAGGTTATAATTTGAAAAATTTGGTTCCTGCAGCGTTAAAATGATCATCGTTGGCGCCATCATTACAGAGGTAACACCGTACTCTTGAACGGCTTGCAATATATCACCTGGGGTGAACGTAGGGAGAAAGGCATGGGCTGCACCGGCGAGTGTGTATCCGGTGCCAAGTAGATCAGCAGAATGAAACATTGGCGCGACGTGAAGATAAATATCGTTCGATTGCATTTTCATTGGCCCGGTATTCTGCTGTCCGTTTGTAAAAACGTTTTTATGGGTCAGACGTACTCCCTTAGACCGACCGGTTGTACCACCGGTATAAAGAATGATGGCATCATCGGTCTCGTCACTTTCGCTCCCTTGAGAAATTTCTGCGATTTTCAACAAGTCCTCAGTGTTGGGAAAATCTTCATTGGCTGCACCGCTAGGAATACAAATTACACTATTTTTCCACTGTCTGAGGGGTTTCGTTTCCAAAAATTCTACAAATATGTCCTCCAGAAAAATCTTTTTAACATCAGCATCATTCAAAATGTATTGGATTTCTGGAGCAGCGAGCCGATAGTTGACTGGCACGGGCACAATACCACTCCAATAAGCGGCATGAAGCAGCTCAAATTGACGCCAGGAATTGCGACTGATGATCGCAAAACGGTCGCCTTTGGAAATACCATTTTGTTCTAAGACCGAAGCGAGCCGTTGCACGCGGTCAATGTGTTCAGACCAAGTGAACCGCACCTCCTTATCAATAATCGCCGTGTTGGCACCGTATAGGCGTTCTGCACGCTCCAGTGCCGACCGCAGGGTGAGCATCTTTATTACTCCATTCGGCCTATTCGCATGAGGAATATAGATACATATTCATATATGAAAAAACGTCATTCAACACTAGCTCCGAGCATACCAACTGCCTCAATTTCAACTGACATGTTTGGGTGAACTAACTTAGAAACCTCTAACAACGTAGAAACGGGGAAATCACCTGAAAAATATTCTCTCCTTGCGCGCCACACCTGATCACGATCATTTATGTCCGTTAAAAATATATTAACCTTCACAATGTCCGCCATTGTGGCACCCGATGCCTGCATAAGCGCCTTTATTTTATCGAAAATCACAATTGATTGTTCATAGGCATTTTCACCGATAACCGTGTCAAACTCTGCACTTCGCGACGTCATCCCCGCAATATAAACGTGATTATCAATGACAAGACAGTTAGACCAGGTCCCTTCAGGTGGTTCACCCACATCCTCTGCTTTTATGCGTTTTTTGCTCATATTGTTTACCCCTTTTTTGTCTTCAGAACGGTAGTTAGATAAATTCCCGTAGCAATTAAACAGATGCCAACACCGTGAAAAACATGCAATTCCTCTCCGATCAATCCTATCGCAAGTAGCACCGTGAACACTGGAATTAAATGGAGCAAAAGGCCAGCACGCGAGGGGCCAAGACCCTCCACGGCATGGTTCCACCAAAAAAGTGCAAATATAGAGGCAAAAATTGCGTTAAAACCAGTCGCCCAAGCGGTTGCCCAGATTATAGGGGTCTGCATGTAATAGATATTTTCAAGTATCCAGAATGGCAACAAAACAACCATTCCAGCGAGTAGGATGCCGAAAAGGAGATTAAGCCGGTCCAGCTCGGGAGGTACGAGACGCATGAATACCGCGTACAACGCCCATGTCAGTATTGAAAACAGGATGAAGATGTCGCCAATATTCGGTTTTAAACCAAGGATAACTTCCAAATTCCCTTGTCCAATCAAATACAAAACACCCGCCAATGAGATTGCGACCCCGAGCCACTGAATAGGCGTAAGTCGATCTCTAAACATGATCCACGCTACGGCAACAATGGTGACGGGTTCAGCGGAATTTAGTAATGCGCCGTTGATTGCCGTTGTGAACTGAAGCCCAACAAATAATAATCCGTTGCCACCAATAAAAAGTAACACTCCTTGGAGTGCAATAAACTTCCAATGTCTCCGCATTATCGGCCATTGCAAATGTAAGCTCTTGCGGCAAATGGGATAGAGGATGAGTACCGCGACAACACAACGCAGAAAGGATAGGCCAGCGGGCGGAACGGTGCCTGCGACATCTTTAACGAGGATTATGCTACCTGCCCAGCACAGCATTGCGAGCACCCCGGCAACTGCAGGAGGTGGGGCGTAACGTGACAATATGTTATTGGGCGGGGCGGGGTTCATTCAAAGCCTTGTTAACCCGCGGCATAACCTCGCTAACCATCAATTCCATTGACTGACGGTCCAACATTGGATCCACCCAATCATGGCCTGTGTACAGCAGCGTACCGAATTCACCTATCTCCTCTCGAAAAGCAAGGATCTGGTCGACCACAGCGTTAATGTCACCGGCTATTACCTGCGTCTCTAATGACTGCTCTAACGATATTTGATCGTTGGGTTGGTCCGGACTGACACGAAACAATTCCGGGCGACCATTACCAATTAGTTTTGTCATAATATTTCTAAAATAAAAGCCATATGGGCCTTCAGTCGTTTTTGCATATGTTAGTGCCTGCGCATGATCATTCGAAACGAAAATCGATTTGGCCACTCGCCAACCCAAACCGTTAACAGGTCGACCACCCTGCTCCAAGCCCTCTAGATACTTCGGCAAGTGCGTCGCGACCCAGTGTGCTTGCACGTAATTAGACGTAATCGGGTCCCAACCTCGAGCCGCAGCAGCAGTGATGCCGCGAGAATGTGGCGTAATTGATGTAACGACAATTGGGGGGTGGGGCTCTTGAAACGGGCGAGAAATGATGCCTTGTCCAATCGTGTCATTTAAAGTCTGTTCCGTAGATGTAACCCAGTAGTCATTTTTGAGATTATAGGGAGGGTTATTCGACCAAATATCGAGTATCATATCGATTGACTGGAGCATCTTGGCGTTACGGTCAACAGAGAGGTTTTCGAACACCTCAGCGTCTGAAAGAAGACCGCCAGGGCCTATACCAAAGATAAACCGTCCATCGGTCAAATGATCAATCATGGCCACATGAGCAGCCACCATCGCCGGATGGTAGCTT
>CAYPNT010000115.1:0-2052 GCA_964412235.1 uncultured Rhodospirillaceae bacterium
GACACGTGAAACCAGTGTTCGCATTTTGGGCATTGGGCCCAGGTCATGTTGCCACTTTTTTCGAAATTCGGCCCCGTCATTATTTTGGCCATCCCGAGGTGTCTACGTCGTTAAGTATAGATTTAGCCTTCGCCAGCGCTTCCTCAGACACCCTGTTACGCGGTGCGACCGGCTTAGGTAGGCCGGGTTTTGATGCTGACGGCAATGTTGCGTCTATAGCCGCCTTTGTAATTGTTTTGGCATCCGCGGGTGCAGAGGGGTCAAGCGGCGCTAATGTGAGGCCGTCCAAAAGCATTAAATCACGCCGCCACTGGACGCGCGTTGCGATTGCCCACATCGCTTGTCGATCATCAAAAATATCCACGTCATCGTCAAATGCGTATACTGCCTTCAAGCGCCGGAAGGAAATTGCGGCCATCATCGCGTCTCGTACTTCACCCGGTCGGGGGTTCTTGAATTGAAGGTACGCGTGAAACCTCCGGCCCGAAAAGGGGACATGTACATTTATGAGCGAAGGCGAAACTTGCCGAGACAATGAATATACGTAACCCTCCATAGCCATATTGTCAGGGACAAGGTGATCGGGTAGTCCGGAACCGCAATCGTGGTAAATAGCGTCGCTTCGTCTCGTGATACATGTAATTTCAACAACGGGATTGGGAATCTGAGGCCCCTGATAACCCGAAAATTCCGCAAACGGACCTTCCGCTTCAATCCGGCTCGGAGGAAGGAACCCCTCTATGACAATTTCGGCGTCCGCGGGAACCATAATTTTATCGCCGTGAGTAAGAGAAGGCGTCAGGCGAAGTGCCTCACCTAGCGCGCCGCCGGCTACGGTCCAGTGGCTTTCGGGATAACCCAGTTTCGTTTGCGCGCCCATTTCCACGGCGGGGTGATGGCCAATCCAAATTGCTATGGGACACGGCTCGTTTTTCTCCCAAAATTTGCGGAGGTTGATCATATTATGGGACGTATCCAGCATATAGCATCCCATCAACCTTTTCCCGCGCACCCAAAGCCGTTGAATGCCCATATTGTCTATGCCAGTGTCAGGGTCATATGTGACGACGTGTCCACACGTGACGTAGTGCCCGGCGTCACCCTCGTGCTGTCGCAAAGCCGGCAGCGCGAGAAGGTCGACCTCCTGGTCCCGATGAATAATTTCGCGCACCGGCGCGTCTTTTGGTTCCACCGAGATTGGTTTAATTGCTTTTGATGAAAGAGCGCAGAGCGCGCGGGCAGAATCTCTGTGGTCGTCAATTCCGAGCGCTCTCGCAGACAATTCCCTGCTCGCAAAGAGGTTGGTCAGAACGGGTATGTCACTGACGCGGCCGTCTGCGTGTTTAGGTTCGTTTACAAGGATCGCGGGGTTTGAATGGTTAGCGGCCATAACATGCTGGAGCGCCGTTATCTCCTGGACTACGGATACGGGTCCGGGGGGGCGGAAAATAGCGTTGTCGATTTCATTGAGGTATTTGCGGAGATCCGTCATTCAGCGGCGGCTGCCCGTTCGATCTCTGAGACATTCTCGGGGTCTACATAACTGCGCCAGAACTTCTCGTAGTATTCCAGGTTATCGGGGTCCAAGTCAGTAGTGGGCAGCGGATCACTGTTCCAATAACCATATTCATCCTCCCCGCGGACCAAAATGCCAGAATTAAGTTCGTTGGTTGGCTTTACATAGGGTGGACAAAATACGAATAAAATACCGATGCGTCTCCGGTTGCTAAGGTTTGCTTCAGAGGAGTGGGCCAGTCGGAAATGATGGATTGTACATTCACCAGGCTCTAATTCCACGTTGATCGCTTTGCGCGTGTCAAAATCGTCCGAAATACGTTGTCCCCGCGACAGCATGTTATTTTCTTCAAAGGTTTCTTCGTGGGCCATTTCCGGGTTTAGGTGACTGCCCGGAAGATATTTCAGGCAGCCGTTATCTTCGTGGCTGTCTGTTATCGCAATCCACGCTCCCCAGACGTCCATGGGGTCGTATCCAAAGTACGTTGAGTCTTGGTGCCAGGTTACAAAACTGGGATCATTGGCTTTTTTTGGCCA
>CAYPNT010000115.1:2152-6963 GCA_964412235.1 uncultured Rhodospirillaceae bacterium
ACGAATTATTTGTTTTGGGTTCACTCTGTTGAGGAAATACAATCGCCCAAAATATTAACCATTTCATTAATTTGCTCCTCGGAAACAATTAACGGCGGTGACATCGCAATTACGTCGCCTGTTTGTCTTACCAGGAGACCCTTTTCATAGCATCGCAAGTAAATATCAAAGGCTCGCGCGGTTGGCGCGTTCTCGCGCGGGACTAACTCGACAGCGCCCATCAACCCCAAATTACGGATGTCAATTACATTGGGTAGACCTTTCAAACTATGAATGGTGTGTTCCCACGTCGCAGCGAGGTCTTTGGAACGCGAAAACAAATCATCCTCCAAAAATACCTCGATAGTTGCTAAGCCAGCCGCGCATGCAAGGGGGTGGGCTGAATAGGTATATCCATGAAATAGTTCAATCATATTTGGCGGGCCCTGCATAAACGCGTCGTAGATCCCACTGCGGACCGCGATGGCGGACATGGGGACGGTCGCGTTGGTCAGCCCTTTAGCCATGGTGAGCATGTCGGGGACTATTCCGAAATAGTCGGAGGCGAATGGATCACCAAGCCGCCCAAACCCGGTGATCACTTCATCAAAAATTAAGAGAATGCCGTACTCGTCGCAAAGTGTTCGAAGTTTTTCGAGATAACCCTTTGGCGGGACGAGAACACCTGTAGAACCGGCCACTGGTTCGACGATTACCGCTGCTATTGTTGAGGGATCGTGAAGCGCGACAATGCGTTTTAGATCGTCGGCGAGATGCGCGCCCCACGTTGGTTGGCCCCGGCTAAACGCCATTTCGTTTAGATTGTGGGTATGCGGTAGGTGGTCGACGCTTGGTAACAGCGTGCCGAATTGCTTCCTATTGTTGGAAATGCCCCCCACAGATGTGCCTCCGATACCCACTCCGTGATAGCCTCGTTCCCTGCCAATAAGGCGCGTACGCTGACCTTCACCGCGCAGTTGGTGATACGCTAGCGCGATCTTGAGAGCGGTGTCCACCGCTTCCGAACCCGAGTTTCCATAGAACAGGTAGTCTAGATCGCCCGGCAGAAGGTTTGCTAACTTTGACGAAAGGTCGAACGCACCGGGATGTCCCCACTGGAACGCGGGCAGATAGTCGACCGTTTCAGCTTGTGTTTTGATGGCGTCTACGATTTTTTGTCTTCCATGCCCGGCGTTGACACACCACATCCCCGCCGTGCCGTCGAGGATCTCGCGACCCTGGTTGTCCGTGTAATGCATGCCGCTGGCCGATACTAAAATACGTGGATTTGCCTTAAACTGTCGGTTTGCTGTGAAGGGCATCCAAAACGGCTCTAAGGTGTTTGTGTTCCGCTGCGTGGGGGTACCATCCGGCATATTTAAAAACCCTTTCAGAAATGTATGGCCCTACAATTTGGACCCACGAAAGGCTATCAACCGATTGTGTGTCCAGCAAGTGGATTGAGAGGAGCATTTTATAGAAATTCGTTTAAATTTCTTATATGCAAATTACTTCTGGCCTTCCTGCGTTGAAAATAGCCCTTTCCGAACGCAACTACCGGAACTTCTCGATTGGAAATATTGTTTCGCACAATGGTTCGTGGGCCCAACGAATTGCGGTTGGATGGCTGGCGTGGGAATTAACAAAATCGCCGTTTTGGCTCGGGCTTGTGGCTGTTGCCGACCTCTTTCCCGTGGTAATTCTGGCGCCTTTAGCTGGCGCTATGGCTGATCGCGTAAACTTGCTTGTAATGATGAAAGTTACTCAGGCGCTGGCGATGGTCCAATCGGTTCTATTGGCAGTTTTTACCATTTTGGGTCTGATGACACCGGAGCTTTTACTTTTACTCGTCCTTCTCCATGGGGCAGTTATAGCGATAAATCAGCCGGTTCGGTTGGCCATTGTCCCCCATTTGATATCTCGTGAAAATATGGTGACCGCAATCGGGATCAACTCAATGATTTTCAATTCGGCACGTTTCACTGGCCCCATGATCGGGGGGGTGCTAATTGACTACTCGGGCGTGGGTTGGGCGTTTTTATTTAACGCTCTTAGTTACGCGTGGTTTGTCTGTGTTTTAGGTGTAATAAATCTGGACAACCCGCGTAGCAGCAAGGAACGCACACACGTGCGCGAAGTGCCGCGCGAAATATGCGACGGTTGGCGCTACGCGACCCATCACAAAGGTATCGCGCGGATTCTCGTTCTCCTTACAGTCGTGGCGATCTGCGGACGACCCTACATGGAGTTGCTGCCTGGTTTTGCGGACGATGTGTTTAGTCGCGGTGCGCAGGGACTTGCTTGGCTGGTCTCCGTGACGGGGTTAGGTGCGATGTGCGGCGGGTTCTGGCTCGCGCAACGTGGCGAAGTAACAGGTCTCACGCGACAGGTAGTGATTTATATTCTCGTTCTGGGCTTGAGTTTGGTGGGCTTCGCGGCAACGAATTTGTTCGGCTTTGCGCTTTTGTGCTTGTTTGTGACGGGTTTTGCAATGATCGTGGTTGGTGTTGGCGAGCAGACGCTACTCCAGAATGCGGTAGATCCCGCTATGCGGGGACGCGTGATGAGCTTGTATGGAATGATTGGCAGAGGCGCTCCAGCCATAGGCGCGTTGGTAATGGGGGGACTGTCCGAGAGGATGGGTCTCCAGGTCCCTGTCATCGGCGGGGCATTGATATGCGTAGTTCTCTGGTTTTGGGCTTCACGTCGCCAGGAGGCAATCACCGCGGCGTTAGAAAAAGATCCAGAAACCAGCGATTGAGGGGCAGATGGGGTTTGAAAGGGAGCTGAGGTTGTGTTTCCCCTACATCACTCTATGGCGTTCGCTTCACTGACCATCTGAACTAATGACGCTCGCAATAGGTAGGCGCGGTGGCTCTCTTCATTTGCCGCCACGTCGGCTAACTCTTGTAGCCTTTCTTTGCGAATTTCAGGATCGGATTCCTGGAGGAGCCTTTTGTTTTGTATCGACTGTGCTTGGACATATTTTTCAGCCATCGGCCGCCGTTGGCGGTCATAACGAGCGAATAGCGGCCTGTGATCAACACCTTTAGTCGCTTCTATCAACTTTTCAGCAATATTTAAGCCGTCGTGGATGCCACTGTTCATGCCCATGCCGCCGAGTGGATTATTCACATGGGCAGCGTCACCCACAAGGGCGACACGACCCGACGCAAATGAAGACGCGACACGTTGGTGTACAGCATACAGATTGCGATGCAATAAATCGTAAGGGGGTTCGTACGGATAACATTCCGCGAAGCGCGCTTGTATCCATTCGTCACTGAGCACATGTTCGTCGGGGTCGCTTCCAAACGCTGGAAATAAGGCCCGCCACACTCCTTCACTTGCCTCGCCCGGCACCTTAATTAAGGCGCACCATTGTTCAGGGTGGGCAACGTAGTTGCGGTATCGCCACCCGTCGGCCTCCTCAAAGTCAAAATACGTAGATACAATTATGAAGCGTTCTTCCCAAGTGAAGCCCGGAAAATCGATGTTGAGTATTTTCCTTACAGTTGACTTGCCTCCATCGGCCCCAATTAGGAATGCGCCCGTGTACGCTTCCTTTTCACCATCTTCCCCTTCAACGGTTATCTCAACGCAATCTTCGTCTTGACTGAAATTTACCAGTTCGCGTTTACGATATAATTCAAAATTATCATGTTGAAGAGCTAAATCACGGGCAACCTCTATAGTTTTGTGTTGCTCGACTTGAAGGGCGTACGGAAATTTAAGTTGATCTGATATTAGGCCATAATCAAACTCAGCCACGATGTCGCCGCTAACTCGATCACGAAATTGAAAAAGTGGCGATTTAATGCCTCTTTCAATCAAAATGTCTGTCATCCCAAGTTCTTCTATCATCATCAATGTCGAGGGGTGCAGCGTTGACGCCCTATGGTCTGTTGGGATTTTAGCTAAGCTGTCGAAGATCTTGACGGGGATGCCGGCCTTTGCCAAGGCGAGACCAGTTGCCATTCCAACGGGCCCTGCCCCGGCTATCAAGACTGTTTGATTGTTTTTATTCATTTTAACTATTCCGGTTCATGGGTTGATAGTCCGCGTTTTGGTGGGTTCAAACCTTTAGCTTGCGACCCGAAGTTACGAGCCAAAGGCCAATAAAAATTATTACTATTCCGACAATGTGATACTGTTTAATGGCTTCGCCGAGAATTAAAACCGATAGGAATACCCCGAAAATCGGTATTAGATACTGTGTCATGCCGGCGACACTCGGTCCCACTATTGGTACGGCTTTGTTCCACATTATATACGCCAAGAACGACGGAAAAATTACGGAATAGGTAATTATAAACAAGTTGTCCACGTTTGTGTCGAACGAGATGCCGCGCCAAAGATCTATAAGGTAGAAGGGAAACATCATTACGGTAGCTAATATGCATATTGCTGTCAGAAAAGGTATTTCTCCCAAGTCTGACGGTTTCCAGCGTAATAACACAGTGTATACCGCCCAAGAAAAAAAGGACACTAACACGAGAACGTCTCCGATATTGATCGAAAAAGTGTGGAGTGCTCCTATCTTTGCTCGAAGCGCGATTATTAGCGTCCCCAGAACGCCCAGGACGACCCCAAGCGTTTGCTTTCGTGTTATGGTCTCGCCTGTCATTAAAAAAGCAGTCACTATTATCCAAAGTGTTCCTGACGCATTCATCAGGCTCGCATTAACGGCAACCGTGAATTGCAGACCTACGTAATATGGGACTGTAAATCCAACAATCCCAAAAAACGCGAATGCCGAAAGTATTGGCCAATGTTTTATAATAAGTTTTCGTTGCGCCCAGGTTTCTCGCCAGCCGATCAATAGAAAACAT
>CAYPNT010000116.1:0-6957 GCA_964412235.1 uncultured Rhodospirillaceae bacterium
CGTCATAGTGTATACTAGAGCGGCAGGCACAACCCTGCCTTCCATCGGGCCTCCTCCGTGATCACCAAAAGTTAAGTCGGTGAACAAGGTTTCAACCATACCGGTCACGCCAATAAAATTAACTATATCAGGCTCCGTAATTGTCCGATTCAAAGTTTTGAAAACTTGCCCTATTTCCAAGTCATTCCAGTAAAGACCGATACCTATGGTTTCCATTTCAGTTCTCTTGGTTAATCAATTGGTCGCTCCGATCAAACGAAGTTCATCTATTTCTTCCTCGTTATACCCTAACTCCCTCAATATCTCGCTGCTATCCTGGCCTAACTTTGGCTGCAGCCTTTTGAGTTCAGTTGTTGTCCGGCTAAATTTGATCGGAAAGTCTATCAATTTTATGCGCCCTTCCGTAGGGTGTTCTATTGAATGAAAAAAGTTTGTGGCCCGCAAATGAGGGTCGTCTGGAATATCTTCTATCTCAACGATTTGTCCACAAGGTATTTCCAGCTTTGGAAGAACCTTTAACCAGTCATCAGTTGTCCTTTTAGAGACAAAATCACTGGCAAGGGTGTAAACCGCTTCGATATTCTCAGCTCTACTTGCGAGTGTACTAAACCTTGAGTCATCTTTGAGTTCCGGTTTACCAACCTCCGTCCAAAACCGCGCCCATTGGGTATCGGTATAGGCTAAAAAACAGATATACCCGTCTAGTGTCTTATACGGCCGACGGGACCGTGTGAGAACGCGGGTATACCCCATAGACCCTTCCGGGGGTTCGAAGTTGTGACCAAACATGTGATCCGCCAAATTAAAGGCCACCATCGTTTCAAACATAGGTATTTCGACAAATTGTCCCTTACCCGATTTTTCGCTCTCAAACAGCGCCGCCAGTATAGCGTTCACTGTCACCAAACCGCATGTCTTGTCCGCTATGATTGTGGGCATATACCGCGGTTCTCCGACAAGCCGCGCCATCAGATCCGCACTGCCGCTAAGTCCTTGAATAACGTCATCATATGCGGGCCTCCCTGAGTAGGGCCCGTCTATTCCAAAACCGTGTATACCCGCGTAAACAATCCTTTCGTTTCGAGCGAGAACCTCCTCAAACCCAAAACCAAGCCTCTCTACCGCTTCCGGTCGAATTGAATGGAGAAAAACATCGGCCCTGTCAATTAGCTTCCACAACGCTTCCTTAGCGGCATTTATTTTAAGGTCCAACACGATAGAACGTTTATTGCGATTAAGCCCCATATATAAGGCTGACATATCCTCGGACCGCTTAGGTCCAGTGTAGCGAGTGGTGTCGCCCGCAGGAGCTTCAATTTTAATAATGTCTGCCCCCATGTCCCCAAGGTTTTGCGTGGCAAGCGGGCCCAAAACTACAGACGTTAAATCAAGGACACAAATTTGATTTAATGGACCTGTCACTCAAATATTCCGAACGCGAGGTAATACTTTTTCACCAAATATTTTAAGCGAATTCATTATTTGGTTTTGCGACAACGAACCAAAATCTATTAGAAATGACACCTGAGTTATCCCTATCCGGCGTAATTCTTCGATCCGTGCCACTACTTGTTCAGGCCCACCCATAACAACTCGTCCCGGAAAATACCGCTCAAAACTTAACTGCTGTTGTCCCGCCTCGCGCCGGTCATAACCCTTGTACGCTTCTGGGTCAGGTGGTTTGCTGGCAGCCTCAATACCTGCAGCAGCATATTCGTCCATTGGCCCATCTACGGACTTTTTGAGCTGTTCGTCATCCTTATCATCGAGAAAATAGGCGTGATAAACGCAACACACCTCATGTTCATCGTGATCACGGCCATACTTGGTCAGTGCATCCCTATACCAGCCGATCCGCTCTGTAGCTATGGGGTGGTCAACGTGATATGCGACGTAAAGTAAATTGTGGCCTTCCCTCGCCGTCCATTCAAAACTCTCAGGTGACATAAGGCACGCGTTCCAGATTGGTGGATTAGGAACCTGATAGGGTTTAGGTAACACATTTAGCCCAGACATTTTCGGCCGAAATTTACTTTCGTACTCCAGTGGGCCGTCAGACCACGCATTCTTAACGAGGTCCACGCCCTCCTCCACTCGTTCGCGGCTTTCCCGCATTGGGACGCCAAAGGCATCAAACTCATCTCGCACAAAACCACGCCCGACACCAAAGTCGAGCCGACCGTTTGAAAGCTGATCCAACGTTGCCGCCTGTTCGGCAACGCGCACGGCGTCATTTAGCGGTAAGACGGTCGCCCCAGTCCCTAGACGAATATTATTCGTCCTCGCCGCCAGATAACAAAGAAAGGCATAGTTTGCGGATAGAAAGCCACCGTGGCGCACAAAGTGGTGTTCTACCATCCAAACGTAATCAATGCCCACCTGGTCGGCATACTCCACCTGCTCAACAATATTGTGCATACGTTTATTGAGTGTCTCAGTACCTGGAAGGTGTGTAGGCAAATAGAATAACCCGAATTTCATGAACCACTTCTCTCACTTTTCACAGATTAATTTTGTATAAATGGGATACTCTTACAATCGATCTAAATATAACACCAGCAGGAGAATTGCGATCGAACCAATGTGTGAGGACACCGAAGCTATGCGACAATGATTTCAATTTTTCCAACAACCTTATGAAGAGCGTCTGGAATGAAGTCGGCCCTATGAGGGTAGACCCCCAGAAACACATATTAAAAACATTTCATTAACGCTGTTCGTCACCAATCTAAGCTAATACAATTAATTTCAGTAACACCTAACGAGGCGGAATAGCGTTGGTCGATAAAGAAAAAGTACTCCGAGAAAAACTTAGCACAGCGTGGCGTTTCTTTTATGCGCGCGGCTTTGTTGATGGATTTGGTCACATTAGCGCGCGGACCCAAGACCCGAATGTAGTGTTAATGACGCCACACGAATTAACAAAACTTTCCCAACCCGACGACTTTATCACGTGTGATTTAGAAGGAAACCTGATCGGAACAGAAAACAAATTACCTGGAGAGTTGCCTATTCATTTAGAGGTCTACAGAGAAAGAGCCGACGTTAATTCAATTGCTCATTTTCATACTCACAACGCGACGAGTTTTTCGATGTCGGAACACAACCTAGAACCGACTTATTTTATGGCATCTATCTTCGGTGACCATATACCCATACACCCTGATGCTCGATTGATTAACACTATCGAGCGTGGACGTGATATGACAAAAACACTTGGCCAATCGCGGGCGTTACTACTTCGCGCGCACGGAATAGTGGTTACGGGTCCCGATATAGAGGAAATGACGGCGGGCGTTTATTTTATGGAAGATAACGCAAAACGAACGGCTATCGCCGCCTCCATGGGAAGGTATGAAGTTCTTGGCAAAGAGGAAAGAGCAGAAATAGCCGAAGAACTCCTGCGTAGTCGGACCCCAATAAAACGCGTCTGGGCACTGGCAAAAATGGACGCCGCTGAAGTGGGACTTTCATGAATGAAGTTTCCGATGCCATTATTTTGGATAACACGGTAGACCCGAATTTAGGCACTCACATTATTGAGGTCCTTGAAGAGGCCGGCATTCCCCCTTCTGACTGGACGCCAGACATACTCGGCCCCGCAGATCAAATCCACGGCGGAGGTTTACGGCAAACCCAATTGCATGCTGCTCTGACGAAAATTAGCGCAGAAATGAAACTGTTGGATATAGGTTGCGGCATTGGCGGACCAGCTAGATATTTTGCCACTGTATTTGGTTGTCGAGTCACTGGGATTGATATTACGCCCGAGTACATCAATGTAGCTCGACTGTTAACTGAAAAAGTAGGACTTTCTAGCCGTATACAGTTTGATTGCGGTGATGCCACATCACTACCCTATCCAGACGGACATTTCGACATGATATGGGCTTTGAACGTCACGATGAATATAGAGGATCGTTCGACCCTTTATTCCGAAATGAATCGTGTACTAATCCGGGGCGGTGTGGTTGCAATAAGCGAGCTCGGCCAGGGTCCGAACGGAGCACCTTACTATCCACTGCCTTGGGCGCGAGACCATTCCTACAATTTTCTAATTTCACCAGAACGTATGCGCACATTTCTCGAAGCGGCCGGTTTTAAAATACTTGAGTGGGTGGATGAAAATGCCAGACGTCAAGCAGAAGTCAAAGACCCCTTGCCAACAGAAAAAAACGTTAAATCCCCACTCACACTAGAAATGGTGAGGGGAGCTGATTACCCCACGCGCCGAGCAAACTCTCAGAAGAGTGCTCGCGAAGGCCGCCTCACAAACGTCATGCTGGTCGCAAAGAAAACCTGAAGATTTATTCAGCGAAAATACAATGAATCAATGTAGATGGAATATTAAGCCGGCATGCGGCCAGGCCTTCGTCTCACCGTTGTTTGAAAAACAGCACAGGAAGTTCTACACGCTGGCAAAGCCAACTTAACTTTCGGCTGGAAGTTTTAATTCATCAAGGGGCGGAAGCCCGTATTCCCCCCAGTCTTTTTCAACCTGACGCATTGTTTTCTCGGGAGGCAATGAAACTGCTGGATAGTCCCATTTACGGGTGGCATCGATTATCATCTTTGTACCCGTAATATCCGCCTGAGTTTTCCCGGGTTCGAATGAAGAGGGGTCTAGCTCAACCGAAGCCGTAGAGGGTATTATTTTAATGTCTTTATCTGGACGCACCCGCCACGCCATCACCCAATCTCGCATAAACGGGTCATTAATATCGATATCATCATCGGAGATAACAATCCACTTAAAATAACTCATTCCAAAATGCCCCATGGTGCCAAAAGCAATTTGGTCCACGTGACCCGAATACATTTTCTTTACGCTGATCCAAAGTGTCGCCGTGCCTCCCCCGGCCTCAAGGGCGTGCACATCGCGTATACCTGGTAGGTTCAGGTCTACCGCTAAATGCTTTTTTAGCCCCGCTTCAAGGAGGGCCCGCTTGATCATTGACGATTCTGATGGAGGAAACTGGCTTATCACACCCATTACGATGGGATCGCGACGGTGGGTTATGCACTTTACCCTGAATACAGGGCCCTCGCGGCCGCCGGCCATATAGCCTGTAAATTCACCAAACGGCCCCTCCGGTTCAGTATGGTCTATTAGGACCTCACCCTCAATTATGATCTCGGCCTGCGCGGGAACCTCAAGGTCTACCGTTTCACATTTTACCAATTCTATTGGCTCGCCTCGGATGCCACCGGCAACGGCAAGTTCATCTGCTCCATAACGGGCTGGAGCAACGAGGTATTGGACTGGATCCCCACCGATAAAGATGGCCGCAGGCATATGTTCACCGCGTTTCTTATATTTTTCATGGTGTATCGCCCCACCTCGATCGGGGGCACCAAAAAGGATACCCGTGGTATCCTTACTCTTTATCTGACAACGCCGAATACCAATATTTCGGCGTCCGGTGTCCGGGTCCTTCGTAACCCAAAGTGGGGTTAAATACGGACCTGCATCTTTTTCAGGTGTCCAAATGGGTACCGGCAATTTTGTTAGATCAATATCGTCGCCACTGATAATTATTTCTTTACAAGGACCCGTTTCAACGACAATGGGCTCGATCGGATTTTCCATGCCACTAGTAACCTTGTCGTGTATTGCGTCGAGCGAGGCACCACAACCTAAGGCCGTAGCGATCATTTTGCGGGACGAAGCAACAACGCCTCCGACCACCCTACCACCCTCGTATCCCTCGATATTTCGGAACCCGATACCGTACCGATTATCCTCCTCCATGCCGCGAAAAATCATGCGGAATACCGCTCCTATTTCCCAATCTTTATCGACAGGCTTATCTACCCAGTTAAACATACCCTGCTGCTCCAGAACCTGAAGCCAAGGACGAAGTGAGTCATATGCCATGGAGCACTCCCGTTTTAGTTCGTTGCACGTAACGCGAAGCCGTCGTCGTCAAAGTTTGGAATTTCAAGTATAGCACCCAAAACCATGATAATGCGGCGTCACATTTATGGAATATATAACGAATTTCGTCATTTACGTCCGCACCCAGCCACCGTCTACGTAGATAGTCTGGCCGGTAATAAAAGCCGCATCATCACTGGTTAAAAACGCGAGGGTCCCGACAAGGTCGTCGGGCTGCAGAACGCGCTTTATGGCCTGCATATTCGCCACTGACTTAAATCTTTCTTGCGAGCGCGGTTCTGTTTTCAGTGTGCCTGTCGTTGGAACCAGACTTGGGGATATAGCGTTCACGGTAATCCCAAAGGAAGCAAGGTCAGTCGCTAAAGCGCGGGTAAAGCCAACAACGCCACCTTTACTAGAAACATAGTGAACATACCCCGTCACGGGAGTGGAAAATGTACTTGACGAGATATTTACTATTCTTCCCCATCCACGCTCCTGCATTCCGGGAGTAAAGGCTTTAGCGGTCAAAAAGAGCGCATCCAAATTTACCGCCATCACTCGGCGCCAATCATCAAAGGTAATGTTTGCGAAGGAAACATTGGGGTAGATACCTGCGTTATTTATTAAAATATCGCACCGACCAAAATCCGAAAAAACATCCTTTGCCAAAGACTCTACATCAGCAACTTGAGTGACGTCACAATGGTATCCACGACCTTGTCGTCCGGTTTCAGACACCAAAGTTACTGTCTCTACAGAATCACAAATATCAGCAACAGCGATGTTCACTCCTTCCTCAGCTAATCGCTTAGCATACCTTTGCCCGATTCCCGTTGCAGCGCCCGTGATCACGGCCACCTTGTCTTCGTGTCCCTTTCCCACTTGATCACTCCCTTCTTATTAGTAGACTTCTGGATAAGCCCCTTTAATTAGAGGCTCGACCCACACCCCGTCCCTCTCGGTAACTCACATAATATGTACTAACGCAAATCACTGCAGCTCCCGCCCAAGTCCAGAAGTCCGGCGATTGACCAAATATCCACCACCCGAAAAGCGCTATTATCGCCAATAGAATA
>CAYPNT010000117.1:0-6939 GCA_964412235.1 uncultured Rhodospirillaceae bacterium
CGTCATCGTAAAACCAAACACAAACGCTCGGACAATTATGATTTTCGAGCAAACTTCACAGGCTATTATGTTATCGTAAATTACTAAACAATTTATTTAAAATAGAAATACAGAGTCATTTTTTTTAAGTGTTGTGAGAACGTCTACGAATTATTAGGGATTGTAATTTAAATTGGGTCCGAGCCACCGCTCAGCCTTTTTTATGTCCCATCCTTTTCGGGATGCATAATCAGCAACCTGGTCGATTCCAATCTTGCCCAACCCAAAATAATTTGCGTCCGGGTGGGCAAAATAATAACCACTTACGGATGAGGGCGGCCACATCGCGAAGTTTTCCGTTAGTTTTATGCCTATTTTTTCTTCTGCGCCGAGGATATCAAATAGAACGCGCTTTTCGGTGTGATCGGGACACGCGGGATAACCGGGTGCAGGTCTTATTCCCCGATAGGTTTCATTTATCAACTGCTGGTTATCTAAGTTTTCATCCGGGGCATAGCCCCAGTATTCCATACGAACACGTTGATGCATCCGTTCGGCAAAGGCCTCTGCCAACCTGTCCGCTAGCGCTTTTACAAGTATCGCATTGTAGTCGTCATTATCGTTTTCGAAACTTTTTGTGACATCTTCGATTTTTGTTCCAGACGTGACAACAAATGCCCCGATGTAGTCTATTTCGCCAGTGTTTAATGGTCGGATGTGATCTGCCAATGCAAAGTTAGGCCGATTGTTTGTACGACGCATTTGTTGACGGAGGGTATAAATAGTGGCCACGGTGTCACTACGGGTTTCGTCACCATATAATATTATATCGTCCTGGACCGAATTCGCTGGCCAGAAGCCGATTACAGCTTTTGGATTGAGCCAGCCTTCTTTAACGAATTTTTTAAGCATTCGTTGGGCATCTGTGAAAAGGCTACGGGCAGTTTTTCCGACCGTTGTATCGTTTAGAATGTTTGGATAATTGCCGGCAAGTTCCCAGGTATGGAAGAAGGGGGTCCAATCAATAAAATCTACGAGATCCTGGATGTCATAGGTATCAAACAGTCTTGTGCCAATAAACGAAGGTTTTGGACTTACATAATGCTTCCAGTCAATCCTTTTTGCATTTCGCCGCGCGCCTTCAATACTTTGCTTAGGACCCATTCTATCAGTTGTATTGTGTTGTTTGGCCAGTTCCTCATATGTGTCGGTAATTTCCGATAGGTAATTATTTCGCTT
Source organism: uncultured Rhodospirillaceae bacterium (assembly GCA_964412235.1). Classification (GTDB taxonomy): domain Bacteria; phylum Pseudomonadota; class Alphaproteobacteria; order MPNO01; family UBA830; genus JAYZQT01. Next base: position 1,219 of record CAYPNT010000117.1, read on the forward strand.
GTGCGTGGAAAGGAGTGTTCCGACAACGCTTACTGCTCTTGAAGCATCGGTAACGTGTACCACTCCGCGATTGTACTGAGGTGCAATCTTCACGGCGGTGTGTAATTTGCTTGTTGTTGCGCCTCCAATAAGGAGGGGAAGATTACAATCTGTACGCAGCATCTCTCGAGCTAAGTAGACCATTTCGTCAAGACTTGGCGTTATTAAGCCCGAAACACCAATAAGATCGACAGCCTCCGAGGCGGCTGTCGAGAGTATTTTTTCAGCAGGAACCATTACGCCTAAATCTATTATTTCATAACCGTTGCATTGAAGAACGACACTAACGATGCTTTTCCCAATGTCGTGTACGTCACCCTTGACTGTTGCGAGCAGTATTTTACCATTTGAGCTTGGTTTTTTAGCATTTCCTTTGTTTTCTGCCTCCATGAACGGTGTGAGATGAGCCACCGCCTGCTTCATTACACGTGCGCTTTTTACAACCTGTGGGAGAAACATTTTTCCGTCGCCAAATAGGTCACCCACAACATTCATTCCATCCATCAGTGGGCCTTCGATAATGTTGAGTGGCCGATCGGCAGTTGTTCGAGCCTCCTCTGTATCTTCGATAATGTAGTCTGATATGCCATGGACTAGGGAATATTTTAGCCGTTCTGAAATATTTTCGGATCTCCACTTCAGGTCTGTAACAACTGATTTTTTTCCCTCTCCGTGGAAGTCGCTCGCAACCTCGAGTAAACGGTCCGTACTATCTGATCTTTTATTGAATAATACGTCCTCAATTCTATCCAAAAGGACCGGGGGTATGTCGTCGTAAACCATGATCTGGCCAGCATTGACTATCCCCATATTCATACCCGCATTAACAGCGTGATAAAGAAAGGCAGAATTCATTGCTTCGCGAACGAAATTATTACCTCTAAAAGAAAAGGAGAGATTGGACACTCCACCTATTACGCTAACGTTCGGTAATTCATTGCGTATTTGTTTTGTGGCCTGAAAAAATGCGAGGGCGTATTCGTTATGGTCGGGTATACCAGTTGCGACAGCAAAAATATTAGGATCGAATATTATATCTTCGGATGGGTATCCGATTGCCTTAGTCAGGAGATCATAGGATCTTTTGCAGATCTCAAATTTTTTCGATGCGGTCTCTGCTTGTCCATCCTCATCAAATGCCATGACTACCACTGCCGCACCGTAGTAGCGTAGTTGGCGTGCTTCCCTAAGAAACCTTTCTTCTCCCTCTTTAAGACTTATGGAATTCACAATCGATTTGCCTTGAACACACTTCAGACCGGCTTCGATCACGGACCATTTTGATGAGTCTATCATTATCGGGACGCGACAGATGTCTGGTTCGGAGGCAATTAGGTTAAGGAATTGAACCATCGCCGCTTCAGAATCGAGCAACCCTTCATCCATATTGATATCTATTACCTGTGCACCATCAGTGACTTGTTGCCGTGCTACCTGAAGCGCGCTTTCAAAATCGTTGTCCTTTATTAGCTTCCTAAAGCGCGCGGAGCCCGTAACGTTAGTTCTTTCTCCAATATTTATGAATGAGTTGGCTGTGTGCTTCATGATTGAATTACGAGTGTTTCCAGGCCCGACAGGTGAAAATATTTCTTTTGTTGGGGAATATTTCGGGGATGAATCCCATCCACCACATCCCGTATGGCCGCGATATGGGAAGGCGTTGTCCCACAGCAACCGCCAACAATATTAAGTAAGCCGCGACGGGCCCAATCGGAAACAAACGAGGCGGTTGTCTCGGGAGTTTCATCGTATCCACCAAATTCATTTGGTAGGCCAGCATTAGGGTAGGCACATATATGCGTATCCGCTATCTGGGAAAGTTGAGCGACGTGTTGTTCCATCTCTGCTGCGCCCAGGGCACAATTTAGTCCGATTGAAATAGGGTTTGCGTGCCGCACGGAATACCAGAATGCGTCAGGGGTTTGTCCCGACAGGGTGCGTCCAGAAAGATCGGTAATTGTCCCCGATATCATTATAGGCCGACTTTCACCTTGGTTATCGAATAGCTCAAGTAATGCAAAGATGCAGGCCTTGGCGTTTAATGTATCGAAAATGGTTTCAATCAAAAATAAGTCGACGCCACCTTCAAGAAGCGCGACTGCGGCATCACTATAGGATTGTCTGAGCGTATCAAACGATATGGCCCTGTAACTAGGGTCGTTTACATCAGGTGAAATGCTTGCTGTCTTGTTTGTCGGTCCAAGCGCTCCCGCGGCCCAACATTTACGTCCAGGCTCACTTGACATTATTTGGTCACAGGCATCACGGGCGAGCTTCGCCCCAGTAATATTTATTTCTCCGACAAACTCTTCCATTCCATAGTCGGCTTGAGAGATCGTTGTGGCATTGAAAGTATTGGTGGTTATTATGTCGGCCCCTGCGTGCAGATAATTCAGGTGAATTTCTTTAATTGCCTGTGGTCTTGTTAGATTAAGGATATCGTTATTTCCGGTGAGATCGTTTCCTAAGCCAGTAAAGTTTTTTCCATTGAAATCAGTTGAATCTAGTGAGAGCGCCTGTATTTCTGTCCCGACGGCCCCGTCAAGTATAAGAATCCTTTTTGCTAATTCGTTGCGCATTTCGTTGACAATCTTTTTCTTGATCATGTTGTAGCGCTATCTCGAGGTATGTTAACGCCTATGTTCCTGCATATTGCTTTGGTCAAGTCTGCTCTGTTGAGTGTGTAAAAGTGAAATTCGTTCACACCGTGAGTTTGTAAATTTAAGCACTGCTCGGATGCGGTTCTGATAGCTTCTTTTGTCCTCGCTGCTTGGTTGTCACTAATTTTAGAAAATGTTTTGATAAGAGTAGAAGGCAGTGTGGCACCACACTGCTGTGCGAATTTTGAGAGTTTTTTAAAATTACCGATGGGCATAATGCCTGGTATGATTGGCACTGATATCCCTGCTGCAACGGCGCGGTCGCGAAACCGAAGATATGCGGTATCGTTAAAGAAAAACTGGGTTATTGCTTGATTAGCACCTTCATCCACCTTGCGTTTTAGATTTTCTAGATCAAATGTTGGATTTGGCGCGTCGGGATGAGTTTCTGGATATGCGGCAACAGATATTTTAAAGTTTTTTAACCTTTTTAATCCTCTCACGAGGTCCACTGCATAATGGTAGCCTTCAGAATTAGCTACATATTTCGAGTTTCCGGCGGGAGGGTCGCCCCTTAATGCAACAATATGGTGTATTCCCGCATTCCAATAATCTAGGGCAATTTCATCAAGCTCATATTTCGTCGCATTTACACATGTCAGATGGGCTGCGGTGTCCTGCCCTATGTCATAAATAATTTGTTTTGCAATTTTATGTGTCCGTGTGCGTGTACTGCCTGCCGCACCATAGGTCACCGAAAAAAAATCGGGATTTAACGGGGCTAGTTTGCTAATGGTTTTCCATAAATTCTTTTCCAGCGCGGGTGTTCGCGGTGGAAAACACTCAAAACTTACTTTTAGGTCATTGTTTTGTTTACTGTGTTTGGTCATTTTTCAACTTTTTCGAGGTGTTTCCTTTCTCTCCTTCGTTTGGGCGTTCCATTTTCCAGATGGCGACGGTTAGTGGGCTTCCCTCAAGAAGCTGATTTTCCACGACCTTCAGGCCGAGGGAATTACACCAATTGGTAATTTCAGTATTTGGGAAGCCCAGTCTTCTGTGAGCGTGTTGCTCTCGAAATATCTCCATGGTATGCGGCAAGAAATCGACAATATAGAGGTTGCCAGTCGGTTGAAGCACCCTTGCCGCCTCGGCGATTGCTTCCAATGGTTCGTCAGAAAAGTGCAATACCATATGTAGAACCACAGCGATAAAAGACCTATCTGGGAACGGTAGCTGATACATATTTCCCCGGCGGACGGAACAATTTGGGTATTTCTCTGTCGATAAACTATTTCGTGCGACGGAAAGCATATCGCGGGATTTATCTACTCCGATGGCTTCATCAAACAAGTGGCCAAGGAGTTGGAGCATTCGCCCTGTGCCGGTCCCAACGTCTAGTAGGTTCCCGGCTTGTTTATCGGAAAACATTGAAAGGACAGCTGCTTCCACTAGTTTTTTATCGATATGAAGGGAGCGTATTTGATCCCAGGCCACGGCGTTTTCACGGAAGTATGCGTCCGCTCTTTCTGCCCTTTCCGCTTTTATGGTGTTAAATTTTCGTCGGTCTCGAAGTGCATTGGGGTCGTTAGTGTTAATCGATCCAATTATAAATCTTACAAACGTAGCAACTTCGCCCCGTGCGGGTATGTGGAAGAAGGCCGAAGTACCCTCTTGATAACGCTCGAGTAACTGCGCGTCACATAATAATTTAAGGTGTCGCGAAACACTTGGTTGGCTTTGGTCGATGATCGTTGTCAGTTCTCCCACCGTGAGGTCTCCAGCCGCACATAGAGCCAATATTCGAAGCCTTGTAGGCTCGCCAGCGGCCCGTAGACTGTTGAGAAGTTGGTTGGTATCCACCTTGATCCATTCCAAATTTGTTCACGAAGATGGAAATACTATCAAAAGATATAAATATCAATATATGTTTATATAAAATAGTACAATTAACGTGGTTATCTCTGGGATTGGTATCAAAGGGAGACATTGTCCCTCTGCCTCCACCCTGGTACCGTCTTAGTTAACCGTAATCAGTTGGGCCGAGGTAAATATATGACCAGTTATGATATGACCGTTGATTATGTCGTGGTAGGTGCCGGGTCCGCGGGTTGCGTGCTTGCTAATCGGCTAAGCGAAATTAGCTCAAGTCGTGTGTTGGTTTTGGAAGCCGGAGATCATGATAAAAATTTCATGCTCCATATGCCTCTTGGTGTGGGAAAGGTGTGGCACGATCCCCGCTTTAACTGGTCATATGAGTCTGAGCCAGAACCGCATGCTGATGGTCGAAAATTCTTTCATCCCCGCGGTAAGGTTCTTGGTGGTTCGTCTTCTATAAATATGATGGCATATGTTCGTGGAAATCATGGTGATTATGATCGGTGGAGGCAGAAAGGTCTCACAGGGTGGTCGTACGATGATGTCCTGCCATATTTTAAAAGGGCTGAAGCGTTTCAGGACAGAAAAGATGACTACCATGGCTCTGATGGCCCTTGGAAAATTCAGACTACGAAGATTCAAGACCCCATTCTTGATTGCTTTTTTAACGCGGTGAGAACAGCGGGCTACGAGGAGGCGGCTGATTATAATGGTGCCTCTCAAGAGGGATTTGCGCGTCTTCAAGTAAACGCGGTAAACGGCCGCCGTCAGAGTACAGCTGTTGCCTATTTGAGACCTGCAATGCAGCGACCAAATTTGGAAGTGGAAGTCCGGGCACACGTTAATCGTATCATCCTTGAGGACGGGCGTGCGGTCGGTATTGAATATTCGAAAGACGACAGAGTGCAAACCGTCCGGGCAGAAAAAGAAGTAATTTTGTCTGGTGGTGCTATAAACTCACCGCAAGTCCTTTTGTTGTCGGGAATTGGTCCTGGCGAACACTTGCGCGAGATGGGTATAGAGACCTTGTGTGAGGTTCCGGGGGTTGGAAGTGATTTGCAGGATCATCCTTCAATTGGTTTAGAGTTTTACTACGCTGGAAATTCTCAATTTCATAAGGACTTACGGATAGACCGCCTCGCGTTTCATGTGGCTAGAGTGAAGCTTTTCGGGACGGGAATGGCCGCCTTCCCGCCGTCATCTCTTA
>CAYPNT010000118.1:0-6815 GCA_964412235.1 uncultured Rhodospirillaceae bacterium
GGTCGAAAAGCAAAATCCGATATTTTCATGTTCCACAGTGAAGCATTCAACGAAGGTCTAATACACGCCGAGAATGTCGGTGGCGATATAGAACTCGCACTTAATCAACGGTTCATCATTGGTGCCTTCCCTTGGCGGTTTGAGGGCCTCGAGGCTTGTCCTTGCCGCATAATCTGTTTTTCTGAAGTCGGGGATTCTGTCGAGACAATTGGCGAAGTTGCGAAAGCACTTACCGGGACCTGATAAAGCTTCATATAAATAAATTTAAACTCTAATTACAGAAAAAGGATGGCTTAGATCCATTCTCGGAGGAGGTAATATTGGACCTTATTATCAGAAATGCGAGGTTACTGGATGAAGACGGTAAATGGGATATTGGGATTGAAGGTGGCCGAATTCGGGCATTAGAGCATGCGATTGATGGGACAGGTACAGAAGAGGTAGACGCCGACGGGTTGCTGACGACGCCCACGTATGTGAATGGCCACGTACATCATGACAAGAGCAACCTTGGCGACATTATGCGCCCAAACGAGACAAACAGTTTTCAAGAGTGTTTGGAAATTACCTGGGAACACAAACGTACGTATACCGTAGACGAAATTGTGGAGCGCGCGAGTCGAGCTATCGAAGAAGGAATACTCAACGGAACAACGACCTTTCGAGTTTTTGCTGACGTGGACACGATTGGAGGCATGACCCCCCTCGAGGGTATTATCGCGCTGCGAGAGAAGTGGGCCGGTATCGTAGAAATAGAGGCAGTTGATTTTCCTCAAGAAGCGATACTTAGAGACCCTGGAACAATCGACCTGATGCGCGAAGGCATGAAAATTGGTGCTGACGTCGTAGGCGGTCTACCTTGGCATGAACACCTAGATGAGGACGCGCGCGCACACATAGACTTCTGCTTCAAACTTGCAATGGAATACGACAAAGACATTCACATGCTGGTGGATGACACCGATAACGCAAACAGCCGGTCTCTTGAATATCTTGCCACCAAAACAATCCGCGAGGGATACCAAGGCAGGGTCTCAGCGAGCCACTGTGGCGCTCTCGCTGCCTATAACGAAGTGCACGCAAGAAAAGTGATCGCTCTCGTCGCCGAAGCAGACGTATCAATTTCCACTAACCCGCATATTAGCCTAGTCGCTCAGGGACGGTATGACAGTGACAATATGCGCCGCGGAGTAACACGCACGAAAGACCTCTGGAAAGCGGGCGCGAACGTTTTTTCCGCGCAAGACGACGTAAATGACCCATATTATCCATTCGGTAGGAACGACCAACAAGAAGTGGCATCCTTTGTCTGTCACGCATGTCACATGACATATCCGGATGAGATCCGAGCTGTGTTTGATTTCATCACAACAAACGCAGCCACGGCTCTCAGGCTTGAAGACTACGGTCTCGCGCTCGGCAAGAAGGCGGACCTTAATGTGCTCTGTGCGTCTACCGTGCAACATGTATTGCGGTTACAGGAGCCACCAAAATTTGTAATTAAATCTGGAAAAGTTTTAGCGAAAAATAACCTCACTCGAGAATTATTGTCTCCCTGAGAAATGCTTTAACACGTCTGTCGGCGAGCAAACCGTATAAATTAATTAGGAGGAACGCGTTCATGGATATTCAAACACCATACCCGCTTCCGCCGGATCTCGCAGCCCTGGTAGAAGCGGAGTGGCCCCGCTTTTCTGAAACCGAAATTTCTCGTCGCCAGGCATGCATAAACGCGCTTATGGAGGAGCAAAACCTCGAATATCTCATGGTATACGGGTTTTACTGGAATGGACCCGCTATCCCTTGGCTAACGCACTGGCCTACCTCTGCGGAAGCGGCACTCATTATCACTCCACAAGAGAAAAATAAACTGTACGTGCAATTTCACAATCATGTTCCCCAAGCCAAAATAGGTGCTACCAACTGTGAGGTTGATTGGGGAGGACCTGACACAATTGGCACCGTAATACGGGACTTTCAACAACGTGGTGCTCATTCAGACGACAGGGTCGGCGTGATAGGTCCCTTGGGAATGAGTGGAACTGATCGTTTACGAGAAGCTTTCGGTGAACTAGTAGACCTTAACCGCGATTTTACGCGCCTAAGACTTATCAAATCTGATGAGGAAGTCGATTGGATGCGTATCGGAGCATGGTATTCAGATCGCGCAATTCTATCAGTAGGGGATAATTTGCGCCCCGGGATAACCGAGCGCGAACTAGGGGATTTATGTCAACGAGCGTGGGTACCACTTGGCGGAGAGACTGTAATTCATTTTTTTGGTTCAACGCCGATGTCGAATCCCAACTGCCATGTGCCGCGCCAACTTCCCTCAGGACGTCCAATAGAAAAGGGGGATGCCGTGTTCTGTGAAATATCGGGGGCCTTTCGCGGATATTCTGGACAGGTGTTGCGTACCTTTTCGATCGATAGCGACCCAACACAACTATACCAGGACCTTCACGACACGGCAGAGTCAACTTACGATGCTATCTATAATATCCTCAGGAACGGGACTACGGCCGAAGAAATAGTCTCCGCTTCCGCAGTTATAGAGAATGCAGGCTTTACGACGTGTGATGATTTAGTTCACGGCTATGGAGGCGGTTATTTTCCCCCAATTGTTGGTTCTGCAAGCCGTCCCGCAGGACCAATCCCGGATATGGTACTTCGAACAGGTATGATGCTTGTAATTCAGCCAAATGTGACGACCCGAGATGGCAAGGCAGGTGTGCAAACAGGAGAGTGCGTGCTGATCACCGACGGCGGGTGTGAGACCATACACAATGTTCCAAGGGGTTTACGCGTAACCGGCTAGTTTAATATTCAATCCTGCGCCTTAGACAAGGTGCGCAAAACTGCAATAAGGAGTGACAGCCGTCGTATAGAAATATTAACGTTGAACTGTCTAAACTATTCACTGCCAAGAGGCATGCCATGAGTGAGGTATACGAAACAATTCCAGGATGCTGCAACGCTTGCCGACACTACGACACGGAAGTGTTTGGAGAGGTTAACTATGGCCAATGTCGGTATTTCCCTCCTCTCAATATTCAGCAAAAAGCTGAGGGTCTCCCGCGGGGGATATGGCCGATCGTCGGTTACGATGACTATTGTGGTATGTATGACCAAAAAAAGTAGAGAACACTTCTTCTACTCCGCAACAATTACAGTCTTTTCAATGAACTTTCAGTAATAGACAAAGTAAAGATATTTATGTGCCGACCCCGGGCCAATGACTATTTGATTTTATCGACTTGTTCCCTTCCGCCATTGGGCAGTAGGCCGCACCATTCTGGGTGGCTAGCCCAATACTAAAGCCACCGTATTTGTTAACCCAAAGTTCAATGACGCCAATGGGCCCAGGCACGCCGCGCCATATACGCTCCATTCCAAGTTGCGCTAGGGACTCTCTTGCCTGATCAATGGGAAAGCACTGTGGTTCAGGGTGAGCAAATACACAATTAGGCGCGAACATCATCAAAAAGACCGTTAAACGGATTACCATGAAACCTCTATGGGACTTCTTGCACACGCTAACCATCAAAAAATCGCTACTTAAAGTTTTTCAAAATAGTATTTTGCACCGTTTTAGCCACCACGTTTTCTTCAATCTGACAACTTACCTTAAAGATCCATTACGTAACCCAACATTTCGTATATTGTGGTGTACTTTTACAAAATGGAAAACACACATGCTCGATGACGACATGAAAAAAATAATATCAACAACAGTGTTATGTTTTGCCGCTACTGTTAATAAAGATGGCACTCCCAACTTGTCGCCCAAAAGTTCGCTAAAAGTATACGATAATCGAAATTTAATCTTCGCCAATATGGCGTCGCCGCAGACTGTAAACAACTTGATTCGCAATCCCGCGATCGAGATTAACTGCGTCGACATTTTTTCCCGACGTGGATATGGGTTCTCTGGGGCCGCTACGATACATAACGGAAGTGATCCGATATACACAACTCTGAAACAGGACATAGCGGTAGAGCATGGAGACGCGATCCCTGTATTCGACGCTATTATGGTTCAAGTATCTGAAGTTAGAAAAGTTGTATCGCCCGCCTACACCTTCATCGACGGCGTCACGGAAGAACTCCTCAGAAAAGCATACTACGACAAATATGAGGTCAAACCCATCTAAACCCATAAGTCTGTTTTGTTTACTTCTTTTTGTGGCGCCTGCCTAATCGTCCTATAACCGTACTTAAGGTTTGGAGATCATCATTTTAGATTTGTTACAAAGCCTGCCCAACAGTATGTTCTTCGGAAACCTTATATAACGTGCCACACTTCAGGGTGTGGCTATTTTTTCCAGGTGTATAGTACGTCATGATCATATGCATAATCGAATTTGAAACGCTCCCAGGAATGGAAGCTGAGCAACAGAAATGGTTAACCGACTTGATGCCTCGCGTCGAAGGTTACCCTGGTTTTCAGGGTAAGGAGAGTTATGCTCATATATCGGGAGACGGCCGAATAAATACCGTTTCATACTGGGCCGATGAAAATTCCCTGCGCGCATGGACCCATGATCCTCATCACAAAGAGGCTATGGCCGCAGGAAAAGACCATATTTTTTCTCGATACACAATTCGAATATGCTCGGAACTACGGAGTTATGGACACGAAGCCAAACCGAACAAAAAATAGCGTTGTATTGAAAGGGACGTAACTGCGCCCTTCTATTACAAAGAGGAATACAGTATTACAGCGGCCAGCTACGGTCAGAGTTTTCTGTCAGGCTTTAGCTGTTTCAGATGGTATAGGTTGCCGATCATAGTAACTTGCGTGTCGGCCTCGCGCGGTCGATGCCGAACAAACCTTCGAATCCGTAACAAAGGATTAATCGTGACACGCGAAAACAAGTAGAGCAGCCAAAGACAAGCCTCAAGCAAGGCCGCAATTGACCGAAACAGGCCCCCCGAAATAACCTTCATGTTATGTCCTACTCCTTAAGTAAGTTTGGTCACCTCCCTATTGCCAGCCAAGAGACATCAGGAGTTTTAAGACAACCAAACTTATGATCGGGCGAGACTATATGGGAATAGTAAGGAACTTTTTATGGTGAAATGTTCCAGTATTTTTCTTCTATAATTCATAAATTTATATTGGAGGCTACATCCAACGGACCATCTAATATTATTCCAACCGACCCCGCTACGACAATGGAACCAAAATAACTGTATAAATCTATATATAATAGTTATTGATTATCAATCTAATATAATATGTTTCTTATTTTTTAATTTAATAAATGAGACGTCCCGTTACATGTGACAAAAAGTTTTTATCTTGACCCAAAATCTCAAAAAATAGCTAATGATTTTATTGAAGTGAGCTTATTGAATTTGTGTTAAACCAAGTCCACCGGTGACCCCTTATACATAAAACAAGAGATAGTGGTATGGGAAATAAGCCATTACCGACACCAGATAAATTCGTTACACGAGATGGTGTTTATAAATCTGCATGTAGAATGTGTCACGGTGGGTGCGGTGCGGTTCTGCACGTAAAAGATCAGAAAATATTTAAAATAGAGGGTGATCGTGAAAACCCTATGAACCTTGGAAAGCTATGCGCGTTAGGAGCCGCCAGTTTAGAGCAAGTGTATAACCCGAGACGCCTCAAATACCCGATGCGACGTGTTGGAAAACGCGGCGAAGGTAAATGGGAGAGAATAACGTGGGACGAGGCCTATAACGAAATTGTTCATAAAATAATGCAAACGACAGAGGAGTTCAGTCGAGAAGCTGTGTGGGTTGGCACTGGAACGGGACGACATCATTTCGGCTTTGTATCACGTTTTGCGAATGCGATCGGCACCCCTAACTGGTGTGAGCCTGGTACAGCTCAATGTTTTCGACCGCGCGTGCATGGTAGTATTATTACGATGGGCCAACTGCCCATCTGTACCTATACGGCTGATGCCTTGCCAGAACTTATATTGTTCTGGGGGCACAACCCACTTTATTCAGGTCCCGATGGAGAACTGGGGTTCGGAGTAAGGCAAGCCCTCGAGCGTAAACCCAAGACTATCGTAGTTGACCCCCGCGAGACCCTACTCGCAAAGCGAGCGGACATCTGGCTGCAACTGCGACCGGGAACGGATGACGCATTAGCGCTTGCAATGCTAAACGTCATAATCACAGAAGGCCTGGAGGACAAAACTTTTGTTAAACAATGGACATATGGTTTCAATGAACTCGCCGAACGGGTCAGTGAATACACGCCAGAATGGGCGGAACCCGTCACTTGGCTTTCCGCAGAAAAGATTAGAGCCGCCGCGCGTCTTTTCGCCCAGGTAAAACCCTCAATGCTGGAATGGGGTTGTGCAATGGAGCACACACCTAATTGTTTTCAGACTATTCGCGCGCTGTTATGTCTTCCCTCAATTACAGGAAATATTGATCAACCAGGTAGTTGGGCCTTCGGGATGATGGGGATTGCTCCATTGCCACAGTTGTTTGATAAGGTCCCCGCGGAAAAGCAAAAAAAACGACTAGGCTACGATACATTCAAGGTTTTGAGCGCAGAGGGCGCTCAACTACCGTCGGCGCATATACCGACAATTTTTAACGCTATTAGAACCGGAGAACCCTATCCGGTGCGTACAGGCTTAATTTTTGGCAATAACGCACTTTCGACCTATGGCGATGTCAAATCGGTATATAAAACTCTTATGTCCCTTGATTACCTAATGGTCGCCGAACTGTATATGACTCCGACAGCAGAACTTGCGGATTTAGTATTGCCAGTCTCTAGCTGGGCAGAAGTCGATGCTGTACCAGCCGTGCCCTTTTAC
>CAYPNT010000119.1:0-6251 GCA_964412235.1 uncultured Rhodospirillaceae bacterium
CAACATCGAGTCCGAAATGGGCATTACGAAGCCATTTGCGTTCTAATTTCGCGAGGACCCTTTCCCCGAGTGTTACGCCAATGACGACTGTATTGCTTCCCAACCGCGCGACTAAAGTCTTTGGGCTGGTTTTAACAACCTCAAAACCAAGAAACTCGCGGTAAAATCGCGCCGATTCATCCAAATTGGTTAGCGTCGCGTGGCCATGCGATAAAAAGGGTAAGTTAAGGAGCGGTTTCAATTCTTATTCCATACCGATTATTTGATCGAGCAACTTTTGGGTGTGAATTACGTTTTGTTCTTGTCGACAATACCGGTGACCCGGAAAAGCCCTGGAATGCATGCCCTTCTGAAAGAGTGGGGTTGTTTTAAAATCCTGCATAAATGATGGCGGCATCCGTTCGCGAGGGTAATTCTGCCAATCCGGTATGTATTCGTAGTGTGTGTCCGGGGCGTCGTCCCGTCCGTATCGAAACATAAAATAGATATCCCAAATCATACTGTTTGGGTCGTCTCCATTCGGCCGAGCCCTGAAGAGGCCGTAGCTGTTGCCTGCTACTGGGCCAAGCATATTAGGAAAAATACGATGTTCCGTTGGAAAACCGTACATTTGTTGATCGGATAAATGCGAGAGTTCTATCCCCCGGGCGGAACAGGCGTCCCGCCGGTTTCGTACCATGAATTCCGGGCCTTCCATTTCGAGGGGTAATTCGTCGAGACTGTCGAAGTGATCGAGCTCGTATTGGGCCACCCGGTTTTGAACCACCATCGTTTCTATAGCTTTTTTTGCCCATTCCCGTGGAGTAGGAAAATCGTCGTCGCCGAGATCCTTCAGTTTTACACCCGGTGGAAGACCAGTCGTGAGTTGCCAGTGGGGTTCCCAAAAATTCGTGTGTAAATCGAACTGTTCGTATACCGTCATGGCGCCTATTTTATCGGGAGGTGGATACGTGTTGCCTCTCTTTTCTCCAACGCGACGGCCGCCGGGTCCTGTCGACACGGCCCCGACGTTGTTAAGGTCCATTACGTGAGTGGCCCAAACGTGATAGCCCTCTTGGAACTGATCTATTCCGTATTTCCAGTTGCAGGGTAGGATCGTGGTGTAATGACGGAGTAGCCGCATCTCCTCTATCTTGTAGTCTTTTAAATTCGTAGGGACGGGATGGAGATAATCAAGCAATGGTTCCGCGTCCAAATCCATATTTATAAATATGAAACCGCCCCAACTATCGACGAGGACTTGACGGAGGCACACTTCTTCCCGTCGAACCATCCCTGTAGCAAAGTCTTTCGCTCCAGGGAGATGACACAATTCACCATCTAGTTCCCAGGCCCAGCCATGGAACACACAGGTAATTTTTCCATCAAATTGTGCTTTGTTTCCGTTGAAGGTCCCCGGTCCGCCAAATTCGTGGGCTCCCTCCACTAAACGCGTTCCACGGTGCATGCACGAGTTATAGTAGGCCTTCAAGGACCTGTCTTGGCTTCGCACAATAATAAAGGATTGATCTCCAATGCGGTATTCGTAGTAGTCGCCAACATTTGGTATTTCTTCTTCTCGGCATGCCCACTGCCATACCCTAGGCCACAGTGATTCATATTCTTTTTGGAGCCACTCCTCTGAGATGTACCGATTTTTGGGAAAAAGCCGTTCATAATCAGCCTCTTCTACAGATGCTTTGAGTCCTTTGAGACTGCCGGTTCTAAAGTCTTTTGGTTTGTCTAGCACTTGGAAGGTTGTCCTTTAGGTGGTTGCCTACGAATACCATCATACACTGTCGAACTATTTGCAAAGGTCCCTTGGTTCCTCGCAAAACAACTCGATTCAAAACCCGAAACTAAACCGTGTCAATGACTTGTCGGAGATCCACTGACGACCATGAAAAATTTTGATACTAGGATTAGACTTAACAATTTAGCCATTGCATACTCCCTATCCTCGGCGGGTAAGAAATTGCCCGCGCTTACTTGTTTCGGCATTTAAATGTTAGGGAGAAAAAATATGTCTGCTCTTCGTCGAATAGGGCTGTCCGTTCTAGGCTTGGCGATAATAGCTGTGGCTATGTCCGGTGTCCCAGCGACCGCAAAAAAATATAAAATGAAATTATCTATTATTGTGGCAAATGACCCGCTGCATGAGTTTATAAAAAAATACAAAACGGTAGTAGAGAAGAACTCCGGTGGCCAAATCCAGGCAACTTTGTACCCGTCCGCTCAATTGGGAAAGATACCAAGACAGGTCGAGGGGTTACAGCTTGGGACGGTCGAATTTTTTGGAACGCCCACGGGCTTCTTGAAGGGGGTAGACTCACGGTTTCAGGTGCTCGAGGTGCCGGGTGTCTTTAATAGCCCACTGCACGCTCACAAAACCATTACCGACCCAGAATTTCGTACACCTTTTCTTGAAGTCGGCACGAAAAAAGGTGTCAAAGGGGTTAGCCTTTGGATGTATGGACCAACCTCCTACGCTACCATGAAGCCGGTACGAACGCTTGCAGACTTTAAAGGCCGCAAGTTTCGGGTTCTCGCGACGAAAGTGGAGGTAGAAATCATGAACCGCCTTGGGGCTACCGGTGTCCCGATGCCTTACAGTGAGACTGTTCCTGCGTTACAACGCAGAATGATTGACGGTGTGCGTTCTAACATTACGGTCATGAATGCCACGAAACATCACACAGTCGCTAAGTTTATAACCGTTGTGAACGACACCTATATCCCCTGCGCGGGCTTTGTGAGTATGGCCTGGTTAAAACAGTTGCCAAAAAATCTTCAAAAGATTGTGGCTGATTCCGGCCGAGAAGTTGAGGATTATATGTACAAAACGGCACAAGCGTACGGGTCTAGGGCTGAACAGGGATGGCGTGATGCAGGAGCAGAGGTTATACGCCTCTCAGCCAGTGACCAGAAAAAATTCATGGAAACTGTTAATCCAATCGGCGACGCTATTCTTGGAAAGCGTGCCGATGTAAAGGCCATGTTTGAACTTATGAAGAAGACATCCAAGAAATACAACTAATGAAAATGACTTCGATAGATAGGTTAGTTTGTAAGTTGTAAAGTTATTGGGGCGCGGTGGTGAACGTTTTACACATCACTGCGCCCTTTTTTGTCCGGCTAATTGACTGGTTTGTGGGATACCAATCGGCCAAGAATTCTAGAAACATCACCTCGCGCTTCGTCCTGGGGTCCGCCCTCAGTTTTTTATTGCGTGGTTACCGGTTTTCTCTGCTGCGTGTTGACCGTTAAAATATAGAGTGATTAGAAATGATATTTCCTAATTTGTTTAGACCAGGGCACGTGGGCAAGCTAGAAACAAAAAACCGTCTAGTAATGCCTGCTATGCACACGAATTTGGGTGACCCAGAGGATGGGTTGTCCGAAGAGGGAATAAATTTTTATGTTGCGCGAGGACGGGGGGGCTTTGGGCAGATCGGTGTTGGGATAATTGATTCCTTTCAGTTTGACCACGCGAGCCCCGGAGAATTTTTATTAAAAGATAAGCGTCACGTAAAAGTGCATTCACGTCTCACGAAGAGGTTAAGAGATGAGGGGGCTTTGTCGTTTGCGCAGATTGGATTGCGGCGGATTTGGTCGTTACATCAAATGCGCCGCCGTCCAAGCCTCTCTGATTTTACAGATGAAGAAATACGCACCTGGATCCAAGCGGTGGTAGATACCGCGCTGCGGGCCGCTGACGCCGGATATGATGGCGTAGATTTGCTTGGGAACGGCGGCGGTGCCATGAGTATTTTCACCTCTCAGGTATTCAACGACCGAGATGATGAATGGGGTGGCGATGAAGACCGGCGCTTGAACTTCACGCTGGCTATTATTAAGGGAATACGCGACAAACTTGGTCCAGATATACCTCTGACGTCTCGTTTGCACGGTGCTGAATTTATAAAGGGCGGATACGGGATGGAAGTTTCTGTCCGTAACGCTATTAGGATGGCGGCGGCTGGGGTCGACTTGTTTAACGTGGCTGCAGGGGGCCCCGCCACGACCGTTCCCAACTTAACACCTAATGTGCCGGAAAGTGGTCTCGCCATGCTGGCTTTTGGAATAAAACAGTCTGGGCTAGAGGCTAAGGTGGCCGCTTCAACTAGAATTACAGACCCGTTTAAGGCAGAAGAAGTTCTACGAAAAGGCTGGGCCGACTATATCTCGCTTGCGCGCGGTGCCCTCGCGGACCCTGACTGGCCAAATAAAGCACGAGACGGAAATTGGGAACAAATAAGGGCTTGTGTGGCGTGTAATGAATGTCTCGATGAGGCAACAGTTCGTGAAAAGACGGTGCGGTGCCTCGTAAACCCGAGGGCGGGAAGGCATTCTGAACTCGATGCGGTTGAAATTGCCAAAACACCTAAGAAGGTGATCATCGTCGGCGGCGGTTGTATTGGTCTGCAGGCTGCCCTTACTGCTGCGGAGCGGGGACATGATGTGCATCTATACGAAAAACAGGCATTTCTTGGAGGGAAGTGGCTCGTATCATATGCCCCACCTGGACGCGAACCTTTGCGATTATTTTTATCCTGGCTCGTTACAGAGACGAAAAGGGTCGGCGTAAATTTTCATATGTCTACTGAAGTTACACCCGAACTTTTAAAGGCTGAAGCGCCCGATGAAGTTATCGTAACGATTGGCGCGACCCAAGTAATTCCTGAAATTCCAGGAATTAATCAGCCCCACGTCGTGAGTGGTGAGGAGGTTCTTATGGGCGAAGCCGAACTCGGCAAACGAGTCGTAGTGGTAGGGGCCGGTGGCGCTGGCGTCGAAGTAGCTCATTTTATCGCCACACGCCACCAAATGGACCGTGACTTAATAGCTCATTTAAAAGCCTATAGTGGATATGATGCCGTTAGAGGTGTCATTGACGAAAGTGGACATGAGGTCGTTTTAATTGGGCGTAATCCTCGGCTCGGGACAGGCCTGGGGCCAGCGACCCGGTGGGTATTGGTCGAAGAGCTAGAACATGACAGCGTGAAGAGAATGCCAGGCTGTACGCTGTCTCTTATTGGAGACAATTTTATTCAGGTACATTCCATGGAAGATAATCAGGAATTAGAAATCCCCGCGGATTCCGTGGTCGTGTGTACTGGTTATGAGGTCAACGAGGAAACAGTCGAGTGGCTTAGAATGGGAAAGCCTGACTTGCGGGTGATTGGAGATGCAAAACAGATTGATCATGCAATGGTGGGTATTGCGGAAGCTTATGACGTTGCCCTTGCGCTATAGCTCCCACCGAATGACGCAAAAATAAAAATAGGGAAGAAACGTGCCAGATGTGGGAAGCGTCTAATAACCTTGCTCAAGAAAGGCAGACATTAATTTCCGAGCTGAGAACGCGTTCTCAAAATATGACGTTTTCTCAGGCGTGTGACCTCAATGCGGAGCAAATCCCTACGCGGCTCGCGCTGGTGGACCGAACATCCTGGATGACTTGGTCTGAGGTTCGTGATTGCTCCAACCAACTGTCGCGGTCAATATTAGAACAAGGATTTATGCGTCCAGACATCGCTCTATTGCATCTGTCTAACTGCGCAGAACAATTCCTTATTCGCCTCGCATGCGAAAAGGCAGGGGTAAGGGTAATATTGACGAATTCTGCTTTTCGGGAGACGGAACTTGTTTCAATAATCGAGAGAGCCGATCCAAAAATCGCTTTTTTCTCAGCAAAAAGGGCGGCAGAGGGACACTACGACCGGCTTTGGGAAATTCTTGAGACTAAAAACTTAAAGATTCAGTCGATAACTGTTGGGGACGATGAAGTCTCGTGGGGTATGGGTTATCGCGATTTACTGTCCCGGTGTTCGTCAAATATTTCTGACCATCTTTTGGACCACACGCGATTTGGTTGGAATGAAAGATTTTATCTTACCACCACGAGCGGTTCTACGAGCGCTCCGAAAATAGCTGATACAATTTACGGTCACCGTATTTGGTTGTCACTCCGGCATGCGGCGGGCATCCACCTAGCGCTGGGAGAGAAAATAGCGGCATTACCGCCGATGACATCTGGTACGTCGGACTCTCTCGTCCATCACGCAGCACCATATTACGGGGCGACAATTGTAATCGAGCCGCGGTTTGATCCTATCGAAACACCAAAATTTCTAGTCACGGAGGGGGTTCACGTAGCCACTGCGGTCCCCACCATGCTCGCTCGGATGATGGCTCACGGCGCGATTGAGAGCTTGGCAGACGCCCCCTTTCGGTGTTTTGCAACGTACGCTGCTTCTATTAGTTACGAG
>CAYPNT010000120.1:0-6216 GCA_964412235.1 uncultured Rhodospirillaceae bacterium
TTTTTCACCATTGGCAGAGGTTAAGGTGCCCTGGCCGTGTTCTTTGTTATTCTTCCATTCACCGACGTATTTGTCGCCATTGTCATAGGTTAAGGTGCCCTGTTACAACCTCACGGCATCAATTCTGCATTTCGGTATCCATGTAACGCTGACTTCCCTATGGTATGTCGGAAATCAAATTTTTCCAACTTTAATGGTACCGGGGCTATTTTTTTTGGGGGGGCCGACCTCACCATTCATCACGACTTTAATAGTTTCGCTTAGAACAGGTGGAGATGTGCTTGACAGAGACAACACAAATCGCAAACCATTAGCTATGGGCAAAGGTTTCAGCCAACGTTCACAATCATCGGAGACATTACTCGAAGATTCTCCCGAGCAAAATATATTTAGGGTAAAGCGCAAGGCGTTTACCGATCCTAATGTCTACAAGGCTGAAATGTCGCAAATTTTTGAACGTTGTTGGCTCTATTTGTGTCATGAAAGTCAGGTTTCCGGTCACGGCGATTACATCTCAACAAAAATGGGCACCCACTCAGTAGTTGTCATTCGTGGTGCCGACGATAAAATCAATTGCTTTTACGATTCTTGTCCTCACAGAGGGTCTAAACTTACTTCTCGGGTCAGCGGAACCGCTAAAACTATTACTTGTCGTTATCACGGGTGGTGTTTTAACGCAGATGGCCATTGCACTCTCGTACGCGGGGGCAGTGAAGCATATCGCCAGCCCGATCTGGACCGGATTGGTACTGACCTACGTCCGATATCAAAGTTTGGTAGTTATAAGGGATTTTTGTTTGGGAGCCTCGACCCAGAAGCCCCAGATTTGGAAGAGTATATTGGTGGCGCAGCTCCATTTATTGATCTCCTAGCTGACCAAGGGCCCGATGGGTTAGAGGTTTTGAGAGGGGAAAGCCGGTATATTATGGAAGCGAATTGGAAGCTCCAAACCGAAAATTCCACTGATGGTTATCACGTTGCGACGGTGCATCGTAATTTTGCAACAGCCGTTGGCTATCGCGAAACACTCCTTCCTGACATAGGTGATGCTCTGTCTAAAACTGAGGCAAGTCGGATATTAAACCTGGAGAAAATAGGGTCGGGTGGTTACGATGTTGGCAACGGTCATATGATAAATTGGGCAGATCGTGGCAATCCCGAAGCAGGACCACTTTGGTCACAGCGTGATGTCCTTTTGGAGCGGTTTTCAAGCGGTAAGGTAAGGTGGATGCTTGAACGTGGTCGGACCGTTACACTGTTTCCGAACCTTCTTTTAAATGATGTAGCGTCCACCTGTATCAGGGTATGGCGACCACTTGCACCAAACCTCACGGAGATAGAGACGTGGTGTATTGCCCCTAAGGGAGAGCAACCAGACGAGAGGCGCGCGCGGATACGTAAATATGAAGATTTCTTCTTTCCGTCTAGCCTTGCGGTTCCCGACGATGTCCGCGCTATGGAGGGGGCGCATATTGGTTCTGAGGCATATGATGGAGGTTGGAACGACCTGGCGCTAGGAGCGAAGACTTTAATTGAAGGTGCTGACGACGCGGCACGGGAATTAGACGTTAGGCCAGTAAACAGCAATCCGGGCCGTGAGGTCGAGACACCCTTTTTTGCGTTTTGGCGTGAGTGGGCGGAGCGTGTGCTTAAATGACTAGTCTTTTAGAAGAGGCTTCCCATTTGCTACACCAGGAAGCTTGGTTTTTAGACAATAGGGCGTGGAATGATTGGCTCACGCTTTATACTGATGACTGTATTTTTTGGGCCCCGGCGATGGTCGGGGACGAGAATTGGACGGATAACCCTGACAATGACGTAAGTTTGATTTACATGGATCGTCCGGGACTCGAGGCGCGGATTTTCAGGATTGAAGGACAGGATTCCTATGCGACCCATCCATTACCGCACACTAGTCACCTGGTAACTAACATACTAGTTCAGGGGGACGCGGAAGATAAAATTGATGTCTCCGCGGCGTGGATGGTGCGCAGTTATTCACGTGCTCATGGAAGCCTTATACGCGGCGGCTTATATCATTATGTAATACGGAAGACGTTGCCCGGTTTAAAAATACTAAAAAAGAAGATTTTTGTTCACGATGATAAGATCGTTGGGCCGATTGATATTTACAATATTTGATCGGCCCAACGAATGATTTTGTTTAGTGGCAGGCGCCGATAACGCGCGCTGGCGCACCAGAGGCCGCTGTTAATCGAATTGCTCCCACAATTAAGACGCATTTTCCAGTTTCTCTTTTGAGTTGCCCGGTACCCGATGCATTCTCTAGCAATTTCCAACCACGGGCTAATCCAAGCTGGTGCGCATACCACCCATCTCCGAAGGGATTTTTTCCGCTCGAGCCGCGACCAGACTCACCTGAATCGATAGAGAGATTATCCATCATGATCCCATTTATGCGAATACCCTTCCGCTTTTCGATTTCTATAAGTTTTTCAACGGCAGCTTTACCAAATCCCGGATAGTTTAGGCCGTTTATGTATGGGTGCATAAAAGCGTTTTTTGGTGGGTTGCCGATAAAAAATTTATCCCAGCCCGAATGCACCACGATCCATGCACGATCCACGATTTGTTCCGCTACATTTTGTATATCGGAGGGTAGGACAGTCGCGCCGGTGGCTTTTCCAAAATCAGTGATGGTGCGATTGGGTGATGGCTTTCCATTATTTTTAGCGAGTTCTTTTGTCACTCTTGAGGAAATATCGATGAAAACAATTGGGCCAATAATGTCCCGCAACGTATATTTTTCAATTGATCTCTTGTCTGTATTTTTTGACTTGTTTTTATTCAAATAATGGTCGGTCGAGTCGAGGTGGGTCGTATAATGTTCATCAAAATGAAACCATCCCCATTGGAAAAACCCCTTTTGGGTTTTAAAGGGCTTTTTCAATTTTCGCGTTGCCTGAAACCCAAAACTAGCGACCGCCTTTGAATTATTAATTGGTTTGGAAAGATTTGGCTTTGTAATATCGCCGTTTGTAGGCTCAAACATCGGTATAATGTGCGTGAAGTCGTAATAACGAACACCACCAATGTTTGTTTGTGCTAGAGAGTGTGTTGCCGTGACTGCCAAAATCCCTGCAGCTATTCCAGTTTTGATAATGTTTTTCATAGCGTACCTTTTTGTTTGAAGTCGTTAAAATTTCATGTTTCTTCCTAGAATTCCCATAGACAATTTCAATGCGAAAAAGGCATGGCCCAAGAACGATTCTCATGCCCGGCCCCAAAATGTACGTTGGTCTGTTCTGGATTTCGGTTGATTAGAGGTCGCGCGAAAAGTGGATGCGTCAAAGATCTAACCTCATGTTCTAAGGTAAATAACACCCCGTGGTTTTCCATATCTATAATATCTTTAAACCGATATTGATGCTGATTGCTTTCCTCAGAAATTAATCTACGGGTTAGTAGTTTATTATATGGTCCAGAAAAATCCGCGACGTAGACCTGTATATGATGGCCGTCAAACGGATTAATCTTTCCTGACGTTTCTCGAAAAATAAGCTCCTGGTGATGACCAACTTGGACGTGTGCAGCCACGCCTTTCGAATATTTGAGGGTTCCGGGTGCGCCTAGTATTTCCCTGTAAAATTGACATATTCCCTTGGCACTACCTCTAGGGACGGGGAATTCAATGTAAGCGATACCTAATGCTATTCTTTCACCGAATTTCTTAGAGGGACTATGTATTCTGAATTTGTTTCCCCACGGGCACGTCGCCGTGACGTAGTTTGTTTCAGCTCTAACAGAAAATTTGGTCTCTTTAAGGGCTGATTTAACCGACTTTAAACGTGCTAACAACGCCTTCCTATCCGGAATTACCAACCCAATTTTGCCCCGTAAAACTAGCGGTGCGTTGGTAGGTAGATGGAACTGATTGCGCCCAATATTAATCCACATGTTGTTGACACTCGTCACCAGATACGGATCGCGGGTTAGGCCGAGCCCAGTAACGTAAAAAAGCGTGGCGAGGCGCTGATCGGGAACACAGACGTTGACGTGCTCAAGTGAAATCACATTCCCGATATCTTCGGCGCTTCTTACGTAGCACTGTTTACGCTCCATAACGCACTCCCAATGTTTTATGCGTCAGTTAATTTGGTGGCTTCTAGCATATCTTTGGCGTTGGCAATCATATGACGGAAATCACTGGATAAGGTCACAAGATCGAAACCCCTTTCGATCATCTCGTTTGCGTATTCTGCGGTCATCGCATGAATTCCCGCTTTTTTACCACAATCATGTGCCGCTTTTAGCGTCATTTCAATTCTTTTCATTACTTTTGGCGTGCGTTGATCTCCACCGGGAGCACCGCCGAGGGAGACTGATAGGTCTGAAGGTCCTATATAAACAGCGTCGAGACCGTCTACTGAGCAAATTTCATCCAGGTTGTCTACGGCTTCCTGTGTCTCAATCATGGCGAAAGTTAAGATCGTTTCAGACGCATGAGCGTGATAGTCCGAACCCGAATAGAAGACTGCACGAACTGGTCCGGTAGACCTATAACCTTCGGGTGCATATCGACAGGCCCCGACAAACTTTTCGCACTCTTCGCGGGAATTGATCATCGGACAAATCACCCCGTAGGCACCCGCATCAAGCGATTTCATGATGATGGCGGGATCATTCCAGGGCACCCGCACCATAGGTGCAACTTCATATTGCGTTATACCCTGCAACATCGGGACCATGTCGCTGTAATCTGTGACCCCATGTTGCATGTCAACGGTCACGGCGTCCCAACCTAATGACGCCATCACCTCGGCAGCAAAGGAACTGGGGATGCACAGAAAGACGTTCACCGCAGGACGACCTTCGTCCCATACTTTTTTAATTTGATTTGCTTTCACTTTAGGACACTCCCAATACGGAATACTGTATTACACTCTAAAATATTAAAGCGGGAGTTAAAACACCGCCTCGGATTGACGGCTGTCTTATTAACTGTGTATTTGAGAATAGATGAATGTGAAAAACCCCATCCGTTATATTGAAGAAATGGAGACCGTGCCAACACCCGTGCGTGGCATCATTTTAGCAATCGCGTCAGGCGCATTTTTTGCGTCGATGCACGGGTCGGTACGCCTCCTGTCTCAAGATTTAGACGCAATGGAGATAGCGTTTTTTCGAGCTTTCTTTGGTTTTGTTTTTTTTACACCTATTCTCCTCCGAACGCGTTTGTCCATCTTAAAAACAAGCCGTTTCCCCTTGCATATGTTGCGCGGTCTATTCAATGGGGCATCCCTATTATTGTGGTTCACAGCACTAAGTCTCGTGCCGTTAGGTGATGCGACAGCCTTGTCACTTACGGGCCCACTGTTTGTTGCGTTAGGTGCTATGTTTATACTTGGCGAAACTATACGTGGGCCCCGTTGGATTGCGCTGGCTGTTGGATTTGCTGGTACGCTAATAATCGTTCGGCCGGGCTTTCAGGAAATTAATCTTGGGATGATTTTGGTTCTCGTTTCAATGCTTTGCGTCACGTGCTCTAAGTTGATTGCAAAAACGTTGGCACGTACAGACCAGCCATCGACCATTGTAGCCTACCTATCCTTGACAATGATGGTACCCTCGGGAATCGCCCTATTGTTCGTTTGGCAAACCCCTACCTGGTCTCAGCTTTTTATGATGATAATGATCGGTTTTTCAGCTAGTTGTGGTCACATGCTTCTTACGACTGCTTATAAAATAGCCGACATTTCACTTATAGAGCCGGTGGTTTTTGCGAGGCTCATATGGGCGGCAATCGTCGGATGGTTTATGTTTTCGGAATTTCCCGGAATTTGGGTGTGGCTGGGAGCAGCTCTCATAGTATTGGCATCTACTTGGCTTGCTCGGCAGGAATCGAGAACATCTGATCAGGTTTAGATCGCTCGCCAACCAATATCCCGGCGACAAAAACCTTGCGGCCAATCGATCATGTCAACCGCCTCGTAAGCTCGTCTTGCCGCGTCGCCTATGGTTTGTCCACCAGACGTAACGCCCAAGACCCTGCCCCCGTCAGCCACGGTGTCACCGTTTTCGTTTTTAACCGTACCCGCGTGAAATATCACGGTCTCATTAACCTGCTCTGCCTGATTTAAGCCGTCGATCACAGACCCAGATTGATATTTTCCGGGATACCCGTCCGCTGCCATCACCACAACTAGAGCCGCTTCGTCGAACCATCTTATATCAAAATCCTTTAGTTCGCCGTCA
>CAYPNT010000121.1:0-6118 GCA_964412235.1 uncultured Rhodospirillaceae bacterium
TTTGACCTACTTATCTAGCAACTTATGCCAAGCTTTCTCGAACTTCATCCACAACACCTTGAGGTACCTGTTCATAATGATCGAAATGCATCGTGAATTGCGCACGTCCCTGGCTCATGGATCTTAAATTGTTTACATATCCAAACATGTTTGCGAGTGGTACCATAGCATTTACTACTCGGGCATTGCCGCGTTGATCCATCCCCGAAACATTTCCACGCCGACTGTTCAAGTCACCAATAATATCACCCATATAGTCGTCGGGGGTTACCACCTCCACACGCATTACTGGCTCGAGCAACTTTGGGCCGGCCTTGGCAACACCTTCGCGAAAAGCAGCACGGGATGCTATCTCAAATGCCATCACCGATGAGTCGACATCGTGACTGTCACCGTCGGTCAAAATCATTTTCATATCGGTCATCGGAAAACCGGCAAGTACGCCTGTCGTTGCGGCGCCCATAAGCCCTTTCTGCACTCCTGGTATATATTCCCTAGGAACCGATCCTCCCACAACCACAGATTCAAACTCTAGCCCAGCCCCAGGCTCTGCTGGCTCAAACGTTACCTTAATGCGCGCAAATTGACCGTGACCGCCCGTTTGTTTTTTATGTGTATAATCTGTGTCAATTTTTTGCGAAATTGTCTCTCTATATGCGACCTGTGGAGCGCCCACGTTAGCATGCACTTTAAATTCTCTTTTCATACGGTCCACAATAATTTCGAGATGCAGTTCACCCATTCCACTAATTATTGTCTGACCACTTTCTTCGTCAGAGGAAACACGAAATGACGGGTCTTCTTGAGCGAGGCGTGACAACGCTACGCCCATCTTTTCCTGATCACCCGCCGTTTTAGGTTCAACCGCCACCTCTATGACAGGGTCTGGAAACTCCATACGCTCCAGTATGACAGGATCCGACAAATCGCACAGCGTGTCCCCGGTCGTAACATCCTTCAAACCGGCAAGGGCCACAATATCACCGGCAAAGGCCTCCTTAATTTCCTCCCGTGAATTAGCGTGCATCAGAAGCATACGCCCAACCCGCTCGCGGGTTTCCTTCACCGCATTCATTATTCCATCGCCCGACTTGAGTTCGCCTGAATAAAGACGAGCAAACGTTAATGTTCCTACAAAGGGGTCCGTCATAATTTTGAAAGCCAATGCCGAAAACGGCTCTTTATCATCATTAGAACGGCTAATTTCCGTAACACCATCCCCGGAAACTCCCTTAATGCCCGCAACATCCGTCGGGGAAGGCATAAAATCAACGACGGCGTCAAGAAGCATCTGCACACCCTTATTTTTAAACGCAGTGCCATTCAACACCGGCACAATCGCGTTTTTAAGCGTTCCTCGTCGGAGGCAAGAAATCAAAACCTCCTCGGTCGGCTCACTACCCTCTAAATATGCTTCCATTGCGTCATCATCGAACTCAACGGCCGCCTCGATAAGCTTGCTACGATACTCTTCAGCCTGACTAACATATTCAGGAGGGATATCTTGATATTCAAAATCAGCCCCAAGTGTTTCATCTTTCCACACAATTGCCCGATTTTTTAATAAGTCTATAACCCCTAGGTAATCTGCTTCCGTTCCTAATGGAAGTTGCGTAACTACGGGAGTCGCTCCTAATCGGTCCACGATCATGTCCACACAGCGGAAAAAATCCGCCCCAGTGCGGTCCATCTTATTAACGAAGCAGATACGCGGGACGCCATACTTATCGGCCTGCCGCCAAACCGTCTCGCTTTGTGGTTCCACGCCCGCCACTGAATCAAAAACTGCTACCGCACCATCCAAAACCCGAAGTGAACGTTCCACTTCAATTGTAAAATCAACATGTCCAGGCGTGTCGATGATATTGATTCTGTATCCGTTCCACTCACAAGTGGTTGCAGCGGATGTGATTGTGATTCCACGTTCTTGCTCTTGCTCCATCCAGTCCATGGTAGCAGTGCCATCATGAACTTCACCGATTTTATACGACTTGCCGGTGTAATAAAGAATACGCTCTGTAGTCGTTGTCTTACCCGCGTCGATATGGGCCATAATGCCGATATTACGGTATTTTTGGATTGGTGTGCTGCGGGGCATTATTAGGTCCTAAACTTAACGGGCTTCACTCACATGCCTACCAACGGTAGTGCGAGAACGCTTTATTGGCGTCCGCCATTCTATGCGTGTCTTCGCGTTTCTTTACCGCATTTCCACGATTTTCCGCTGCATCCTGAAGTTCACTACACAAACGATCAGCCATGGTATTTTCGTGCCTATTCCGTGATGCCTCTATTATCCATCGGATCGCAAGAGCTTGTCGCCGATCAGGCCGGACCTCCACGGGGACCTGGTATGTCGCTCCACCTACACGCCGAGATCTGACTTCCACTGTAGGCTTAACGTTATCAAGCGCTTCATGAAACACCTTCATGGGATCTTGACCAGACCGGTTAGAAATTGTTTCCAGAGCACCATAAACAATCCGTTCTGCAATCGATTTCTTTCCGTCGTACATAATGTTATTTATGAATTTAGTTAACACAAGATCGCCAAACTTTGCGTCCGGTAACACTTCCCTTTTTTCCGCTGCACGTCGACGAGGCATCCTAACCTTCTCCTATCTCGGCCGCTTCGCGCCATACTTAGAACGACGCTGTCTACGATCCGAAACACCCTGTGTATCGAGCGTACCGCGAATAATGTGATAACGAACGCCTGGCAGGTCCTTTACACGGCCCCCTCGTATCATAACTACCGAATGTTCCTGAAGATTGTGGCCTTCCCCTGGGATATAGCTCGTTACTTCATACCCATTAGTCAGTCTAACTCTAGCAACCTTACGAAGGGCCGAATTAGGTTTTTTGGGGGTCGTAGTATACACGCGGGTACATACCCCTCTCTTCTGGGGGCAAGCCTCCATTGCTGGAACCTTGTTACGCGCAACTTTCGATTTGCGCGGCTTACGGATTAACTGATTAATCGTCGGCACGCTGTCCGTTCCTTACCAATTGAGGCATAAGCGTTAAAACCCATCAACCCGATCACTCGCAACACCTCTGCGGGCAATCGCAATACATGATTTACGACTCACGCGGTTTACATATAATTTTTCCGAGTATTTACCGTACACTAACAGGCATCTACCCTGACGAGGCGCGGAATATAATGTTGTACAGGTTGCCCGTCAACAAACATTTTCACAATATTTAGTAGCTGTTCAGTCCAACTTTTTAATGGTCTAGAGATCTATTTTAAACCCTTCACGTCAAAGGCATAACTCTAACTATTCAGCAGCACCTTCGTGTTCTTCCACTAGTGGCAATTGTGGTGGTTCAGACGACTTCGATAATGCATCTATTTCTTTATCTCTTTCTGCAGCAATACCTCTCATTTCGCTCATGAACGCGCCAGTGCCTGCGGGGATTAAACGACCCACTATAACATTTTCTTTTAGTCCCATTAGACTATCTTTTTTACCTGAAACTGCTGCTTCAGTAAGCACACGCGTAGTCTCTTGAAATGAAGCCGCCGAAATAAAGGATTGCGTCTGTAGGGACGCTTTTGTTATCCCCTGAAGCACAGGCAAAGCACTAGCTTCAACGAGATTTTCATTCTTCGCTTTTTCATTAACCTCGTCAAATTCCAACCGATCAACAAGCTCGCCAGATAGAAATGTTGTTTCGCCGGGATCTGTTATTTCAACCTTCTGCAGCATTTGCCGAACAATAACCTCTATGTGCTTATCATTTATCTTCACACCTTGCAGCCTGTAAACTTCCTGAATTTCATTAATAAGATAGTTCGCTAGCGCCTCAACCCCCATAACTCGGAGAATATCATGTGGTACCGGGTTCCCGTCCATCAAAGCGTCACCCTTTTCGACTACATCGCCTTCTTGCACAGCGATGGGCTTACCTTTCGGCAGAAGGTATTCAGCTGGCTCTATCTCCTGATCGTCTGCCGATTGGACAAAAAGCCGCCGCTTGTTCTTATAATCCTTGCCGAATTCTACTCTTCCAGCAGTATCACTAATAATCGCCGCGTCCTTGGGCTTTCGGGCTTCAAATAGCTCAGCGACTCGCGGCAGTCCGCCAGTGATATCACGAGTTTTTGAACCTTCTAATGGGATACGAGCCAATACGTCACCAGCGTGCACATTTTGCCCTGGCTCAACTGACAATATAGCGTCCACAGAAAGAAAATAACGTGCCTCGGCGCCCGACTCCAATAAGATTACTTCACCTTTTTTATCACGCAACGTAATCCGCGGGCGCAAATCAGCGCCCTTTGCTTGCTGCTTCCATTCAACGACAGTTTTATAAGAGAGACCTGTCGCCTCGTCCGGTATATCACGCATAGAAACACCATCAACAAGGTCCATAAAGTTTGCTGTACCCTCTTTTTCAGAGATTATTGGTCGGGTGTATGGATCCCATTCAGCTAATCGATCACCTCTATTCACCGCGTCCCCGTCATCCCTCAAAAGTCTTGATCCGTATGGGACGCGATAGCTTGCTCTCTCCCGCCCCTGGTCATCCACCAGAACAATTTCGGTGTTCCGAGCCATCACAACGGGCATTTTGTTGCGATCAATGACAACGTTACGGTTCTTTATCTTAATTTTAGAATCGAAGGAGGCCTCTACGCTTGATTGCTCTGCTCCTCGCTGAGCTGCGCCGCCAATATGAAAAGTACGCATTGTCAGCTGTGTTCCAGGTTCTCCTATAGATTGAGCAGCGATAATCCCAATCGCCTCTCCTAAATTTACTGGTGTGCCGCGCGCTAAATCGCGTCCATAACACGCCGCGCACACGCCACCTTTAGTCTCGCATGTCAAAACCGAGCGTATCTTCAGAGCCTCTATCTCTACTTCGTCAATATACTCTGCTAGAGCCTCTTCTATAAGTGTCCCCTTTTTAGCTATATGGTCACCCGACACGGGATGCAGAATGTCTTCTGCTGTAGTACGACCAAGAATTCTCTCTGATAATGGCTCTAGAATTTCACCACCCTCTATCATAGGAGCAACTGTCAATGCATTGCTGGTCCCACAATCCTCCTCAACGACGGTGCAATCTTGAGCGACATCGACTAACCGCCTCGTCAAATATCCCGAGTTAGCCGTTTTCAACGCAGTGTCCGCAAGCCCCTTTCTGGCGCCGTGAGACGAATTAAAATATTCTAGGACGGTAAGCCCCTCCTTAAAGTTCGACATAATCGGGGTTTCGATAATTTCACCCGATGGTTTGGCCATCAGCCCCCTCATGCCTGCGAGCTGTTTCATTTGTGCCGCAGACCCACGTGCGCCTGAATGCGCCATCATATAGACAGAGTTTACGGGTCTACCCGGCTCAACCTTTTCGAGACCCTCCATCATCGCATCAGCAACATTATCGGTACATTGTGACCAAGCATCGACCACTTTGTTATATTTCTCGCCCTGGGTTATAAGCCCATCAAGGTACTGATGCTCGAATTCTTTGACCTGGCCCTGCGTCTCCGCAACAAGCTTTTCTTTAGTTGGTGGAATGAGCAAATCATCCTTGCCAAACGAAATTCCGGCTCGGCACGCATAAGAAAAACCAAGACCCATCATACGATCAGCAAAAATCACAGTATCTTTCTGACCACAATGGCGATACACCAAATCAATAACGTCTTGGACATCCTTCTTCGTCAGCACCTTGTTTAAAACGTCTACAGGTACATCAGGGTTAAGCGGAAGTTCCTGCATTAGAAACATGCGTCCTGGTGTTGTCTCTATTCGACGAACAATTGCATCACCGTTCTGGTCCATTGTTGGCACGCGCACTTGGATTTTTGTGTGCAATGATATGATTTCTGCTTCCAGCGCCTGCTCAACTTCACCGACCGTGCCAAAAGCCTTCCCTTCGCCTGGCTCTCCATCCCGTTCCAAGCTTAAATAATACAGCCCCAACACGATATCCTGTGAGGGCACAATAATGGGCTTACCATTAGAAGGGCTTAGTATATTGTTCGTGGACATCATCAAAACTCGCGCTTCAAGCTGCGCTTCAAGCGATAATGGCACGTGGACAGCCATTTGATCACCATCAAAATCTGCGTTAAAAGCGGTACATACAAATGGATGTACCT
>CAYPNT010000122.1:0-6032 GCA_964412235.1 uncultured Rhodospirillaceae bacterium
GCATGGCGGGTATTGGATCCATGACCCTTGACATCGTGAAAGGTACGGACCGCGTTCGTCATGTGGACGGAATGCCCGGTTTACTGGAATATCCAGGAGAAGACATCTAGTTATGGCACGCGTCTCATCCTATCGAGGCGCCGACTTCTTGACCAAATACACCGCAAAGGCTGTCAACGGTATCGACGCAGCAAAAAACCATAGACCTATTTCCATTTTTGCGCCGGCAATTCCGGAAGCCTTGGCAACAACAATAGCGATGGCGATCAGGAGAACATCGGCACATGACCAACGGCCCAAAAACTCCAACCGGTCAATTATAGTCATACGGACTACTCCCAACCGGTAGATTGAATACCACGCTACGGCAGTCGCTAGTATTTTGCCCAACGGAAAGATAATGGAAAAGATTATTATAACCCCGCCCAACAAATACTGATCATCCAACACTAATTGCCACGCCGCTTCCATAATTGAGAATTTATTAGAGAAAATCGCAAAATTTCTGACCTCCACCACGGCCAGAAAAATTCCGAGTCCCAACGAGAGCAAAGCGAGTAATAACAGGCAGACGACTAAGCGATTATTCATAAATAAGGCTTGACCCTCGTTGCATTAGGTTAGAGCCCTCAATATATACCAATCTCTCATTTTATTGTGCAACAAACCCGCTGCGCTTAACATAGAGAACCTATATCCATAACTGGGCCCGGGCCAATGCATCACGCCATATTAGCAAGGCTAAAACACTTCCTAAAAGTAGCCATTTGCGCGTCATTATGGACCCGTATGTGAGCCACTAAATAACCTCTTGCCATGACACAGATTTCCTTTTTTCAGAGAACGAAGATCATATTATAGTTAGTTATCAAACCCACTCATTATTCGCGGCCTTATCAGGGAAACCAAACATTGGAAAATTTTAAAGCATTTGACGCGGATGGCCATGTTCTAGAAAAGGAAAGCCTTCTTGAGCAGTATTACGAGGGATCCTGGTCTAATTCTAAGAGATTTGACGGCCTTGGGATCTTTCCATCATTAGATGGTTGGCCTCGAACCGTCGCTGTCAAACAAGGTGACCCCGGTCCACGTTATCTCGAAACTAGTGGAAAAATTTGGTCGGAAATACTGGACGAAATGGACCTAGAAGGAAGTGTTTTATATCCTTCATCCGGACTAGGGATCGGACTCATAAAAAGCCAAGAATTCGCCTCTGCGACGGCGACTGCGTACAATAACTGGTTAGAACAAAACTATTTAGAGCACGATAATAGGCTTTATGGCGCAGGGTTGATGGCAATGAATGACGTAGATCAGGCAATTTCCGAACTTGAGCGTTGCGCACATTCAAGGACCCGCTTTGCCGCCATGTTGTTACCGACCGTCACCTGTCTTCAAAAAAGCTACGGCCATAAGGATTTCTGGCCGATCTATGAAAAAGCTCAAGCTTTAAATATGGTTCTTGCCCTCCATGGGGCCCCGAGTGAGGGTTTTGGTCTTGACCATCTCGACGAGTTTCAGAAAGTACATACCCTGTCCCACCCAGTGCCCATATTCATCCACCTGACGGATATGATTTTCTCAGGTGTTTTCGAAGAATTCCCCACCCTTAGATTTGCTTTCTTGGAAGCCGGTTCTTCATGGGTTCCCTTTATGCTAGATCGCCTCGATTACGAGTTTGATTCGGTATTCGGAGCGCGGGCCCGGCAGCGGCTCCAGAGAAGACCCTCCGATATAATAAGAAACCATGAAGGTTTTTGGGTCAGTTGCGAGATGGGCGAAGCCTGTTTGAAATACACGATCGACACCATGGGTGCAGACCGGATCGTTTACGCCTCTGATTTTCCCCATGAGCCAACCGAAGAGGACTTGACCAGCGACCTACCCAACTTTCTAGCAGACAGCCAATACACTCAAGATGTTAAACGTAAAATTGCTGGAGAAAATGCCAAGAGACTTTACCGAATTGACGAACACAACTAGTCCAGCTTTATTGATAGCGACAGGACCCCAAAAGAACGATGCAAACCGCACTACAACAAACGATCACCAGCTTTGTTCCTGAACTGCAGCGTGAGGCGTTTAACACGGAGAAAAACGGGTCCGTTAATGCCACCCTCATTGATCGTATGAAAAATGCTGGGGTGTTTAGAATATTTCAACCAAAGCGATACGGTGGCTACGAATACAACTTTGAAATCTTTGTCGAACTAATGAGCGCACTCGGACAAGGGTGTGGCTCGACAGCATGGGTATGTTCTGTCGGCACCTTCCATGCCTTCAACGTGGGCCTCTTCTCCGAGGTGGCACAGGATGAGGTCTGGGGTGACGATCCCTTAGCGGTAGCCGGCTCGTCATACGTTCCCGCTGGAACAGCTCAGTTTGACAATAATGGGGTCATGCTCACCGGGACATGGCCGTATGTCAGTGGCTCGGACCACTTTGAATGGACCATAGTTGGGGCCAAACGAGAAGGCGGGGACGAGGGATTATTTTTTTGTCTGGTACCGAAAACACACTACGAGGTCCAGGATGATTGGGATGTGACTGGCCTGAGGGGTACGGGAAGCAAAAGCATAAAACTCAACAACGTATTCGTTCCGACACATCGAGTGCTGTCCTTTGATGAAGCACGTACGGGTACAACCCCTGGTGCAGCCTTCAACAAAAGTAAACTGTATCGAACGCCTTTTTTCGCTTGCTCAAGTTACTGCTTGATCGCACCCGCCTTAGGAATAGCCGAGGGAGCCCTGGCTAATTTTATCCAAGAGGTCGGGCCCCGAGAGGTCAAATCCCTACGAGGCCAAAACTCCGCTTTATCCCTGTACTACCCTGTGCAACTTCGTGTTTCTGAGGCGTCTGCTTTGATAGACGCAGCTAAGCTGATTGTCAGAGACGACTGTATAAAAATGGCGCAGGTTATTGATAGCGAACAAGTAATGTCAGTCCAACAAAAACTACGAAATAAACGCAATCAGGTTACCGCGATTCAATTCTTAAAACGCGCGTTGGATTTGCTGATCGGCGCGACCGGGACAAAGGGAATTGCGCGTAACAACGTCATCCAACTGGCATCACGGGATATCCAGGCAATCAGCAGTCACATAACGCTAAACTTCGATATCGTAATGCCGACATATGGTCGTCATATACTGGGACAGGATCCCGAAGTACCAATCTAATTTTGATAAAAAGGTCGTTCCTAATGCTAACAGCAAAAGATATTAGAGGTATGTACGCAATAATTCCGACACCCGCGAAAGCCGGCTCGGAAAATATAGAGGCCACTCAAACGGTAGACTTTGAGGAAACGACAAAGTTGATAAATAAACTGTTAGCCGACGGTGCAAGTGGGCTAATAGCTCTTGGTACGACCGGTGAATGCGCCACAGTGAGTTCAGAGGAATATACAGGATTGGTTGATTGTATTTTAAATACCGTCAATAAACGGGTACCTGTATTTATAGGGACGACCGCACTCGGGTCGTACGATGCATTCAAAAGGCTCAAATTTATACACGAGCAAGGTGCAGACGGAAGCTTACTTGGTCTGCCAATGTGGCAACCACTAACCCCAGAAATGGCCGTTGGTTATTACAAATCCGTTTCGGAATCTTTTCCACAACTCGCGATTATGGCTTACGCGAATGCCCGAGCATTTCGATTTGATTTTAATCCAGAGTTTTGGGGTATGATTTCACGAGCTGCTCCCACGGTCACGTCCGCCAAGTTTTCAAATACCAAAGTCCTTGAAGCGGCTTTGGATGCTACCGGCGGAAGGATAAACTTTGTCCCGATCGATAGTTCAGCTTATGAATTTTATAATCTCGCGCAAGAAACCACTACGGCGTGTTGGGCCACGGCGGCATCCATGGGGCCGCAGCCATCAATTGCCCTGATGAAAGCAATTGAACGAAACGACAAAGAAGCAGCTAAATTGATCTCTATGGACATAGCGTGGGCAAACGAAGTCATTGATGAAATCATTGCTGACCCAATTACTTTTGCCTCCTACAATATACAATTTGAAAAGGCCCGCATCAGCGCCGCTGGATACTGTAACCCGGGTCCGGTCAGACCTCCCTATAATTTTCTTCCTGAAGAAATACGAATAAAATGTGAAGAAAACGGGAAACGTTGGACCGAAATCTGCAGCAAATATGCCGACTAGACGGTCTTGTCAGCTCTGCGTCTCACCTGCTCTGCATAGTCTATAAATGCCTTGTCCATTGGCCAAACCGGCTTAAACCCCAGAACACGGTTGGCAGCGCGCAAACTGAACGGTTCTGTAACAAAGTCACGATCTTTCGATGCTTCCCACGCCGCATCCTGAATACTGATCTTGGCATTCGGAATAGCATTTTCTGCCAGTTTGACAACCTCATTCGCAGTTCGCAAACATCCTTCACTAATATTAAACACCCGTGTGTCAGGGTTTTCATTTAATCCCCAAGCAAGCGCCACAGCCTCCCCAGCGTCCAGCGCATAAAGATATTGGTTCGTGTTGGAAAACTGGCGGCTAATTTCAGACACACCGGTTAGGACTGCAGGCTCCAATACGTCCCTAATAAATGTTCCAGCGGGCGACGTATAATACGTGCCCACCCCAAACACCGGTGAAAAACGAAGAGCCACCAAATCAACCCCATACGCTTTTGCATAATGAAGACCGATCAGTTCCGCGGAGAGCTTGGTGCAGCCGTATAATGTGTCCGGTCCAAGGAGATGATCTTCTTCCCATGCATAACCATCCTCCCGTTGTTGATCGAAAACCCCAATCGTGCTTATGAACACGGTCCGTCTCATTGAAGCAATACGATGTAATTCGAACAAATTTACAGCACCAATTACGTTAACCTGCGCAGCAAGTGCAGGTTGTTTTGCTGCTCTCTCTGGCAAAAAAGCCGCCGTGTGGACTACACTATTAACGTCATGCTTCTTTGCTACATCAATCAGATTAGGCAAATCTAATATATCGCCCTGCTCAAATTCGTACGCACCCCCCTCCAGGACAAATAGAATGAACTCTTCTGAACTCGAGAGGTCGTAGAAAACCACCTGCTCACCATGGCTCAAGAGAGCCTTCGCAGAATGGCACGCAATTAAACCAGCCCCAGTTATGAGGGTGGTCATTAGAAGCCAAATAATATATCGGGCAACCAGGTTGCCATAGAGGGGTACATCGCAACGAGTGCAAGAGTAATCATTTGTGCGACGACAAACGGAGCCACCCCCTTATACATATCGATATACGTAATATTTCGAGGAGCGATTGAACGAAGATAGAAGATTGATGGTGCCATTGGCGGCGTTAAGTAAGAAGTCTGCAAAATAATACATACCATCACACCAAACCAAAGGGGATCAATTTCCGCAGCTCTAATAATAGGATCAGATATCGGCAGAACAATGATTAGGACCGATATCCAATCAAGGACAAACCCTAAGATAAACACGACGATCAAGAACACGATAATAATCTGAATGGGGCCTAGGTTATTGCCCTCAACAACTTGCGAAACTAGATCATCACCCCCGTGAACGATGAAAACACTAGCGAAGAAAATCCCTCCAATCACTATTAACATCACCATGGAAGTAATTTTCACAGTTTGTTTCAGCGCCTCCACTAGTACTTTCCAATTAAACTGTCTGTACGCAATACTGAGGACAACCGCTCCCACTGCTCCGACTGCTGCGGCTTCTGTCGGCGCCGCTATACCCGCAAAAATACTACCTAAAACACACAGTACAAGCAGGGCGGCGGGAAACAGGGCTGTTAAAGCTAGCCATAGTTTTTCGCCGAGCGAATATTGTATCTCAGCGGGATCAAGACCAGGTCCAGCAGAGGGTTGTATGATACATCGTCCAACGATGTATATAAGAAACAAGGCTACAATAATTCCCGCGGGTATGACGATACCCGCAAACAAATCTCCCACAGACATCTCGGTGATCGACGCATAGACGATGATCACAACTGAAGGTGGGATTGTTGTCCCTAAGGAACCACCAGCACATACAGTACCTGC
>CAYPNT010000123.1:0-5797 GCA_964412235.1 uncultured Rhodospirillaceae bacterium
GAAGACCTCAAAAAACGTGGATGGAAATTTATCGGTCCAACGCCCGCTTATTCCTTTATGCAGGCTATGGGCTTGGTCAACGATCACATAAAAGGTTGTTTTGCGCACCCTCTCGTTGAGAGAGCTCGTCAAAGCTTCGTGCGACCACTTTAGAAATTTGGCCTATTTCGACTCGTCAACGTCCGCAGCCACCCGC
This sequence comes from uncultured Rhodospirillaceae bacterium, assembly GCA_964412235.1. Classification (GTDB taxonomy): domain Bacteria; phylum Pseudomonadota; class Alphaproteobacteria; order MPNO01; family UBA830; genus JAYZQT01. The sequence continues at coordinate 197 of CAYPNT010000123.1, forward strand.
ATTGTGACTATTTTATCGGGATCGCTTACTGTCCCGTTTTGAGACGCATCGCCCTTTTTTATCTGGTCCACGTATTCCATTCCAGAAACTACCTTGCCCCAGACAGTATATTGGTTATCCAGGTGTGCGGAGTCGCCGAGCATTATAAAAAATTGGCTGTCCGCACTCGCTGGGTCCTGGGCACGAGCCATAGAAAGGATGCCTCTTACATGTTTTTCCGAGGTAAATTCAGGAAGTAGTTTTTGACCAGAGCCCCCCGTACCGTTTCCATTCGGATCGCCGGTCTGCACCATAAAACCATCGATTACGCGGTGAAACAAAAGACCGTCGTAAAACTTTTGCCGTACTAATTCCTTAATGCGGTTTACGTGGTTAGGCGCAAGATCTGGCCTCATTTCTATAACGACACGCCCGTCCTTAGTCTCGAGATACAAAGTATTTTCTTTATCAGCAGCCATTCCAAAACCCATCATTATAATCAAAAACCACAAACTCACACCCAGAATACCAAGGGTCTTTAGTCCAAAATTCTCATTTATTCTGGATGTTCTATTCATACAGCATTCACCTCCTTAAGGCACTCACTACTCGGATAAAAAATGCCCCACCCTGATGAGGCCCTAAATTACGAACTCGCTCAATGCTTCCGGTGCGTAGAGTTCCTCCGGAGTTAGTTTCCGGTGGGTCACACCCTGCTCGTCGCAATATTGCAAAAAAGCCTCGATTGTAACCCGACTTGGCTCGACGCCATACGGCCAAATACCATTATTCCCGAAAACCGTCTCGGCCGTGCGTTCGGCGTTAACATACCCCCAGGGAACGGGAATTTGTGAAGCTGTTACACTGGTCAAACGTGCAACTGACAGGTCCCTAGCTTCCTCGAAAGCCGTCATAAGATTGCGCGCTATCCACGGATACTCTTCATAGACATCCCGCTTGATCGCAATGGTATGCATGATTGGATAGATACCCGTTTCGCGAAAGTATTCTTCCTCCAATTCCCGATAATCAGGCATTAGCCTCGTGATACCCGAATTGTCGATCTCAAATTCGTGAGGTGGGTGAGCTGAAATCATGCAATCAATCTCACCTGACAGTAGCATTTCCACTAAGGATTTATCAGCTACCTGGGTATAATTGACCCCCTCTGGTAAATTAAGATTTGCCATTTCCACGCGTCCCGGCGCATTCACACCGGCTTGTACCCATTCAACATCATCCAGTTTCGCGCCACCCTGATGGTGTAACCAGCCCCGAGCGTAGACCGTGGCAGTTTGAGACCACTCGGGGATCCCTATACGCTTACCTTTCAAATCACTGGAAACCTTAATACTTCCATCTGATCGAATGTAGAACGCTGAGTGGCGGAACACGCGGCTAACGAAAACCGGAATGCCCGTGATAGGCGGATTATCCTGGGACATGATCGAACAATATTTAGCAAACGAAAGTTCAGACACATCCCACTCAAAGGATTTGGCAAACCTATAGAAAATTTCTTCCACTTCCATTTGGAGATGGGTTATTTCGATTCCCTTTGGCTTCACTTGTCCACTTGCAATATCTCGAATGTGGTCATAGTCCCAAGTCGCCATAGTTAGGTGAATGTCATTATGCATCAATTTCTCCGTCAAACTCGTTTACCGTTAAGCTGAACCAACCCTGAACAACCCAAAATACAGTTCCTAGTAAAACTTCCTTTTTAGGTCAAAAACGTATTTAAAGGATATATACACGGAAAATAAACAAGGTACATTTGAAAGTACTACGCCCTCCTGTTTCTAAACGAGGATAATTGATGCCCACAAAAAACGATATTGACCCACAGGCAGCGAAAAAAGCTGTACTCGACTACTGCCTCAAAAAGGGTGCCTTGGTTGCCGGTGTAGCCGACATAAAAGCCGTCGAACGTATCGCCCCGGAAGGCCACAAGCCGAGTGATTTATGGCCGCGCGCTAAGTCAATTATTTCTGTGGGTGTAGGGGGTCAAACGCAAGGTGCATGGCAAATTCCAGCAAAAGCACTTGGTTACTTTGGATCAACGGAAGTGCGGGCGTATACGATAGCTTATGGATGTGCCTTCTACATTGAAAATAAATACGGAAAGCGCGCTCTTTACTGCCCACCGGACATGGATACTGAAGCCGGGCCTCGTGTTCCATTTCAAAGCTTAAAACTCCACGCCGAGCTTGCGGGGATCGGCGCACGGTCGCTAGCCGGCGATATATTATTGCACCCTGAATTTGGTTACATGTATTTCGCATCGATTTTTACCGAGCTTGAATTACCGCCGGACGAGCCGATGGCGGATAACCCATGTCCGACTACCTCGTGCGTCGAGCTTTTTCGACAATCGGGTCAAACGCCTTGTATGAAATTCTGTCCGGTTCAATGCCTGTCAGGCGATATCGACGAAGACGGCAATCAAACCGAAATGCGGTATGATATGGCTGCGTGTGCCGAGATGACACAGCAGTTTGAAGCCGTGCCGGGCGTACTTTCAGACGCGATAAGAGCCGAAGACGAAGAAGAACGTGAGGATCTCCTATTCGACGCAGAAAATAAGATCCTTTGGTATAAAATGTCCGTCGGCTCAGGTGGACTTTTGGGCCAGTGCTTCGAATGTATGCGCGTTTGCCCCATTGCCAATCAGGCGCCACAGGCTGACCCAATCAGGCGCTATGAAACACGAATGGCCGACGCAGGAGAATAATTGTGACGCGCGGGTTAAAACGCAGCCAAACCGGAATCTCTGAAGAGATGATCCAAACCTATGGCGATGCGATATTTGATATGAGCCACAACATTCAGGTTCGCCGTGGTGACCCTGTTCGAGAGTTAGACTGGGAAGAAATTGAAAAACAAAGGCCCGGAACCGGGATGTCAGATGCAGAACTGGCGCGTCGTTTCGGTCTGACGCACGATCAGGTTACGTACATCAGAACGATAATGGAGCGGCGCCGGTTTAAGCGGCAGAATTATCATCGCCTCTATGACCTTGGAGGTGGCAAGCGTTTCCGGACAGAACGTTTCACCCCACACGAAGAAAGATTTGAGTTTAGTCCAAATGCCGTTGAGTTGCGAAAGGCCCTTGATTTTGACCCCCGTGTTGCGACCAAGTACTTGCAGGATGGCTCATGGAATGGAGATACTGTTTCGGCCTGGCTTGATAAGTGGGTAGACAAAACACCGAACGCCGTCGCCGTATGTGGCTCCGGCGGTAATATAACGTATGAAGAGCAACATGAGCGTTCCCTTCGCCTGGCGAACAGCTTGTTAGCACTCGGAATAAGAAAAGGCGACGTCGTTGCGATTCAACTACCCAATACACCAGACTTCGTGACATCTTATTTTGCTATCACGATGATCGGCGCTGTTATTTCGACGATGCATATGCCCTATCGTATCGGGGAGCTTGAACCATTAATTAAGTACGCGAAAGCTCGAGCCGTAATCTGTTCTGAAGCTTCTGAGAAATATAATGCGCCCGAAATAATGCTGGAACTTTCCGAGAGGATTGAGACGCTTGACACTATCATGGTGGCCTCGAATTCAGCGCCAAGCGAAACGCTATCATTACGTCAATTAATTAGTGGCGGATCGCTCGACGCTATAAAAGAACCACCAGTTGCTTCGGATCCGGCTGTTCTCTGTTTCACTTCCGGTACCTCAACATCACCAAAGGCCGTCATCCATAACTACCAAACGCTGCTAGCAAACAACCGAATTGCCGGACCAATCTACAATCTCACCGAGAACGATAAAGTTTTAGGTGGACCTCCTTTCACGCACGCGTTCGGGCTTTGTGTGATCAATCTAACCCTAATGGCCGGCGCAAGCAGTCTTCTCATGCCAGCTTTTACCCCCCCTTCCCTCGTTCAACTGATCGAGAAGGAAAAACCCACGGTGTTATTTGTTGCGCCAGCCCATATTGCCGCATGTCATAAACAAGACCTAATCGAAAATTCAGACTTTTCATCTGTTCGTATGGCCACAATTTCAGGCGCTGTCTGCGCATCCGAAATCGCTTATGTTTTAGACGATGCGTTACCCAACGGTACAGTCGGGCAGATGTGGGGAATGACGGAGTGTTTTATGGGGTTACATACGCCGTTCGATAGCTCCGCGGATATCCGTTGTGAAACCCTGGGAAAGACGACACCCACGTTCGAGGCACGTCTAATGCGCGATAATGGATCGGTCGCAAAAGGAGACGAAGAGGGTGAACTGGAAATAAAAGGCTGTTCTGTTTTTGCCGGATATTTGAATAACGACGATGCCAATCGCGTGGCATTTACGGGAGATGGCTGGTTTCGGACGGGCGATCTCGCCAAACAAGATACCAACGGAAACTTTCGGATTACCGGACGCACAAAGGACCTAATTAACCGGGGCGGCATCAAGATAAACCCCACAGATGTCGAGTCTATAATAGACAAACACCCTGCCGTCTTTATGTCCGCCATTGCTCCTATTGCGGACAAGACCTATGGTGAAAAATCATGTGTTTATATTGAGTTAAATAACAATTTTGATATTTCACTTAAAGAAATATGTGGCTGGTTGGATCAACACAACGTGACAAAAATGAAGTGGCCCGAACAACTAGAAATCGTAAAACATATGCCAATGACCCCGACCCGAAAAGTCATTAAAAGTTCGCTTAGGCCAGCTTAGACTGATCGATTGTTATAGCAAATGAAGTACACTTTTCCGACACCCACAATACCGTCAATCCCTGTCCTCGGAAGCGCGGAAAGGTTTCCTGTACGCCGAATATACACAATTGGCAGAAATTACGCCGACCATGCCGCGGAAACCGGATTAGGTTCAGAGGGCCAACCTAGTCCCGGAATTTCTCTAAAACCAAGTGATTCTATTTGGGTTGAGGCTCGGGAACTCCCCTACCCGCCGATGACGGAACAACTGGACCCCGAAATAGAATTGGTCGTCGCGATCGGCCGCGATGGAAAAAACATAAACGAGAGCGACGCGTTAGGGCACGTCTTCGGATATGCTGTCGGATATGACATGATCAGGCGTGACCTAATGCGCGAATGTATCGCCAATGAACACTCCTGGGACCTCTGCAAAAGCTTCTCCGGCGCATCCCCTGTCAGCGAGATACGCCCAGCATCCGACTTTGGCCACCCACACTCAGGAGAGATAACACTAAAAATTAACGGTGAATTGCAACAGCAAGGTAATTTATCTCAGATGATCTGGGGCACAGCCGACATTATTGCACGACTATCTAACTATTGCTCACTTTGCGCTGGCGATATTGTTTTTACAGGAACGCCGAAGGGACCAAGGGCAGTCGATCGGGGTGACCAATTGTCTGGAGTCATAGAAGGTGTCGGAGAGCTTGAATTGACGATTGTATAAAGTCTTTGAAAATATCACGGGTTTAATCGACCTATTAATCAATCGAATGTTTTAAACTTAAAAAAATATAGGAGTTAGCATTGCAACCTGGTCCTCAACACGTTGAAATGGCTTATGAAGGATAATAAAAGTCTGATTGGGTACGTACTCGTAGTTGTAAGTGCGGTTTCGTTCGCGTGCCACAATGCTATTGCTGTCATCTCGTATGACGAC
>CAYPNT010000124.1:0-211 GCA_964412235.1 uncultured Rhodospirillaceae bacterium
CAATGGATTCGCAAGGCCGCTGCAGATAATGGCGGAAAAGTGGTTGGTGAGGAATTTTTTCCTCTCGATGTAAACCAGTTTGGACCCACGATAAGTAAAATTCAGGCCGCAAAGCCAGACTTTGTGATGAACGTGTTTGTAGGTCCCGCGCATGGTTCTTTTTATGGTCAATGGGCCGCAGCAGGAATGAAGAAAAATATCCCAATGGTCG
>CAYPNT010000124.1:221-5742 GCA_964412235.1 uncultured Rhodospirillaceae bacterium
TTGGTTTTCAGGTGAAACTTTAGTAATGCCCCCAGAAGTCGCAAACGGAATACTTGTAGGTGGACCATACTTTGAAGATCTCGATAACCCGTTTAATCGCAAATGGCTTGCGGAATTCCGTAAACGATATGGTACCAAATACGGTTACCTAAGAGATGTTCCACCTCGGGATTGGTATGGCTGGATGTTGTGGGCCGAGGCAGTTAAGAAAGCCGGCTCGTTTGACCGCAATAAGGTTATAGAAGCCATGGAAACTGGCCTAAAGGTGGATGGGCCCGGAGGTCCAATTCAAGTAGATCCTAAGACACACCATTGCTATACGGACATGTACCTGGCAGTTGCAAAAGATCGCAAATTTGAAATATTTCGTAAGTACGAAAACATTGCACCGACGAATACGAATAACCAATGTGATCTGATTGCAAGGCCGGGCACTAACAAAATGTTCATCCCAAAGATCTGACAAGACACAGCCTACGATAACAGTGATATGGACCTAGCGGTCGTCGTACTTATCCAGATCCTATATGCGATAGCCAGCCTGGCACTAATTAGTGTTGGGCTGGCAATTATTTTTGGGATGATGGGTATAATTAACTTTGCTCATGGCGAATTCTTAATGATGGGTGGATATGCATTCATCCTTTCAGTCGGAGCTGGTGTAAATTTCTGGGTGGCAATGTTGATTGTGGCACCCCTTACCGTCGGAGTGTTGGGAATAATAATCGAGCGTCTTATTATCCGTCATCTATATGGGCGGATTATAGAGACCGTTCTTGCAACATGGGGCTTGAGCCTTTTCTTAATTGGACTTGCTGCAACTGTTCTTGGTTATCATCAAGAAGGCGTAGCACCGCCCTTTGGCAATATTGAAATTGGTCCTTATCGGGAAGGTGGATACACATTCTTCGTAATAGGTATAACAATTCTTGTTCTTGTTCTCGTATATGTTTCACTAAAATATACAAAATTCGGTTTGATCGCCCGCGGAACAATGCAAAACGCTGACATGGCATCTGCGTTAGGCGCGGGGGTCAATAGAATTTATGCCGTTACATTTGGCGCTGGCGCCGCGCTCAGTGGATTAGCAGGAGCAATTCTTGCTCCAATAGCGGGTGTATTACCTGATATCGGTGTCACATACGTGGTCAAGGCTTTTATTACAGTTATAGGTGGTGGAGCTGTGGCTCTATCAGGTACTGGTGCAGCGTCTGTGCTCTTTGGCGCCGTTAATCAAGCCGTTACCTTTTTGAGCCGACCCGTTGTCGGCGAGGTAGCACTACTGGCTGTCGCGATAATTCTTCTGCGCCTGCTCCCGAACGGTATTACGGGCAAATATTTTCGGAAAGGCCTGTGAAGTACTCACTCGATAAAGCCGGCTTATGGGCAATGGCTGCAATCGGCACCGTGCTGGTGTTGGTGTTACCGGCTGTTGCGGAAGTGTTTGTATTGTTTGAACTGACAATTTTTATCGTGATGTCAATACTTGCTTTAAGCCTGGCGGTAGTTTGGGGCTTTGGAGGTATTCTCTGTTTCGGACAATCGACCTTTTTCGGGCTCGGAGCATACACCTATGCGGTGGCAGTAATTAATTTTGGCGAAAGTACCGTTCCTATAATCTTAGCAATCCTTCTACCAATTCTTCTTGCTCTTGTGCTCGGATATTTTATGTTTTGGGGTAGAGTCAGCGATGTCTACCTCGCCGTAATAACTCTCGCAGTTTCACTGATTTTTTATTATCTCGTTGGGGCCTCTGCAGGCAGTGATTACAAAATTGGGAATGCTCTTCTTGGCGGGTACAACGGTATGCCTTCGGTCCCACCAATTAACGTCCCCGGCTTCCCGAAATGGGAAATCGTATACGGTGATCTATATATTCTCGCGGCCTCCGCGCTCATGCTCGTTTACTTCGGACTTCGTTGGTTACTATCAAGTGATTTTGGCCATGTTATCGTTTCGATACGCGAGAACGAGACGCGAACAGCACTTCTTGGGTACGACACACGAATATATAAACTGACCGTCTTTGCAATTGGCGCTGGAATTGCAGGGTTGGCAGGGACACTTTTCACAGCTTGGGGCGCATATGTAAGCCCCACCGTTTTTTCTATGCTTTTCACAGCGGAAATTATCATCTGGATACTCGTTGGCGGTCTAGGAACACTCGTCGGGGCGATTGTCGGCTGTGTTCTGATACAATTGGGTGCTACTTGGCTCGGAGAAACTAAGCTGGCAGATATTAACCTTATCCTTGGCGCTGTATTTGTTTTACTTGTGTTATTTATACCTAAAGGAATCGTTCCTATGCTTAGGGACCAGCTCACAAAATTTACCCCTAACAATAGTGGCGCAAATAAGCGCTTGGGACCTAGGTAATGTCGCAAGGTGTTTTGCTACAAACCCACGACTTAACCATGCAGTTTGGTGGGGTGGTTGCAGTTAACCAAGTTAATTTCAGTATGGACGTCGGAGAATTACGCTGTCTGATTGGGCCAAATGGGGCGGGAAAAAGTACGTTTTTTAAGTGTCTGATTGGTCATCTGAGACCCACTGTCGGACGAATAGAGTTTAACGGTCATGATATTACGGGTGCCGAACCTCACGAAGTTGCACGCCGGGGCGTCGCCATTAAAACTCAGGTCCCAAGTTTATTCGATGGTTTAACAACGACCGAGAATTTGCGACTGGCCGCGCGGCGCGTTAACGATCGTTTGACAACAGCTAAAAAAGTAGAAGAAATTCTTGAACTTACGGGACTGACAAAGCAAGCCAATCAAATAGTTGGTCAGCTCCCTCACGGACAACGGCAGTGGTTGGAGCTAGGTATTGTGATGGCGAGCAATCCAGATCTAATGCTTCTGGACGAGCCAACAGCGGGCATGACACACCAAGAGGTTCTACAGACTGCTGAACTAATACGTCGAATTAGTGATGGAAGGTCCTTGATTGTTGTTGAACACGACATGCAATTCATTCGGATGATCGCAGAAAAAGTAACTGTTTTTCACCAGGGAAAGATTCTCATTGAAGATACGATGGAGAATATTTCGAAAAACCAGCAGGTTCGTGACGTATACTTGGGCAAACAAGCGGAAACAGGCGCCGGATGTTGAAGGTTATAGGCCTCCATTCGGGTTATGGCAGGATCCCCATTTTAAACGGCGTTAATCTAGACGTCGCCGAAGGACAGGTACTTGGCATTCTTGGTCACAACGGTATGGGTAAAACCACTCTCATCAAAACAATAATGGGGTTTATTGATACTACCAAAGGGACAATAGAACTCGCGGGACATGACATTACTCAAACATCACCGCATCAACGCGCTCGCGCAGGCTTTGGATATGTGCCCCAAGGACGGGATATTTTTCCCCGGATGACCGTAAGAGACAACCTAAGATTCGCGGTCGCTGCAAGCGGCAATAAAAACACCACCATACTTGAGGAAATTCTAGCGCAGTTTGAACGTTTGGTGCCCTTACTTGACCGTGAGGGCGGAGCACTTAGTGGCGGTGAACAGCAAATATTAGCGATTGCTCGCTGCCTATGTGCTAACCCCAAACTGATGTTTCTTGATGAACCAACAGAAGGAATACAACCGTCTATTATCGAGCAAATCATCGAGTTGCTGTCCAACCTCAAACGAAACACCCAGCTAACAATTGTCCTCGTCGAACAGAATTTAGAATTTGTCTCTTCACTTTCGGACCGAGTAGCAATTATCCAGAAAGGCGCGATAGTAAACGAATTAGCGCCATCGCAACTTGGCGAAGCGAAAGTCTTAGACGAATTTATCGGGGTCACTGATTAGACGTTTTTGAACCAACTTCCATAATAATATCAACGGAGGCAACGATGTTCAGACACCCTACAATAGGCCAATTAAGGGCATGCGCTGAAGACCTTGGCATGTCACCATCGGACGAATATTTAGAAGCAACCAAACGCATTGTCGGTCCACTTGTGGACGCTTATCAAACTTTGGACTCAATCCCCGATAACCTTCCAGGCGTCAAGTATCCTCGAACGCCAGGGTATCGACCCGAACCTTCTGAAAATCCTCACAACGCCTGGTATGTAAAAACATCGATAAGGGGTGCGCGGCGAGGAAAGCTCGCCGGAAAACGCGTTGCGATAAAGGATAATATCTGTGTCGCTGGCGTTCAAATGATGAATGGCGCTTCTGTTCTTGAAGGTTACGTACCTGAAGTAGACGCCACAGTAGTAACACGCATCCTGGATGCTGGTGGCGAGATAGCCGGGAAAGCCGTTTGCGAATATTACTGCGTCTCGGGAACCAGCAGCACAAGCTCAACAGGGCCCGTTCATAACCCACATCGACGGGGCTATTCAGCGGGTGGCTCCTCATCAGGGAGCGCCGCTCTGGTTGCCGCAGGTGAAGTAGACTTTGCACTGGGTGGAGATCAGGCGGGTTCCATTCGCATTCCCTCAAGTTATTGCGGTGTTTATGGAATGAAGGGGACTTTTGGACTGGTTCCTTATACAGGTGCCTCCTCACTGGAAACTACAATAGACCACTGCGGTCCTATAACAAATAATGTGAAAAACAATGCCATATTACTTGAAGTCATTGCCGGCAGTGACGGACTTGATTCACGCCAAGCCAATGTAAAAACAGCGCGGTATACCAAAGCCTTGGAGGAAGCGGTCACTGGATTGCGGGTGGGCGTCGTCGCCGAAGGTTTTGGCCATGAAAACTCTCAACCCGACGTAGATTCAAAGGTTCGGAAGGCGGCCGATCGAATGGCCCGGTTGGGTGCAGAAGTGAGCGATATCTCCATTCCCATGCATCGTTTGACACGGGAAATTTGGATCCCGATAGGTCATGACGGCGGGTTTCGTACAATGATGGCTACGCATGGAGCGGGGGGTAACCATGAAGGCCTTTACCTACCGAGCCTAATAAACGCCGCGTCTAACTGGAAAAGCAGATCGGATGAATTTGCGGACACAATGAAAATTATCGCACTCTTTGGCCATTACTCTCTTAAACACTATCGGGGTCATTACTACGCCAAGGCCATGAATTTACGACGAAAATTGCGGACAGCATATGACACGGCTCTAAAGGACGTAGATCTACTTCTAATGCCGACATTACCAATGAAAGCTTCCAAGCTGCCGGGTGCGGATGCCACACCAGAAGCCACAACGGCTGTGGCGTGGGAGATGCTGGCAAACACCTGCGGCGTCAACCTCACTGGCCACCCCGCTATGTCGCTTCCATGCGGCATTGAGGATAATCGCCCAATCGGCTTGATGCTAATTGGACGGCACTGGGACGAGGAAACAATCTATCGGGCAGCTCACTCATTTGAGCAAGCGGGAGATTGGAAACACTTTTAAAAAAATAGCGTATTACAAAGGGTGTTTGTTATGAACTGTAAACAACTGATTAATGAGGGTCGTCGGGTCTGATGGACTTTCCCGTATACCCAAGAAAACTAGCCCTGATCAATGTGGACATGCAGAACTGTTTTGTTGAGAACTCACCGATCGC
>CAYPNT010000125.1:0-5512 GCA_964412235.1 uncultured Rhodospirillaceae bacterium
TAAACCTTTTTTCTCGGGGATAACCACGGGATAAATCCATACCCTGGCGTATGGATGGGTGCTTTTGATGCGGTGTTATAAATAACCAGACAGAAAATGGTAGTATGCGATAAACATCTACACCACTCATAAGGTCTCAGCCTCCTGGAAATCAGACCCTGTTACTCTGCTACATTATTTAAGGCCTCGCGAAGCCTCTCAATGCCATAGCGGTCCCGCTAACCTGCCCCCTTCTCGAACTCGTGTGTGGGCGCATCCCCGCACACAGAAATTATGTATGAGAATCCTTTAAAAAGTGTTTCAAAAGAGAAATTGGTGACCAGGGGCGATCACCCTATTTTGTTTTTTCAGCAGTTTACGAGTAATCTGACACTCTCAAAAAACGTCATAGAGCATCATTTCAATGTGGAACGTTTTTTCCGATTGAGTGGACTATATAAACCTCTCTCTTATCGATATCGACGTACTCTATGCTAGCCCTAGTCGCCTCTCCGCCGCTGCGTTCTTCCAGATTAAACGGTCTCTAGAGACGATCTTCTCCGGCTCGGTCTTCGCCGCAGTCGTCATGTCAAAGAGATCGGCCAATAAGTGTTCCGTTCAATCTCTCGAGAGAGACGGATGCAGTTCGATATGCCATTGGTGGGAGCTTTCCGTTGCGATTGACTCTAGCCTACCAGGCCCGCTCTGACGCTAGGCGCGCACCCTCGGTCAGCGTTTCCAGCTTCGCCCAGACCACGTCGCCCGCCACCATATCGCTGCCAGCAAAGGTCCCGAATCCGCAATCGGTGCCGGCCAGAACGCGCTCCCGATCGCCGACGGCGTTGATCGCTTCGGCGATCCGGTTGGCGACGACTTCCGGGTGTTCGACAACATTTGTTGTAGGGTCTATCACCCCGGGAATCAGGACCATGTGATCCGGCGGCGGGTTCTGCTTGAGCACTGCGTATTCGTGCTGGTGGCGCGGGTTGGCCAGCGGCAGGCTGAGCGCGCCGACGTTTGCCTCGTAAAGTAGGGACAGGATTTCGGCTAGGTCTACATCGTCGACGTGCGGCCCGTCCCAGTTTCCCCAACAGCAATGCAGACGGACGCGGTCGGGTGGAATATCCGCGATAGCCATGTTGATCGCATCAATATGCATGGCGACAGTATCGCAAAAGGCCGCCAGAGAACGATCGGCAAACAAACGGCTGCGTTCCATGGCGAGATCGGGACAGTCCAGCTGCAACACGTGTCCCTCGCCGACCACGAACTCGTATTCGGTCTTCATTTCGCGGGCGAGGGCGTAAACGTAGTCCTCGTGCCGGTCGTAATGCCGGTTCAGCATGGTTACCGCGATGATGCCCGGTGATGCCGCGGTCATGAACGTTTCCGTAACATTGGCTGATGCATCTTCCAGCGCGGACGCGAACATCGCCGCTTCTTCCCGTGCATCCACAAGATCGCCGTATTCCACCTCCGCGACGGCCTCGGGAGCTGAATCGATCTTCGCTTTCCGCACGCCGCGTGACCGGACCAACTCGGCGTATAGCGGGAATTTGATGAAATCGGGTACCGGCGGACGGCTGGACTCACCGCCGAAACCAGTCATGCGGCGTGGTACATAGGTCTGAAACCCGACCCGTGGCTGTTCGCCGTCATTGATCACGTCGCACCCGGCGGCGACCTGACCGCGCACCACACGGGCGACGTCCCGGGCCGCGGTCTGCGCAAGGGCGTTTTCGTCGATGTCCTCGCCCTGTTCCTGTTTCAGCAGCAGATCGGTCAGCACGGCACTGCGTGGCATACTGCCCACATGCGTGGTCAGAATGCGGTCAGTGCTGAGCTTCATGACAGGTCTCCGCCGCTTTTTCTCTACTAACTGGTTTCATGGGGTTAGCTGCCGCGTAAGTTATATAAGTGTTTTTTAGCTTACCTATTCCACGGGTTGAAAAAAACCTGCCGCTTTATATTGATTTGGCCAGCCTTCCTTTGTTTCTAGAGCACGCGCGGCATGAAGAGCAAAATATGGATCAAACAAGTGACCCTTAGCCATGCAGCAGAGGTCGGCTTTTCCTTCTGCGATAACTTTGTTGATCTGGTTCGGGCCTCCAATATTGCCCACGGCCATTGTTGGTATACTAGCTTCTTTGCGAACGCGTTCACTAAAAGGAGTTTGGAATAATCCCTCGGTTCGTGGTCGAGGATCATCGGTGACGTTACCGCTCGAGACATCTAAGATATCTAACCCGATTTCTTTCATCATTTTTCCAATTTGCACGGCATCGTCAACTTTGGTGCCGCCTTCCACCCAATCATAGGCCGATATTCGCATCGAAATCGGTTTCTTTTCTGGCCAGTTTTTGCGCACTGCATTGTATACTGAGATCGGAAATCGCATTCGATTTTCTAGTGTGCCACCAAACCCGTCATTACGTGCGTTCGATAGTGGAGAAATAAAGCTCGATAACAGGTAACCGTGTCCACCATGAATTTCTATCATGTCAAAACCTGCTTCTTCCGCCCATAAAGCGCCTTGCGCAAATGCTCGTTCAATGCGCTCCATATCATCTTCATTCATTTGCCGGGGCGTTTGACTATCTGGAGAGAAGGATATGGCTGAGGGTCCTAAAATTTCCCATCTTTGTGGGCTGGGGAGCGGTCCCCCGCCTTTCCAAGCAACTTCACAACTTGCTTTACGGCCTGCGTGGGCTAATTGCAGAGCAATCTTCGCGTCCGAGTGCGTATGGACAAAATCGACAATACGTCGCCACGCTTCTACGTGTTCCGGTGTATACATACCAGCACAACCGGGTGATATTCGTCCTTCAGGGGAAACATTCGTCATTTCTGCAATTATTAACCCAGTTCCACCTATAGCGCGGCTTCCAAGGTGCACTAAGTGCCATTCATTTACGGTCCCATCAATCGCGGAATACTGACACATAGGGGACATAACGAGCCGATTGTTTAATGTTAGGCCTCGCAGGGTGAAGGGGGAAAACATCGGGTTGTTCGTCATTGTTGGCTTTCTTTTAGGCGACACATTTAAATATCAATTTCAGGGACGTTTAAAGCGGTTTGTTTCTGCTTTTATCCCAAGCCTCTTCCATAAATATATTTGATGGGCGCGATACGTCCAGTACCTTGCGGGCCGCTTCAGGCCCCGCTATTGGGAGATGGTCGGCATTAAGCACGCCAATTTGTTTTAATGCAGAACCTTGGTCCCAATAAATGTGTTCATGGCACACTTTATCTCCTCGGAATTTAACTATGAGCACTGTTGCGAGTTCGACATACCGTTCTGTCGGTGGAATGCCCGGAAAATATCGGTCAAGCACTTGGTCGTGTTTAAATCGTACAACTAACTCAATTACGACACGGTCCGGACCTAGTGTGTGAGACACGGTGATGCTTTCCCGATCATGGGAATTTTGGTCGACGAAATGATACTTGTAAAAACGTTTTAACATGTCGTGCCCCGCGCCGCCCGCGAGTGTTGCTACGTGGTTGACGTACGGGTCTTCAATCATTGTTTCCATAGTCGCGTCGACGTCGCGTGTCACAAATTCGTGACGAATATGCTCAGAAAAAAGTGCAACGTAGTCATAATATGGGCCAACTAATCGCCGTATCAACTCGAGAACACGGGAATGGGCTAGGCTATCTATCCGAGCATCAAAATTGGGGTTTCCGGGTAGTGAAAAGCCGGGATGGGCTTCAGGCCAGAGAAAAATACCTGAGCCATTTCGTTTATCTATAGCGTGTTCTGCTTTTTCTGCTTCGGCAGAAGCACTGGTTGTATTTTTGGTTCCGAAAAGAAAAATTACGGGGCAAGGGTATTTATTCGATGAAGCAAGTTTAGCAAGATTTAACGCATCAAATGCGGCTATCGCCTGAAAACAAGTTGCGGCATTCAGGACTGCCGGCGTTGCTGTTCCGTGCGCAATACAAACGGGTTCACTCATACACTCTGGACGCACAGTGAGTGTTTTGGCGGCTTCAGCGACGTCGGATCCTTCTACCAATCCTTTAAACCCGAGGACAGCGTATCCTTCTTGGGCAAATAGCCATATCCGATCCTTTAGAGCGTCCAATTTCACATCTTGATCACAAACCATCAAGAGACCGGGGCCAGAACCAGATGGGTGAACGGCAAAATAAAAATCTCTATTGTTGTCTTCTATTCGGACGAGGTCTTCCATGATGTTTTTCCTCTGCGCCGTGTAAGGCCACTTCACGTTAGAATAAGTGCAGTATTCTGCTTCTTGACCAGAGACCTTGCAATTTTTGTCAGTGTCTCACGAGGTGATAGCGGAGGTTTAAGAAATATTAAAAAACAATAACACCAACTTTGATGACAACGCGAAGGAAAAAACCCGGGATTGTTGATTACGATTTGATAATCTATGAAGTTTTTGATCGGCTGGTATAAAAACAAGTTGTTATTGAATGCTAAAGCTTTACCAAACATAACATCGAAGAGGCCAATCAAGCCCTTGTCGCTGCTTTGGAGCAGTAGAGTTTGAAGGTTATGAAAAATGACGGGACTTTCGTGGAACTTTTTTTCATTTTGTTCTCTTTATATCTCCAAACGCCCACATTTGGAAACTTTACTGTTTTGTATAAAACGCCTAAAATTCCCGGAAACCTATAGGTTAGTGGTGCCGCCGGACAGAATTGAACTGTCGACCCCACCCTTACCAAGGGTGTGCTCTACCCCTGAGCTACGGCGGCAAATGAAAGGCGCCAAACAATGGCATCGATAAGCAAAATGTCAACCGCACCAGTCGCTATCTAAGGTATAAAATCCCATGCGGAAAATAAAAACTAACATTGGTGGCAAGAAAAAAGACCGTCTTGATCGTGAAGCGCGTGCCCTACGTGATAATCTTTTCCGGCGCAAGGAACAGGAACGAGCAAGAGAATCCCGAAAAATCGTTACATCAGTGAAAAAACATTCGGATATAGAAAGTGAATGATAGCGAGCACACTAGCCCTTGACGCTATACCAGGATATAAGTCGCGGCCGCTATACAAGACACTTTAATGAAAGCCGTGCTTTAATGTGTGTAACAGCAAAGCCCCCGTTTTGAGCAATGGATCAGATAATTATTCAGGGTGGTGAAAGGTTAACAGGGGAAATTACGGTCAGTGGTGCCAAGAACGCTGCGTTACCGCTTATGGCTGCCAGTTTACTTAGTGCGGAGCCACTAACCCTTTCGAATCTTCCAAAGCTTGCTGATATAGAAACAATGTGTGTTCTGCTTCAACAGCATGGGGTGTCTATAGAGGAAACCGATCCAGGCAACCCGGGCACGCCACTTCGGTTAAACGGTGCCGGCGTTACTAATACTTTGGCGCCCTATGAAGTGGTGCGTCGCATGCGGGCGTCAGTCCTTGTTCTTGGTCCGTTGTTAGCGCGTTTTGGGAAGGCTAGAGTATCACTTCCCGGCGGGTGCGCGATAGGAACTAGACCTGTCGACATACATATTAAAGGTCTGGAAAAACTGGGGGCACAAATAGTGTTGGAGGG
>CAYPNT010000126.1:0-5491 GCA_964412235.1 uncultured Rhodospirillaceae bacterium
GGGGCGTGTTTTTACTTTTATTGATAGCCTGCTGGGTTTTTATTGCGAAAGACCGGTTCCAATAAATTGCGTTCACCCTTTTGTCCTTACTGGAACTCGTTGTAAACTAATTTTGATGAAAGCGAGGGTAGAAAAATGACAGTGGCACATCAGAAACTGGTAGTTCTCCACGAAGAAGAAACGGAATTTGAAGCAAATGGCCTCCGCGAGCAGTTTGTATATCGTGATCTAAAGATCGCGAATGCGACCGGTGGCCGCTATAGCGCCCATGTCATTCGGGCGGGAAAAGATTCTTCACCGATTGAAGCCCACAAACACACGGGGCTTGATTTTCAGCTTGTGTACGTAATTCGGGGGGAAGTTACGTTCTGGTATGAAGGTAAAGGCACTGAAACATTGAAGGCCGGATCGGTTCATCTTTTGCCCCCGGGGATCGAACATTCTGTGGAGAGCTGGAGTGATGATCTTGAAATGGTAGAAATAACGTCGCCTGAGGAATACGACACTCAGCTAGTTGATCAGCCCAGTTAACTAAATTAGACCAAGACCTTTCAAAATATCCTCCGGAGTTATTGGTACAGCTGATACCTCCCCACCGAGCGGCTTCAAAGCATCATTTACGGCACTTAAAATAGACTGTGGCACGCCGGCCATGCCACTTTCGCCTGCACCCTTCGCCCCAAGGCTGCTCTTCGTCGTCGGTGTTACTACGTGTTCAATGAAAACGTCAGGCATTTCACTCGCCATAGGCACTAAATAATCTGCCATCGTAGCATTCTGGAGTTGTCCGTTTGGATCATATATGGAGTGCTCATATAGTGCGTCACCAAGGCCGTGTATTACAGAACCCCGTTGCTGCTCAGCCACAAGTTGTGGGTTGATGACGCGGCCGCAATCTTCCACGACCCAATAGTTCAACACCTTCACAAAACCTGTGTCAGGATCTACTTCGACATAGGCCGCATGGGCAGCGTTCGTGAATATATAATCCCGGACGCGGAACCGCTCCGTTGCAACTAAAACAGGGTGGTAGTCATCTGGTAGTTCATATGAACGTAAGAATGCTATATTTCCAAGTTCCGCTAACGTGATCCGTTGATCGCCGGTATCTGCGTCAGTAACAACGCCGTCGCGTATATCAAGTTTTTCAGCTTTCGTTTGAAGTAATACAGCACTTAATTCCAGGAGTTGTTCCCGTAGCTTTAGGGCAGCCTTCCATGACGCTTCGCCACCTATGCCCGCGGCTCGTGAACCGTATGTCCCGCCACCGTAGGGTACAGCATCCGTGTCCCCGGTAATCACGCGAACCTCGTCAAACGGTAGCCCGATCGCGGTGGCGACTACTTGCGCTAATATTGTTTCGGTTCCCTGGCCCTGCTCGGTGACCCCCGCCAGGCAGGTTACTCCCCCCTCAGGCTCAAAACGAACAGTCGTGCCGTCTTGAGCGGAGATAGGGACTTTGGCTGGGCCGTATATCAGTGCCCCAGGGTTGGTCCCTTTAATAAAAGAAGCATACCCGATACCACGGTATACGCCACCTTCCCGTGCTGCAACCTGATCGGCCTTGATTACATTTAAGGCCATTACATTCTCGAGTTTTTCAAGGCATGCTTGATGCGATAGATCGTGTAGGGGTATGCCTGCTGGTGTTGATGCGGGGTAAGCCTCGTCGGCTATCATATTGCGTTTTCGGATGTCGAGCCGACCTATTCCCGCGGCACTAGCGGCTTTTTCCAGAAGGCTGTCACAAATAACGATCCCCATGGGGTGACCAACAGCTCGGTACTGTGATGTGGGAACCTTATTCTGGAACACGACGGTCGTCTTAGCCCTATAGTTATCGATGGTGTACGGTCCACCAGCAATATTCAAGACTTGGTTTGCTTCAACACAGCTGGTTCTGGGATAGGCGGAGTAAGCGCCAGCCGCCGTCAGGTCGTCAAATTCAAAACCAAGAATTTTGCCGGTCTCATCAATGCCGAGGCGCCCTGTCAGACGATGGTGGCGAGCGTGAACATCGGATACGAAGGATTCCATTCTGTCGGCGCGATACCTTACCGGCCGTTTTAAAATCATTGAGAGAATTGCTGTCACAAATTCATCACCGTAAAGATGACTTTTAATTCCAAATGAACCGCCGCAATCTTGTGTTATGACACGAATATTTCTCTCTGGTAGACCGAGGTGCTTTGCGAATAACACCTGGATCATGTGAGGGGCTTGCCCGCCGTAGTACACGGTTAACCGGTTCTCGGATTGATCAAAGGATGACAAGATTGTGCGCGGTTCAAGGGTCACGCCCGTATGACGACCGAAATCAAATGTCCCCTCCACGACGTGGGTCGCCCCCGCGAAAGCGGCGTCGACGTCGCCATTGTCCACGACGCGTTCATACATTTTGTTGTTGGAAAGTTCCGGATGAACGACGTGTTCATTTGGATCGAGCGCTAAGGCCATGTCGGCCGCAGCGGGGCGTTCGACCCACTCCACCTTGACCTTGTCTACCGCATCTTCTGCGATGGCACGTGTTTCAGCGACAACCGCGGCCACGGGTTCACCCTGCCAAAGGGCCCGGTCAACCGCTAAAGCGTATTGTGGAACAGATCTTAAGGCGGGTTGATTTTCCATAACACCGAGCCAAGGGGTCATCCGTTGCGCGATGTCTGAGCCCGTGAACACTTCGATTACGCCTGGCAGTTCTCGCGCAGAACGTACGTCAAACCCTTTTATGTCGGCGTGTGCAAAAGGACTTCGGACATACGCAACCTCCACGGTTCGTGGCAGTGAGAGATCGTCCACGTGACGTCCGCGGCCCTCAACCGCTCGACGCGCCATCAGGCGTGGATGAGATTTTCCAATTTCAGATTTGGCAGTGGTCAGGTTGCGGGCGGCAACAACCATTTCACTATTTATTCATGAGGCTGGGCAGGTATAGCGCTAATTGCGGAAAAATTATCAGCAAAACGAGGACAATTAATGCGCAACAGATGTATGGTGCAGCTGCTTTTGCAACCTGCCATAAGGTCGTGCCCTTCGGGGCGACGGCGACCATCACAAATAATAAAAGCCCAAATGGGGGTGTCGTGAGGCTGATTTCCAATGCCAACAGCATTATGAGCCCAAACCAAACCAAATCAAATTGCAGCGATTCCGCCAGAGGGAAGAAAATTGGCACAGTCAAAAGCATCATGGAAACCTGGTCCATGAACATTCCAAGCACGATAAGCACAGCAAACATTATGAGAAGTATGACCACCGGGGCCATTTCAACCTGGGTAGCCCATTCAATTAGCCCAGCGCTCGCTCCTGAGAAGGCAAGAAGTTGGCTAAAGGTCGTGGAGGCCATAATGATTAGGAGAACCATTCCGGTGACCCTCAATGCTCCGGCAAAAGATTTGTAGAGGACTTCAAAAGTCAGAACACGAAACAGAGCCGCCAGGATCATCACGCCCAACGCGCCGAAGCCCGCAGCTTCGGTCGGCGTTGCTATCCCCAGGATAATCAGGCCAATAACGCAGAAAATAATAAATCCCATTGGAAGAACATTGACTATGAGTGACCAAATCATCTCGCCGACGGTCGACTTTTCAACCGTGTATTCCGGCGCCGCCTCTGGATCTATTTTGACTTGCATGTAAATGAGGATTGAGTAGAGCACGGCCATTATGAGACCGGGTATGACGCCAGCGATCAGTAGGCCACCTATGTCGATTTCCGCGAGGCTCGCTAACAGGACAGCTAAAGCGGACGGCGGAATGATCATCGCGAGGCCGCCAGTACCCAAGATTGGCCCCATAGACATGTGACCTTTGTACCCTCGTTTTGTCATTTCAGGGACCATCAAGGACCCCATCATCGCGGTGTTAGCCATTGTGGACCCAGACAAGGTCGCAAAAATGGTTCCACCTGCCACAGTTATGTAGGAGAGGCGACCTGGTAATCGCCCAAAGCAACGATCGAGCGCGTCAAACACTCTTACGGCCAAGCCCGTGTGAAAGAAGAGTTCACCCATGATGATGAAAAGAGGTACGGGTATTAGAGCAAACATAGCTACGGAATCAACGGCGTTTGACACCAAAAGTGGCATGGCGTCGAGGCTGCTGAGGATCGTGCCGTCTCCCATAAAAATAGTTGCGCCAATAATATTAGTCGTCAAGAAAGCAAAGGCGACCGGAAAGCCCAACAGCATCAAGCCGATAATCATGCCGACAAGGAAGCCAGCGATGGAATACCACTCTGTTAGTATTTCCATTAAATAGATTCCCCGGATCCGACTTTATCGGTGTAGTAGGTATCAAAACCAAGCAAATATCTTAAAAACTCAATAGCAATCAGCGAAAAACCGATTGGAAAGGGAATCATTAAGAGCCATTTTGGCATATCGATAGACCGAAGGTCTTCTTCGCCGGTTTTAATTGCGTCAATGACTTCAAGAAGGCCGTAATAAACAAATAGTAGCGAAAGAATAATACAGACCGCGTAAACAACTTTAGCGACGACGGCCCGGACCATTCCCGGCATCGCCAGTCTCAGGGATTCAACGACGACATGCCCCTTATGCCGTACCAGGTAAGGAGCGGCAAACATAGTGCAGAAGAAAAGACTGTATTCTGCTACAGCGCTATACCATTGAAGAGAATTGAACCCTATCGAGCGAATTGTGACGTCGAGGATTATACCCACAAAGACAACTGCTAATAACACCCCGCCAATTACAGCGAGGCTCAGGATCAATTTATAATAAGCCTTCGAAATTAATGTCATGTCGAGATTTTAGGAATGTAAACGGCCTTGCGCAAGATTGCACAAGGCCGTCACAGTAGGCCGTGTATTATTGCCCGTGAAAGAGCTTACTGAGCTCCTTCGCTTCGGGTGAATTAACCGTTTTCAATCTTGCGATTGGTGTTTCATTTGCCATATCAAGGTACTTCTTAGCAGCGGCACCTGTCATAACAATTTCCTTGGCTCCACCATCTCTGTAGATTACGCGTTCTTTGGCAACTTTTGGTCCCCAAATATTCGCGGACACTCTTTCCCAGTCCTCGCCGACTTTAAGCATAATCTTTTTGCCTTCGGCGGACAGCTTGTTCAGCGCCTTATTACTGATAAACGTGCACGCTTCTATCTGGTAGAAAGAAGGATGAATGGTGTGTGTAACAAATTTTTGCCATTTAAATTTTCGCGTCCAGAGATTTGGAAATGGGAACCCGTCAACAACACCGCGCTGGAGAGCCTCATAAATTTCTGGGACATGAACCGTCATTGTTGTAGCGCCTAGGCCCTTGAGAAAACCGTCATAAATTGGAACGGAACGCATTTTAAAGCCTTTAAGTGACACCACGCCGTCCGGTCCAATCGTAGGCTTTTTACGAAGATACAACTGGAATTGAACGCTTGATGCGGTGTGCGTTAGGATAATACCCTTCATGCGCTTGCTGACGGCTTTGTTCAATATAGCCATTCCGCCACTCTTGCGCGCGTCCCATGGTTT
>CAYPNT010000127.1:0-5480 GCA_964412235.1 uncultured Rhodospirillaceae bacterium
AAAAACGCGGGGTGGTGGCCAATGACTATCGCGATTGGGCATGCCTCTCCGCGGGCCTCATATTTTTTCCAAATCACGTTACCATCAGCTGTTTCCGACAACTGAACACCAAGTTCATTGCGGCTATGTACTTGATGGCGGTAAATGCCAATATTATCGATACCTGTGTCAGGGTCTCGCATTAATCCTAACCCAGCGGTGATGAAGCGGCCGGCATCCAATTCGTGATATGTGCAGATCGGAAACTCATCTACGTTGATTTCGTCTCCGGTTTTTATGACTTCCTGCACTGGAGCGTCCTCCACCATTACCGGTTCGATTGGATTGGCTTCCAAGGATGCGTATTCTTTTAAAAAGGCCTTCTCGTCACCTTCTTCCATCCCAATTGCGTACCGAAGGCGCGCGAAATTGCCATGCATGTTCGCGACCAGGGGTATATTTGATCCCTTCACGTTTTCGAAGATTACAGCTTCGAAATGACCATCTTTTTCGAGCCGATCAAGTATCCCGGTTACCCCGAACTTTGGGTCAACCTCCTTGGATATGCGGATAATTTGATCCGGATGCACTGTATCCAGGTATTTGATGAAACCGCGTAGATCCGGGGTGTATGGCTGGTTTGAGAGGTTATCCATGATCATTAGTCTCTTATTTAACGGTCCTTCGGTGGGTCTATTGGTGCGCCGGCTTCGATCCACGCGGTCATTCCACCCTCTAAATGGGCAACTGGCGTGAGACCCATATCCTGCGCCGTTTTTGCCGCAAGAGCAGAGCGCCAGGCGCCCGCACAATAAAAGATAAATTTCTTTTCTTCGGCAAAAAATGACCGGTGGTACGGGGTGTCCGGGTCAATCCACATCTCTAACATGCCCCTCGGCACATGCCGGGCACCGGTAATACGACCAGTTTTGGCCACCTCTCGGATGTCTCGGATATCGATGAACAATACGTCTTCTTGACCGATAAGTGGCCGGGCACCGGCTATACTGATTCCTTCGACTTCCTTATTCGCATCGGCAACCATTTGTTTTACAGAGTGTTTAATAGTCAAGGTCATTGGTGTCCGTGTCCTCCGCAACTACTATGTGGATGCCGCTCAGGGTATTCTGACCAATACCATTTTGCCATCTCGGAAAATACCTTCATCGCGGCCGGCGGTTTTCCATCATCATTAAATTCTCGGTAAAGGGAGTTAACATTTATGAAAACCCGCTCGCGGTCTATCCAATTATTATAAAAATCAGTGATAATTTCCTCTGACGCCTCCACCCAATTCAAACCCGCATCGTACCTTTTCCGTGCTTCGTCTCTCAGTTCGGAGAGATAATTGCGCAAAGCGCGAACTTCATCTTTGCCGCTGATTGGGCCATGCCCCGGTACAACCGTTTCGACGTCCAAACCAAGAATGTAGTCACACGCCTCAATCCAATTTTTTACAGGACCTGCCCACATCACGGGATGGCCACCGACAAAAATTATATCGCCCGTAAAGATGGTTCTGTCTTCCGGTACATATACCAGCACATCTCCCCCAGTGTGCGCTGGCCCGACATTTGTAAGCTCTACTTGTTTTTGTCCTACGGTCAGAGAGAGAAATTTTTCAAAGGTGTGTGTCGGTGGGGTATGAATTATGCCGTCATAGTTGAATTTGCGACCCATTAGTTCCCAGATAATGGCACCAGCATCGCCGAGACTTTGCCAATTATTTACCCGGTCGACAAATAACTTAGGTGGTCGCCCGTCCATCTCCTGTTTGCATGCATCAGAGGAAACGATTTTAGCATTTGAGACCAGTTGGTTGCCAAACGTGTGATCCCCATTGGCGTGGGTGTTGACTAGTGTATTAATCTCCTGAGCGGCCGGCACAGCATTGCGCATAGCGTCCAGCATTTCCGCCGTTAACGGGAGGTCAAATAGCGTATCAACCAGCAGAGACTGGTCCTCATCCACAATTAATCCCGCATTACTCCAACCCCAACCTCCGTCGGGAAGCAGCCATGCCCAGGTTCCGTTTCCAAGGTCGTGCAAGCCTTTTGTATAATGCCAATTTGTCATCTGTCCGTTGACCCCCAACACATAAACCTTGTACCTCTTACTTAACGTGACGGAAAGTGACACGTAAAAAACAACGGAGCAGATGGCTGGATGACTATGCGCTTCGATGATATAGGTGATCGATTAAAAGCGTTTCGCCTTGCTACGGGTCTCAGTGCCGAAGAGATCGCCCGTCGGCTTGGTATTTCTCGGACCGCCTTGTATCGGTTTGAAAAGGGCGACGTCGCCAAGATCGAAACGCTCGAGAAGCTTTCGGTTTTGTTGGAGGTGTCGGTTCCCACTCTACTGGGCGTTGGCGTTGAATATATTTCATCAGCCGTCACGTTTTTTGAGCGTTTACGTCAAATAGAGGAAAGTGCCGAGCATATTATCGTACTTGCAGGTCCTGTGTCTTTTTTGCTGTCTTCCGAATCCTTCGGTGACATGTTGGAAGAGGTCCTCGCGGAGAGTATTGCGGAAAATGCGACCGAACAAAGTTCTGGTTTGGATATTGTCGGAGAACTCATTCCTATTCTTCGTCAGAGAAAAGCAACATGGAAATTGCGTAAACCGGGCATATTGAACCTTATTTCAGGGGCGGAGATAGACCGATTTCTTCGTAATGGATTGGTTGGATCCCTCGATTTACCTGATAATGTTACAGCTCAACGGCGTGTTCGGGCACGAGCGGAAGCAGACCATCTAATCCAATTGATGGAAGAAGAGCCGATTGGCGTTCAAATTGGGATAGTCCCGGGTTCGTTGCCACACAATAGTTTTCAGATCTTTAAACAGGCGGATCGCAAAATTTTATCGTTGAGCCCGTTTCGTCTTGGCGAACAGCCGAATATCCAGGGAGGAATCGCTATGATCACTTCCGCGCCCGAAGCTGTGGAGCTTCATGAACGGACTGTTGAAAACATGTGGCGCAGGGCTCATAAAGGAAAGAATGCAGCGAAGTTTATGCGCGAGCTTATGAAGAAGCTACCGAGCTAACATGGTTCGAGATTTGAAGTTTCTGTTATCCAGGGCGGCCGCATATCAGGATGCCAAAAATTTTCACGAGGCAGAGGCGACTTACCGCAACGCACTCGAACTGGCCCCCAATAACCCCGGAGTGCTTCATAACCTGGCGGTTTTAACAGCGGGTCGGGGCGGACTTGAACAAGCGTTAGAAACTTTCGACCGTTTAATTTCTTCTCACCCCGAATATTGTGAGGCTCACTTCAATCGGGGAAACGCACTAAAAGCGCTTGGCCGCACCAAGGACGCTATCGGAGCATTCCAATCGGTGGTTGGACTGGAACCGGAACACTACGACGCACACCTCGCACTTGGATATCTTTGGTTGGAATTCGGCAATCTTGGCCGATCACTCGATCATTTTGCACGTACCTATGAGTTGCGAAGAGGTGACGACCGGACCGGTATTGCGGCGAAGTCTCTGGAAACCGCAACATCCTTAAAACTGAAACACGACGCAGATCTGTTTCGAAATTTGTCGTTCCGTGCCCGAGACCGTGAAAGATTTAAAATTCTTGCTCGCCTCTATGACGGCGTTTCTAAAGAATTAACAGAAGGCGTGACTGCATTATCATCTGATCAGCTAAACCGCCTTGGTGCAGATTATAATGGACCCATCCACTTTGTGGACACGCCTGAAGTGCCAGGGGGTGTGGTAAATCCTGACCTGGATTTTGACAAAATTAGGGAAGAATACGCGGCCGGTGCGCCATTTATTTCTTATTTTGACAATTTGCTCAGTCCTCGAGCATTAAAGATGCTCCAACGTTTTTTGCAACAAAGTACAATTTGGCACGACTTTCACCACATACCGGGTTTTGTAGCTTCCTACCTCGAAGATGGGTTAGCTTGTCCATTAATTCTTCAAATCGCGCATGAATTCCGGACGGCTTTACCTGAAATCCTGGGTGTCTATCCGCTTTCTCAAGCTTGGGCATTTAAAAGTTTGGTAGGTTCGCTGCCTATTAGAGTGCATGCCGACGATGCAGCCATAAGCCTTAACTTTTGGATTACGCCTGACCGGTCAAATCAAAACCCTTTAAGTGGCGGGCTCTCGGTCTATCGCGAACCACCTCCATCAACCTGGGAATATTTCGGTTACGAGCAAGATCAGGCTGAGATAGAACAATTTTTAAGCCTTGGTTCTGTCTCCGCGGTTTCGGTTCCCTATCGGACAAATCGCGCGGTGTTATTTGATTCACGTCTCTTTCATGAAACTGATAAACCTGATTTTGCCCCCGGATATCAAAATCACCGCATCAACATCACGATGTTATTTGGGGAGCGCGCCAAATGTATTAAAAAAGGCGTTTTTCTTTAATTTATTACACTTTTATGATAAACGTTTTTCCCCTTGAACGGCATATATAGAAAAATGACTGACCTCCGTCCCAATGAAAACTACACAACTTCAGCAATTCGACCCGGGGATCCGGATCGCTACCCCGCGAAACCCGTTGGGGAATATTTAACTGACGTTGTTTCCAATGAATGGGTAAATGAGGAATATAAATTGCTGTGCCTCGCCGTTCCCAAGAAGGCCCTGTCGGCATACGCCGGACAATTTTTCCACCTGCTGTGCCCATCACCGGATGGAGCTGAGGTTTGGATGCGTCGCCCCATGAGTGTGTACCGTATTGATGGGGCAGGCCAAAAAATTGAATTTCTCTATAAGTGCGAGGGCCGTGGTACGAGGGGGATGGGTATGCTAGAGCCTGGAGACACGTTCAATATCTCTGGGCCCCTGGGGATCGGCTTTAAGCTGGATCCGGCCTGGAAGAATATTGTTGTGCTGGGTCGGGGAGTGGGATTGGCGACTCTCGCGCCATTGTCCCAACTTGCAGCGGAAAAAGCCTTAGGTGTCACCGCTATTTTGAGCGCACGTCGGTCCGACCTGTTGATGTCGCAGGACTTGTTTCGTGCGTTGGGTGCTGAGACGCTTTCCGTGGTAGATGAAGACGACAGTAGTGCTGTCGGTAATGTTGAAAAAATACTCGAACGACTGATATCCTCTGGCAAGGCGGATGCTTTTTTTACCTGTGGTTCGAGTCGCTTGCTTAAACTAATGCAAAAGCTTGGGAAAAAACACAATGTGCCCGGGCAGGTGGCAATGGAGCAGATTATGGTCTGCGGTTTTGGCGCTTGTTATGTGTGCATGAGAACGTTCCAGGTAGAAGGCGAACGAGTGCTTCGGCGTGTTTGCCGAGAGGGACCCGTATTCAACATGCAGGAGGCGGTCGGATGGTAGATCTTTCTGTAAAAATTGGCGATCTGATGTTTCAAAACCCGATACAGCCCGCTTCCGGGGCTTTTTCCTGGGAATACGATGAGGTCATAGATCTTAATAGATTGGGTGCTCTGGTGGCTAAGACCATTTGCCGGGAACCCCGTCTGGGTAATCCAACGCCGCGAATGGCGGAAAC
>CAYPNT010000128.1:0-5430 GCA_964412235.1 uncultured Rhodospirillaceae bacterium
CGTTTTTGCGATTGATCTTAAAAATGACTTCTGGGCGAGTGGCGGGCTCACAGAGGTTAACCTCAAAAAACCGGTGGACGACTGCCAGGCGGCAGTCGAACCAATCGCGAAACTGGTTACACAAATGAGGGCGGCCGGGGGTTCGGTGATTTGGGTAAAAGCAGACTATGACCGAACGTATCTGTCCCCGCCCATTCACGCCCGACAGGTTTCCCGAGGCATCAAAGATGCTTATTGTGTCTCAGGCACGTGGGGAGCTGAATTCTTTGGCGTGTGTCCCGAGGACGACGATCTCATAATAGAAAAGCATCGACACAGTGCGTTTATTGGTACCGAGCTCGATCAAATTCTCCGAGACCGAGGAATACAAACATTAGTCATGGTAGGCGTGCAGACCCACGTGTGCATAGAATCGACGCTGCGGGACGCGTCTGCCCGGGGGTATTATATTGTTGTTCCAAGGGATTGCGTGGCATCCTTTGATCGGGACCTTCACGACAAGACACTGCGCTGCGTGGAGATGCATTTTGGTGAGGTCACCGAGTCGGCCGATGTTATCGGCCTGTGGTCGGACAGAAAGAGCCTTTAGGCTATTGTTTTTATTGAGAGAAAAACGATGAACTCGCCGTCTACAAATGCCGGGTGGCGCACGCCTTTTATTATTTTGCTTGCGGGAACGGTTATCGCCTTTCTTTCATTCGGCGTCCGTATGGCATTTGCAGTCTGGATTAATCCGGCCAGCCAAGAATTGTTTGACGGCCTCGCCGTACTATCACTCGCAATCGCGCTCCAGTCGTTGTTCTGGGGTATCGCGACGCCCGTCGCTGGTAACATAGCAGACAAATACGGTGCGGGACGCGTAATAGCCGCCGCAGGCGTGCTCTATACTATTGGATTGCTGTTAATGACCGTCGCCACAACCCCAATTATGGCACACCTCTCAATAGGCCTGTTGACCGGTCTCGCTATGTCAGGCGCGATGTTTCCAATCATCCTCTCCGCAATCAGCCGAACCGTTTCAACTAAAAAGCGAGATTTCTACCTGGGGATCGCCAGTGCGGGTGGGGCCTCTGGACAGGTCATAATGATCCCCATTGGTCAATACATAGTCGACACCGAGGGCTGGGTTATAACGCTCTACATCATGGCGGGTCTCACTGCCCTAATCATTCCGCTCGCCATTGCGATGGCTAGTCCCCGCGCAGAAAACCCAGTTCGCCCTCACACCACGCACCAAGACACTAGCACGGCAATACGGGAAGCTTTTCGGCACAGTGGCTACAAATTCCTCATCGCTGGTTACTTCGTCTGCGGATTACAAACAATGTTTATAAGTACACATTTTATAGTCATGCTTGAAAACCTTAACATCGACGCGACCGTGGCCGCATACGCTTTGTCCATCATCGGATTATTTAATATCATCGGAACATTTCTCTGGGGTTTTGCTGGCGCTAAATTCCGCCAGAAATATCTGCTTTGCTGGTTATATTCGCTGCGTTCAGTTCTTATGATTGTCTTTATCCTCCTGCCTATCACCGCCACAAGCGTCATAATCTTTTCCGCTCTAATGGGATTGTTATGGCTCGGAACCGTACCCCTGACAGGCTCTATTATCGCGCGCGTATTCGGATTGCAGCACATGGGAATGCTTCTGGGATTTGCGTTTCTCGCTCATCAAATTGGCAGTTTCATTGGTATATACGGCGCGGGTTTCTTCTTCGACATGTTTGGTAATTTTAACATTGTCTGGTGGTCTGCAATCGTCATGGGATTGTTTGCGACGCTAATGAATTATCCCATCAACGATACGCCAATTAAACGTGAAGTAGCTGCGCAAGCCGCCAGAGTTCTGCGAACAGTTCACTAACTTACATCGGGCCGGCTTGTCACGGGGAAGCAGAAAGGATTATTCTAAAACCGTTATCCTAAAATCGGGGAACTACGACAATGATCGGTAAAAGTTGGATCCGAGAACAAGGCATGCAAGACGCCTTGCTCTGCGCGTCTCTTCGAGACCGTAAAATGACTGAAATCCCATTATGGCAACGAAAATTCCCAGCCCGCGAGGCTATGATGGCACATTGGAATGAACTCGTCCCATTGCGGGACGGGAACGTCTCGGAAGACAAGACCAAAATTCAAGACCCACAGCGGATGAGCGACATTATCAAGCAAAAGGCAGCTGAATTGGGGGCAGCCGACACCGGGATGACCGCGTTGAAACCCGAATTTATTGAACTGGGCGTTGAAATTGCTCACGAAAACGTAATTGCGGTGATTGTTTACGAAGATTATGCAAAAGCGCTGGAGGGTCCTGACGAAGTAGACCTCGAAGCGATGACCGCCTACGCTAAATGTGCCGACATAGCGACCGAGTTAGCCCGCTTTATCCGTGAAGAGTGGGGCTACCCCGCGACAGCTCACCACAATGGATCCTTTCAAATACAGGCTATTCCTGTGTTTCAGGAAGTTGGGTTCGGCGAATTGGGCCGGCATGGCAGTCTAATCCACCCGGAGCTTGGGGCAAATTTCCGGCCGGGATTTGTTACTACTGATTTGCCGGTCGCATACGACAAGCCCCGAGAATTCGGTATCCAGGACTATTGCGTAAGCTGCAATCTCTGTCGAAACAACTGCCCGGGTGATGCGATACCGGACGACTACATAGTCACCGACGGCGTTAAGCGATGGCTTACCAACATCGAAAAATGCTATCCGATCTCTCGCTTTCGGGAATCTTATTGCCATATTTGTGTAGACGTCTGTCCATATATCTATAAGGAGAACGGCGACCCAAATAAACGTAGCATGTTTAAAGACTACATGAAGGTCCGAAAAGAAGAGGGATACAAAACACCCAAGGGACTAGACAACCCACCGTCCTCAGACCCTACGGTACGCCCCTACAGGAAGATAGACACAGAGATATACCACACCCACACCGCGCCGGCGTTAATCGAACTCTCCGCGGCGGCGTTAACTGTTCTCTCCCGGAAAAAAAGTAGCACAGCGGTACATAACGGCAATAAAGTCTGGGACACGCACGCTAAGACGTCAAACGGGACCACCATAGAGATCACGCTCGAAGGCCCAAACATACCCGCGGGTATTTCAGAAAAAACTATACTCCCGTCGCATATACCGAGTGATCCACACTGGCAGGAAACCTATCACCTGACAGTCGCCGCCCCCTTAACGGCGCTGGAAATAACGTGGGGACCCGCTGACCCTTTGCGTATTCTGAATTTTAGCCGGGGTGAGTGGGAAGCAGACATATTGGCGTTGGGCAAAAGCAGTTTGTGAACCGCCACCAAAAATATCGGACATTTAATTGAATTTAAACATAATCAAAATAGTGGCTGAGTTTGGCTTATAGATCGAAACAAGAAATTCGAAATATGGTGTGGGACCAGTTACAGGCCGAAAGACTTGCCGCCTTCCCCTTTCCGCCGCACGGCCGGATCCCAAATTTTAAAGGCGCCAAACAGGCGGCTCTCCGATTGTTTCTCGAACCGGAATGGCGAGACGCTAAACGCATTAAAGTTAACCCGGATTCCCCGCAGAAATATGTTCGCAGAGAGGCATTAAGGCGAAACATCGACGTCTATGTTCCAACTCCGCGCTTAAAAGGGGGATTTATGCATTTAGATCCCGCAAAGATTCCCTTCGACGCAATTGGCGTTGCGTCCCAAATGTCTCGTTGTGCCCGTTGGGCCGAGACTGTTCGCTTGGATGACATGCCCCAAATGGATGCTATCGTGACGGGATGCGTCGCAGTCGCCAAATCTGGGCGACGCGCCGGAAAGGGAGAAGGATATAGCGATATCGAATACGCGATTTTGCGCGAGTTAGGACACGAACCAGTTCCTGTCGCCACGACCGTAAATGACATTCAGGTCGTGGGGCAAATTCCTATTGAGACAAATGATCTACCACTTACCGTTGTAGCCACGCCAACACAAACCATTCGGGTAAAGACACCTCCGCCCGCACCGTTGGGCATAGAATGGGACCGCCTCAGCGATCAAGATTTGCGCGAAATGCCCATCCTAACGGAGCTCAAGACGCTGAAAGGTATATAAAAAATATACCGCATTACAATTAATACTAAGCCGCAGCCAACTTTTTCACGAGTTTTCGAGCCAACGCGCCTACCACGCGGCGTCGGTACCAGGGGCGAACCGTCGTTGTAGTCATTGGTCGCGCGTGAGCTCTCACCACATCCCTAACCTTATCTAGGAATTGTTCATCCACCGGCAGGCCGGTCAACTCCTCCGCGACCTTTAGGAGTTGTGGAGCCGGATTCACTGCCGTTAGAGCAATTTTGATATCTTTTATAATTTGTTCCTCAATCGACAAAGAGACCGCGCAACCCGCAAGAGGAAAATCAATCGAACCACGTATCCGGGACTTTTCGTAGGAAGATACCGAGCCTTCCGCAGGTTTTGGCAAGCGCACCGACACTAAGAGTTCGTCATGGCTGAGGGTTAAGTGGTCCAACCCATCGTCGCTGTAGAGATCTTCTAGCGGCGTCACGCGGGTGCCATCTTTGCCGACTATTTCAACTTCGGCGTCGTGAACCAGCAAGGCGGGGGCTAAATCACCCGAAAAAGCAGCAAAACAAAACTTCCCTCCGGGGGCGACGTGACAGACTTCACCTTTGTGTTTTAAGCAGAAATCATTACTTTCGCGCCACCACTGGGACTGATTGTAATATAGACATCGAGTGTCCAAACAAAGGTTTCCGCCCACCGTTCCATATTGCCGGTGGGTAGGGCCCGCGACAGAGGTCGCCGCTTTTATGACAGCGTGATAGTCTTTTCCCATTTCTGAATGATCCGCGAGCTCCGCCAAACGCACCCCAGCGCCAATTTTTATGCCGTCGGGTCCCCGTGATATTTGCGCAAAATCGTCAATATTTGTCAGGTCTATGAGGGTGCCGGGCGTTTCTATTCCGCGACGGATGTTCACTATCATGTCAGTACCGCCGGCGACGTAACGCGATGTTTCGTCTGCGGCTTTCAAGGTCACCGCTTGTTGAGCTGTCTGCGGCCGATGAAGTGTAAATTCTGGCAAATACTCCATTACTCAACCTGCCTCCGCGGAGCGATTTTCTTGCGCTCTTGCCTCGAGCAGTTGAAGCAGTCGATCCGGTGTCACCGGCAGTTCACGCGCACGCACGCCCACGGCATCTGCTATCGCGTTGGTTAACGCGGGCAGAAACCCCGCCAATGATGCCTCCCCAGCCTCTTTTGCGCCAAACGGGCCATTTGGATCGGGGCATTCCACAATGTGGGTTTCGATGGGCGGAGAATCAACAAATGTGGGTATACGATAATCAAGCATGTTGCCAGAAACTAGCAACCCTTCATGATACTGGGTTTCTTCGGTCAGCGCCTGCCCCATGCCCATCCAGACAGAGCCTTG
>CAYPNT010000129.1:0-5266 GCA_964412235.1 uncultured Rhodospirillaceae bacterium
ATGGTTGCCTAAGCAGCTTAATTAAGAACGCTCAGGACAAGCTCTTAAACAGGCAAAAGCCGTGCAACACCCTCGCTGAGCGTCGACCATGAGCGATTCTGTACAACAGAGATTCCTATCGTGTCCTCATACATAAATCTGATAGCAGAAGAGCAAATGCGAACAGAAGACAGACCTAGTCTAACTATTCTTATAATTTGTTTCCGCTAATGTTAAATAGATTGCTGCTCCAACGATAATAGCACCGCCTAGCCACACCCATAAATCGGGAAACTCGCCTAGTATAAATAAGCCTAAAAGCGCAGCTATTGGAAGACGGGTGTAATGCAAGGCGACAACAACTAACGCATCGCCGCGCATATAGGCTCGGCTTAACACCCTCTGGTTGGCTACTTCCAATAAACCAATAATAGCCATCCAACCAATATGGGACCAACTTGGTGTAATCCAGAAAAAAGCAGCCGATATCCCGGCTAACGGGAGTACTGCAAGAATATTCCATACCGCAACAGTGTCTGGGTGTTCACTCCTGGACAGAAGCTTCCGATTTATTGGATTCCAACTTTGGACTATCACAACACAGAAAACATAAAGAATCCCGATGTTAAACTCGATCAAGCCAGGCCGGATAATCACGGCCGCGCCAACAAACCCAGCAACGATTGCACCAAGACGTCCTCCCCGCCACGCTTCTCTGAGCACTAATGCAGCCAAAACAGCCGCAAAAACAGGACGTATAAAGTGAATTGCCGTGATATCAGCAACAGGCAACTCTGTCGCTGCTAAGAAGAAAAATACTGTTGCAACAAAAGCTAATGCCCCACAAAGTATAGCGAGCACAGGACGATTGGGACGAAGATAAACTTCACCGTTTCTGACCAGAAGTGGCGTTATAGCCGCTAAACCGAAAAGTGCCCTGAAAAATATGATTTGAAAGACACCAATTTCATCACCGATGAAGCGAACAATTATCAATTGCCCGGCCATTAGGACCCCAGCAATGAGGATCCAAAAACCACACTGGAATCCGTTTGACCAACTTTCTATTCTGGCAGTAAACCGACTAGTAAATGAGGCACGCATTTCTTTTGGAGTATCTTAGTTATCCTTACCCAGAAATCATGAAATGAGCATGCATGAAAAACAAAGACGCTGCTAATATGTTCGAAACTAACAAAATAACTTTTTATTTGTCTTAGCCAAAAATAAAACCCCTGAGAACCGAAGTTCTCAGGGGTTAAAAATGTGTCTTAACTTTATTTAGCGTTTCGTCGCTAGGGTCCAAATTATCCAAGCGGCGATTAGGCCAATAAGTCCTGCACCTGAAAATTTAGTAATCAGGCCGATAAGATTTCCCGCTACATCCGAATTAATAAATACGAGTGCCTGAGGGAATAATATCTGCAGAACAACACCTAAGGCTATCACTGCAAGCGCAATTTCAATAACCCCGCGAATAGCTCTTGTAATACCATCTGTCATCGCTAACTCCTGGTTCCTCCTGGTTTTTCGACGTTACTCTACTATCAACTACGCAAAATCACCCTAAGTCTAGTATTGTCGAGCGTGACTATAACCAACTCAGTTTGATTACTTCTCTCAATTTCCGCTCAAACCCTAACCGCTCGACGAGTTTCTATCTCGTACGATCAGCCACGCTACGATACCCGCAGCAATAACACCGATTAAACCGGCGTTACCAAACTTTTGTGCAAGCACTCCGATGTTGGCGACAACATCCATGCCAAAAAGAGTCACAAAGCTTGAGCCAAACAAAATCTGTAGAAGTGTGAGCATCGCAACCAACCATAAGGCTAAATGCAGTGCTTCAGATAATAACTTTTTAACACTCGCCATCCCGATCCCCTTCTCTTCAGCGCTCAACCTTTGGGCACCAAAATCTTGAAACGAACTTCGACAAACGTATTTAAGCCTGATTTTTCAGCGAATCACATCAACTTTTTTCAAAAAAATAAAAGCTAAAACATATGGTTTTTCAATGCGTTACAAAATGTCAAGCAAACAATTTTTAGATTTTTTACCAATCGGAGGTACAAACTAGAGCTAAAATCACGCAATTCCGAATTTTTACACCTAACTCCGAGTACCCCAAATTTTCTCCGCGACCTCCATCATCACCTCCAATTTTTGCCACTGCGATCCTTCGCTTAAAAGATTACCCCCTATTCCAGATGCGAACCCACATTGCGGACTAATCGCCAGTTGTCCTATATCTATAAATTTTTGTGCTTCTTCGATCCGAAACAGCAAATCATCCATACTTTCTACCTTGTCTGATTTTGTCGTAAGGAGACCCAGCACGACAACGGGTCCATTTTTCGGAACGAATCTCAACGCATCAAAACTGCCGGCTCGTTCTGTATCATATTCAAGCAACAACCGGTCAAACATTAATTCCGAAAATAAATATTCAGCTATTCGATCATATGAACCTTCTCGATGCCACATGGATGCTCGATTGCCGCGGCAAATGTGAACACCAAAAGTTGCGAGATTTTTATAACCCGAAATAACAGAATTTGTGGCGCTTACTGCTCGCCGCATATTTACCTCCGGGTCCTCCCCCATCGCTTTAATTCGACTAAGGCTTTCTGGGTCGACATAACCGGTGTAACTGGGTTCATCAATTTGGATGTAACTACAGCCGCTTTGTATTAATTCCCCGACCATCTGGTTCTGAATTTTAGCAACGTCATTTAAAAATAGCTCTCTGGACCGGTACGAACGATGAGAATTCGAGATATCACACATCTGTGCCACCCTATCCGGCCCCATCATCATTATTTTGCCTGGGGTTTCCGTAACCGACTTAAGAAAATTAAATTCTCTAAGTGGAAAATTTTCCTGAAGAGACAGTTTCCTCGTCGCGGGCACCTTAAAAACCTCTACAGCGTCAGCGCCACGCTGCCCCGGCTTTTCGTCCTCACCCGCATCCTTTCCAGGGTTTTTAAGGAACAAGTCCCAAGACCTCTGCCATAAATCCCAGCCCGCCACCCGAGAAAAACTTACTTGCCAATTTAATCTCCGATACTCACCATCCGACACAATAGGCAAACCCAAGCTTTCCTGCTTTGACACGACGGCTTTAATCGCCTCATCTTGCACAGATTGCAGAATACCATCATCTAGTTCGTTACGACCACGTGACACAAATGCGTCTATTAACTCCCGTGGCCGCAGGAGGCTTCCCACTTGGTCAACTCGCAAGTTTCGTAATGACATATCTAACCTTAGCTGAAGAAACTTAGTGCTACCATTCACAACTTTGTAAAAACTCGGGGTAGAAATTCCCCAGGAACAACGGACTTGGCCTCGGTGTTAACCATAGTATTAGCTAGAATCTCGGCGGCGATGCTAGCACCAAAGCAGGTTATTATAGGTGTGTGCGCTTACCTAGTAGTTATTCTGGTAGGGGTCATCGAGTTCTTGTGCACTGCGTGTGTCGTCACCGGTGAGGGTTCTCAAAATATCACCCACCGGGTCGTTGTCACCCTTGGCCCTCGGTTTCTGGGAACTCCCGGTCGGGGCCGGCTGCCTCAGCGGCGATGGCGCTTGAACACGGTCGCGCAAACCCGGCAAGGGACCCGTGGCGTTCGGATCACCAAAGGTAAACTCCGGCATCAACGCCGCCAACATCACCTTGTTAAGCTTGCCGTGAACCTCCGGCGTTTGATCCCGGCTGTACCGTCGTCGTGCCTGATAACTTACCCGGCTCTATAAATATCGCTTCAACTCCGCAAACTCAATCGAGCCGTTACCATCACCACTGCGTTCATCCGCCGCCCCCAGCATACCCTCGATAAAGTGGCGCGTGAACAAACCCAGATTCGCACCCGTATCCCACGAGGCCATCTGGTTCCCTTTCCCCGCCGTCAGCAGCGTCACATTCCCATACCCCGCAATACGGGGACGAATGGAGATGGCTGATGCCGCCTTGACCAGACTACCCGCCTGAGAAAGCCCCGAAAAACAGCTATCAAGCGCAATCGTTACCGATCGTGCCGGAACCTTGTCCATATTCTGCACCAGCGTACGGACGTTATAGCCCGTTAGATAAACCTGGCTCGGATCACCATCAACCGGCAACAAGTATCCATGCCGGTCCTCACCGGGAACACCATGTCCAGAAACATAGATGAATACATCCGACAGGCCTCTCTTTATCAAGTTGTACACCTTCCCCTTATGGGTCTCGTTGTTCCCGAAGAAGGCCTCAAGCCGCGCCTTAGAAGCATCCCGGACCACCACAACATGCGCTTGTGTGCCCATTGGTTAAGGTCCGGACCGCGCCACCGCGTCGCGTGGGAAGTTTGCGTACCTTGGCGCTCGGTACAGCGACCTCCATAAGTTCGTTCGTGGAGCGCAAACCAACCAACAGAACCCTGAGACGCTGTTGTTTCGCCGACTCCGCGGCCAGGGCCTCTTGGCGCGCTTTCGCTTCCGCTAACTTCCGCTCGGCGTCCAGTTTAGCGAGCGTCGCGGCTTCTTGGGCCCGTTTGGCCTCTTGTTCCTTGGCCGCCATCTTACGCGCCGCTTCAAGGCGTGCCGTCGCATCCGCTTCGCGCCGTTCCGTCCTTAGTGTTGCGAGGCGTTCGGCTTCAATCCGGGCCTGACGTGCGGCCGCCTCTGCCGCCGCATTCTTCCCGGCCCGTGCCCGCCGTGCCACCGCCTCTAGACGCTTCGCTCGTTCCTGCGCCGCACGCGCGGTCGTCGCCGGGTCTTGTTTCCGCAGAAGACGAGCGTAGGTCGCCTGGCGCCGCTCGGGGTTCGACCATCGACTACCATCCGCGAGATGATGGGCACATTCCAGTTCCGTAAACCCTCGCGATTGGGCTTTGTAAACATATCCCCTTTGTCCATTATCCCATTTTCCCGTGTGTACAACGTTCGCCATGTGACAAAGCCGCTGACTAGCAGGAGTTATCGGTATGCGTGACGCGGCAAACACGTGCGTGGATGTCACGAAGGCCATTACAACGGCTATTTCTATGAGTACCCATCTCATAACAAAAACCACCCCTGAAAACGGTAGACCATCCTATACTAAATCATCGAAATACAAAGATTTGTTTGAGGACCAGCCAAAAGCAATGCGACACCAAGCCAGACGGGTGCGACTAAGAAAGGATTGTGTTGGAGAGCTTTTGTACGAAACAGTACCAAAACGCATATATAATGGGCGGTGACGTTCTTTTTACTTTTTACCGCCGTCGCCCACTGTCAAAACCGTTACCATTCCGTTACC
>CAYPNT010000130.1:0-5145 GCA_964412235.1 uncultured Rhodospirillaceae bacterium
ATAGTTAATGCTCGGAGCCGCGCACCAGCTTGGAGTGCGCGCCTGTCGGCAAACAGATGTAAAATTCCGTTTATGACAACATTTCACGGCACCTACAATTTCAACAATCCTTTAAAGAAAAAATATAACGCAATAATGACTAAAGGAGACCGCGTTATTGCAATATCAAACTTTATTGGGCAGCACGTAGCAGAAAACTACCATACTCCGCATGAAAAAATCCGTGTTATTTCGAGGGGGATAGATTTGGACACCTTTAATCCACGTGTTGTGTCCGCAGAGAGGATTGTGCAACTGGCAAACTCATGGCGTCTAAACGATCATAAACCGGTGATTATGCTACCGGGGAGACTTAGCCGCTGGAAAGGCCAACGCGTTTTGATTGAGGCTGCACGAATCCTATCGCGCCCCGACGTCCGTATACTACTCGTTGGGGACGATCAAGGCCGGACGCGATACCGTATGGAACTAGAAAATCTAATAAGACAAAATGGCGTCCAGGACATAATCCATATCACCGGACCCTGCCGAGATATGGCAGCCGCTTATATGCTTGCTGATGTAGTGGTTTGTCCTTCTACAGACCCGGAAGCTTTTGGTCGAGTAGCCGCTGAAGCACTAGCAATGGGGAGGCTGGTTGTTGCCAGTGATCATGGAGGTGCACGAGAAACGGTAGAAGACGGTAAAACCGGATGGCTAGTATCGCCGGGAGATCCAAAAGCCTTGGCCAAAGCCTTATGTCACACACTAGATATGACCAACGCGGACCGCGACAAACATTCTAAATTGGCGATAACGCATATC
The DNA here is from genome assembly GCA_964412235.1 of uncultured Rhodospirillaceae bacterium. Lineage (GTDB taxonomy): Bacteria > Pseudomonadota > Alphaproteobacteria > MPNO01 > UBA830 > JAYZQT01. The sequence goes on from CAYPNT010000130.1 coordinate 805, forward strand.
TCCGAAAACTTCTCGAAACAAAAAATGTGTTCCGCTACCCTGGCAGTCTATGATGAACTCATGCACAGTGAATGATTAATTCTCAAAAACGAATTCTTGTCATTAAGCATGGGGCTCTTGGTGATTTTGTTCTGGCGACAGGGCCCTTCGCCGCGATACGGCAGGCCCATATACATGATACAGTTGTGCTCCTCACAACCAGCGCATACGCCGGCCTTGCAAAAGACTCTGGTTACTTTGACGATGTTTGGATAGATAACCGACCCTCTTGGCTAAATCTGATCGGTATCCAAAAACTTCGAAGAATATTGCGAGGTGGCCATTTTACGCGAGTCTACGACCTTCAAACTTCTAAGCGTTCAAACTGGTATTTCCGCTTAATGAAAGGATTTAGACGTCCTCAATGGTCAGGAATCGCAGCAGGCTGCTCTCACCCTCATAGCAACCCTAAAAGAAATCTAATGCATACTGTTGAAAGGCAAGCTGAGCAGCTATCCGAAATGGGGTTCCCTAAAATTCCCGCACCCGACCTTTCATGGTTAGTCTCATCAGTTGAACATTTTAATTTGCCGGAGCGTTTCATTCTGATAATACCAGGTAGTGCATCTCACCGCCTAGGGAAGCGGTGGCCAAAAGAAAAATATATAAAACTTTCTCAGACTCTTTCAAATAATGGACTTGGTACGGTTATATTGGGCAGTTACAGGGAAATACCACTGGCGGACGAAATTGCATCCTCCTCTGGCGGCATTTCTTTAGCCGGAAAAACGTCGTTTGCGGACCTCGCCACGCTTTCGCGGTCGGCTATTGGAGCCGTGGGCAATGACACTGGTCCGATGCACATTGCGGCAATATGTGGATGTAAATCCATCGTTTTGTTTTCGAGAGAATCAAATCCTAACATAACAGCGCCTCGAGGACCGGACGTAACTGTATTGTATAAAGAAAAACTGTCCGATCTTAACGTTAACGAGGTTGCCGCAGCGCTCAGTTTACTTTAAATGCCGCCTAACGTTAAAAAACCAAGGATAATATGACCAGCTTTTCAATTAACCTTCCCGACGGTACAAAAAAGAAATTTTTCCAACCTGTTACCGGGTCCGAGTTGGCAGCGGAAATTGGACCGAACCTTGCGAAGGCCGCACTTGCCATAAAAGTAGATGGCCGGTTGTTAGATTTGTCACACGCCATCAAACATGATGCATCTGTAGAAATCATAACACGAAAATCAGTAGAAGCACTTGAGCTAATTCGCCACGATGCCGCCCATGTCATGGCGGAAGCAGTACAAGAGTTGTTCCCGGGAACACAAGTGACAATTGGGCCCGCGATAGAAAATGGTTTTTATTATGACTTTGCGCGAGAAACGCCATTTTCTCAAAACGATTTAGACACAATCGAAAAGAAGATGGCAGAAATCATAATGCGTGATGATGCTTTTATTCGCGAGGAATGGGAGAGAGAACGCGCTATCAGTTTTTTTAGCAGTATTGGCGAAAAATACAAAGCTCAATTAATCGAGGACCTACCAGAAACCGAAACCATTTCTATTTACCGCCAAGGAAAATGGATAGACCTTTGTCGAGGCCCGCACCTCCCGTCGACAGGTTACGTCGGGAAAGCTTTTAAACTCCAAAAGTTAGCCGGTGCTTATTGGAGAGGAAATTCACAAAACGAAATGCTCCAACGTATTTACGGAACAGCTTGGCGAAACGAAAAAGAGCTTAAAAATCATCTCACGATGCTGGAAGAAGCAGAAAAAAGAGACCATCGGCGCCTAGGCCGAGAAATGGCACTTTTCCATTTTCAGGAAGAAGCGATTGGTAGTGTTTTCTGGCACCCCAAAGGCTGGACGTTATACCATACACTTGAAAAATATATACGCTCTCGCCTCCAAAAAGCAGACTATGTCGAAGTAAAAACTCCACAGCTAATTGACCGCCGATTATGGGAGACCTCAGGACATTGGGATAAATTTCGTGAACATATGTTTACAGCAGAGACAGAGGACGAAAGAGTTTTCGCCTTAAAACCAATGAACTGTCCAGGACATGTACAGATTTTTCGTCAGGGCATCACAAGTTATCGCGACTTGCCACTTAGAATGGCAGAATTCGGGTCATGTCATCGTTACGAGCCATCTGGCGCGTTGCACGGGTTGATGCGTGTCCGAGCGTTCACCCAAGATGACGCACATATTTTCTGCACAGAAGATCAAATTACTTCGGAAACTCAAAATTTTTGTGAATTATTACTTAGTGTGTACAGTGATCTCGGGTTTGATAATGTGACCGTCAAATTCGCAGATCGACCAGAGATTCGGGCGGGAAACGACCCCGTTTGGGACAAAGCAGAGGCGGCTCTCGTCAACGCGATTCGATCCTCTAAGCTAGAATATTCTTTAAATCCTGGCGAAGGAGCATTTTATGGCCCGAAGTTAGAATTCGTTCTCCGTGATGCCATTGGTCGAGACTGGCAATGCGGAACTTTACAGGTTGATTTTGTGCTGCCGGAACGCTTGGACGCTTCCTATATTAGTCCAAATGGTGAAAAAATCCGCCCAGTCATGCTGCATCGAGCAATCCTGGGATCATTTGAACGTTTCATCGGTATTCTTATTGAAAATTATGCCGGGCGCCTACCGGCGTGGTTGGCGCCGACACAAACTGTGGTCGCTACGATCACGTCTGACGCTGACCAATATGCTCGAGAGGTTGTGGAAGAGTTATGTGGTGTCGGCATTAGGACAGAACTTGACGTTAGAAATGAAAAGATTAATTACAAAGTTAGAGAACATAGTTTAGCCAAGATCCCCTCAATTATAGTAATCGGAAAACGCGAGGCCAATGACCGTACCGTGGCTTTAAGGCGTTTGGGCGGGGACAAACAGGAATTTCTTGCTCTTGACGAAGCGGTTGCTAGACTTGCTTTAGAATGCCAAAGCCCTGACGGGCTCGGTTGATAAAAAGAGTGACATTAGAAGAACTGGTTACAGTGTTTTTATTGAAAATAACTAATTGAAACAATTTGGGGAGAAATTCAATCTCAAGACAAACAAGTATAGAGCCACCCATAAGGGAAGAACGGCCCATCAATGAAATGATCGATGCCACCGAAGTGCGTCTGATTGGAGCAGAAGGCGGACAAATCGGCGTCGTTTCTAGAGACGACGCCTTAGACCGCGCAGCAAAATTAGGGCTAGACCTTGTTATCGTAGCGGACACTGCCGATCCTCCGGTATGTAAAATTATGGATTATGGTAAATTTCGATACGAGGAACAGAAAAAAAAGAATGAAGCGCGAAAAAAACAAAAAACTATCGACGTCAAAGAAATAAAACTAAGACCCAACATTGATAATCACGATTACCAGGTCAAAATGCGCTCGATGCGCAAATTTCTCGACGACGGCGACAAGGTGAAGGTAACGATGCGATTTCGTGGACGGGAAATGGCCCACCAAGAATTGGGTTTGAATGTACTCCACCGGGTAAGAGATGATCTAGAAAACCTAAGCAAGATAGAGCAGTTTCCCCGGATCGAAGGACGTCAAATGGTGATGGTATTAGCTCCCAAATAAATACACGGATAGTGTGAAGCTAAAATTCAAATATATCCAGTCTCAGCATAAAAAAGCTTTCTGACTGGGTAGTTTGATCTCAAGGAACCACTTTGCAAGTCAATTATTGTCGCCGCTAGGCCCACTGGATACGCTGACGAAACGCCGGTCGCAATAGGGACATTTGACCTCGCCACTTTCAAGACTCAAAAACACCCTCGGATGCCCCTGAACGCCACCGCCGCCATCGCAAGATACATCTAATGCGTCAACAACGGTTGTTTCAGTTTCTAGGTTTATTGTTGTCATGATGAATATGCCATAGGCCGCCCTATATTTCCTCCGAGATAATACAGAAGGTTTTCAAAAATCGAAAGTGACGAAACAGTGTGTTTTATGAAATCGACCAGCATTCCGGACACAGACAACACCGTGGATAATGGAAAAGGTAGAGGTGAGCCACATCTGAGGACAAAAACACAGCGTTACATATTTTTTGGCATTTTCTATTAAGCAGTCTCAATGCCCAAATGGTATTCGCCTATAAAATAACTTGAATTAAATACGCCGTACGCTCGAAGTCCTCGAATGACAATAATGATGTACCTCCAAAATTCTCATCAATTACCACTATTAAGTTTGCTGAGACACAAAGGGACCGCTATGCTCCGCTCGTCGATGTTGAGACTATGGCCTTAAAGAGGGTCAAACACTGGTCACTCCAATAAGCACCCGTAGCTCAGTTGGATAGAGCGCTGGCCTCCGAAGCCAGAGGTCACAGGT
>CAYPNT010000131.1:0-5003 GCA_964412235.1 uncultured Rhodospirillaceae bacterium
AGAACGGACCGCCGAGGAAGTGAGTCCCTGGTCGTTCCCGCTTTCCGGTTGATTCCTTAGCCGAAGGATTTAAAACCTGTTTTCTTTCAGCAATTTTAGCCCGATTTACCCAATAAAATCAAATACTTAACAGAAAAAGTGGTGCCCAGGGGCTGATTTGAACAGCCGACACCCGCATTTTCAGTGCGATGCTCTACCAACTGAGCTACCTGGGCACACGCAGAAACTCTGCGAACCGAGCTTATAGGCAATTACAGATTTGCTGTCTAGCGAATGATCTTTAAACACAGTGCATCATAACTACTTTTTATTCCTCTGACCCCTCATCGCCAAACCCGAACTCTATATCATCCGATAATTCCTCTGTAGGTACCGCGTAGCTTCCTGTAAACCAGCGTCCCAAATCAATTTCAGCACATCGTTTTGAGCAGAAAGGTCGAAATTTATCGACCCGTTCAGCGCCGCAGATAGGACAACTAGGTTTTACCTTGTCACTCATTTGGACGCATTGTAACTATGTCAAACCTATCGCGCTCGTAGTCATTATCCGCCCGCAGAACAATGGTCCGTCCCCACTCGTCTTCAATCGCATCCACTTCAATACCATAGGTATTCTCAAGCAAATCAATTACCCCTTCAGAGGCATAAACTACCAACTCACCAGGCCCCGCAACACGGGCTTCACGGCGCAGCGATCGTAGTATTTCTATTGATATTGTCTCCATAGACCTAACACGCCCAGACCCCCCGCATGCCTCACACGTTTGGGTCATTGTATTTAATAAGGGCTCTCGACGACGACGACGGGTTACTTCAAACAAACCCGCATTCGTGACCCCGAGCACCCGAGTAGGGTTCCGGTCGCGAGCAGATACGTTTTCAAAGGTCTCTATCACCTCATTCCAATGTTTAGTTTCCTCCATATGGATGAAATCTACTACGATTAAACCTGAAATATTCCGGAGACGGATTTGTCTGGCGGCTTCACGGGCAGCCTCACAGTTCGTTAGAAACGCATTTTGTTCATGATCGCCGGCACTGTCAAAGCGCCCAGAATTGACGTCAATTGCAGTCAAAGCTTCCAAGGTTTCAATCACGAGGCTACCACCAGAAATTAAATCTACACGCTGCTCACCGGTCCGGCTAACCTCTTCCTCAATCCCATACTGTTCAAACATCTCTTTGGGGCCCGAATGTAACTTGACCCTATCCGCCATACCCGGCATCACCCGTTCACAAAAATCCCGCGCCTTCGTTACCGCCTTCGGGTCGTCTACATGCACCGTATTTATATTATCCAGCGCATGATCCCTGAGAACCCGCAATACTGGATCTAGATCTTCGTGAAGACAAGATGGCACCTTAGACGAAGCTTGAGAAACCTCTATGTCATGCCACTTTTGACGAAGGTCCTTACAATCTGTTTGGAGTTCATCATTCGACACACCTACTGCAGCAGTCCTTACGATAAACCCCTCCTCAGGCGAGGCAAGATTAGTCATAATTTCAGTGAGACGGTCACGCTCGCCTTCATCTTCTATTTTTCGGGAGACCATCACACGGTCTTGTCGGGGCGCATAAACGAGATACCGCCCGGGTAATGCGATCCGCCGCGATAATTGTACACCCTTTCCTTCAAGAGCATCCTTGGTAACCTGCACGATAACCTGTTCGCCTTCATGAACAGGAATATCGGGCTCTCCGTTCCGACGTGTACCGTTGTCTAGTCCCAAAAAACCCGACCGAGTTAGCCCAATATTGACAAATGCCGCCTGCATACCGTTCATTACACGTTCAATGCGTCCCAAATAAATATTACCAACGACACTTGTGCGATCGTTGTGATCCACTATCAAATCAACAAGAACGTCATCAATAAATAGAGCTGACCTGATTTCCGCCGGGGTAACATTTATAAATAAGTCCTCAGCCATCGTTCTTTTTCACCACATTAATTTCTCTTGAAAATACGAAACCTGACCCTCGGAGCAGAGCCAACGTCTCGTATAAAGGCAATCCAACCACATTTGAATACGAACCCGTTAAGTGCCGAACAAATGCGCCAGCATACCCTTGGATAGCGTAGGCACCAGCTTTACCATGCCATTCACCCGAAGACAGATATCGCTCGATTTCATCCCCTTCAAGTCTCTTAAATGTTATTGTTGTAGTAACTGTTCGACGTGACAATTCGCCGTCAGGTCTAATGACAACCACCCCCGTAAGGACCCGATGGCGCCGTCCGGACAATAATTGAAGAAATTTCCGAGCTTCAACTTGAGTAGAGGGTTTTCCTAAAATACGATTTCCGGCCACTACGACAGTGTCGGCCGCCACCACCCACTTTCCATTAAGGGTCTTCGCGACCACCTCTGCTTTTCGGCAAGCCAACCGCTCAACCAAAGCTTTTGGCTTTTCTCCTTCGAGCCGTACTTCAACGGTATTAGCAGGTACAATAGCGACGGGTGATAGTCCCACCTGCGCCAGTAGTTCTTTTCGTCGCGGAGAACCTGATGCTAAAACAATTTGATTCGGACCGTCGGTCCGCAACATAGCGGTTATTTGAAACGAAAGGTGATGCGACCTTTGCTTAGATCGTACGGGGTCATTTCCACGTTTACCTTATCACCTGCCAAAACACGGATGCGGTTTTTTCGCATCTTCCCAGACGTGTGAGCTAATACCTCGTGCTCGTTCTCCAACTTAACCCGAAACATAGCATTTGGAAGCAGTTCAAGAACCGTTCCTGCAAACTCCATCAATTCTTCTTTCGCCATTATACCCCTTGGTCAGTGTTGCGTATGGCGGAAAGTGCGGTTTTGAGCACGAGAGGTCAAGACCCTAATTTCACGTTCGCCATTTATCCCAATAGTACAAACGCCCATTAGACTGACCAGACACTCCATCGTTCTGTCCACTAGACAGGACATTCCTTAAAGAACTTTCACAAAAGTTCGCACTTTTGCCATTCGTTAATCTTTTCGCAAGCGCATAGATACCGATAGAGCGTGAGCATCCAGACCCTCGGCGTTGGCTAAGGTCACAGCATCAGGGCCTATACGTGTGAGTGCCTTCTCATCACACTCCACAAAAGTTGTTCGTTTCATAAAATCCATAGTACTCAAGCCAGAGGAGAACTTTGCATTCCCCGACGTCGGTAGTACGTGGTTTGGGCCTGCTACATAATCACCTACCGCTTCAGGAGTGTAATGACCAAGAAAGATCGTACCGGCATTGATTATATTTTCCGCTAAACTTTTCGGTGATTTTACTGCTAATTCAAGGTGTTCTGGAGCAAGCTGATTAACGAGTTCGACACACTCTTTGATGTTGGAAACTAAAATGATACAACCGTGGGTTTCCCAACTTTCTCGCGCAATGTCGCCTCTTGGCAACATTGATAAAAGCTTGTTTACCGCATCCGATACAGCATCAGCCATGGCAGCACTATCTGTGATAAGAACGGACTGGGAAGAAACATCATGCTCTGCCTGTGAGATCAGATCTGCAGCAATCCAGGAGGGATCATTTTCGGCATCCGCTACCACTAAAATTTCCGATGGTCCGGCAATCATATCTATTCCTACCCGGCCAAAAACCTGACGCTTTGCTTCTGTGACGTACACATTCCCGGGTCCCGTTATTTTATCGACGGATACAATTGTTTCTGTTCCATATGCCAGCGCTGCCACTGCCTGAGCACCACCTACCCGATAAACCTCATCCACACCCGAAAGTCTTGCAGCCTCTATAACCAGGGGATTAACAGTCTGTGCAGACGGGGGTACGGTCATTATGACACGTTTAACGCCCGCTATTTTTGCAGGTATCGCGTTCATCAAGACAGAACTCGGATATGCCGCCGTACCACCCGGTATATATATTCCAACAGCCTCCATCGGCGTCCAACGCAGGCCAAGTGTAACACCTGCGTCATCCTCATACGTTATGTTAGACGGAAGTTGCTTGTCGTGGAATGAATGAATGCGATCTGACGCATGTTTTAGCGCCCGTAGTTCTCGATCACGAACTAGATTGGACGCTTCCATTAAATCAACATCTGACAGACGTAACTGGTCGGCAGAGGTAAATTTCAATCCATCAAATTCCTCTGTAAACTCGAGTAGCGCTTGATCGCCCCGAGCCCGGACCTCAGCAATAATATTTGACACAACATCTACAACATTAGAATTCGCGTCACGCCTCTGGGTTGCTAAACGTCTAAACTCTTCATTGAACCCTGGATGCGAAGCAATCAGCCTAAGAGGCATCAAGCACCTCCCGAAACCGTTCTATCCAGCTATGAATTTCGTCCGGTCTTGTTTTCAATGCAGCGCGGTTCACAACAAGCTTAGAGGTAATCTTTTCAATTTCTTCTATCTCGACGAGCCCGTTAGCTTCAAGCGTCGCTCCAGTCGAAACCAAGTCAACGATCCGCCGGCACAAACCTAAAGAAGGCGCAATCTCCATTGCACCGTGGAGCTTCACACATTCTGCCTGGACGCCCCGCGCAGCAAAATGACGTCTGGTGATCTGAGGATATTTAGTCGCGACGCGAACATGGCTCCACTGCTTTGGATTATCCGTTTTTCCTAAATCGACCGCCTCCGCCACCACCATTCGACAGGCCCCTATCCCTAAGTCTAGCGGCGCATAAACTTCCGGGAAGTCAAATTCCAATAAGACATCACGACCTGCAACACCTATTTGAGCTGCCCCAAAGGCAACAAACGTAGCAATATCAAAAGAGCGAACGCGAAGTATAGAAAAATTTGGGACATTTGTAGAAAATTCTAGTTTTCGTTCACTCGATTCAAAAAATGCGTCCTCTGGCTCCACACCGACACGCGCGAGTAATGGTATAAGTTCATCCAAAATTCTGCCACGGGGAACTGCTAAACGTAGCCGGCTGTCTGCATCGTCCTCGCGATTTTCTACTGCAGGTAATCGATTCGTTTCCATTTACTTAGTCATCTTCCTGGTCATGGTCGGGACGCCATCGC
>CAYPNT010000132.1:0-4999 GCA_964412235.1 uncultured Rhodospirillaceae bacterium
GAAAATTGGTTTTGTGAACATAAACGCCGTTGCATCTGCAAGGGGGAGGTAGATCACTGACAAAAAAACCAAAACTTGCCCAACAAACGCGAGGCTCATTCGCAAAAGGTGTAGTGGCAGTCTTTTGGTTCGAAGTTTTGGCCATCCCATGCGGATAAAAATGGGGCTGAGAATTATCAGGCCTACCAGATAACGAAAAAAAGCAATTTCTATCGTGTGAAACTTGTTCCCAAGCAACTTCACTAACACATTCACAAACGATAATATGAGAACGCCCGTGGTTAACCACAAAATACCACGCAAATTGCCTGGAAGGTGTAGCCACCCATCTTTCATATGCTTGATCAACGAAGTTACTCTTTCGAAAGTATTAGAATACGTATTAGGCGGGTTTTTGTCCTATTTCTTCACCCAGATGTGTGACCCGATAGAGTTCATTAAATGACACCCAACGGAGCTTACAGGTTTGTTCGGCAAGTTTTAGGCACTTGGCCCGTACTTCTGGTGTTTGTGCGTGTTTGTCTACTAGATCAAGTAAAATATTGCCATGTTTTACGTCGGCGGTGGAGTGTTCGACAAAGAAAGCAATTTCCGGTGATGTGGTTTCAAATCCGTAGTGCTCTGTTAGCGCTTTAACGGCTCGCTCATTTTCTGAGACTAATTGTGATTCTTGGGTGGCTTGGACCGCTAGTCGGACAATCGCGGGTTCTGAATCAGTAATCCACCAATAGTAAGCGGCTCGGGCATACCATGTCGGTAGCAACTCGGTTTTACCGAATTCCTGATCTGAAATTCCACTATGTTTTGTAAATGTGTGGATCAAATCACGGTGATCGTGAGCTTCGCCGTCGTCTATACCAATAATGCCGGCCTCTTCAGCTAAATTTTCTAATATGAAATAGGCGATGTCGTCAGGTGATTTAGAATAGGTCACGCCAATTGATCGGAATATTTGATGTACGAGAAGTGAGTGCTGCACAAGGAACGAACCCAGTGATTTTATGTCGAGCGTGCCCTCTGACAGTCGGTCGTAAAATGGATGTTTGGCACAATGCCAACGATCCCGGATTGCGATTAACTCCTCAGAGCACTTCATTCTTATTCCCCTCTTGAATAAACTTTAGGCGTTTACTTGGGTGCCAATCTGCATAAAAAACCAATTTCCAGTTCGTGCTCACAGTCCATAAAATTCAGCGGCATTATCGTGGAGAATCTTCCACTGCTCGGTCGGGTCAATGTTTGGTATATCAAGAAAGCTTTGCACGGCACCACCCCCGGAATCAAAATGCGGGTAGTCTGTAGCGAATAAGACTTTGTGGGCACCGAGGGCTTGAATGGCGATCGGAATTGTTGGATCGCCCGGATCGCAGGAGACAACACATTGGCGTTCAAAGTATTCGCTTGGAAGCAATTTTGCCTTATTCATATAGTGTCCCAGCTTCGGATGTTCATAATGTTCGTCAAGGCGGGCAATCCAATAGGGCGCCCATGAACAACCAGCCTCAAAAAATCCTACTTTTAACCGCGGGTGACGTTCGAGAATCCCGCTACAAATAAGCGACATCATCGCCAACATCTGCTCGAACGGGTGGGAAAACATATGGTGATAAAGATAGCTGTCGGGGTGGTCCATCCCACCATAACGTTCTCCGCCCGCCGTCGATGGGTCACCGGTCGACTCATGAATGACTAGGGGCACTCCTAATTCTTCAATCGCAGCGTAGAAGGGCAGCCGTTCCGGGTGGTCCAGTCGCTTTCCTTGAGAGGGGTTAGGGCGCACAGTCACCGCCACCGCCCCGAGTTCCGACACCGCGCGTTGGGCTTCCTTAATGGCTTCGTTCACGTCGAATAAGACAACCGGTGCCGCAAATTTTAGGCGACCCGGATCTGCGGAGCACCAGTCAGACATCCAATTGTTATAGGCCCGCATAATGGCGGCGGCGAAGGGCGGTTCCATATATCCGGCTGTTAGGGCCGCCGACGGATACAAAACGGCCAACCGTATTTTTTCTTTATTCAAAACCTTTATTCTATTTTCGGCGGTCATAGGTTTGCGGACCGATATTTCGACCGGAAATGGGGGGTGCTCTGTTCCCTTCACGATAAACCGACGGTTCTTATCTCCGTTTAACTGCCAGCCCTCCGTATAAGTTCGAAACTCCGGTTCGAGATATTGCGTAAACATTTCTTTTTCTTCGTGAACGTGACCGTCAGCATCTAGTGCTTGTTCCATTGGATGCCTCTTTGTAAGCCAGTTATTAATGGCATTGGATTAAGCCCGTACAAAAGTTCTCAAACAAATCGATTGTCTGTGAAATATTCCCTAAAGTCACGTGTGGCTGGTTGGTTTGTATAGCTGTTGTGTGCCCGGTGTAACGACTAAATAGTTAACCGATGAACTAGAACGCAATGCCCGACATACGCTATGGCAAAAGACTAGAAGAAATTAGAAATATTGGGGTAGGGTGCTTTTATCGCCGTTCGTGACAGTTATGACATTGTCATAGGAAGGGGTGTCTCACTGGAAGAATTTGTCTCAGCCGAAGAAATCATTTCCATGATCTCCGGTGCGCATTTGCCGCAACACGGCGCGTGACCAAAGTGTGCATGGACCTGTACCCAATCGCGGGCGCCGGTTTTTATGGCAGTACCGGCTTCTATTTCACGGATAGCGTTACAATTGCAGACAAACATAACAACATCTCAAGTTCTTTACCGACTACCCCATAGTATACAGAAATGAGAATGATTGTTAAGTGCGAAATTAGAAATTTTTGAAAAAATTTTAACTTTGTATTCCCACAAATTCGCGGGTTACGGGTTTTGTCATTTATTAAAATTGAAAATCAATACCAATTCATTTGATAACTACTCTCAATATAAAAATTTAGTCTGGGATAGTTTTTTTATAAAAATGAATTACTTTATTTGATATTGACTGGGCCGGGCGGCCCGTGAACTGAAAGGTCAACGTAATGCACAGTGATCCAAAAATAATTGAACAATTAAATCTTATTTTAAAAAATGAATTGACCGCCATTAATCAATATTTTCTGCACGCTCGAATGACTAAAGATTGGGGCTTTGAGCGTCTTGGCCAGAAAATCTATGATGAATCTATTGGAGAAATGAAGCATGCGGACGCCTTAATCGAACGCGTTCTAGTATTGGATGGATTGCCAAATCTCCAGGATCTCGGAAAATTACGGATCGGTGAAAATGTATTGGAGGTCTTGAATGCCGACCTCGCGTCAGAACAGGCCAATCAGTCCTGTTTGAAAACGGCAATCGACGTCTGTGAAAACCTTAAAGACTTTGTTTCGAGAGAGGTATTAGAGCGGATATTGGAAGACACAGAAGAGCATATTGATTGGATTGAAACGCAGTTATCACGCATTGAGCTGACGAGCTTAGAGGCCTATCTACAAGAGCAAATGTATAGTTGACGATGCATCAATATGCCAACCGGTGGGGTATCTACCCGTAGTTTTCTTATGCGGTGCGGTTGGTAGTTTAGTTATTTACCAACGCGGGTTTTAAACCCTACGGGACTATTATTCTACGCTTTGGGAAATATGAAGGTCTTTTTTATATCTATATCAAGATAGACTTTGTCCCCGGTTTGAAGGGGAAGCGCCTGCGGCTGGCTGGCTTCCACGTGGGTGTGTGGTTGTGGCCAATTTCCGATGCCGACCCGGACCAGGCTGGAATCCCCTCTATAGCGGATGCCGCAGACCCACGCGTCATCTGTGTGTGGGCTGGACTTTTCTGAGGCTGATAAAATCTTTATACCTTCCGGTCTCACTAATAAATCGACTTTAGAGCCTTCAGAATACCCCTTAACTGGTATTGTGCCGATATCGGTTTCTACGTGTTTTTCGACGATGGTGCCGTCGACCTTATTAATATTGCCAAAGAATGAAGCCGCAAATTTATTAACCGGGTGATTATACAATTCCGCGGGTGTGCCCGTTTGGACAACGGTACCATCGTTTATGAGCACAATTTTGTCTGCGATTGACATCGCCTCATCGGGGTCATGTGTTACCATAACTGTCGTCACCCCTTGGTCTCTGAGCAATTCCAGCGTTTCGTCTCGAAGTTCCGTCCGCAAAGAAGTGTCTAAATTTGAGAACGGTTCATCAAGTAATACAAGTCGAGGTTTTGAGGCAATTGCTCTCGCTAACGCGGTTCGTTGTTGTTCTCCGCCAGACAACATGTGCGGGTAGCGGTTTGCCGAACCGCTTAGCCGAATTTGGTCTAATAAAAACTCTGTGCGTTTATTGGCTTCATACTTATCTAGTTTCGTGAGGCCGTAAGAAATATTCTGCGCAACCGTTAGGTGGGGAAAAAGAGCAAAATCTTGAAATAAAAACCCGACATCGCGTTTATGTGGCGCGACGAGTTTTTCGGTTGAAGAAACAATCTTTCCATCTAGGCTTATAGTGCCAGTTTTAGGTGAATCTAGACCTGCAATTAATCTCAATATTGATGTTTTGCCTCCACCGGAAGGACCCAGAAGGCAAGACAACCCACCTTCTTCAACGTCAAATGAAACACCATGAAGAATGTGAGTGTTTCCGACTGAGTATGTTACCGCGTTAAAATCTAACATTTCCTACACATTCGATGCGATACAGGCTTATCCCAGATAGATGATCCGTGTGCACGTTCAATCAATCGAGCAAACCAATTTTAGTGCAACTCATTCTTTTCTACTAAAGTCTTATTGAGACTAATTGTATAAATCATTCTTGTCTATAGCGTAACTGTTCATAGTCAAAGGAAAGAATAACACCGAAAACCTTTAGTTTTTGGGATAAAAAGGAATGTTGAATTTAAATTTAGAAAATAAAATTAACACGGTCTTGCAATTGCAACTGCAAGTCGTTACTAATTGGAGGTCAATTCTGATTATGAATGTTATTCACAACAATAAAAAAGGTGGGTTTTGCGTCTGTCGTTGAAGCAGCGCCCGCCGACTTCCCATTGGAGGGGC
>CAYPNT010000133.1:0-4976 GCA_964412235.1 uncultured Rhodospirillaceae bacterium
AACTTCTTGGCTGGTTGATACTATTTTTCCAGGATGCACGTTTTTCTTAGTCCAACTCATCTCCGTTACATGCACCAAACCCTCGATACCTGGTTCTAGCTCAACAAATGCTCCATAGTCGGTTATATTACTTACCCGTCCACTATATTTTGCACCTATTGGATACTTCGCTTCTACACCCTCCCAAGGATCTGCATCTAGTTGTTTCATACCAAGGGAAATTCGTTGGGTTTCGGAGTTATATCGAATGACCTGCACCTTAACATTCTGGCCGATTGTCAAGGCTTCCGTGGGGTGATTTATTCTCCGCCACGCTATATCGGTGACGTGAAGAAGCCCGTCAACCCCTCCCAAATCTACGAATGCTCCGTAATCGGTAATGTTCTTAACCATACCTTCAAGAACTTGTCCCTCCCGGAGGTTAGTCAATAGCTCGTTCCGTTGCTCCGCTCGCGACTCCTCAAGAACGGCACGCCGAGAAACAACGATATTTCCTCGACGCCGATCCATTTTAAGTATCTGAAAGGGTTGTGGGGAACCCATCAAAGGACCTACATCACGTATGGGACGAACGTCTACTTGGCTGCCAGGTAAAAAAGCTACAGCCCCAGCTAAATCAACCGTAAAGCCACCCTTAACACGGCCAAAGATCGTGCCGTCGACCCGTTCCGTTTTTTCGAAAGCGGTTTCGAGCTGGGTCCAGGCCTCCTCACGCCGCGCGCGTTCACGGCTCAAAACAGCCTCCCCATTGCGGTTTTCCATGCGTTCTAAATACACATCAACAACATCGCCAACACCGATCTCCGCCGTTTGACCTGGAGTACTAAACTCCTTCAAAGGTACTCTACCCTCAGATTTAAGGCCCACATCGATTAAAACATTGTCACCATCGACAGAAAGTACTGTCCCCTTTATCACGGAACCCTCCGACAATTGTCCAGCTCCAAGGCTCTCCTCCAATAGAGCAGCAAAATCTTCGTCGGATTTTCTCTCTGATATGGTTGAATTATCTATCGCCATTTTATTCCCTAGTTTCCCTTTCTGGAACTGCAGCAGTACCCATTAGCTACAGGTAAGCTGTGTATGCCCGCCCATAAGACCCGATACGTGTTCCATTTGTTCCTCTATCGGATGAAGGACATAGCCAAGGCAAATGCAGCGTCAGCGTTTAGATTTGTCGTATTAATGACAGACGCATCTGATGCGGGTACCAAAGGTGCTACCGTACGGTTTCGATCTCGACGGTCGCGCTCCTTCATATCCTGCAGAACGCGGGCAGGTATACTCTCTACGCCGCGGTCCTGCAACTCTTTACGACGTCGCTCCGCACGAACATTTACATCGGCATCAACAAAGAATTTATAATCCGCATCGGGGCAAATCACCGTACCAATATCACGACCGTCGAGCACTGCCCCTGCTGCAGCGTTTGGTGGATCAGCTGCAAACCGACGTTGTTTGTTTATCAGTGCTGCGCGGACATTAGCATTCGCTGCAACAATACCGGCCGCGTTCCCTATTTCTTCATTACGTAATGCTGGGTTAGAAAAATTCATCCCTCGGAGGGTAAAACGCTCTGCAACCGATTCAGCCCTTGATCCGTCGGTAGGATCGTGGCCGGAGTCTAATAAAGATAGGGCAATACACCTGTATAAAAGTCCGGTATCAAGGTATGCATATTGGAATTCGGACGCCAGTCGACGAGCAAGCGTTCCTTTTCCACTCGCTGCCGTCCCGTCGACTGCAATCACAACGCTTTTAGTCAATCGGAACACCAATTTTTGCACCAAGCTCATTCATCAAATTTCGAAAATTAGGAAAGCTTGTTTCTATAGGCGCTCCGTCATTAATTACAACAGGCTTTCTCGCGGCCAACCCCATTACTAGATAGGACATGGCAACCCTATGGTCTAAGTTCACGGAAATTTCTGCTCCACCAGGGGGAGGGCCACCGCACCCCTCGATAACAATATCATCCTTATCAGTATCCACAACCACACCGCAAGCGGTAAGGCCCTCCACAATTGCCAAAAACCGGTTGCTCTCTTTTACTCTCAACTCGGCCAGCCCACAAAGTCGAGTTTTGCCCGCAGCAAACGCGGCAGCAATCGCGATAATAGGATATTCATCAATCATCAAGGGTGCCCGTTCAGAAGGAACGGTGACACCATTGAGTTCAGTGTAACGGTATGTGAGGTCCCCCATCAGTTCGCCCCCAACATTTAACGGGTTTGTAATTTTTACATCAGCGCCCATCTCCTGCAACGTATCTAAATACCCTGACCGTAATGGATTAATACATACATTTTCGATTGTTACGTTGGAACCTGGGATAATTAATGCCGCTATACCAGGAAAAGCTGCCGATGATGGATCACCAGGGATTGTTATCGTTTTTGATGACAATTCGGGATAGCCATTCAGTTCAATCCTTACCTTTCCTGAAGGGCAACGCTCCACTTCTAGCTCCGCACCAAATAATTTAAGCATGTTTTCAGTATGATCACGAGTGGGCGCGTTCTCAATTACTATAGTTTTTCCTGGTGTGTTTAACGCGGCCAACAAAATAGCAGACTTCACCTGTGCAGAAGGAACAGGAAGCTCATAACTAATAGGGATTGGTTCTTGCGCCCCGTGCAAAACAATTGGCATTCGACCATTATTCTGGGATTCAAAAAATGCACCCATATTTGACAGGGGCTCCATAACCCGCCCCATAGGCCGTGAGCGCAAAGAACGGTCGCCAGTGACAATCGCTTTGAGATCTTGTGTGGAAAGCAGCCCGATAAGAAGTCTTGCGCCAGTACCAGAATTACCAAAGTCTAAAATATCTTGAGGTGCGGAAAACCCACCAACCCCAACACCTTGAATACTCCAGTCGTCTCCGGTTTTTTCAGCCGTAATGCCCAAAATGCGAAGTGCTTTAGCAGTCCGGAGAACATCGTCTGCCTCCAATAAGCCATTAATTTTGGTCTCACCCACAGCGGTGGCCCCCATAATGAGAGCACGGTGCGAGATTGATTTATCTCCAGGCACTCGGATCGTCCCCTCTAACGCTTCACCGCGTTGGGAATAAAGTTTGCTCACGTTTCTTTCCTTATCAATTTGGCACTCATAAAAAGTGCTACCGTCCCTTTATCATACCGGATAAATCGCGAAAACATGGATTTTGGTTTTGACAGAGCCGACGGAACATGGCAAAGGCTGCGTTCCAAAGAGAAGCTATCAAATGGAGGCCACCTTGGCGAAGCCGAATTGGGGTTTAAAACGCACTTGCCTGAATTGCAGCGAACGCTTTTATGATATGGGGCGTGTCCCGATTATCTGTCCG
Organism: uncultured Rhodospirillaceae bacterium; assembly: GCA_964412235.1. Taxonomy (GTDB): domain Bacteria; phylum Pseudomonadota; class Alphaproteobacteria; order MPNO01; family UBA830; genus JAYZQT01. The sequence continues at coordinate 3,332 of CAYPNT010000133.1, forward strand.
AACTGCGAAGCCAAATTTGACCCATTGGCACTTGTCAAATCGCGACGTGGCCGAGCAGCTGCGACAAACCAAGCAAAAGCAGACGCTCAGCCGGTGGCGGATAATACAGAGACAGATATTCAATCCGAAATAGAAGAGATTGAAGTAGACGCGGAAGAAATAGACCTTGATGACGATAGTGTGGATTTGATTCCCGATACTGAAGAGATCGACGCTGACCCGGATGTATCTGACGCTGTAGGAAAAGCACAGGATGAAGACAAACAGAACTAATTAGCTCTATAAGTCCGTTGATAAACAGTTTTGTCACGAATAATTATGAAACGCACTCTTTCTTGGGTACTCCAGAAAAAGTTACCTCCCCATCATAGTGGGGAGAATAGTTACGATGTCCGGTAATCCCATCAACAGCGCAATCAATGCCAACTGAATAGCAACAATTGGCATAGCTGCTCGATAAATTTGGCCGATACTTAATTGCGACTGCACCCCTTTCATGACGAAGAGCAATACACCGAACGGCGGTGTGATTCCAGCGAGTTCTAATTGGACAAGGATTAGGATACAAAACCAAATTGGGTCCAATCCCATTGCCAATACCAGGGGCATGAATACTGGGATAGAAATCATCATGATTGAAATCGTGTCAATAAAGCACCCAAGAACCAAAACCATCAACTGCATGATTATGACCATGAGAATTGGTGAGAGATTAAGTTCTGCCACCCAGTCTACCAGAGACGATGTCGCACCCGTCGCCGCTAAAATTTGACTAAAGCCGGATGATCCAACAATCACCAACAACATCATGGACGTTGTTTTAGTAGTTGAAATCAAGGCGGTCTCTAATGCCTTCCAAGTCAAGCGCCGATAACATGCAGCGATGATCAATGTAGCGACGACCCCCATCCCCGCTGCCTCCGATGGGGTGGCTATACCCATAAAAATAAAGCCAGTGACAACTATGATAAGACTGAACAAAGGCGACACCGCTAATAAGCTTCGCAATTTTTGTTTGAGTCTCATGGGTGGCGCGACGTAGGGTGGTGCAAGATGCGGCTGAAACTTTGCTCTGAGAGTAAAATACGCAAAATAAAGCACGGCGAGTACTAACCCGGGTAATAATCCTGCCAAGAGCAGTTTTGCTATAGACACTTTGGCTAATGCCCCTAACAGCACGCCGAGTGCGCTCGGCGGGATTAGGACGGCAAGCCCACCGCCCGCGAGGATAGAACCTACCGATAATTCCGGCTTGTATTCACGTCTTTTCATTTCAGGCACTAAAGTTGAGCCTAACATTGCAACCGAAGCCATGCTGGCCCCACTCAAGGCCCCAAACAAAGTTCCGCCGCCCACCGCGGAAACCGCTAGTCGTCCTGGCAACCGGCCAATCCAGTTATCAGCCGCGCTAACGGTCATGCTTGCAAGACCCGTCCTCATCAAAAGCTCGCCCATCAGAATAAACAATGGTATCGGGATTAAGACAAACTTCCCGACCGAAGAAAACGCGCTAGTCGCCAAAAGCGACAAAGCAACTTCACCACCCATGAAGAAATAGAGACCAAGGATATTAAGCGTTAGAAATCCGATTGCCACCGGCATTCCACTGGCTAGTGCAACCATCATCAAACAAAAGAAAATTAGA
>CAYPNT010000134.1:0-4944 GCA_964412235.1 uncultured Rhodospirillaceae bacterium
ACCTCCAAATATCCTTGGTATCCCACATCTTCATATCTGGGGTATTTGCGATGGCGGATAAATTCACGCCCAAAGTTCGCATCTCGTAACCAACGTCTTGGTTTCTCTATCCATTCCTGTCCATCAACACTGTGTAAAATTTTTGTCCTCTTTGTGTTGTTTGGAAAACGAAATGAGGTTCCTGTGGAATACCATTCCTTATTCGCATCATAGTATTCCACAGGGAGAAATATCATCGGTTCATCAAGTGTTACATCGAGCAAAGCTCCCGTTGGGGTTTGCCAAACAGAGTAGTGATTTACCAATACCTCGTTCTCTATCTGTAGGATTTTGAATCCAAAAACCGTCCTTCCACCTCTCTCCAGCTGAATCTTCGTCACATTATAATGGCTTTCATTAGGCACCATTAATTCGTCGTCATATTGTGAGACCCAAACAAACTGGTGCCCTCTGAATGACTTGCTAAAGTCTGAATACTCCTCGGTGATATTTGTGAGGTCAATGAGTTTCCTATCAATCACGGCACCTCCTACTTTAGAAAAAATATGACGTTTGAAAATAATTTTTTTTATATCTGTACTCCTCCTATGATGCCGGTAAAGTTTTAGAAATTTTCTTCTTTTATTTTATGAAATTGGGGTCCTTAGAACTTATTTGTTTCTACATTTCATATTGAACTGTATTTATAAGTTTTTACTTTCCATTCCTGACTGTATAACATCGTCCCAAGCATATGGAATAATATTTCGATTTAATAAGTCTTTGTAACATTCCATAGACCCTCTAAATTGAAAAAAATCATTTATTCTGTTGTGATGAAAAACAAGAGAGTCTGAAACTCTCGATGAATTGACGCTAAATGAAAACATTCGGACTCTATTTTCGATGTAGTTTTCGAATTTAAATTTTTCTGACTCGTTCAAGCTTGAATAATTCTCTCTACCTTTTATGACTACCTTTAAATTTTCTTCTGTCGACCAATAATTTGTAAAGTCATAATACTGGTTATCTCTGTTTATTAAGTTTGCCGATTTGTATTGCGAAATATTTCTTCGTAGTTCTAAAATTAAAAATATTAATGTAGCAATTACTGATAATGTTCCTATTACGGTCGAAATCAAGGTGATCAGTTCAATATGCATGGTGTTATCCCTTATAAAGCTATAACCGAAACTTTTAATATATTTTGTTATTCATTAAGGTATTATTTGTGTCAACCTGGGGCAAATTTTCTTTATTTATGATTTCAATAAAAACACATAATAGCGGTTCTATTGTTCCTGTAAGGTTTCCGTACCTCGAGGCAAGTCAAACCAACCTTGCGAACTTTTTACCCATAAGGCGGTTTTTGGTTTTAACCAACTTGTGTCATCTAATGTCCCGGGTTTTAATGATAAAACCCCTTTAATATATCCAGGTTTACCATAAATACGGATGCCACACTCGGGACAAAAATATGCTTTGACTGTATTACCTTTATCAGAGATTCTAATAAACTCTTTTAATCTACCCGTTACATTTAAGGTATTTTCTCTAACCAACATTGTCATCCCAAACGCACTTCCAGATTGCGTTTGGCATTCGCTGCAATGGCAGGTGTATAACCGTTCTGGTTCCATACACAACGTGTACCGAACAGCACCACATTGGCATCCACCCGAATAAGGAACTGGCATTGTCATAACCCCTTTTTAAAACTGAATATTTCAACCACTCAACCAACCTTAAACGGTTTGGATAGGTCTCGAATATACATATCCCAAAGTTATACAGTAAAATTTCTAATAGTATCTCACTCTCTGGGAGCCTTTAGTGCAGAATACACACGCCGATATTATCCAAGTTATTCATGATTATATGAGTGATCCGGAAACCAATTGGCGGATAGGTGAACAAGCCATATTCGCTCGACACAAAGATGAAGAGGTCGAGATCTCTTTAGACTATGCGGGTGGCCTAATTGTAACGGCATCAGGTGCCGTACGAATTATTACGACAGCGATGACGCGGCTGGTCCCAGCGGAAGCCCTGACAGCCGATCTCTGGGTTCAAGCAGGTCTCCTCTGCCTGCGAGAAGGAGAGGCTGACATGGCAAAGCGCACCGTTTTAACTGAACTAGGCAATGATATTCTAGCCGCGCGACCGATCGGCCAGCTCGGTACTCTGTTCGACCTTGGCTTGGGAGATCCCAACGTCGATCTATGCCTACGCACAGCGGACAAGGGGTTATGCGCACTGCTACGGGAACGGGAAGGTACCGTTTTCAATAGCGAGGATAACGCATTGACTGACGCTATAGCCGAATTCGGCGTCGATTACGTAGCTGTATCGCGTCTTGGACGGATCGAAAGTTTCGGTTGGAGATCGATCCCCGAAAAGTCGCTCGGACTTCGTGCTCCTGCCGGTTACGAGATATGTATGTCGTTTGAGCCACCGCGCCCACAGCCAAATGAACCGTTTGACGAAGCGACCTACGGTGCATTTCGGGTCCTCTACGGGATCTTCGGCGATCCAGAAATCGTACGCCTAAAACAGGCCCTTAACGATGCGCTGCGCGATTGCGCTGAGCCGGAAACAATTACGGCTGGGTCGCTAGAGGCGCGAACCGCCGTTGCAATCCTACTTCGCCAACTGACGATACGGGATGGATGCTCTGAAATTTTGAACCGTTGGAAAGCCGCTTTCGATCTTTAGAGCCTGCCTTCCGTGACGTAGGTAAGTAGGCGAACAACCTGCGCCGGCGTTTCGGCCACCGCAAGCGCTGCGCCATCGACCTCCTTAAGCGCGTGGGTAAGTCCGGGATCGTGGAGTGTAATGATCGGCTTGCCGAGCGCTGTGGCGTAGCCTGCGTCGAAAGCAGCATTCCATTGCCTATACTTTTCGCCGAACCGAATGACGGCAAGATCGGAGCGAGAAATTTGTGTGCGGGTGCGTATCGCATTGACCTTCGCCCCCTTATGGTCATGCCAAAAGGAAGATGACTCTGAACCCAGAATATTGGCCCCGCAATCGTCGCTTGACGCATGATCGGTAACCGGCGAAACAAAAGAGATTGGGAGCCCTGCGGCTTCGACTCCGGCGCTAATTTTTTCACGCCAATCAGTGTGGATTTCACCGGAAAGATAAACGGTCCAATGCTGCTCGGGCATGATTTCGCGCTCCTAGAAAGGTCTTGTACTGGGAAAAATACGAGGCGTTGTTACCATGACAGCCTGATTGTCAACAACAAGGTCACCGAATATGGCCAAAACCGCCTCCGGTAGGGGGATCGTTTGCATGCTATTGGGCGGCCTACTGCTGACTATCAACGATGCTATCCAAAAATCGATGACTTCGGATTTCCCGACCGGCGAGCTACTCGCCATGCGTGCTGTTTTCATGCTGCCACCGATCGCGTTCCTGACTTGGCGTGCCGGTGGCCTGTCATCGCTGAAAGTCACCAATCATCGAGGACAGGCATTGCGCGCCGTTCTTGTCTGCCTGTCTTCATTTCTCTTCGTGGGCGCTCTAAGTCTGATGCCGCTCGCTGACGCGATTGCAATCACCTTTGCCGGACCACTCTTTGTTACCGCATTAGCCCCCCTGTTGCTACGCGAGCAAGTCGGATGGCGCCGGTGGGCGGCTGTGCTGACAGGGTTCGGTGGTGTGATCCTGATGGTGAGGCCGTCCGGCGCTTCAGCCCTGCAATGGGTTGCGTTACTGCCACTCGGCGTAGCCCTGTGCGGCGCCATCCGTGATATCACAACGCGTCATATGCACGGAACCGAAACAACAGTCGCAATCTTGTTCTATTCAACCTGTGCAGTGATGTTCGTTGGCTTTGCGGCGGCAGCATTCACCTGGAAGCCGATTTCTATCCCCCAGCTTGGGATGTTCGCCATCAACGGGCTCATCCTAGGGGGCGCATATTTCTTTCTCGTTGAAGCATTGCGCCTCGCCGAAGCCTCGGTGGTTACTCCATATAAATACGTCACGTTGATATGGGCCGTGCTGATCGGTCTGATCATATGGGGAGATATTCCAACCACGGACACATTAGTCGGTGCGGTCTTCGTTGTCGGTAGCGGCCTCTTCATTTTGCATCGCGAATTGCGACGGTTCAATTGATGTCGCCATAAATCTGCCGGAATTGTCTGCGAAGCTTAAACAGTCGCAAGGGTAGGCGGGACGTTCCGGATATTATTGCGGGTCACAGACCCTTATGGCAAAACCGTTCTGGCAACGCGGAGGATGGGATGAAATCTATTGCGGCTTGGATAACAGCGACGATAATTACAGTGATATTAGCAGCGCCCGCGTACGCCGATTTTCAGGCTTGGTTGAAAGAGCTGCGTGCAGAAGCAAACGGTAAAGGAATTTCAGAAGCGACGCTCGATGCCGCGTTAGTTGGGGTCAAGCCAATACCACGGGTTATCGAACTGGACCGCAAGCAGCCCGAATTCACCTTAACCTTCCAACAATATATGAACCGCGTCGTACCACAATCGCGCGTAGAAAAAGGGCGCGATAAGTTCATAGAGAACAAGACGTTGCTTACGGAAATTAGCCAAAAATTCGGTGTGCCTCCCCAGTTTTTGGTCGCGTTTTGGGGAATTGAGACTGATTTCGGGCGCGTCACCGGAGGCTTCAAGGTCATCAATGCGCTCGCAACCCTCGCTTATGATGGACGTCGCAGCAAATTTTTCCGGCGCGAACTTCATCTAGCCCTGCAAATCATCGATGGCGGGCACATCAAGTCAAATGTCATGATGGGGTCGTGGGCCGGCGCTAAGGGCCAGCCACAATTCATGCCGTCCAGTTTTGTCGGCTATGCCGTCGATTACGACAAGGATGGCCGCAAAGATATCTGGAAGACCCGAGCCGACGTATTTGCCTCAGCAGCGAACTATCTTTCCCGCCATGGCTGGCGCTCTGGCGAGCGTTGGGGGCGCCAGGTCAAAGTAC
>CAYPNT010000135.1:0-4688 GCA_964412235.1 uncultured Rhodospirillaceae bacterium
AAGGGAACCCGAGGCATCCTTGGTTGTTTTAGAATCCCTAAAATATCCCGAACTGGTCCCGGGCCCAGGAGCCCTCAGTTCTCCTGCCGAACCAGCAGAAACTTGATTACCGTTTGCATCCACTACACATAGCTCCGCGCCGGCCATCACCTTACCGATTGACGGGCCCAACCGGACGGTTTCAGGGTCCTTTGTCGAAACTTGCCCAAAGTTCCCAGTCTCCATTGAACCCCCAGCCTTAAGTACGATACAACTCAACAGGTCCTCCGTTTTCTGAGCAACAGAGCGGGGCAAATTTGCTGCGCCGGTCCGAACAGCACGAAGTGAGCTCACGTCGTATTGCTCAACTAAAGAAGAATCAATAATACGAGCCAAAACCGCTGGAGCCGTCATCACTACAGTCACCTGTTCGTGCTCCACAAGAGAAAGTACGGTCTTGGGTGAAAACCCGTCACTCAAAACGAGTTTACATCCGCTGACCAGCCAACTAGCCCAAGCAAAATATCCAGGCCCCCCAGAGAACGGAACAAAACCGCCAATAGTATCGCCTGACACAAGCTCCAAACACCCTGCCAAACCTTTACCCCACAACAATTCTTGTTGTTCCGGTCGTTCAACAATTTTCGGAACACCGGTACTACCGCTGGTCACTACAAGTTTACTAACCTCGAATGGATCAAACGCTTTCGAATCCGCTATTGGCAAAACAGATGTACCCTGAGAGCTTGAACCTGCAGAAGAAAGCCGAATGTAGTCTCCAGAACCCTTCCCCACCCCGCATACAATTACTTGAAGATTTGGACACAAATCCTCCATCTTACGAGCAATTGTCAGCATATTATTGTCGCGAAAATATTCGGGAACAATTAACACACCCGGTTCCAACATATCGATTACAGCACTCAGTTCAGGATGGCCCCACACAACAGGTATATAGGCACCAAGTAATCCCACCTTTTTTAAGGCAAAACGGATCAAGCAATCTTCCACCGAATTAGGCATCTGCACGACAACAGGCGTGTCTCGCTCTAAACCGAGGTCATGAAGAACATGAGCAAAACGATCAACAGTCTCACCCACCTCTTTCCATGTTAAACGTTGTTTTGGATCAACAATCGCAATTTTGTCCGGTTGTGCCTGAATATGATGCGCTAATACGTCAAGGGTAGTTTCTCTTGTCCAGTAACCAGACTTAACATACGCGTCGATCATTTCTGGCGTAAAACGTGTTGGACGGGACATACTTAACTACCGCCGTTCCACAGCCTAGAAACAATTAAAGTTGAGGATTGAAATGACAGGTACGCCGAAGCCGAGCCAGCAAGGCTTTCCGTTCAGTCTCTGTATATCTTCTAGGCTGCACATAAATCGCGTCCACTGGGCAATCAAATTCACACAAAAAACAACCTTGGCAATCTTCTCCATATTTAACGTATGCCTTTAACTCCTTAATACGAATAACATCTGTTGGGCAAGAATCCATACAGGCCCCGCAACCCGTACAAAGCTTCTGATCTATGTTAACTTTTACATTCATTTCTTCTAGTTTCTAAAAAAAGGATGAAGGACTTTTTTACGTTCAGGCATCCGGTGATCCTCGTCTTCCGGGATTGCTTCATCAAACAGTTCTGGTTTTCCGTTACCCCCAATTTTAGCGAAAGTGTATTTAAGCCAATTTTCGTTATCCATGTACGGAAAATCCTCACGCAAAACGTTACCCCTGCTCTCCGTTCGCCGCTGTGCCGCGAGAACAGAAATTTCCATACATTGTAGAAAATTTCTCATTCCTAGCACTTTCGCTAAATCATGCGGATCAGAAGCAGTCATCAGAGGGACTAACCGATTACGAATATCACCTACTTTACTGACAATCCTTTCTAGCCGTGCGGCGTTCAAGACCTCCGTTATATCGGTACCGTAGAGACACTCCAGTTCGTCGCGGGTAGAAGCGAAATCGGTTGCTCCCGATTTTTCTAGAGGCTCTAGGGTATCAAGAGTCAATCGATCAACCTGCCTCTGGACTACTCCGGTCTCTGCACACGTTTTAGCCCAAGCCGCGCTTTCTGCACCCGCATACCAACCACCGACCGCACAAAGGTTAAGAGCCTGAGCGAGGCCCATAAATCCACCATCCGACGTATTCCCAGCCGCATAAAGACCGGGTAAGGTCGTTGACCCATCAGGGCTAACTCGTATTCCAGCACCGCCAAGTGTCCCACTCTGAAATGGCAACATAGTTACAAATGGCACGGGATCACGCGAAGGATCATAACCTGATCGTTCGTATGTGTTCAGCACTATAGGAACAACCTGCTTATATAAACGCATACTTTCCGGACTAAGACCCGTAGCATCCATGTAAATAGGCCCTCGACCCTCACCGTATTCCCGAATTACCGAACGTGCCAACCGAAATCGGCGTATACGGTCACCACCCGCTATTTCTGTCCCCTCGTCATTTATAAAACGGACGCCTAATCCCGCGCCCATCTCGAGACCTGGAGCCGAATAAAATTCAGCGGGTATCACACCCCACCCCGCCAAAAATTCCATCTTACTAAGTTCAGCGCCCGCGCGGTAGGCCGCCGCCACGCCATCACCTGTACAATTGATTGGCATGCCATGGAAACCCCCACCGGCCTTAGGGTAGGGGATGTGGACGGGTCCCGTACAAAGAATTGTCGACTTAGCCTTAAATACGTGGACATCACCGTCAATCGTATCAAATCCTATCGCGCCTATGACCCGTCCATTGGTTGGGTGCATACCGTCAGAAGTTAATAACTCTGTGACCATCACCCGATTCACCACATCGATGCCGCGTCTTAAACTTTCATTGCGGAGAGCCATCATAAATTGCGGGCCGCCCTCTGCCATCATAGCGTTGACGGGGAAAAGGGGGCCAACTGCCATATCAACTCTTTGAATTTTGCCCTCGTTTTTAATCCACTTTACACCCCACTGATCCATATTCTGAAGCAGGTCACCGGTGACCTTGATCCCATTGCGTAGCGCCGTGATATTGACCATAGGATTGGTATGCGCCTTTACCCAACGGTCAAGGTCATCTCCCTCCATATATGCCTGGAAAACCCCCGACGCGAGAGCGCTCGTGCCACTTCGCCCGAAGAAACCCTTATCCACGAGCGTTACACGGACACCTGCTTCAGTCGCTTTAATAGCGGCGCAAGCCGCCGCTACACCCCCACCTATAACTACAACATCCGTTTCATGTTCTATTGTTTGAGGCATTAAAAACCATCCAACACATAACCAAAAGGTGGCGACGCAAACACCACGACAATTCTGTTCTTTCTGCGATAGACGTAAAGAACGGCCAGCTCAATTTAATACACTTTTGCAAGCACCAAGGATGTCTAATCCACAGACTTATTTTCTATCACCGTCTATAAAATTTTTTATATTCTTATTCCGCCGCTTGCGGCTTTTCTTCTCCTACCGCTCCCGACGCATATATTTCTGCTATTTCATCGTCTGTATATTGCAACACATCTCGTAAAATTTCACCGGTATGTTCGCCAAGAAGCGGAGAACGTTCAACTTCTGCGGGCGATTTAGAAAGCTTAATTGGACTACCGACTGTGAGATACTTGCCACGCTCTGGGTGATCGACTTCGACAACTGTACCTGTTTCCCGCAGTGACTGTTCTGTCGCCAGTTCCTTCATGGACAAAATTGGGCCAACAGGTATGTCCAGTTCGTTACAAATATCCATAACTTCAAATTTAGTTTTTGTAATCGTCCATTCTTCTATGACCCCGAAAATTTCATTCAGACGCGGAAGCCGAGCGTCCGGCGTTGCATAATCGGGATCCTCCTTCCACTCAGGCCTATCGATCAAATCGCAAATTTTCTTCCATATTGGGGCCTGAGTTATAAAGTAAGTGTAGCTGTCCGGATCTGTTTCCCAACCCTTACATTTAAGAATACGCCCGGGATGGCCACCGCCCGAATCATTACCTGCGCGGGGCACCGCCTCCCCAAATGGAATTCCTTGCCCAAACTGCGAATATTCAGTTAACGGTCCCACACCCAGGCGCTGCTGGTCTCGCAACTTAACGCGGCATAGATTTAACACCCCGTCCTGCATTGCGGCCGTTACTCTTTGACCCTCGCCCGACTTTTCACGTTGAAATAGTGCGGTAACGATACCCAATGCAAGATGCAAGCCTGTTCCCGAATCTCCAATTTGAGCACCCGTAACAGTTGGTAACTCGTTCACATATCCTGTTGTGGATGCCGCACCGCCCGCGCACTGCGCCACATTTTCATATACTTTGCAGTCCTGGTAAGGTCCGGAGCCAAAACCCTTAATCGATGCCATAATCATTCGCGGGTTAAGTTCTTGAATGCGTTCCCAAGAGAATCCCATTCGGTCTAATGCGCCAGGCGCAAAATTCTCTACCAACACGTCACACGTTTGAACTAACCGCTCTAAAACAGCCTTGCCCTTCTCTACTTTGGCATTTAACTCAATAGACTGCTTATTACTATTCAACATCGTAAAATAAAGAGAGTCCACGTCGGGTATGTCCTGCAATTGGCCGCGTGTCGCATCGCCAATCCCGGGTCGCTCTACTTTGTACACATCAGCACCAAACCACGCTAACAATTGCGTACAGGTTGGACCAGATTGAACATGGGTAAAATCAAGGACCTTGATACCT
>CAYPNT010000136.1:0-4687 GCA_964412235.1 uncultured Rhodospirillaceae bacterium
TTCCGGACCGCTCAATTCGAACCGATCCCGATTCAAAGGGACCGCGCCCGGTACCCTTTAAACTATTTGCGAGGCCAATACCAAGGAAACGTCCCTCCTTTCGAGCCGCCATCTGACGGGCTGGAAAATCCTCATAATTAATGTGAGCAAGCGCTATCTTTTGACATTTTGGAAAGTCGCCACTGTCCGCTTGTACAGGCGAGCCGGCGCGTGTTTTTAGCTGTGTCTGATAGGGCATTTTCTCAACAGGGATAAGATTGCGTCTTCGGATCTCCGCTCGATCAATTCCGAGCCCCTGTGCAGCCCGATCAAGCATTCGTTCCATTGTATAATTACCTTCGGGATAGCCCGCCCCGCGGACAGGGGCCGCCGCAACAGCATTTGTCTCAACAACATGAACTTCTATATCAAAGTTTGGCACGATGTACGGGCCGGGTACTCCTGTGCTCGCGTTATAGGCTAAGTTGATTCCTTGCGGCGTATAAGCACCCTGGTCGTTCAATAAGCTGCCGCGCATCCCTAAAATCTTGCCACTCTCATCCGTAGCTATTTCCATTGTCCACTCTTGCTCACGCTCCTGAATAGCAGATATGAAATGCTCTCGTCGGTCTTCAATCCATTTTATTGGACAATCTAAAATCTTTGCAGCAAGCGCGACCGTCACATCTTCGGGGTAAGGGATATATTTAGACCCAAAGCCCCCACCTACATCGGGTGCCACCACCCGGATACGACCTTCATCTATTCCTAATACCTGCACAATGGCCGAGCGTAACTCATGAGACATTTGGGTGGAGGCCCATAGCGTAATTCCGTCGTCTAGCCCATCGTAGCGCGCAACTGCACCGCGCCCCTCTATAGGGTGTGCAGCACCTCGGTGCTGAACGAAACGTTCCTTAAACACATGGGGTGCATTCTCAAATGCAGCCTTTGTATCACCGTATGATTGTTCAAAACTGCAAAGAACGTTCTCGTGCTCCCTATGAACACGCGGCGCCCCGTCGGCCATGGCCGCAGAACTTCCGGCCACTGATGTTAATAACTCATAGTCCACCTCTACTAGAGCTATAGCATCTTCTGCAATATAACGACTCTCGGCAATGATCATCGCCACCACTTCGCCTACATGGCTCACCTCTTCATTTGCGAGTAGCCACGGGGTTACGTCAGCTCTAAACGCTTGCGAAGGAAATTGAAGAGGAAGACGTTCCTTTGCAATATATGGTCTAAAGTCCTCAAGAGTATAAACCTCAATCACACCCGAATAAGATTTGGCTGCCGCGGTATTTATTCCTTTTATAAGAGCGTGTGGATGTGGACTTCGAACAAATGCGGCGTGCAACATACCCGCTAGATGGATATCGTCTACAAATACCCCATTTCCTCGCAGCAAAGCCGGGTCTTCTATCCTTTTCAGCCGTTCCCCTATCACAATCCCAGTCCTCCAATTCAATCATTCTAAACTAGCACATAAGGTTGAATTGCCCCATAACACATAGTTAATTTTAGAGGGAAAATTTTCGATGAACATAATCTCACTTGAACAGGCGAACACAATAATTGCAGCGATTTTTAAGAAAAGTCGGGAGCTTAATCTCCGGCCAATGAGCGCTGTGGTCGTCGAACCGGGAAATATAGTGAAAGCGTTCGCCAAAGAAGATCACGCGTCGGCACTTCGGTTGGAAATGGCACTGGGAAAAACCTATGCCGCGTTAGCCTTGGGCCGATCGTCAAGTCTTGTGCAAGTGCGTGCTCAGGAGCGACCAATGTTTATGCAATTTATCGATGAAGCCTCTGACGGCCAGGTTTTTGCCGAGGGAGGTGGGAGGCTCATAAGGAACCTTGACGGCGACGTGATAGGCGCCGTAGGGGTAACCGGCGATCGTCAGAACGTTGACGAAGACATGGCTAAATTGGGCATCCAATCAGCCGGCCTGAAAACCGACGAAGATTGCTCAGAGTTAGGCCAGATTGTTCGCCTAGACAACTGAAGTAGACCTAATTTCCGACAATTATTGCGCGGCATTCACCCAAACCAATTCGGCGGGCCCCGCTCGCTTCACACCAACCCCGCATGATCAGTTCGTCGCCGTCCATCAGAAATTTGCGCGCCTCGCCCGTTGGAAGCGTGACCGGTTCTGTTCCACGCTTTGTAATTTCCAGAATGGAACCGAGCGAGTTCTCATCAGAACCAGAAATTGTTCCAGTACCCATCATGTCGCCAGGCCGCAGATTGCAGCCGTTTGAGGTATGATGGGTCAGCATCTGAAAGATTGTCCAATACAAATTCTGCATATTCGTCAGTGCCAGGACATGGGGTGCGGCACCTTCTTCCCGCATTCTTTCCGATGCTATAGAAACCTCTATTTTAATGTCAAAACCGCCTGTCGCCGTATTTAATTCGGACGATAAATAGGGAAGAGGCGAGGGATCGTCTTTAGGCCTCTGATATTCTGAACACCTGAAGGGGGCCAGCGCTTCCAAAGTAACAACCCATGGAGACACATGCGACGCAAAGCTTTTGGCAAGAAAAGGGCCCAAGGGCTGATATTCCCAGGCTTGAATATCTCTTGCTGACCAGTCGTTTAAAATACAAAGGCCAAATACATGATCCTCGGCCTCCTCAAGTGATATAGGCTGTCCCAGTGGGTTACCGGGTCCAACGTAAAAGCCTATCTCGGTTTCATAGTCAAAGGCCTTTGAGGCCCCGAAGGAAGGCGTTTCAGCATCTCCGGGCTTGGTTTGGCCGAAAGGACGCCTGCAGGTCTCACCACTAATGATTATTGACGAAGCTCGGCCGTGATAAGCAATTGGGACATGCTTGTAGTTAGGCATTAGGGGATTATCCGGACGCAGCATGCTACCAACATTTGTAGCGTGGAAAATTGACGCATAAAAATCGGTGTAGTCTCCGATACGTGCTGGAAGTTGCATATTCACTCTGGTTTGTTCTAACAATATCTTACCGCTAAGAGCCTTAGCCGCCTCACTTTCTTGGGTATCACTGCGAAGAGCCCTGGAAACTGTCTTCCTAAGTGCAGACCAGTGACGTCCCCCCATTGCCATCAAATCATTCAACGTTTCTCCCGCACAGGCCCCCGCCGCATCGTCTGCCGCCCCCCCTATAACGCCTTCGCTTCGCGCTGTCGTTACATCCAGGATCATATTGCCTATAGCTATCCCAATCTTATCGCGTCCGGATTCGGGGTCAGTGAAAACACCAAAAGGTAAGTTTTGTATGGGAAAATCACTTAGTGGCTTATTCGCACTTTCCACCCAACTCGTAAGGGTGGGGTCGTGGGTTTCATTGACTTGAATCATTATGGTTTTCCCGTGAAGTTCTTTACTAAATTAGCCCAACAATTATGGTAATCCGCCTGCAATTGGGGACTTTTTACCGCCCATTCGCTCAACATAATGGGATAGCGGGTTTCAAACATGAATGCCATTGTATTCTCGAGATGCGCCGGTACCAGGTCTGTCGAAGTTGCTTTTTCGTACGCATCGCCGTCAGGCCCATGCGCAGACATCATATTATGCAAACTCGCTCCTCCTGGCACAAAGCCCTCTTCCTTAGCGTCATACTGCCCAAGCACTAGACCCATAAACTCGCTCATTACATTACGATGATACCACGGTGGACGAAATGTATGTTCCGCTACGAGCCACCGAGGAGGAAAAATTACAAAATCCACGTTTGCCAAACCTGCTGGCCCTGACGGAGAAGTTAATACTGTGTAGATAGATGGATCCGGGTGATCAAAGGTGATGCTGCCGACGGCCATGAACTTAGCAAGATCGTACTTGTAGGGTGCCAGATTGCCGTGCCACGCAACAACATCTAGCGGGGAATGGTCCATATCCGCTTCCCATAAATTTCCACCGAATTTTGCAACAATCTTAAAATCACCCTCTTGGTCTTCAAAATTCGCTACCGGAGATAGAAAATCGCGGGCATTTGCCAGGCCGTTCGATCCTATGGGACCCAAATCCGGCAAACGAAGAGCCGCACCGTAGTTCTCACAAATATAACCACGGGACGGCCCATCAGGCAGTTCTGCTCTAAACTTTATCCCTCGTGGAATTACTACTATTTCATTGGGTTCCGCCTCAATCAGTCCCATTTCGGTCACTAAGTGAAGTCGGCCTAATTGCGGCACCATCAACATTTCGCCATCCGCGTTATAGAAACAGGTATTACCCATACTCGAGTTGGCGGCGTACATATGCACGCCGATCCCCGACTGCACACTTGCGTCACCATTACCACCAATTGTGTATAGTCCGCCAATTAGGTCGGTAGGGGTCTCAGGAATCGGTATCGGATCCCACCGCATTTGTTGTGGCGTTAAAGTACCCTGTTCAAGAGGTAACGTTAGAAAATAACCTTTATCTTTTAGAGAAAATTTACCATGCGTCGCTGAGGGTTGAATCCGATAGACCCACGTTCTGCGATTGTCAGCGCGTGGTTGAGTGAATGCTGTTCCACTTATCTGTTCGGTGTAGAGCCCATAGACTGCTTTTTGAGGAGAATTTTGCCCCATTGGTAAAGCCCCGGGCAGCGCCTCAGTCGCAAACTCGTTACCAAAGCCAGATTGGTACGATATTGTCGTTCTAGCCAAGTTATCCATTACGTCTTCCCACTTTACTGCCACTCCTAATGACATGTTAGCTCTCATATAGGCGG
>CAYPNT010000137.1:0-4596 GCA_964412235.1 uncultured Rhodospirillaceae bacterium
TATTCTTTTTAGGAGAATACGCCAATATGATCCTAATGAGCGGTCTGACGGTGGTGTTGTTTCTCGGCGGTTGGCTGCCACCATTTGACATAGAGCCTTTCAATTGGATACCTGGTGTGATTTGGTTTGGTGCTAAAATTGCAGTGTGCCTTTTTGTGTTTCTTTGGGTGCGTGCCACATTCCCCCGGTATCGGTATGATCAACTTATGCGTCTTGGCTGGAAGGTGTTTTTGCCGTTTTCATTGGTCTGGCTCGCCATTACAGCGGGCGCGTTGGTCACGTTTGGCTGGCTCCCTAATGCAGCTTCATGAATGAGGGTGTGATGTCTTTTTTTCGAAATACGACCAAAGCGCTGCTTCTATCGGAGCTTGTTTCTGGAATGGCACTTACCCTGAAATATCTATTTAAACCCAGCGTGACACTGAACTATCCGTTCGAAAAAGGTCCTTTGAGTCCACGCTTTAGGGGTGAGCACGCTCTCCGGCGGTATCCAAATGGCGAAGAGCGATGTATTGCTTGTAAGTTGTGTGAAGCAATTTGCCCCGCTCAGGCCATAACGATTGAAGCAGAGCCTCGGTCTGACGGAAGCCGGCGGACAACCCGTTACGATATTGACATGACGAAATGTATTTACTGTGGGTTTTGCGAAGAAGCTTGTCCGGTCGACGCGATTGTCGAGGGACCAAATTTTGAGTTTGCAACAGAAACGCGGGAGGAGTTGATGTATAACAAAGAAAAACTTCTCGAAAACGGGGATAGGTGGGAAGGACACCTTGCCCGGCGTCTGTCTGCGGATGCCCCATATAGGTGAGACACGTAGGATGATCCTTCAGGCAATTTCCTTCTACGCTTTTGCGGCAATTACTATAGCAGCAGGAGTAATGGTCATTTCGGCTCGTAATCCTGTTCATTCGGTGTTGTTTCTTATTTTGGCATTCTTTAATTCGGCGGGTTTGTTTGTCCTGCTGGGAGCCGAGTTTATCGCGATGCTTCTAGTGATTGTATATGTTGGTGCTGTCGCGGTCCTTTTTCTTTTTGTGGTAATGATGTTGGATATTAATTTCGTGGAGTTACGGCAAGGGTTTCTTCAATACTTACCTATCGGTGCGCTAATTGGGTTGGTTTTGCTTGTTGAGTTAGTATTTATTTTCGGTAGCTGGGTGATTGCAGCCGACCCAGCATCACGAATTGCTCTGCCAACGCCCGCGATCACTGACATCACCAATACGCATGCCATAGGGCAAGTATTGTACACGGACTATATATATTTGTTTCAAGTTGCAGGTTTAGTACTTTTGGTTGCAATGATAGGAGCCATCGTCTTAACCCTACGATCCCGTGATGGGGTGAAACGACAACGTATTTCGACCCAGGTAGCCCGGACGCGTAAGGAATCAATAGAAATACGTGACATAAAAACGGGGAGCGGGGTCTAAGGTATGATCGAAATAGGGCTGTCGCATTACCTTACCGTTGCCGCAATTCTATTCACTCTCGGTGTGTTTGGCATTTTTCTGAACCGCAAGAACGTCATTATAATTTTAATGTCCATCGAACTCATTTTGTTGTCTGTTAATATTAATCTTGTTGCATTTTCGGTACACTTGAATGACCTTGTTGGTCAGATCTTTGCACTTCTTGTACTCGCTATTGCGGCAGCGGAGGCGGCGATTGGGCTCGCTGTTATCGTCGTTTATTTCCGAAACCGGGGATCAATTGCGGTCGAAGATATCAACCTGATGAAGGGCTAAGACAAATGTACGTGTTAGCCATCTTCTTACCTTTGATTGGTGCAATTATTACAGGGTTTTTCGGCCGTTGGTTGAAGAACAGGGGGGCACAGGTTGTCACGTGTGGCTGTATGCTTATATCAGCGGTGTTTGGGTGTATTATTCTGGCGGAGGTGGCATTTGGTGGTACACCTCGGACCATTGAATTATTTTCCTGGATCGACTCGGGTTCATTTGAGGTTGCGTGGACCCTTCGTTTTGACACGCTTACAGCCGTTATGGTGTTTGTCGTAAGCGTCGTTTCGGCAATGGTTCATGTTTATTCTGTGGGTTACATGAGTCATGACCCCCATATTCCGCGGTTTATGGCCTATCTAAGTTTGTTTACTTTTTTCATGCTAATGCTGGTGTCCGCTGACAATCTTCTGCAAATGTTTTTTGGTTGGGAAGGCGTCGGGCTTTGTTCATATTTATTGATTGGATTTTGGTATGAAAAACCTGAGGCCAACGCGGCGGCTATAAAGGCGTTTATTGTCAATCGTGTGGGTGATTTTGGCTTTGCACTTGGAATAATGGGTGTATTCTTATTGTTTGATTCCATAAGTTTTGACACAATTTTTGCTGCTGCGGCTGGTAAAGCGGATACCAACATCCAGTTTCTTGGTTATGAGGCACACGCAATGACGACGCTTTGTATCCTGCTGTTTATTGGTGCGATGGGTAAATCGGCTCAGCTCGGGCTTCATACTTGGCTGCCTGATGC
This sequence comes from uncultured Rhodospirillaceae bacterium, assembly GCA_964412235.1. Taxonomy (GTDB): domain Bacteria; phylum Pseudomonadota; class Alphaproteobacteria; order MPNO01; family UBA830; genus JAYZQT01. Next base: position 2,494 of record CAYPNT010000137.1, read on the forward strand.
AATGGAGGGTCCTACTCCGGTGTCGGCCCTGATCCATGCCGCAACAATGGTGACCGCTGGCGTCTTTATGGTCGCGCGGCTCTCACCACTATTTGAATATGCGCCTGATGCGCTAACAATGGTAACAATCGTGGGGGCATCGACGGCTTTCTTTGCGGCTACCGTGGGCCTCTGTCAAAATGATATAAAGCGGGTAATTGCTTATTCTACATGCAGCCAGTTGGGTTATATGTTTTTTGCGTGCGGTGTTTCGGCATATTCGGCTGGTATTTTTCACCTGATGACTCATGCGTTTTTTAAGGCTTTGCTGTTTCTTGGTGCTGGCTCAGTGATTCACGCGATGTCGTCTGAGCAAGACATGCGCAAAATGGGCGGAATCTGGAGGATGATTCCTGTAACTTATACTCTTATGTGGATTGGCAGTCTGGCGTTGGCCGGCATTCCATTCTTTGCGGGTTTTTATTCTAAAGATATCGTATTAGAGGCAGCTTACGGCGCCCACACCGGTGTAGGTCAATATGCGTTCTGGCTTGGGATTATTGCGGCACTATTAACGGCGTTCTATTCGTGGCGGCTCATCATTATGACGTTCCATGGAGAGAGTAGGGCCGATGAACGAACGTTGGCTCATGTCCATGAATCACCTAAAGTAATGATTATCCCTCTTTTCGTTCTTGCGGCCGGTGCTATTTTTTCGGGGTACCTAGGTTATGAGTGGTTTGTTGGTGATAATCTGAAAGAGTTCTGGGGTCAGTCAATCTTTGTTCTTCCAGGTACAAATCCAATTGATGCCGCGCACCACGTTCCAACCTGGGTTAAAGTTACGCCTATCATCGTAGCTGTTCTAGGAATTGCGGGGGCGTATTATTTTTATGTAAAAAACAAAGAAATCCCGAGAGTTTTGGCGCAATATTTTCGCCTTACGTACAAGTTTTTGCTTAATAAATGGTATTTCGATGAGATATACGATTTCTTGTTTGTGAGGCCCGCGCACCGTTTAGGACGTAATCTTTGGAAAGACGGTGATGGGGCAGTTATAGATGGTCTTGGGCCAGATGGTGTCGCCGGTGTTGCTCGTTATCTTGCCCAAAGGGTCTCGGGACTACAATCAGGTTATCTTTATCACTATGCATTTGCGATGCTTACAGGCGTGGCCGCTTTAGTGACTTGGTATCTGTTCATGCGGGCGGGTTAAGGATGATCGACTTCCCTGTTTTATCTTTAACAACCTTTATACCGACACTTGGAGCCCTCGCCATACTTGTTATTAGAGGGGACCCGGAGACAGTTGCGCGAAATGCCCGCGCGACGGCGTTATGGGCATCAATCGCCACTTTTGTTGTGTCAATTTTTCTCTGGATCGGTTTTGATAATACTACTGCTGAATTTCAATTCGTAGAGAAAGTTCCGTGGATTTCCTCGCTGGGAATTCATTACTATATGGGCGTCGACGGTATCTCCGTGTTTTTCATTTTGCTGTCGACTTTTTTGACTCCAATTTGTGTTTTGGCGAGTTGGGAAGCGATCGAGCACCGCGTAAAGGAGTATATGATCGCGTTTCTTTTACTGGAAACACTCATGGTTGGGATGTTCTGTGCATTGGATATTGTGCTTTTCTACATCTTTTTTGAAGCGGTTTTAATTCCAATGTTCTTGATTATCGGCGTCTGGGGTGGCCAACGCCGGGTCTATGCCGCGTTCAAGTTCTTTCTTTATACATTGACCGGTTCAGTATTGATGTTGGTTGCCATTTTGGTGATTTATTTTGATACGGAAACTACCGACATTCCCAAACTCCTGGAGGTTTTATTAGACCCCCGAACGCAGCTTTGGCTGTGGCTTGCTTTCTTTGCAAGCTTTGCAGTTAAGGTGCCAATGTGGCCTGTTCATACTTGGTTGCCAGACGCACACGTAGAGGCGCCAACGGCGGGATCCGTTATATTAGCTGGCGTGCTATTGAAGATGGGAGCATATGGTTTTTTACGGTTTTCTGTACCAATGCTGCCTTATGCAACCGAATATTTTACGCCGCTAATATACGTTCTATCCGTAATAGCGATAATCTACACGTCCCTGGTGGCTCTTGCACAGGAAGATATGAAG
>CAYPNT010000138.1:0-4595 GCA_964412235.1 uncultured Rhodospirillaceae bacterium
TCCCACCCCAAGAAGCCGCATTCTGGGCGGCTATTAGTGTCGCCATCGTCAGTATTATCTTTGGCTATAAGGGAAGCAGAATTACACCATCACAATTATGGGACTCGATTGCGGGAGGCGGCCGCGCATCGGCCGATATCGTTATAATTGGAGCCATGGCCGGAATTATAATCGCAATCCTTGACCGAACAGGCCTTGGTCAAGCCCTTACGCTGATTCTTGCCTCTGTAGGCGAAGACAGCTTGTTCTTACTCCTCATTCTTACCGCCCTAGTTTCTATCCTCTTAGGCATGGGTATGCCAACCTCAGCGATATACCTTTTACTCGCGACGATGATTGCACCGTCCTTAGTTAAGCTAGGCGTGCACCCGATTGCGGCGCATATGTTTGTGTTGTATTTCGGACTTATGTCAATGATTACACCGCCCGTGGCGATTGCCGCGTTCGCAGCGGCATCACTTGCCGGCTCCAAGCCTATGGAAACCGGCATGACGGCTGTGAGACTGGGTTGGATCGCCTACGTAATACCCTTCGTGTTTGTTTTGTCTCCTTCCCTCCTCGGTCAAGGCAGTACGGGTGATATTGTACTGTCCGCAGTCACCGCTTTTATTGGCGTCTGGATCGCCTCCTGCGGCCTAATTGGCTACATGTTTGGGCCTTTCAACGCCTTAACACGGCTACTATTCTTTGTCGCGGGAATACTACTCCTGTTGCCAGCTGATGCCATTCCGCACGGGCTTCTCATAAACGGTGCTGGTCTTGTACTTGGAGTAATCATGGTGGCATGGGACTACACTAAAAATCGGCGCAGCGTTAAATAACCGTGTTGGACCAGAGTCCAAAATAAATTGCAACGTCACCAACAATAAAATGACTATTTATTGCATTCTTTGATGTTTGGCGTCGTCGATTGCAGACAGAACGGTTTCGGGTGTCAATGGTAATTTAGGAATTCGCACGCCAATTGCATCTTCAATCGCATTTGCAATCGCGGAAGCCACAGGAAGCATGCACCCTTCGCCCAGGCTTTTCGCTCCGAAGGGCCCAGGTCCGTGACCCTGTTCTTGGAGAACAGACACAAAACCTTCTGGAATGTCCGAAGCAACGGGCACCCGATAATCCAAGCCATTACCGTTAAGAAGTTTACCGCCATCGTAAACCATGCACGGGAACAATGCTCCCGTCAGACCCATTACAGCGGAGCCTTCATCCTGCCCACGGCAAATTAAGGGATTAATCGCTTTACCGGCATCACCAGAAACAACAAGTTGCAGCAATTGTATAAAACCGGTCTCTTTATCCACGTCAACCTCAGCTGCGGCCCATCCAAATTCCCAGGACACACATTGAGTTTCTAGTGGTGCCGCGTGATCAATATCAGGCTTAAAGAAACCTTCTCCTGTAAATTCATAACCCGTACCACCATAAGTTCGCATTATCATAGGCGGCAAGGGGTGTAATTCGTTCCCTTTCTTTATTGACCAATCATCCAGTTCTAATTCTGCGGTTTCACAATTGAGTTGGTCGGCAGCAAACTGTAGTACCTTTTGTTTTGCTTGCAGGGAGGCCTTTTCAATTGCCTTAGCCATTACAACAACAGATGAACTCGCGTTAGTGCCTTGATCAAAGGGCGTATGATCGGTATCCAACGCAGGGTAGCGAACCCGGTCCAGGGATGTATTTAAGAGTTCCGCAACGATCTGAGAAAGCGCGGTGTGGGCACCCTGACCAAGCTCCACTGTTCCGCATTGTAAATAGACCGCCCCAGTCGTTGTAATTCGAACTCGCGCCTGAGCCGGTTTATTTACGCCCCCCGCGTCTTTAAACCCAACTGACACCCCCATACCGCGACCATTCTGGAAGTTTCGGGCTTCGTAACCGATACGATCTGCGACGAGTATTAAACCCTCTTTTAGATCCGAATCGATGCCGCTTTCACCGGGCATATAGGGCTCATTCAAATCCTTAAGGTTCTGAAGCCTAAGATCAAAAGGATCTCTTCCGAGGCGTCTTGCTATTATGTCTATCTGGGACTCTGAGGCCCAGGTCGCCTGGGTTCCACCAAAACCTCGAAATGGACCCGCTGGCGTTGTGTTAGTCAGTATACAATCACAATCTACATCCACGTGCCGCCATTTGTATGGGCCGGGCAGACGGTAGCCCGCCTTCTCCGCGACAAGCGGACTGGCATCCGAATAGGCCCCAGCATCAAGAAGAATCTGACCACTCCGAGCAACAAATGTCCCATCATCCATTAAACCGGTTTTTACATCCAATATTGCGGCGTGTTGGCTCTGGGTAAGGAAACACTCTTCCATCGTCATACAAAAGCGCACCGGTCGACCCGAAATTTTTGCTAACAAGATCGAAATTGGCTCTGTTTTACAATTATTTTTAGCTCCGTAACCTGCACCGACATAAGGCACGTGCACGCGTATTTTGTTTTCGGGATGCTGAAATATTCTGGCTAATTCTTTGCGAAGTGGAAAGGGGTTTTGACAACTGCTCCAGACCTCTATCGCCCCTTGCGCGATCTTAGCAACCGACACAAACGGCTCCAGGTGAAAATGCTGGTCACGAGAAAAGAAAAAGCGATCCTCAAAGACGTGATCGCAGTTTTTGAATGAATTTGGGTCGCCGTTCTTGTAGGAAAAACGATAACAATTATTTCGACCAGCACGGAGAATAGCGCTCGCCCCTTGACCATAAGCTGGTACAATCCCCATCGGCTCCTCTTCGAATAACTCGGGCGCGTCGGCGGCCTGGGATTGTTCGACACTCGTGACCGTTGCTAAAGGGTTGTACTCAACAATTATAGTTTGAAGGGCCGCAATCGCTTGGAGTTCTGTTTCCGCTGCGACCGCCGCCACGGTATCACCGATGTACCGTACTTTGTCGATCGCAACAATTGGCTGATCCTTAATGAAATAGCCATACGTAGCGTTGAGACCCTGCAAATCGTCACGCGTAATAACAGCATGCACCCCGGGCATTTGGCGCGCTTTTGTTGCGTCGATAGAGCGTAAACGTGCGTGCGCGTGAGGCGAGCGCAGCACCTTCGCGTGCAACATGTCCGGGAAGGAGATATCAACGGCATAAATAGCCTCGCCCGTCGTCTTCAACAAAGCGTCTGTCCGAGGCAGATCTGAACCCACGGTATCGAGGATTAACGTATTTTGGGTCATCGGCGCTCTCTAGATATAGCCTTCGCGGCTTTCTCAACCGCCTCAATAATCATTTCGTAACCGGTACACCGGCAGATGTTTGCGCTCATCCAGTTCCTTATGTCGTTACGGGTCGCGTTTGGTGATATTTCGAGTAACGAAACTGCGAGCAATATCATACCTGGAGTGCAGTAACCGCATTGAAAGGCGCTGTTTTCTATAAACGCATCCTGGACAGGATGGAGACTATCATTTGATGTAAGACCTTCGATCGTTTGAACGTCAGCGTCCTGAATTTTCCAGACAAATGTATTGCAACTTGCGAGAGGGATGCCGTTAACCAGGACCGTACAAGCACCACAAGAGCCCACGTCACACGCGAGCTTGGTTCCAGTCAAACCAATGCGCTCCCTCAGAAAATCAATTAGCATTTCTTGTGGATCAACGTGGTGTCCGTGTTTTTTGCCGTTCACTTTACACGAGACGTATGCAAGTTCAGATGACATACATCAGTTCTCTGTACTAAAATTTAGGATTGCCCGGCGCACCAAAACACCAGCCACACGTTGCCGATATGCGGCTTGCCCCATCGGATTGTTTTTTACGCCCGAAAACCCCTCGATGATCATGTCTATTGGCTCTTCTCGTGAGCCCGTCCAGAATTCAGCGCTATCGAACGCGCACCCAATACCAACTCGGGCAGTATCATTCTCCAGAGACACGGCTACACTGACGGCGGGTTTTAAACTTCTATCAAAGGTAAGCATCACCCCTGGACGAATGGGGATTAAAACTGACTCAAGCACAGCTGATCTCGGGGGCTGCCAACCTGTATTGCTTGCCAAGACACTCTTTTTCTTGCCATCCCCAGTGACAAATTCTAGCGTACCGCAAAGTACACCTAAAAGTATTCGTCCATCATACCCCGGATCGTCAGCCATGATGTTCCCACCAATCGTACCCGTCATCCGCACACGAATATTTCCAATCGTTTTCCACGCATCCTGAAACGCCGGTAAAAGTTTTTGAAGCAGAGGGTCAGTTTCAATTTCCCAATGTGTCGTTAACGCGCCAATTCTTATGAAGTCACCTTCGGCGCAAATGCCTTTCATCTTACTAACTGATGATAGGTCAATGACAGTTTTCCATACTTGCCCCGAACGCATCCGGCGAACAAGGTCGATGCCCCCCCCAAATACGGTAGAACCAGAGTTTTCGGCTAACCAGAGTGCTGCTTCCTTTGCTGTCTGAGGCTGAAGCAATCGAAAAGGCAAAATTGCTTTGTGGGAACGAGAAACCCATCCCGCGTTTGTAGCATTAAGATCCATTTGACTTAAAATTAACCCGTTTACGACTAAACCAAAAAGGGCGGCCGGAGGCCGCCCTTTTTTCACATCTCCAAATATTAATCGGAGATTTTATACGAGACGG
>CAYPNT010000139.1:0-4538 GCA_964412235.1 uncultured Rhodospirillaceae bacterium
CCTAGACAGGCCAGCCGAACGTCCGATTACCCCATCGAACCTCATTACCCCGACGACTGGCGGCGGGTTGCGAAAACGCTCGATAGGTAAAATTCCTAGAAGGCGCCGCGCGTATTGCCTAATATCGTCAAATGTCATGAGACCTTATATCACTTTAGTTTATTCTTGTTCAGCGGGTTTGCACTGCCATTAAGAATTTTACTTGCTTCAGCCGTATACCTCCCATCCTCCTTGTGCAAAACCAGTCCTGGCGCAACGGTCGCGGGCGAGCGCACTGCCTTTCGAGCCCGCACAATTACCCTGTTTGCCGGAAGACCCGACTTAGGCCATAGTGGAAATACTATAACCCCGCCGGCCCTACCATGTAAGAGCGACAATATCTCGTCAAGGCGGTCAGCCCGATGGATTAGGGTTATCGACCCCCTTGAACATACATTATTTAGTAAGAAATCGACCCAGTCCGCTAATATCGCGCTACCCTCAACATTTGATGAATATCGCGCACTTTCAGTGGATTTACCTGCACGGGAGACAGGCAGATAAGGTGGGTTGGCCATCACGTGATCAAACGCCTGACTATCAGCCCAACACAGTTTATCTGTCAGGTCACCAATACGAATTTGGACGCGAGAATGGAAGTTATTTAACTTAGCGTTTTCATTTGCGAGGCGCACTAAATCTGGTCGGATCTCGATCCCCGTAATTCTGCAATCCCGTCTCCTGTGAGCGAGACAAATCGACGCAGCGCCGTGCCCAGCCCCCACGTCTAATACCCTATCACCGGTTTTTACCTCTATTGACGCGGCCAAAAATACCGGATCAAGTCCTGCACGGTAACCAGCTTTTGGTTGGCGTAGTGTCACCTGATTGTTAAGAAAATAATCTTGTGTCTCTTTAAATGCGTAAGTTGTATCTGGCAACGTGGACACCTATTTCTATAGTATTGGTCAAAACCTTTATGGGCGCACTATTCCTGTCTGCCGTCATCAAAAGTCAGAGATAAATTGTTTCTTCTATACGACACCCATACATAACGTTCCACGACAAAGTGCAAGATTTTTGCTACGCAACGGAAACTTTCTTTTATCACGTAATCATAAATGGTTAGCTCCATAAAAGGTAGCAAAGCCGGAGAGCCTTGACCCCTGCCGGTTCCGTACTATGTTCAGCGGGTATTGCAACATCTTCTAGAATCGAGGGAAGTTTGAGCGTTGTCATTGACCTCGACCGGGGTCGAAAGGAATGGGCTAAGCCCTCCATAGAGGCCCTAACCGAGCTTACACAGGTAGATATTCAAAAGGTAAACCAAACAATCATAGATCACATGGAAAGTCCTGTGATCTTAATTCCGCAGGTCGCAGGGCACATTATAGGTGCGGGGGGCAAGAGGCTAAGGCCAATGCTAACGCTCGCCACAGCTCGCATGTGTGGCTACGATGGTGACCGTCATATCGGGCTCGCCGCGTGCGTGGAATTTATTCATACAGCGACTTTGCTGCATGATGATGTGGTTGATGACAGCGATCTTCGGAGAGGATCAGCAAGCGCAAATGCTGTCTGGGGTAACAAATCAAGCGTCCTTGTAGGGGACTTTCTATTCAGTCGCGCGTTTGAACTAATGGTGAAGGACGGCAATCTAGACGTCTTACGCATACTTTCGGAAGCCTCATCCGTTATTGCTGAAGGGGAAGTTCTCCAACTCGTCACTGCTAACGATACCGAAACAACGGAAGGTGACTACCTTGAGGTTATTCGATCAAAAACGGCAAAACTTTTTGCCGCAGCCTGCGAAATTGGACCAGTAGTAGCCGGGCGCACGCAGGAAGAATGGAACGCACTAAATTCATTCGGATACAACATTGGAATGGCTTTTCAATTAGTCGATGACGTCCTCGACTATTCTGCACGACAAGCAACGCTGGGGAAAACCGTTGGAGACGACTTTCGTGATGGAAAAATTACTCTTCCCGTAGTTCTAGCGTTCGAAGGAGCAAACGAGGAAGAAAGGTGTTTTTGGCGCCGAACTATGGAAGACCTAGAACAAAAAAAGGGAGATTTTCGTCGCGCAGTGACGTTATTAGAAAATTCTCGCGCACTTAGTTCCACAATAGACCGAGCCCATGAATTTGGAATGAGGGCAAGTCAAGATCTGGATATATTTCCCAAGAGTGTGTTTAAAACTGCCCTACTAGAAGCAGTCGACTTTGCGATACGACGAAAATTCTGACTTGTACAAATTTTATCGGCCCTTGAAATTTGGCCGGCGTTTTTCCATAAACGCTTTGCGTCCCTCCTGGTAGTCTTCGCTTTCGAAACAAGCATCGACTTGAGCTTGGACCTTTTGCATATCTCTTTGGCTCTCATCTAATTGAGCATTTTGGATGGACGTTTTTAATAATTTAATTGTTAGTGGTGCGTTAAAAGCAATTGTCTCCGCCAAATCAATTGCAATCTGTTCCAATTCAGTGGAGCACACAATTTCATTTACTAAACCCATCTTCATGGCTTTCTCAGCCGTGTAGCGGTTGCCTGTAAAAAGCATTTCAGACGCGTATGCAGGCCCAATTAATTTAACCAGATTATCTACGCCGTCATATCCAAAACCTAGCCCAAGTTTAGCAGGCGGAAGCCCAAATACCGAGTTATCCGCAGCAATCCGGAAATCACATAACATCGCGGTCAATACGCCCGCGCCTAAACAATATCCTTGGATCATTGCTACCAATGGTTTTGGGAAATTTTTCATTGCGGAATTGGCCTGCTCCGAAACTTCATCATACAATTTTATCATCTCCTTAGAGGAGCGCTTTTCCCCAAATTGGGAAACATCAGACCCGGAAATAAAAGCCTTTTCTCCAGCTCCAGCGACAATAACGACGCGAATTTCGTCATCATTCTCAAACTTGTCTAATATTTCGGGTATTGCTCTCCGCATATCGTAAGTAACCGCATTGTATTTTGCCTGTTGATCATAGATCATCCATCCAACACTGCCCTCCGTGCGCGACAGCATTCTCCCGGGAGTTGCCCGATGTTTTGCGACTTCATTCATCTCATCTTTCCTTAACCTAAACTACGGTATCAGCACGTAGTTTTTCAATTTCGATCGCCCCATACCCGAGTTCAAGGAGTATGTCGTCGGTATGTTCACCTAATGTTGGTGTAGCACTTCTAATTGATCGTGAGGCCCGGCTCATATTAACTGCTTGGCTAACAAGATTAATCTCGCCATGGCTAGGTGATACCACTGGGGCTGCCAGCCCAAGATGCTTGACTTGGGGATCGTCGAACATCTTGTCAATTGTATAAATAGGGCCGCACGGCACTCCATTTGCGTTCAAGACCTCTATTAATTCGCCGCTCGATTTGTGACGTGTGTGAGATGCTATCTCAGAATTAAGTTCATCGCGATGGTCCTTTCTTAACTCGACGGTCGCGTAATTAGGATTCTTTTCCATCTCGACCGCATTTAGAGCTTTGCATAGACGCTCAAACATAGCTTGTCCTCCCGCCGCTATATTAAGACTGCCATCAGCGCATGGGTAAACCCCGGTAGGGATTGATGTGGGGTGGTTATTACCGGCTTGAGGGGGAACCTCACCCCCAATTAGCCAGCGGGCGGCCTGAAAATCTAACATCGCAACCTGTGCTTCAAGTAATGACGTCTGTACCCATTGACCCTCACCAGAAGACTCGCGCTCAAGAAGTGCAATGAGAATACCTATAGCGCAATATAGACCCGCAGAAAGATCGGCTATCGCTGTCCCGACTCGCACGGGACCTTGCCCAGGAAGACCGGTTACAGACATAATACCTCCGAGTCCTTGCGCAATTTGGTCTACGCCTGGCCTATCTTTGTAGGGACCATCCTGGCCAAACCCAGAGATGGAACCAAGAATTATACGTTTATTTATTTTTCTCAAACTATTGTAGTCGACCCCCAGCCTGTTTTTTACATCAGGCCGATAGTTTTCAACAATGACGTCGGCCTTTGACGTTAATTTATAAAAAATTTCGCGGCCAATTTCGGTTTTTAAATTTAGTGTCATTGAACGCTTATTACGATGCAAGTTCTGGAAATCTGAACTATTTCTGTCCCCAGAAATTCCATCCTTAATATTTGCTGAAGGCGGTAATTCAATCTTAATACAATCGGCGCCCCAATCAGCGAGTTGGCGAACGCACGTCGGTCCCGCACGAACACGGGTTAGGTCAAGTACTTTGAAGCGGTTAAGGGGAAGGGCAGTTTCAGGCACTATCTTTCCTTAATTCTGTTTGACCATTTGCCCATAATTTATTGTATAGAGCCAGTTTCATCGGCTTTACCCCTCAATTTAAAATATAGTCAACAAATTGAGCGTGTAAAAGACAACTACGGAGCCCACTAAAAATGTATGGGATCCTCTTCTCCAAAAATTCCACCTAGAGTATTATGTTCCACTTTTCAGTTGATAGAAGTATATAAAAACCTCAGACAATCTTCGTCGGAGTGTAGCTCAGCCTGGTAGAGCACTGTCTTCGGGAGGCAGGGGCCGGAG
>CAYPNT010000140.1:0-4509 GCA_964412235.1 uncultured Rhodospirillaceae bacterium
AAGTCGCGATAGTATGTAATCGCATAACCTACCAGGCTGTCCAGAACAGGAGCAGATTGCGGCGTAGCGTCGCCGGCATAACGGCTTATGAAGCCCCAAAGCACGTTAGGGTCTTCTGTATTACAAACGCCGGCCAGGTTCAACAGGAGGGCAAACGACACTAGTCCCTCTGGTTTAGGTGGTTGTCCACTGTGTATATGCCAGATAGGGTTTTCTAACCTTGAGGAGGAATTCTGTTCCTCATATTTTTGTAGATGGGAGAAATAGTCATCAACGTGTCGTGGTATAGCATCGAAATGGAGGCGTTTTGCCTTTCGTGGCGAGTTATACATGTAAAGTGACAGGCTCTCGGGCGTCGCATATTCGAGCCAATCCTCGATCGATATCCCATTGCCCCGTGATTTAGAGATTTTTTCACCGTTTTCGTCCAGAAACAGTTCGTAGGTAAAACCATCTGGTGGCATGCCTCCCAGCACCTTACAAATCCGACTCGACAAACGGACTGAATCAATTAAATCCTTTCCAGACATTTCATAATCAACCGACAGCGCTGTCCATCGCATAGCCCAATCGGCCTTCCACTGGAGTTTGCAATGCCCGCCAGTGACAGGTGTCTCGACCAAAGAACCCTCTTCATCTTCGTAGACGATTGTTCCCGCATCAGCGTCACGCTGCACAACCTTCGCTTGTAAAACACGGCCGGTTTTTCCACAAACCGGCAAAAACGGACTGTAGGTGGCTCTGCGTTCCGGACCAAGCGTGGGCAGTATAATTTCCATAACTGGGTCATAAAACTCGAGTATTTTAAGGAGTGTGGCATCGAAAGCCCCGGAGTGGTAGCACTCCGTCGCACTTTTAAATTGATAATCAAAACCGAACATATTGAGAAATGAAATCAAGCGGGCATTATTGTGATGACCAAAACTTTCATGCGTTTCAAAGGGGTCCGGCACACTCGTCAGTGGCTTACCCAGATGGTTTGCTATCATTTCTTGATTGGGCACATTTTCAGGAACTTTGCGCAGGCCATCCATGTCGTCGGAGAAGGCGAAAAGCTTCGTGGGAAGATCTGAAATTACCTCAAAAGCATGGCGTACCATGGACGTACGCGCAACCTCGCCAAAGGTTCCTATGTGAGGAAGACCCGAGGGGCCGTAACCGGTCTCGAATAGAACAAACCCTTTCTCCGGGGTTTTGCCCTTAACCCTTTTTTGCACATTCCGTGCCTCGGCGAATGGCCATGCCTTCGCTTGTTCACCAAGCACCTTGAGATCAGTCAACGTCTCGTCCTTCATGGCTTTTGAAAGCGCCGAAACCTAAGGCCAGAAACACCTAGCGTCAATCAGAACGATAATTTACCCAGATGCGAGGGCAACATATTTATTGAAACTGCAAAACACGGGACTAGATGTGTGATGTTGACAAAAAGCAGTCGTTCCCATTCTATCGCTGAAATGGCCTATTTTATCAGAGAATAATGGATTGGGTCTCTCCTAAAATTCCCTGGATAGAGACATTATAGTGGGCAGACCCGCTTTGGAAACGGCTTTAGTTTCTAGCTTTGATGCAAACCTAGCTCACGGTTTTCGATGTTCTTCAAGTATCATCATCGCCGCTTTTTCGGCAATCATAATTGTGGGCGAGTTCGTATTTCCAGATGTTATGGTGGGCATTATAGAGGCATCCGCCACACGCAATCCGCCAAGTCCTCTAAGCCGAAGCCTATGATCGACTACGGCCATGCTATCCGAACCCATTTTACAAGTCCCAACCGGATGAAAGATAGTCGTCGCAATATCACCCGCAGCTTTAGCCAGATCACCGTCGCTCGAGATATTGGAACCCGGCAAATGCTCATGGGGCTTATATTTAGCCATCGCTGGCGCACTAATTATCCGGCGCGTTAACTTGAGTGCGTTCGCCGCTATTTCTCGATCAGTGACTGTGCTAAGATAATTGGGGCGAATAACGGGGTTTCGTCGCGGGTCAGGACCATTCAATTGGACGTGGCCGCGACTTTCCGGCCGCAAGTTACACACCGACGCAGTGATTGCGGGAAATGAATGCAGGGGTTCACCAAACTTATCCAAAGATAACGGTTGAACGTGGTATTGAAGATTTGGCATTTCAATATGCGGCGCCGATTTCGTAAACACGCCGAGTTGACTGGGAGCCATAGTCAACGGACCTCGTTTTAGGAGAAAATATTCCAAACCCATGCCGGCTTTTCCTAACACGCCATGCGCACGTTCATTTAGTGTTTTTACATTATTTACCTTATATACAGCGCGGATCTGGAGGTGATCTTGCAGGTTCTCGCCGACCCCTGCTAACTCATGTATGACATCAATACCGTGTTGTTTTAGAAGTTGTCCGGAGCCAACCCCGGAGAGTTGTAGAATATGTGGTGAGCCAACCGCTCCCGAAGCAAGCACCACTTCTCGCGTTGCGGTCGCATGGGTATCGACACCGTCTAGCCAAAACTCAACCCCTGTCACCCGACCAGAATCAATGATTAGTTTTTTGACATGGGCTTTAGTCAGGATTGTTAGATTACGGCGACCACTCACAGGGTGCAAAAACGCATGGGCAGCACTCCACCGAACACCTCTTTTTTGATTGACGTGAAAATATCCAGAACCTTCATTCGTACCCCGATTAAAATCGTCTGTCTTTGGTATGCCAACTTCGGCACAGGCATCGCGAAAAGCATCCAAAATATCCCAAGAGAGCCGTTGTTCCTCTACCCGCCATTCACCATTGGTTCCGTGAAATTCGCTTTCACCACCAGCATAGTCCTCAGAGGCCCGAAACAATGGCAGGACGTCATTCCACGCCCACCCAATATTTCCCATTTGTCTCCATTGATCATAGTCTTGTGCTTGCCCCCTCATGTAGATCATGCCGTTAATCGCCGAACAACCACCGAGTGTCTTGCCACGCGGATAAGCAAGGCTGCGGCCATTAAGCCCCGGTTCGTTATCTGTTTCAAAACACCAATCTGTGTTTGGGTTACCCATAGTATAGAGATAACCTATAGGGATTTTGATCCACGGGTGATTGTCTTTTGTACCGGCCTCTAACACCAACACTCTAATTTGTGGATCTACGCTCAATCGGTTAGCTAAGACACAGCCTGCGGTTCCGGCGCCCACGATAACATAATCAAATTCATCAAATGCTTTGGCGTAACTTCTCGCCATAGTATAGCTCTCCAACACGCGCAGAATGCTTTTGTTTATCTTTATAGGATCCTGGGAGCCGTGCAAGCCGTCATCAATGCAGCTATACCAGTATTCGGGGAATTATTCTTTGCGAACACCTACCTTGTAGAGCGAGGTTTATCGATAGCGCTAGTACAGAAGTGATAAATTCTTATGTGTTCTGGTTTGCGCTTCCACCACCGATTTTTATCAGTGTGGTGGAGACCGGCTTGTCAGAAATATTTCGTCTCGATTCCATAATTTCCATATCGTCTGGTATTATCGTCACCGGCATAATAACCGCAGCAAAAAGTGATCAACGACTAAAAACCTCGACACTAAAGAATATAAAACTTGATTTGCCACGCGAAGCTATTTTAAGCCTGCAATAAGTGCATTAAGAGTTTGATCGGGCTTTTCGATCATCATCATGTGACCGCAGTCACTAATCATAACTTCAGTAGCATTTTTCAATCTTTTTGTAATTGGTAGAGCCGATTTCGGGGGCGTCATTTGATCACGACTGCCAATCACGACAAGTGTTGGACAGCCAACTCTCCCCGCCGCTTGCAAAGCACCCTTATAACTGTCACATGCTACCATATCCTTGCCCAGCACACCTTCGGGGCTGCGAGCCAACAAGGACCGTCCTCCTCCCTGCATCCATAGGCCTGGCGCTGTATTAAATCCAAAATGTGCTGGGGTGCCAAAGCCCCAAGACACTATGAGATCCCACGCCGCGGGATCATTAGATATTGCTGCGGCAAGCAAATCAGGGTGAACCGGCATCTCGACGCCAACACCAAGGAGCGCAAGGCCGCTTAGGTTAGCACCCAACTCAGCAGCCGCGTCTAAAGACACAAAGGATCCCATGGAGTGACCAACCAGGAAAACGGTGTTAGCGGCAGACTCCTTTATCACCTTGAGGAGCCAAGCACCCATTTCTTCTATGGTGTCGAGTGACGGGCCCTCTGATTTGCCGTGACCCGGAAGATCTATTGCCAACACAGAATGGTCATGCCAGGCAAACCAACGAGTTTGCAGTGACCAGACAGTATGGTCCATACCCGCACCATGTACAAAAATCACTAGAGGTAATGTCGGGTCAAAAGGTTTACCTCCGCTTGCGGCAAAAACTGATTTTCCATCAACACAAAATTTCATTATCCCGCCGCTTTTCCTCGCACAGCCCGACTTGCCGCCTGCAGCGCCTGATCGAGATCGAAAATCAAATCATCAGGATCCTCTAACCCAACAGAAAGACGAATAAGTTCCTCTCCAATGCCTGCCGCTTTAAGAGATGCAG
>CAYPNT010000141.1:0-4355 GCA_964412235.1 uncultured Rhodospirillaceae bacterium
AACCGCGATGCGATAGGATTTCCCCGCAAACCAAACAACGCTGGTAGAAAACCATGGTCGAAAAGCCAATCTGGCTCACTGAAGCCGATGTTGTTGAACTGATAAACCTCCCCGAAGCAATAGAGGCTCTGGAGCGAACATTAGCGCTCGAAGCTACCGATCAAGCGTCAAATATGCCAAAAACACATTTAATGGTCGCCGCCAACGACGCAATGCACACTATTGGGGGTGCTATTTCCGGTGAGGGCGTGTGCGGCTTCAAAACTTGGATAAACGTTAGTGGGAAGTCTGAAACCACGGTGACACTTTTTTCTATAGAAGACGGCGCTTGCCTTGCGGTGATCGAAGCGACTGCGTTAGGTCAGTTGCGGACGGCTGCGGTAACCGGCGTAGGGACCAAACATCTTTCCGCGTCAGGTGCAGATACAATGGGCGTCGTCGGCACTGGGAAACAGTCCCTGCCACAAATCGCCGCCGTACACGCAGTTAGACCTCTCAAGGAAGTGCGCGTATCGAGCCGCAACGCGGAAACACGACATATTTTTGCGGAAAACACAACCAGGGCCATCGGTGTCTCAACAAGAGCTGTAGCAACGGTTGAGGAAGCGGTTAAAGGAGCACCTCTGGTAACGCTAATTACCAATTCAACGGAAGCTTTTCTCGAGGCTGACATGATGGACCGAGGAAGTCATCTAAATGCGATGGGTGCCATTGTCCCATCCAGAGTAGAGTTCACGGAGGACGTGTTTTCTCGGGCCGACATACTGGCCGTCGAATCCTTTGAAAGTGTTAATGTCCAATCGACACATTTTCGGCATCATTTTGCGGATTACGAAGTGGGTTGGGGAAAAGTAGTTGCCTTATCATCGATAATAGCAGGAGGCAAAAAACGGCCACCCGACGCGGATATAACGCTATTTAAAGCAATGGGCATGGGTTTATCTGACCTAGCGCTCGCGTTAGAAATTTTGAATAGAGCGAGGGCCAAAAACCGCGGACATAAAGTTCCTGACCGTATAAAAATACCACCAAGGCTTACCTAACGGAGGGTCGAATGTTCGTAACCAAACAATGGTATGTAGCGGCGACAAGCGAAGAAGTCAGTGACAAGCTTTTTCAGCGTTGGCTTTTAAACAAGCCCTGCGTTTTGTATAGGACAAATAGCGGCGAACCCGTCGTTTTGGATGATCGATGCCCCCACAGAAGATTTTCACTATCTAAAGGCACACTAGCGGACGACATTTTAACGTGCGGATACCACGGCCTTAGCTTTAGCCCAGAAGGAAACTGTGTGCGCATACCAGGGCAGGAAAAGATACCACCCCAAATTCGCGCTCGAAAATTACCCGCGGTTGATAAATATGGTTTGGTCTGGGTATGGTTTGGAGAAGAAGACCAAGCGGATGAAAATTTGATTCCCGACTTTCACTGGATGGAAAAAGATGGCTGGACCGTCAATCGGGGCTACCGTGAGATGGCGTGTAATTACCAACTGCTAGTGGACAATCTCCTTGATCTTACCCACGAAACTTTTGTGCACAAAGCGACTATTGGGCACACAGAGCTGGCAGAAGTACCAATCGAAGCACGACAGAACGAACACACTGTCCATGTCGATCGAATTGTTCGCAACTGCGATCCGCCACCATTATTCTCTCAATGTGTGGATTTCTCGGGCAAGGTGGACCGCTATCAACTAATAAGATTTGAAGCACCCTCTTTTGTCTGGATTGACGCGAGAGCGGTTGATACTGGAACCAACGACTTCAGCAAGGGTCTACGTTGGGAAGTTATGAACCTCATAACACCCGCGACCACAGAAAAATTACATTATTTCTGGGGTGTATCACGAGCCTTTGGTTATGGCGATTCTAAGACAACCGAAAAAATTCAAAAAGCAATAGAACAAACATTCGACGAGGACCAAACTATTCTCGAAGAGCAACACGAATTATTAAAACTTGACGGCCCAAACGATCTGATGATGGCAGTCCACAACGATCGAGGCGTCACACTCGCTCGGAGAATGGTAAAAGAACGGATAGAGCGTGAAAACGGTGTAGACGCTTGACGTTCGATATCATCGTAGTCGGAACGGGAAGTGCCGGTCTAGCGGCGGCGATCTCAGCGGCTGAAAACGGGGCAAAGACCCTGGTCATTGAGAAGAATTCAATTATGGGTGGAACTACCGGTTGGTCGGTTGGCTCCATCACAACGAGTTCCTCACAACATCAGCGAAGCAAAGGCATAACAGACACACCAGACAAACACTACGCGGATATGGAATTATTCCACGCAACGCACCTCAAAGGTCGAGATAATAGGAAACTAAGGCGCATTCTGGTTGAAAACACACCACCGACCTTTGAATGGCTTATTGGCCTCGGACTTATTTTTTACGGCCCAATGCCAGAACCGCCCCACACCCAACCGCGAATGCACAATATCCTCCCGAATTCCCGTACACTTATTCATCAGCTATCGAAGCGGGCCAAAAAGCTAGGCGTCGAAATAAGAACCTCAACACCCATGGAAGATCTCTTTGTTGAAAATGGCGGTGTAAGGGGGGTTGTCGTGGGCGGGAATATCATTAGATCTGAAATGGGAGTAATCCTTGCGGCGGGTGATTTTTCGTCAAATCCTGCACTCAAACAGCGCTATATGCCCACTGAAGTCGCAGAGATCGAAGGGTTTAATCCCGCGAGCACCGGTGACTGGCACGACCCCGTAATCGCCCTTGGGGGGCGGGTCCTTAATGGGGATGTAGCTCTGGGTCCCGAAATACGCTTCCCCCCACCAACCAAAATATCATTTGTTCGTCGCCTTCCACCGTGGCTCTGGCTTGCCCGCCTCGTTCGTTGGGCCATAGACTACGTTCCCAGCCGCATACTTCGGCCATTTGTTCTCGGCTTCCTCACGACAGCGCTCATGCCGTCCGTGGAACTCTATCGCCGAGGCGCACTCTTGATAAATTGCAATGGTGAACGTTTCGCCGATGAGATTGATCGCCCAACCGATTACATCACAAAACAACCGGGGGGCGTGGCTTATCTCCTTATGGACAATACCTTGGCCCAAGACTTTGAGAGCTGGCCAAACTTTATTTCTACAGCGCCCGGAATTGCATACGCTTACCTAAATGATTACCGCAGAAACCGACCCGACATTTTTTTTCAAGAAAATACACTGTCTGCTCTAGCGAAAAGAATTGGAATGGATCCAAATAAATTAGAAACGTCGGTTTCAGAGTATAATTCCGACCACGCCGGCGGCGACCGACAGCCTTTTAACAGTCCACCATACACCGCGCTCGGCCCTGTCCAAGCCTATATAATGGCGACAGATGGCGGTCTCGCGGTAAACGAGAATCTTCAAGTAATGGGCAAAAATGAGGTTCCCATCCGCGGACTTTACGCAGCCGGGTCAGCGGGCCAGGGCGGACTTCTTCTTGAGGGTCATGGGCATCATCTTGCTTGGGGCTTCACGTCAGGACGCATCGCGGGATCACACGCCGTAACAGTAGATAAGAACATAAAAACCTAGGGAAGTTCGACAGTCCAGGCGTCATAGCCAAAGATCCAATCCGGGTCGGTCTTTTCCCGCATGTAGTCGTTGCGGTGTGACGCTTCCTGAACTTTGGTAGTGCGTGGCTTCCGGGCGTTTTCAAATCGTTTAAACGCAGCCGAAAAATCATCCATCCCACCATCAGCCACACAACGTGCCAATACAACAGAATCTTCTAAGGCATTTGCCGCGCCCTGAGCCATGTAGGGGGTCATTGGGTGGCACGCGTCGCCCATCAGGACCACATTGCCGTCACTCCATTTCGGCAAGGGATCGCGCGCAAAAATCGCCCATTTGTGAACCGAGGGACACGCATCAAGTACCGACCGCACGTCCTCGTGAAAATTGGAAAATGCCGCACGTAATTCCTCAACATCCCCGGTTTCCGACCACGATTCTATTTGAAACCCGGGCTCAGGCTGACTGGTGGTAAAATAGATCTCGTCACGGGCGGCCGTGACATAATAAATGATGATATGGCGATCTGGTCCCCACCATTTAACGCAGTCATCCATCATTTTGTATCCATTCATGAGGGAAGCCGGAAACGCTGTCCGGTATGCCAGGCGCTCGGTGAATCGCGCACCGTCAGCGCTGAGCATCCATTCCCGCACGGGCGAATGCACGCCGTCCGACGCAATTACAGCATCATACGTTACGGTTTCGCCGTGTTCGAATTCTAGCGTCACCCCAGCGCTCGAATGATCCATGTTGATTAGTTTGTGACCGTATTGGATTGTGTCATCTGGCACTGCCCCGTGAAGCGACGCGTGAAGATCTCCTCTGTGCAT
>CAYPNT010000142.1:0-4355 GCA_964412235.1 uncultured Rhodospirillaceae bacterium
AGGCGGTACATCCGTGCCCTTCGCGGTCGATGTTGCCGATCCGCATGCGGTTGATGAGGCTGTTAGCGCGATAGAGCGCGATCTCGGCCCTGTCACCCGCTTGGCGAATGTAGCGGGGATATTTTCGACGGCCGCGCTTGCTGACATTACCGACGATCAGTGGGGACAGATGCTGTCAGTTCATGTGAACGGAACGTTCCACCTCTGCCGGCGGGTCGTACCTACCATGGTAAGTCACGGGGGGGGCACCGTTGTTAATACGTCGTCGATCTTTGCACTCAGAGGTCAGCCAGAGGCTTCCCACTACGCTGCTGCAAAGCGCGCCATTATAGGATTTTCAAAATCGATAGCTCGCGAAGTGGGTGATGCAAATGTTCGGATCAATGTAGTGGCACCCGGGCCTGTAGACACACCGTTTTTTGCCCGTGGATTGTCTGGGGAAGAACTAGCCAGCGTGCGTGAGGAACGGGCCCGCGTAATTCCTCTGGGCAAAATTGGACGTGCCGAAGAGGTGGCTAGCGTAATGTTTTTCTTTCTCGGAGAAGGTAGCAACCATATGACGGGTCAAGTTATTCCTGTTGATGGTGGCGAGATGATGCGCTAGCAATCGGAGTGGGCGCGACCATTAATGGTCAGCGAGTCCGTTTCGGCGCGGTTTTCAGAACAAGATTATAGGTATTCTCTGCCTGGTACCTTTTTGCATAGCTGACGCTCTAAAGAATTGACCAGCATCAAGGATATCTTGCGTGGGATCATCATGATGGACGCGTGCAAAATATCTGTGTTGGTGGATTACTTCACTGGGAGTTCTTTGGACAAACCCGGATTAACCGTAACGGTTAATTGCTTAAGATATTTTGCAATGGCTCGCAGATCCTCACGGCGAAACTTTGACGTATTTTCGATCACCTTTGCCATTTGTCCGCCGGCTACATCATATTCTGGTGTAAAGCCAGTTTCTAGGTAGTCCACTATTTCCTTTTCGGTCCACTTAAGATGTTTTGTTGAAATTCCCGGTACTGTAACTTTGCCGTCGGCCGCGGTAGTCCCCTCCATCCATTTATTTTGTTTAAGTCCACCGAGGAAGTTCCGCGGCGTGTGACATTCAGCACAATGGCCGAGAACCTCAACCAAATACCTGCCCCGCTCATTTGCCTCGGTTTTTATCCAATCAGTCCTGAAATTGATTAGTTTCCATACGGAAAGACCAGAGCGCATGGAAACGGGCCAAGGCACATCATGAGACAAACTAGGGGTTTCGACAGCTGGCAAGGTTTGCCAGAAGGCCCAAAGATCAACAAGGTCCTGATCGGAAATTAGTCGATAACTCGTGTAGGGAAATGCGGGATAGTAATGCTGGCTTTTTGGGTTTACACCCTGTTTCAGGGCATTTGCAAAATTGCTGAGTGACCAATCCCCAATACCGAAATTTTTGCTCATAGAAACGTTCGGGGCATAAAAAGTACCAAACTTGCTTTTGAACGCTTGACCGCCGGCCAGAACTTGTTGCTCGGGTTTTTGGGGGGAAGCATGGCAAGTCGCGCAGCCTGATGCGCGAAATATATAGCCGCCTTTAATCGGGTCCCCAGTTAAAACATCCAAGTGAGAGTAATTGATTTGTCCCGCAGAGGTATGCCACCACAGGACGGCCCCAAACGCTGCGAGCAAAAGTACAATGATCAGTGGTTTTCTGGAAAATAAATACAAGAAGAATTTCCAATACAGGTCGTGCAACAACCCTATTTACGTCACTGTCGATAGGATCGATGACAGGACCCACACGCGGATCCTAGGGACCGCATTCCTGTTTTTAGTCCGTTTAGAGCCATCGGGGGATTTTCTGCTAGTCGGAGGGCTTTCTTTTCTAATGTGTTGGCTTTTAAAGTAAAATCATTGAAATTGCGCCAAATTTCCGGCTTTGCTTCCGACGTAGGATCCTTTGCTTCCACGGCAAACAATCGCGGTGTTTGTCGCGCCAATCCGGCTATTTTGGTTGCTATTGTTTGCACTTTTTTAGAATCGAAGGGTTCCGCACCCTTGATCATGGAGCCCAAGGCTCTCATGCTAGCAGCCATTTCTTTCATAGAAACCATTCGTGCCTTCACAGTTTCGTTTTGTACTTCATGGGCGGATGCAGCCGTGAAAACAATCGTTAAGGCAATTGTGATTACATATTTCACCATTTTAATTTCCCCAACTCACGTTGAAGTATGAAGCTGAAGGCACATGATACTATCATTTCTTTCCTACGGCATTGCAAAAAGCCTAAATTGAGTTCGATAAAAGGTCTATTTTTGTTTCAGGCCCCGGTTCCAAGCGCCCAGACGTATTGCAAGCCCTGAAATGATAGCCTGACAAACCATACCTATGGCCATAAGTGCAAAAAATGCTTCGGGGGGCGTTTCTATATCGTTAGAAAGCAGTGTACAACCAACGGCTACGATGACTACACGGAGTAGTACTGCCAGAACCGGCCACAAAACACGCCCCGCTCCTTGCGAAGCAAAATATAGGCACAATGCGAGCCCAAAAAATGCATAGAAGGGGCCGACAATCTGAAGATAAGCTCGGGAAGCCGTTCTGACGTTTTCCACATCTGTAAAAAGATTTGTCCAAATTCCCGGAAAAATCGCTACGGTTATACCAATTAACCCGCACATTCCCGCGCTGTAGAATGCCGCGGTCCAGCCGACTTTGTGAGCACGTTGTATTTCGTGCGCGCCAAAGTGAACGCCCACCAAGGTAGTAGAAGCCGCACCAAATCCAAAGATTAAAGGTATCAAGACAAATTCTAGGCGTGAGCCGATACCATAGCCCGCCAATACGTCGACACCAAACCGCGCCATGAAGGCCGTAATAATAATTATTGAGGCTAATGAACAAAGAGAATTCACTGAAGACAGCGCACCAACCTTCAGAATTGCGACCATTGGCGCAAGATGCAGATGGACACCCGAAAACCGTAGCCGCAGTTCTTCACACTTTGCAGTTAAAAAATAAAGCAATAAGAAAAATGCCACTAAGTAGCCGATAACAACACCTCCGGCTGCTCCTGCAATACCCATCTTGGGAAATGGGCCGAGCCCGAATATCAGGACCGCCGCTAGGACTACCTGTACCATTGACCCCGCCACTAAACATTTCGCGGTGACCTTCATGTGGCCTGTCGCGCGGACTATTGCGGCGAGGCAATTGGCTAACCACATGCTCGTGCAGCCAATGAAAAGGGTATTTGAATAGGCTAGTGCTTCTTTCAAAACCTCGCCGGAGCCCCCGAGTACGCGATAAATCAGTGGTCCTCCACTCAGAAAAATTAGAGCGGAGAGGCCCGACAGAAAAGTTGCGAGAAGTAAAGCGTGAAGTGCTAAAGTTTCCGCACCCGTACGATCGCTCGCCCCCAAACGTTGGGCGACGGCGCCCGTTATTGCGCCGCCGATAGAGCCCGCGGAGAACATCATTAGTAGCATCATCATCGGGAACGCTATGGCTAAACCAGCCAGAGAAACCGTGCCCAACTGACCTACATACCAGGCCTCCGCCATGAGGGTAAGGAGCGTGATGAACATCGCGACCATGTTCGGGGACGCCAGCCGGACGATAGTCGAGCTAATAGGACTTGCGATAAGTTGAGATTGAAGTGCCATTTAGGAGCTGTTAGCACAATGATCGTAGCGCGTAAAAGTTCCAAAGGTATGGGTGAAAATTATAAGGGTACTGACCTGGAGAGCTTTTCTGGTGTTCCACCAGTTAGGTCATTGTGCTGGTTTTATAAAAGAATTGATATTGTTCGTGGAAGCAACGTTTGGTCCAGGAAAATCTTTCGGTTTTTTATCCTCCAGGATTTTCCAGCCCGTTTTAAAATATCTTCACGCCGGCCGACATACATCGCCTCCGTTCGTTCCAGGCGTGTTTGGTAGATTAGAAAGTTACAAAATACCGTAACTAATGTTTTGCTCGATTTTTCAATTTCAATATTAGAAAGCATTCGTCTGGTTCGCGAAATAGGTGTTTCAGCGTGAGCGAGACCTGAGTGAAGTCTTTGAACCCTGGCTTTCAGAAAGTCTAAGTCATCGTCAAACAGCGCCATCTCGGTGATATCCCGAACGTCGGTTTCACGATTATCACTTGTTTCTCTTACTGGCGCCCAATAGCGTATATCGTTTTCTAGAAGCCTAAGCCAGTCGTCATATCGCGCTTCATCCAGGATCCGCGCCTCCCGAAACAGGAACTGTTCAACTTCGTACAGCAAATCGCGCGCGGTCATTCTAAACTCTCGTTCCTCTGGTTGCCCTCTTTGAACTTTTCATGCCCGGCGCGGCCGCGACAGCGTGATTATTTCCTTTTCCATTAGTTTT
>CAYPNT010000143.1:0-4260 GCA_964412235.1 uncultured Rhodospirillaceae bacterium
AAGGGATACTTTACGGAAGAAGGTCTCGACTATGAATTTCATAATCAACTTGATGCCAAAAAGGTAAAGCAGAAAAGTTTTGGGGATGGTGTTGGTGCCTATCAAACCTTTGAAGAAGGCAGATCCTCCGATGTAAGTTCTGCCTGTCACTGGACAGTGAATATGGCTGCGGGGGCGGGTCACGGCCTCATGTACACCGAAGCATATTCAGTCGCGCCCTGCGGTATCTTTGTTCACCCAGACTCGAATATCCGAAAACCTGAAGATCTGGCCGACGTGTCAATTTCGGTTGGGTACCAGTCTGGGAGCCATTATTCTACAATCGAAGCCTTGGACATGTTTCTAGCTCCAGAGCAAATAAAACTGTCCTTCTCGGAGGGTCTCCTGTTCAGTCGAATGGAAGGCCTCATAGATGGAAAAGTACCTGCGGTAAGCGTATTTAGTGGACCAATGTATTTTCTGCAGCAGCTTGGTTTTCGTAAGGTTATCGATACCAGTTTTATGATGGCGGCGATGATAGCTGACGAGGCGAAATTAGAGGACATACATAAATATTATCGCGCTCTACGTCAGGCACAGGCAGATATTGATCTCCATACACACAAATACACGAAGTATTACCGAAATGAATTTCCTGAACGGTTCTATGAAAAAATGGATACCCGCACGTTCGGCCCCGGCGAACGGATTGTTTTTGAGCCTTATAGTGACGACGTTTACGAAAAAACACAGAGATGGGTAATTGAACGTGGCATTTTTCCGGAAGGTGACCCGGTAACCCGAAGCTATAAAGAATCCATTTTCACCTAAGTTGCGCTATGACGGAGCATTTACTAGGGTTCAAGATACAAAAATAGGGGAAGGGACATCATGTTTTTTAAGAAACACAAATTAACGCTATCTCTAGCGGGTGCCATCGCGGCTTTTGTAGTTGTACCGGCGGAAGCTCAAACGTTTCGCTACAGCCAATGGATACCGGCAGGTCATTTTACTCAGCGCGAAGTAATGCACGTCTATTTTAAAGATATTGAAAAAGCCACGCAGGGGAGGGTGAAAATACAACCTACCGCAAAGGGTCTCGGCGCACCCCCGCGGCAGTATCAACTTGCTGTTGATGGAATTGCTGACGTGGCTTGGGGACCGCATGGATATTCACCGGGCGTACACCCGCTCAGTGAAATTTCTGAGCTCCCTTTTATAACAAAAAACACCGAAGCGAACTCGGTCGCATATTGGAAGGTGTTTAAGAAACATCTTCAACCTGGTGGAATGCATAAGGCTGCTCATACACTAACGGTTCACGTCCACCCGGCGGGAAATCTTTACAATACAAAAAAAGCGATAACGAAGCTCGAAGATTTTAAAGGGCTAAAGATGCGGATCCCGAATAGAATGGTTTCTGAAGCTCTGAAAATGTATGGAGCAGTGCCTGTTGCTGGGCCGGTTACCCAATTACGCAACGGCCTAGCTAAGGGCGTATACGATGGAACAGGCTTTACGGACGAAGCCGTATTGGCATTCAAAATCCATAAATTTATTAAATTCGTTACTCGGATTCCAGGCGGCCTGTACAACACGAGCTTTTATGGGGTCATGAACAAAAAGGCCTGGGGTAAAATCTCTAAGGCCGATCAGGCAACCATAATGAAACTATCGGGAACCGCTTTCAGCAAACGAATGGGTTCGGCTTGGGATAAATATGAAAAAGCAGCCCCCGCACAATTGATCGCCGGTGGAGCGAAAATTCATACACTTTCGGGCGCAGCTCTTTCCAGTGCTAAAAGTAAGCTCGCGGCATTTGAAAATAACTGGCTTGCAAAGGCAAAGAAAAAAGGCGTCGACGGGGTAGCCGCCCTGAAAATGTTTCGCTCAATCGTAGCCTCCTACGGCTCATAATTGGGCTCTAGAGTTGCGGCGGAGAATACTGTCTCCGCCGCGCCTCGTTTAAGACAATATACATGAGTGAAGCAAACACCGGCGCGGCGGCAAACCGGTTAATAAACTCGGTGCGTTCTGCTCTCGATCGCTCGTTAGGGCTGGCCCTCGCCGTCCTCATGTTTCTGATGATGATACTGACGTTTTGCGATGTAGTCGGACGCCAGGGATTTGACGCACCAATTAGCGGGGGAACCGAACTCACAGAGATAGCGTTGGGATTTATCGTCTATATCGGTCTTCCCTTGGTTTGCCTGCGGCGCGAGCACATCACCATAGGATTGATGGCAAAGCTATTCCGGGGGCCGGCATTACAGGTCCAACATACCGTCCTTAATCTTATTTTTGCAGTCGTAACATTTATTTGGGCGAAAGAGGTCTGGGTTCAGGCGGAGGCGCTCAAAAGTGCAAACAACGAATTTATGTTTCTCCAGATCAGTGTTGCACCGTTTGTTTTTATAATGAGTGTATTTACCTACTTTGCTGCGTTTACTTTTCTTCTGCTGGCCTGGTGTTACTTTCGGGGTGCAGAACCCAAATCTAGCGGCGAGACGGGGTAAACCTTGTGGAAGCCGTCGTCCTCGCATTTCTCGCTCTCTTTATACTCCTCTTCCTGCAGGTGCCAATTTCTCTCGGAATGGCAATCGTTGGCACTATTGGTTTTGGTTTTTACATAGGGTTTGAACCGGCACTGAGGAGTATCGGTAATACGGCTGTCGACACCGTTATGGTCTATGACTTTTCTGTACTGCCACTCTTTATATTAATGGGTAATTTTGTCGCTCGATCCGGCATCTCACATGATCTGTACGAAGCCTCAAATGCGTGGCTCGGGCACAAACGTGGAGGATTAGCCATGGCGACCGTCGTCGCCTGTGGAGGTTTCAGTGCTGTTTGCGGGTCAAGCCTCGCCACGGTGGCGACTATGTCAAAGGTCGCACTGCCGTCTATGCGGAAATTTGGATATGATGAGCGCCTCGCAACGGGTTCAATTGCCGCTGGCGGTACGCTCGGGATACTAATCCCGCCCAGTGTCGCCCTGGTGTTTTACGGCATTATGACGGAAACAGATATCGGTCAATTATTCGCCGCGGGGATTATTCCGGGCATTTTGGGTGTGTTTTTGTATGCGATGGCCGTGGCCGTAATGACCAAAATTAATCCGAAGCTGGGACCACCGGGAGAAAAACTCCCCTGGCGTGCGCGATTTCAAGCATTAAGCGGGATATGGGGAATGCTCCTCCTATTTCTCATCGTCATGGGAGGAATATACGGTGGCATCTTCACGCCGACCGAAGCCGCGGGGATTGGTGCTTTTGGCGCGTTTTGTATTGCGCTGGCCCGCAAGCGTCTCACTCTTAGAATTACGCTCGACGCACTTGCCGAAACCGGTCGCACCACGGCGATGTTACTTGCTCTTCTTATAGGATCGCTTCTGTTTGCAAACTTCATCAACGTGGCCCGCGTACCCAATGACATTGCCGATTGGTTCGCTGGCATGAATGCGTCACCGATCACGGTCGTCATAATCTGCATTGCGGTCTATATCGTGTTGGGTTGTATCCTCGAAAGCATATCAATGATGCTTCTTACCGTGCCGGTGTTTTACCCAGTAATGCAATCACTTGGCCTGGACCTCGTGTGGTTTGGCATTGTCGTTGTTGTCGTGATCGAGATAAGCCTGATTACGCCGCCAATAGGGCTAAATGTCTTTGTCCTGAAATCAATGCTACCGGAGGTGGAGCTGACAAAGATCTTTCGCGGTGTACTGCCGTTCATTGCGGCCGACATTGTCCGTATTACGCTTATCGTTGCCATTCCGAGTATTTCCCTTTTCCTTCCCCGCCTGATGGAATGACTTAACTAAGGAAGGCCAATCGTGAGCAGATGTATTGACAGAAATTTCAAACGCCGGCGTAATGTTATCTGATTATTTGGTTTAAATATTAAGATTAAGAGATTCTATTTATGGGAGAGAAAAATGCCCGCATACCATAAGTTTGTTCGACTACTCGTAATTGTTGGCCTCTGCGCCGGTTCTTCTCCCACACTAGCCTTCAATCTCAATAAATTATTGGGAGGAAAATTACCTGGCGCCCCTTCTGGTGGTGCGCCGGGCGGTCTTCCGGGTATGCCAGGCAGTGCCCCAGGTGGTGCACCGGGTGCCTCTTCGGGTGGAAATGAGCAAGCAGGCGGCGATAAGCAAGTTAATTCTGCGTGGCTCGATTTTATGTGCGGTGGCAGAGTGGATCCGAAAGAATTCATGCATGACGCGTCAGCAGACGAATTGAAAGAACTTAGCCAGGCGGTCGCGAAGGATTTCGG
>CAYPNT010000144.1:0-4148 GCA_964412235.1 uncultured Rhodospirillaceae bacterium
TCGGAACCTTTCACGTACTCAAAGATATTAATTTGACGGTGGCCGAAGGCGAAAAGATTGTGGTTTGTGGGCCATCGGGGAGCGGAAAATCCACTCTGATCCGTTGTATAAATCGCCTCGAGCGGCACCAAGAGGGTCAGATTATCGTAGATAACACTGAATTGACCAATGATCTAAAGAATATCGATGCCGTGCGACGGGAAGTGGGTATGGTCTTTCAATCGTTCAATTTGTTTCCCCACCTTAGTGTATTAGAAAATTGTACTCTTGCGCTAATTTGGGTTCGCAAAATGTCAAAATCTGACGCAGAGACTGCCGCGATGGAATATCTTGATCGGGTTAAAATACCGGAACAGGCAAAAAAATACCCCGGTCAATTATCGGGTGGTCAGCAGCAGAGGGTCGCCATAGCGCGTTCTTTATGTATGAGGCCGAAGATAATGCTATTTGATGAGCCTACATCTGCTCTAGACCCTGAAATGATTAAGGAAGTGTTAGACGTCATGGTTGATCTCGCGGAGAGTGGGATGACGATGTTGGTTGTTACTCATGAAATGGGATTTGCAAATAGGGTAGCAGACCGCGTTATTTTTATGGATGAAGGGGAGATAATAGAACAAAATACGCCCGATCAGTTCTTTAATCATCCTGAAAACGACCGAACAAAACTTTTCCTGAGCCAAATACTAGCCCACTAAGGTGTTCCCGGACGAAGTGTTTCGAAAACGCACGTCAACGGTAATCGCGAAGAAAATCAATCGCTTTGTCGCGTTCGGGTCCATCACCTTGTATCATTAGAACAGGCTCTTCAATCCCACTTGCATAGAACGCTTCGAGGCGATCTGTACAATTTTTTGGGGTGCCTGAGACAGTAAATGCCTCAACAGCATCATCTGATACAAGGTTTTCAGCCTCTTCCATGGCGCGCCGTGAGATGGCATCAATTATTTTATCTTGGTCTACCGGTATTCCGGTTCTATCGATATTCTCGCGTAAGGCCTTATTTCGGAGTAAAAAAGTTAATTTAGATTTCGCTGTTGATATTGCCGATTTTCCGTCATTCGATACCGCAAAGATTACATACGCGGCTTTTTTTAGCTCGCTTGGATCTCTTCCTTTCTTTTTCGCGGCGTTGGCTGCGATATCAATTGATGTAGAACAATATTCGGGAGATAGGCCTGCTGACAAGACAACACCATCACCGATTCTTCCAGCGAGTTGCAACATTTGTGGGCCGATCGCCGCGATGTAAATAATTAAGGGCTGCGGCGGTTGAAAGCCAAGTTGAGCGCCCGACAGTTCGAAAAATGTCCCACTATAATGTACTGGGTCACCGGCCCATAATTGCCTTACGGTTTCTGCAAATTCTTTTACAGCTCTAATAGGTTTAGTGACGCTTTTTCCAGATTCATTGAGAAACATTGGGTTGCCTGTCGCCACTGCTATTCCGACGGGTGCGGTGCCGACCTCGGCCAATGTAGCAAGTGACATTGTCGTTGGAGTAGGATGCCAGAGATATGGACTAACTGCAGTTGGGATTACCATTGCGTTCGGGTCATTCATCCTAAAACCCATAGCCGTTACAAATGCTTCCCGATAGCCCATGTGTTCGGCCATCCACAAATTAGGAACGCCTGCTTCCACCGCTTTATGGGCAGTCTCAAGGGCAGCTGGTGTCGTCGCAAAACCATCAAAACTTACGCCTAAGGTATTGTTCATGGAAAAGCCTTTTTCTGCGATTTAGCCGTTTTCGATAAATTGGTGGACACGATCGATGCTCATTTCATGTAGGCCCATTCTTTCTAGAGTTAGACCGTCTCTCCTGTAATCGTTACCGGTAGCAACATTTGCCATTTGGATGAAAGCATCAATAGTCGGCGTTTTTACGTTCCCAAGCTGGCCTAGCGCCGCGAATGGGACCAATCCAAACCCAACATCTTCGTGTACGTAACGGTGGTCGAGCGAATTCGGTGAGCGTAACAAGGCATTCGGCTCGCTCTGTTCACAGGCTTCTGAAATAGAACCGGACAGCCTTGCCGCTTCAGTCGTTAGTCCCGCATCAAAGAAGATGTCTAGAAAGGGTTTTGCGGGGATTTCGAGTGCTTCTGCGATTAGAAGCCTCTCGTCATCTATAGCTTTAGTCGCCCGCCCAACTCCCTCGGTAATGCCCTCTTTATAGAAATAAAAATCACCATCTGTACGTTGGATCCATCCCATATTAAGTATCATGCCGGGGGGGTGAAAGATTGCGTTGATGTTGGAAAGGCCGGTTTCAAGAACGCTTGATGCCTTAATTAATTCTGGATATAGGGTTTTAACCTGGTCAAATAAATCATTTTTGTATTTCCCCGGAAATGCCGAAAACCCTAAATTTGTGGTGTAGGAATAAATACTGACATCTGCATCACTTTCCAGACGACTGATATATGTGAGGGTTACTGTTTCGCAGGTTTTAATTGGCCCCTTGTAGCCGTGACGTCGCAACTCATTTGTAAAATGCAGACCGCCGCCGGTATGGCCGGGGTTAAGAAACACCGGTTTTGTTCCATCAAGCAGTGGAGCAAGACCCTGCGCATAGTATTCGTGTGCGACCGATGGCACGACCAACATAATTAGATCAACCCCTGAAACTGCCTCAGCAATATCATTTGTAATTTTTGCAATCTGATAATTACCGGTTTGGATTCCCCTTCCCTTGATCCCGTTGGCGTTTCTGAGTTGTGCGACACGATCGTCGCGGCGCGCATGAAGGTGGACATCAAAACCGCGCGCTGTCAGGTCAACTGCGGCGGCCAAACCACCGTGACCAGACCCCAGAACGGCTATTGTCTTCAGTGATGAGGAAGGCATGGTATCCACTTAAGTCATTTCTAGTTATGTAATTATAAGGAATTCAACGCGCTGTTCATAAATAAAATAATTCGGTATCGGGTTAGCGAATAAGCAGGCCCAATAGTTTGTTTTCTACCTTTGTACTCTCACGATACCACGATTAATTTATCCGTTTCAGCAAAGTCGGACAAAAGCTCGCATCCGGTCTCCGTTACTAAGACCATGTCTTTATTTTGCATGCCGAAGCCGTACCCCGTTTCGTAGCAAAGTGGCTCGACGCCAAGGACCATGCCGGGTTTTAGGATGGCATCGTTTCTGGATCCAATTACCGGCGTTTGTCCTATATAGGGATCTTCGTGAAGAAAGAGTCCAATGCCGTGTCCTAAAAAGGAAATTGGCGGTAGATTCATTTTTGCAAGTATTGCAATCGATTTTGAGTAAAGTTCCTGACAGCTGGCCCCGGGTTTAATAGCATCTAAGAGAAAATATTTGCATTCCACGAGGTTTTGCCAAATTTCTTGCGCGAAAGGCGGAGGCTTCTCGACAACTGCAGTTCGACAGACGGCGGCGTGGTATCCCTCGATAACTGAAAATACTTCCACACGGCACACATCTTCCGATTTTAATACGCGGAGGCTGGGCCCGACATTTGGCAGTTGGCTGCGTTCCCCAGTTGCGACGATCAATAACTTAAAATCTTGTCCACCAAGTTCATAGACACCGCGTGTCACGTGAGCGGCTATATCCATTTCCGTGTCCCCGGCACTGACATTTTGGAGGGCTTCTGTAATTGCTTGATCCGAAATTAACGAAAGGCGTTTTAGAAGAGTGATTTCCTCTTGCGTCTTTTGTTGACGCAATGTTGCGACGTCGTCGTCGTTTCGGATGAACTCCGTCTCAGGGGACGCCTTCTGGAGCCGTGAAAAGTCATCGGCTGGAAGGTACCCCGTCTCGATACCAATTTTGGCTTTACTTAATCCAATTTCTGATAATAAGTCGGCGAGATGGGCCATAGGGTCATCTGAGAATTCTTTCCAAATTTTAAGCGGGAGGTCAGGGGCACGGTTTGCGATCGTGGTCGCTTCCATGTCGACCCCAAGCAAATAGAGATTAGCATCGGCGGTAACAATGCAAACTGCGTGGCGGTGGCGGAGGAGGGGCTGTGACGGGACCGTGAAGCCGGTAACGTATGAGAAGTTTTCGGGCGAACATAAAATGAGGGCATCGAGGCTGTTATTATTCATAAACCCCACGAGCCGATTAATGACTTCCTGTCGCATTGTTATTTTACCCTCTTTCACTAGGTGATTTTGTAT
>CAYPNT010000145.1:0-4124 GCA_964412235.1 uncultured Rhodospirillaceae bacterium
CTATTTGATCAAGCATTTCACATATTTTGGAAAGACCCGAAACTACTCGAACGGCTCATGGGAATTCTTCTTCCACAAGTTGATGCCGATGCAACCCCGCCACCGACTGAGCAACCGCTAAAGCGTCTCCAAGACGCGTTGAATCCAACCCAAGAAGATGATTCTAAAACGAAAGAGGAAGAGGAAGAAGAGGAAGTAGAACTGGACGCTGCAATGACTACGTCGGAACGTGAACTACTTCAAACACGTGACTTCGAGGAAATGTCAGCAGACGAAATAGAGGCCGCTAAACGTGCAATAGCAAAAATGCACCTTCCAATCACAAAAGTTCCTACCCGTAGATTTGAGTTTTCTTTTCGACAAGAACGGATCGACATGCGCGCCACCTTACGCGCAGCTCTTCGAAGCGGAGGAGCGACTATTCCATTAAAACATCGTCGACATCGCACCCGAACGCCGCCGCTCGTGATATTGTGTGATATTTCTGGATCCATGAGCCGTTACACCCGAATGTTTCTTCACTTTATGCATGCCGTGACTAATGACCGTGACCGAGTACACACCTTTCTTTTCGGAACGCGACTAACCAACGTCACGCGATATCTGAGGAACCGCGATATCGACCTTGCTATCGAACAAGTCACAGACGTGGTAGAAGACTGGTCGGGTGGCACCCGTATTGGCGAGAGCTTATTCGACTTTAACAAATTCTGGTCCCGTCGCGTGTTGGGGCAAGGAGCTGTCGTGATCCTCATATCGGATGGCCTAGACCGCGCGGCCGGACGCGGACTGAATACAGAGATTGAAAGACTTCATAAATCGTGTCGGCGTCTAATCTGGCTTAATCCGCTTTTACGCTTCGACGGATTTCAGCCCAAAAGCCATGGTATACAGGCGATTTTACCAAGCGTTGACGAATTTCGCCCAGTGCATAATCTAGTGAGTCTCGAAGAACTAATAGATGCCTTAAACAATCCGATTGGACCACGAAAACAAGGAGTACAGGAATGGCTACGCGCGATGTAAAACCGGATTTGTCGCAAGATGACAATGTCCTGGGAGAAGCTGCCACTTGGCGACAAGACGGCCGCAATGTGGCTTTGGCAACCGTAATTTCAACATGGGGGTCGTCACCTCGGCCAATTGGAAGTCACTTAGCTGTAGACGAGAATGGAAAGTTCGTTGGCTCCGTGTCTGGTGGGTGCATCGAGGGAGCGGTTGTAACCGAAGCCCTGGAAGTAATGGAAAGTGGAAAACCAAAAGTTTTGGAATACGGCGTTTCAAACGAACTAGCTTGGGAGGTCGGTCTCGCTTGTGGAGGATCAATACACGTATTTGTCGAGAAAGTTGAATGAAGCAAAGTATATTAAATAGGCTCTTGGATGATCAGACTGAAAAACGCGCGGTCGCTTTAACAACTGACATGACGTCCGGTGAACAAACATTAGTTTATCGGGACAAAGCTGAGGGATCGGACAGCTCGAACCCGGAGATCCTGTCGATCGCAAGGCAAGCTATTCAAGACGATCGCAGTAAGGTTCATGACATCAATGGACGAAAGATTTTCATTGAGGTTTTCAACCCACCACTCCGGATGGTTATCGTGGGGGCGGTCCATATAGCCCAACCCCTCTCGCGTATGGCATCTGTCGCTGGTTACGATGTCACCGTACTTGACCCACGAACCTCGTTCGCAACGGATGAGCGTTTTCCAGGCATAACACTGAACAATGAATGGCCCGATGATGGTATGCGCGCACTCGATCCAGACCGGAGAACAGCAGTAGTGACGCTGACACATGATCCTAAACTTGACGATCCGGGCCTTGAAGTCGCTTTAAAATCAGACGCATTTTATGTCGGTGCTCTTGGGAGTCGGAAAACTCATTCAAGCAGGGTGGAACGGCTTACTGAAGCTGGCTTTAGCGAAAGTGAAATTGCAAAAATACATGCGCCTGTTGGATTGGCGATCGGGTCGGTTTCACCCGCCGAGATCGCGGTCTCAATCCTTGCTCAAATTACTGAGGTTCTTCACAAAAAAGTTGAAGCTCGCAATGCAGCATGACCGTGAGTAACTAAAGCAAAAACATATGAAATTCGGCGAGGTCCCTGTTAAGGAAAGCTTAGATGCAATTCTCGCCCATTCTGTGCGGGCGGCAGGAACGGTCCTGCGTAAGGGCCGTATACTCAACGAAGAAGATTTGAATATACTCTCAAAAGCGGGCGTTAAACATGTCACCGTAGCTGAATTAGAGCCTGGTGACCTCAGTGAGAATGCAGCTGCAATTCAAGTAGCTGAAGCTTTCAAAACCAGATTTGTTTTGGTTTCTGGTGGCCACACTGGAAGAGCAAACCTTCGAGCTGCCAGGCCAGGAGTGCTCGTAATTGATGCAGAGTCTATACACCGTATAAATGCCGTCGACGAAGCTATAACCGTTTCAACTTTACAACCGTTTACCGCCGTTAAAAACGGGGATGTAGTCGCTACGGTCAAGATTATTACCTTTGGTGTGACAAGTGAAACCGTACACGCGTGCATGGAAATGGCCGGCGCCAAGCCCCCGCCCATTCTAATAGCGCCCTTTCAAAAACCGAAAGTTGGCTTCATACAAACGACGCTACCCGGCCTCAAGACCAGCCTGATCGCAAAAGCGAGCCACGCCACCACTGAACGCCTGGCCGGAATGGGGCTTGATATCGCGATCGAAAAACATTGTGAACATAGTTCAAGCGGGGTCAGTGCTGCTCTAACATTACTTTCCGCCGAGAACTGTGACATAGCGATAGTGCTTGGAGCGTCGGCAATCGTTGACCGAAGAGATGTGGTGCCTACAGGACTTATTTCTGCTGGAGGAAAAATCATCCACCTCGGGCTTCCCGTTGATCCCGGAAATTTGATGCTTTTCGGACTTCTCGATAAAATGCGCGTCTTGGGTATTCCAAGCTCCGCGCGGTCAACGCGACTGCATGGTTTTGATTGGGTTCTGCAAAGAATAGTGGCCGGTCTCGATGTTACAGTTCGCGACCTGACCCGAATGGGCGTCGGCGGAATGCTCAAAGAAATGCCAGGTCGACCGGTGTTAAGGGATGAGGACGCGGACGAGGCCCCCTCAGAACCTTCCGAAAACAAGGTTGGTGCCGTTCTGCTTGCGGCGGGCCAGTCAAGGCGTATGGGGCTACAAAATAAGATGACCGTCGAGATTGAAGGCAAACCAATGGTCAAGCTGGCAGCGCAGGCATTAATTCAAAGTAATGCCGATCCAATCATAGTTGTACTTGGCCACGAGCCTGAAAGCGTAAAACAAGTTCTACAAGGCATGCCAGTGACTTTTGTGCAAAACACAGATTATGCGGATGGGCTTAGTACCTCTCTACGAACCGGGCTCGGCGCACTCCCGAGCAACTCTGCGGGAGCAATTATTGCTCTCGGCGATATGCCGAGCGTGACCGCAGAAGATATCGATAAACTTATAGCCGCATTTGATCCCAGCTCTGGACAATCAATTTGTATCCCCACCCACGCTGGAAAAAGAGGAAATCCGGTCCTTTGGGCACGACGTTATTTTTCTGACATGGTCAGCATTTCGGGAGACGTAGGCGCCCGGCACCTAATCGGTGAAAGCGCAGATCAGGTATGCGAAGTGCCCTGCGCCAACCCGGGTGTCCTTATCGACCTCGATACACCCGCGGCGGTCGAAAAACACACACGCGAGAATTCTAAATAGGTATTACCTTACGCTGCGATAGCGTTTTTACCCGCCGCTGTCTCAAGGTAACTCTTTGGCAACTCTCTAAATTCCGTCATGAGAGAACCAAAGCCTTCTATAATGTCATCATATCCGTTTGCCCGCATCGCATACCAGTAAGTAGCAGTATTAATAGCGATTATCGGTTTTTTCAGCCATCTCTCGGCTTCCCCGGCGAGCTGAGCCATCGCAAGATTAGTTCCAACCTGGACGATTGCTTCAGGGTTATGCTCATTCAATTCAACAAGATTATCCAATAATTCAGCATTTGTTACCTGGGCAATATTTGCAGGGCTGTTACACTTGAGGCCTTTAATTGCTACAACCTCAAAACCGCAATCTTCAAAGAATTTCTTCACATTCTTATCGCCAACCGGC
>CAYPNT010000146.1:0-4050 GCA_964412235.1 uncultured Rhodospirillaceae bacterium
AAGCTTCTTATACCAAGGAAATATAACCTAAAATATACCAAATAAAAAAAACAATAAGCCCCACGGCCGGTTCACGAACAACATCAAATCGTCGCTCGTGGACAACGCTCGGTTTAAGTTGAGCTCGGCTATGTGACCCAATACAACTCCAAGGATCATCGGAGCGAGTGGAAACCCCATAACCTTCATTACTAGACCAACGACACCAAAAATTAGAAGGGTCCACATGTCAAAAACGATATTATTGAGCGCAAAAATACCAATGCCGCAATAGGCTAAAATCACCCCTGCCAATACATACATACGAAGCCGCGTGACCAACACGAAGCCTCGGAGACAAATCGCCTGCATAGCAACCATGATAAAATTGGCAAGGAAAAACGCCATAAAAATACCATATGCTAACTTTGGCTCGTCCGTGATGAACGTGGGACTTGGAATAACATCGTGGATTAATAACGCGCCAAGCATAATTGCTGTGACAATGTCACCCGGTATTCCTAGAGCCATCATCGTTATTAACGCTCCACCAGCGGTTGCATTATTAGCCGACTCAGGCGCAACGATGCCCTCAGGAGAGCCTTTGCCAAATCCCTGAGGATTTTTTGAGGCTTTCTTTGCCTGATCGTATGCGAGAATATTGGATATCGAACCCCCGGCAGCTGGCAAAATTCCGGTGAACACGCCTATTAACGAGGACCGGATTAAATTACCCCAGCCGCTCAGCACCTCTCCGAGTGCCCGGCGATGTTCGATGCGCACGGCTGCTGTACCGCGTGGCATTAATGGTTCGCGGGCCTTTTTCCTGTCTTGAACATCACTGAGTAACTGACTAAAGGCAAAGAGACCGACCAGAACAGGTAAAAATGAAAACCCCTGTTCGAGCGGTTCGAAGCCAAAGCTAAAACGCTCAACTCCGTTTATCTCGTCGGAACCCACCGTCGCGACCAGCAAACCGAGCGCACCCGCAACCAAACCCTTAACAAGATTTTCCCCAGACAAGCTTGCCGTGATAGTAAGTGCGAACATCACCAATGCAAAGAAGTCCCACGGACCAAATTCTAGCCCTATACGTGCAAGTTGCGGTGCTACCGTAATAAGCAAAATCGCGCTGATTATCCCGCCAAAAAACGACGCCCATACACCGATGCCTAACGCTAAACCGGGTCTTCCATTCCGCGCCATGGGAAAACCGTCAAATGTGGTCGCGACAGAGGACGGGGTGCCAGGTATCCCTGTCAGAATGCCCGCCATCAGCCCTCCAGAAAGTCCGCCGACAAACACGCCTATCATCGTTGCCAGCCCCTGTATGGGCGACATACCAAAGGTAAAGGGAAGCGTTAGCACAACAGCCATCGTTATAGTGAAGCCGGGAATGGCGCCGGCTATTAGGCCGGCAGCAACACCAAGAACCATCAAGGCCATAGTCTGGATTGTGATCAGCGCTTCAGCGGCGGCCAATATGTTTTCGAATAACATTATCGTTGCCGCCTACCAGATCCTAAACAACTCGCCTTCCGGCAAGATGACCTGTAATGCGAAAGTAAATATTGCCCACATAGAGCCCATCGTGCCCACAGCAATAATCCCATGAACCACCAACTGAAGTGGGCGCCAACCACCCATTAGATTCAAAACGATGAAAACAAATAGTATTCCTGCAACTAATATACCTACATATGGAAGGCCAATGAGAAACAACCCATACATAATAAAGCAACACAGGGCGTTTCGATACTTGGAAAACCAATTCAAAAAACCCCCGGGTCCAACGTTTGGTTCGGTATCATAAACGCCACGTAAGGAATTTACTAAATACAGTACGCAAAGCGCGCCCAAACCCACGAGGATCGCCCTTGGCCATACATGCGAGGCCACCGTGCCATAGCTGGTGACTCGAATTGTGAAAGAGGCCGCAAAAAAAACGCAGGTAAAAACAACTAAAAAGAGCGCAGCTATCACATCCCGGTTAATACGCAGCATGGGGTGTCTCTATCGCTCGCACTAAGTAAACTCAAACGGGCGAAAGGTATATACCGCCCGCCCATCTGAGATTTGTTTGAAAATCAGTTACCTTTATACATCCCGACTTTTTTCGCTATGCCCTTCCACTTTTGGAATGTCGTTTTCCAATATGCTGTTGCTGCAGCGGGTCCTTTAAAATGAACTGATGTACCCTTCTTCGCGAGTGCTGCCACCAGCGCGGGGTCATTTGCTGCTTTTTCGAATGCCTTACCCCAAAAATCAACAAGAGCCTTAGGCGTGCCCTTGGGTGCCGAAACACCCCGGTCGGTCCCCGCGACTAGGTTAATTCCCTGCTCGCGCATCGTCGGTACATTGGGGATAAGAGCGTGGCGTTTTTCTGTATAAATACCAAGTGCTTTCAGTTCTCCCGCCTGAATATATTTAACGGCAGCCGCGAGATTTATTTCACCCAGCGCAATATTATTTGCCAATAGTGCAGTCATCCTCTGACGCGTTCCATCATAGGAAATATGCTTTAGCTTGATCCCCGCCGCATCCTCCAAAAGCAAAAACCAGAAATGACTGGTAGAGCCTAAAGTACCTCCAGTTGGAATGCTCCCCGGTTTAGACTTAGCCGCCGCAACCAGTTCCTTGGCATTTTTCCATGGTACGTTTTTATTAGCACCAATGATCGGCGAGGTCCTAGTAAGCATTGAAACGGGCTCAAACGCATCCCACGTAAAATTTACCCTACCCGTGAGATAACTGCTCAACGCGCTCTGATGAATTGCAAACAAAGTACAACCGTCAGCCTTAGATTTCCGCGCAACCTTTGCTCCCTTGTTGCCACCCTGCCCAGAGATATTAACCATCTGAAGTTGAGGTTTAATCCCAGTTTTATTTATCGTTTCTATAACCAGGCGAAAAATTACACCGGTCCCGCCTCCGGCGCCCCATGGCACAATCAGCTTTGCGGTGCTGCACGGAAAATTCGCCGACTGAGCTGGCGCAGAAAACATTATTGCTGCAGCTACTGCGCCTGCGGCAACTTTACCTAAGGATTTAAGCTTTGTTCTCATCTCTGATCTCCCTCTTTTAACAATTACAAATCTATATTTTACCCGTTTTTCTAATTCTTAACCTAGAACTTACCCCTAA
Organism: uncultured Rhodospirillaceae bacterium; assembly: GCA_964412235.1. Taxonomy (GTDB): domain Bacteria; phylum Pseudomonadota; class Alphaproteobacteria; order MPNO01; family UBA830; genus JAYZQT01. The sequence continues at coordinate 3,124 of CAYPNT010000146.1, forward strand.
AAAAACAAAAACACGACCGTCGTGCCTTCAATTGACGACATTATAGTCAAACAAATTACCCCCGTCTGCCATACTGAGGACAGAATTGATCACTTCCTCAATGTCATTAACCTCAGCAAACGCCAATAAATCTCTGGCTTTAGATATCATCTCGTTCTCATTAAGTGGTAATTCGGGATCACCTCTACAGCTATTACGAGCGGCGGTAACCTTACCACCACCCTTGAGCGATATGGTTACTTTCCCACCCCAATCCTCTGGATAAGCGGAACTATAAGTATCACTGGCCCTTACGGATACTCGGCTTCGCAAATCCGAAACTCTCTCACGGCTTGCTGGGTCAAACGAACCAAACACACATTGCCCGTCTAACAAACTTATTGCCACACAGTGTTGCAACGAGAACTTTGCCTCGTACTCACTTTGAGGATCTGGTCGATCACAAACATCAATTGACGCCTGGTAGATGCCTACATCGACCGACATTATGTTTTCAGGGCTGACCGTACTAGAAAGTTCTAGCGCAGCATCTATGACGGGGTGAGTGTGACGGCAGGAAGGCCACGGCTTGATCGATGTTTGGTGTATCTGCCATGGATCCTCAGGATTACGTATTACTGCGCCTGGGTCCGCATCAGGACAGGCGCCAGCGTAAAGGCCTTGTGGTCCCTCTAGAATTGCCGGCGGCCCTGTAAAGCCCAGTTTTGCGAGGTCGGCGGCTAAAATGCCTGCCTCAGCCGCCCGACCGGCATGAAGATGCTTGCTCATTGCCCCCGTATTCAAAAATTCCCAAAGGCCGGCTGACTGAGTACCAGCATTCCCCAAAGCGTTTAGTGTTTGTGTGTCGTCGAGGCCTAATAAAGTTGCCGCTGTCATAGCGCCACCGAAGGTGCCGCAGGTGGCTGTATTATGCCAGACTTTGTAGTG
>CAYPNT010000147.1:0-3788 GCA_964412235.1 uncultured Rhodospirillaceae bacterium
GGACACCTGCGACTGGACCCACGTAAACGGGCTGGCTTACGATACCAAAAGGGGAAACATAATAGCGTCTGTGCGGCATCAGGATTGTATGATTGCAGTAAATCAGGACAACGGTGAGCTTGAGTGGATCCTCGGAAGCCCCGCAAATTGGCGTGCACCGTGGTCAGATAAACTTCTTGCACCGCTTGGTGATTTGGAATGGCAATATCACCAACATGATTGCTCGGTTAGCACCTCGGGGACGGTCATATGTTTTGACAACGGTAATCATCGAGCCCTACCATTTGATGATAAAATGCCTGAGGCTGATTGCTACAGTAGGGCTGTAGAATTTCTTATAAACCCCGAGCGGAAAACAGTAGAACAGGTGTGGTGCCGGGGTCGCGTGGAAGACGGCACTTATTCTACCTATCAGAGTGGAGCGGTGCGCCTGCCCAACACCGGGAATACCTTCATAAACTATGGCGGAGTGTGCACTCTCGATGGTGTCCCGTCGGGCCAAATTAACACGGGGCATTGTCAGGCTAGACTGATCGAGGTCACTCCTGATCCGTCCGGAGAAATCGTGTTTGAACTTGAGGTCAACGATACGTCTACCAGTGGACCGGTTTCATTGTCATCGTTTCGCGCCGAACATTATCCAAACTTTTTAACGCACCGCGGATAACTCTTCATTCGGCCCGTTTAGGTAAAATACTATTTTAAATGATTACTTCATCGCAAATTCGCGCACCCCGCGAGGCCATGAAATACAAACCTAAATAGTGAGTAGCATCCTGCGGGTGAGCTGCTGTCGCACCATAACCTAACTCCTCTGCGGTCTGCCGTGGTAAGTCGTAGGTGGAACAGCCCGCATCATAGACAATGACTTCTGCCAAGGGTGGCATCATGTCATGATTTCGTGCCGATAATGCTGTAAGCACAAAATCCATAACACAAATATCGGTGCATATCCCAACGACTAGAAGTTCTTTGATTTTGTTCTCGGTAATCCAGTCTACAACCTTGTTGCGTCCATCTGGTCCGAAGGCACCGATAAAACCGTTGATACAATCCTTCTGAACGAGGGTGGCGTGTTGTGCAGTTTCCAGCCACTCCAGTTCCGGGACGAGTTTTTCTTCGCCGGTGCCCGCTTCGCAATGTGGTGGGTAGGGGGGTTCTGGCTTTCCCGGTATATGGGTATCAAGAAACGCCAAGATGGGTCGCTGATGCGTGTCGAAATTCTGAGCAATACGATTTGTTTCAGCAATCATCGTGGCTACTTGGGTGTTTGCGATCGGGGGTGCGAGGTTTCCCGCTCCAACGGTCGCAAACCCGTTTACTTCGTCCACAATAACGAGGCCGGTTTTGTGGGTGCCAACAGTATAACTCTCCGCCGTTATTGGCATTTGTTGATTGAGTAAGGTTGTCAGAGCATCCATGCGCGCTTGCCGTCCGAGATATGCTGTTCTTGTGATTGCATGGCTAAATTATCTTAGACTGAAAAACAAGAATAGCGATAAGTTTATATTTGATTATGAAAGTCTATGATTTGTTCTGGGACAAATCTAATGTGACGCGACTGTCCCTTGGTATTAAGATAAAAAATTAAGAAATAGTCTACGAACTTTAGGCCAGCAAAAAAGGGGAGAAACCTATGAAATATGAAATGCCTTCAAAAGAAGAACTCAAAGCAATCGGCGACGAGTTAGGTTTTGATATGGACGATCAATACGTCACCGACGTTTTATCTTTTATGGAACCATTTGCTGATTCATTTAATGCGGTTGATCAGATGCCGGACGCATTGCCAGAGGTTAAGTATCCGCGGGCCGATTGGCACAGACCAGACGCTGAAGAAAATGAGCATGGAGGCTGGTACGTAAAGACTACGATAAAGGGGGCTGACAGCGGCGTTTTGGCGGGAAAGACGGTCGCCATCAAGGATTCCGCTTGCGTTGCTGACATTCCTATGATGAACGGGGCTTCCGTTCTAGAGGGATATGTTCCCGATATGGACGCCACAGTGGTTACCAGGGTACTGGATGCTGGCGGGACAATTACGGGCAAGGCAGTCTGTGAGTATTTTTGCTTGTCTGGTGGTAGTTCGACCTCCGCGAGTGGTATCGTTCAAAGCCCCAGAAACCCGGGCTTTACGCCGGGAGGGTCATCAACGGGCAGCGCGGCTCTTGTTGCAGCAGGTGACGTGGATATGGCGCTTGGTGGTGATCAGGCGGGCTCGGTGCGAATACCGGCAGCTCATTCCGGTGTCGTTGGACTAAAACCGACCTTTGGGCTCGTCCCGTACACCGGAATTATGGGTATTGAGACTACGATCGATCACGCTGGTCCGATATCAGCGAATGTAGAAAACAACGCTCTCTTTCTTGAGGCGATCGCGGGTGAAGATCAACTCGATTCTCGTCAACGGGTGCCGCGGGTTGACTGCTACACGGACGCGCTTGGCCAAGATGTTCGCGGGATGCGCATTGCAGTGGTGAAGGAAGGGTTCGGCCGTTATGACTCTCATCCGGATGTCGACGCAACAGTACGCGCAGCTGCGGCACATTTAGCAAATATCGGGGCGGTGGTGGAAGAGGTTTCCATCCCCATGCACGAAGCCGGCCTCGCCATCTGGGGTGCAATCTGTGTCGATGGGATGTATAACGTTATGTACCGGGGCCACGGGTTTGGCCAAAATACCGCCGGTGTGTACCCCACATCTCTTGTCGATGCCATGCTCGCAGCGGGCGCACGGTCAAACGAATTTCCAGATACGTTTAGGTTCGGTTTATTGTTAGGTAGGCATACAAATAAGGCGTACGGGAGCCACTTCTATGCCAAAGGTCAAAATCAACGGCGGACTTTATCCGCAGCATATGAGAAAGTTTTAGGCGACTATGACCTGCTTCTGCTGCCCACAGCGGCGATGATGACGTCTCGCATTCCAGACGCCGATGCGGGCTTTCTCGAAACTATGCAACACTGTTGGGAGGCGATCGGAAACACGTCACCCTTTAATGTTTCGGGTCACCCCGCCATCTCAATACCGTGTGGTTATGGTGACGGAGATCGTCCCGTGGGGCTAATGCTCGTAGGCAAACATTTTGATGAAATGGCAATATACCGGGCCGCCCATGCTTTCGAACAATCTTGTAACTGGGAGAATATGGGGACAGCGCGTACATAACTGTTGCCGCGGTTAAAGGAGAAATAAGTCGACAGAGCTTGTCCACGAATTCAACTGGTGACTTTTTGTACTATTTTAGGTCGTCTTGATGCGCGCGCGCATTTCGGCAACTGTCGACAATTGAGCAAAGGCGAAACCTAGGGTTGCGCAGGTAGCATTTTGCACATCCTCCGCGGAAAGATCGTCGATTCCGAATGTTGCTGTGCCGTCGGTAAGGAAGAACACGCGAAAGTCGCGCACGTTCGCTTCTCGAGCCGTCGTTTCGCAGCATATATTGGTGCAAATTCCTGAAACTATAATTGTGTCAATTCCCCGTGCTCTTAAGATTAATTCGAGGTCTGTGCCATGAAATGAGCCAAAACGTGGTTTGTCTAATAAGATATCACCTTCGGCGATGTTGAGCCGATCATGTAATTCTGCACTGGGCATCCCTTTGCGGATCATATCGGTGTTTTCTGGCGGGATGATTTCTCCCATAACCCCGATATTACTTCTGTCGGGTCGGATCACGTGCGATGTGTGTATGATAAGGACGCCGGCCGTCCTACACGTTTCGATCAAGGGGTTAATTCGGTCTACGAGGGCTAATCCTTCTGGGGCGGCGATCGGTGAGTTCTCA
>CAYPNT010000148.1:0-3763 GCA_964412235.1 uncultured Rhodospirillaceae bacterium
ATCATATGTACATCGGCGCGAGATCTACTTGGACGGATTTAATCAGAGTAGATTTGCCAGATTGGCTTGACGGAATGAAGCTCGCCGCTAAGGAAGTCGGCGGTGTGCAAATACAAAACGCGGCCACGATAGTTGGGAACATATGTAATGCCTCGCCAGCGGCGGATGGCGTTCCCGGCTTATTAGCCCTTGATGCATCGATTATACTGGCTTCGACTTCTGGGGAGCGAACGTTGCCAATCTCAGAATTTATCCTTGGAAATAGAAAGACTAAGCGGCAACCCAACGAGATGGTTCTCGGCCTTACCATTCCAGCCTGTAAAAATGGAGCAAAAAGTACTTTTCTTAAATTGGGCGCACGCAAGTATTTAGTAATTTCAATCGTAATGGTTTCCGCTGTTCTTGAAACAACAGATGACGGATTAGTTGACCGGCTCAGACTGTCAGTGGGGTCCTGTTCTGAAGTGGCATGCCGTTTGACAGAGGCCGAACGTATACTCGTGGGTCGGAAAGTTGACACGGATCTTGCGTCAATTGTCGTTTCTGATCATCTTAAACCTTTAAGCCCGATTGATGATGTGAGAGGTACAGCTGCTTATCGACGAGATGTTTCATTGACGCTAGTTCGGCGCGCTATAACGGAGCTTGTTTCATAGCCATGAAAATAACATTCAACCTTAACGGAAACTCCGTTTCAACGATGTCGGCGCCCTTAACGCGGTTAGCGCAAGTACTCCGCGAAGATCTCGGCGTCACCGGAACTAAAGTCGGGTGTGATGCTGGTGATTGTGGGGCTTGCACTGTTTTGCTTGATGGTGAACAGGTATGCGCGTGCATGGTGCCTTTAGGGCAGGCCGAAGGGCGCGAAGTCACGACAGTTGAGGGGCTAACTTCAAACAGTAATCAATTGTCGGAACTTCAGCGGGCTTTCCACGAGTGTGGCGCAGCGCAATGTGGTATCTGCACCCCGGGGATGTTAATGGCTGCTGCTGATTTATTAACGCATAACAAAACTCCGGGTGAGAGAGAGATACTAGACGCTTTGGGGGGCGTTCTCTGCCGATGTACTGGGTATCGAAATATTATTAACGCTATACAGCAGATTATTTCTTCAAAAGGAGTTGAATTCCAGAACCCTGATGTTGGGGAGGCAATGGGAGCACGTGCCTTAAAAACGGACGGTGTGCAGAAGGTAAATGGAACCGAAAAATTTGGTGCGGATGCTGGCCCAAGTGACGCGTTATGGGTGCGTGCGGTTCGATCGCCATACGCTAACGCGTCCTTTGTTCTGGGCACCTTTGATCCCCTCTACTCTGATTGGCCGGGACTGGTTCGAGTTCTAACTGCGCGGGATGTGCCGGGGAAAAATGCCTATGGTGTTTATCCCGACGTAAACGATCAACCTGCAATAGCAGATGGGGAAATACGTTTTCGTGGAGAAACCGTGCTCGCGCTGGTAGGTGATTATGCCAGCGTATATGGAATTCGCGATGAAGATTTGCCAATAAAATATGAAGTGCGGGATGAAGTTTATGGCTTCGACGCGGCACTATCCGATGGTGCGCATCAGATTCATTCAGATTACCCAGGGAATATTCTAGCCCATGGTTATTTAAAAAAGGGAGACGTGGCATCCGGGTTCGATATTGCGGACGTGGTGGTAGAGAACTCCTTTGCTACAGGGTTTGTGGAGCATGCGTATATAGAGCCTGAAGCGGGTTGGGCAAGACGGGTTGGAGATCGCCTTGAGATGACGGTTTCAACGCAATCTCCTTATCTGGATCGGGACCTTGTTGCACAAATTTTAGGTATTTCTAACGAGGCGGTGCGGATTATTCCCACAGCGTGTGGCGGTGGCTTCGGTGGTAAGCTGGACTTGGGTGTTCATCCTCTATTAGGAGTAGCCGCCTGGGTTCTGGAGAAACCCGTGCGCGCGACGTGGACCCGAATAGAGTCAATGTCGGCTTCTACTAAGCGACACCCTTCTAGGATCACCGCGAAATACGCTTGTACTAATGAAGGAGATTTAGTTGCGTTTGAGATGACGGGAGATTTTGATACGGGCGCATATGTTTCATGGGGTTTGACGGTTAAAGATCGGGTGCCGGTACATGCCACCGGTCCCTATTTAGTGCCGAATGTAGAAGCTAAAACGCGAGCGGTTTTTACAAACGGTACACCCGCTGGAGCCTTTAGAGGGTTTGGGATCCCGCAGGCAGCGATTGCCCATGATAATCTTATGGACAGAATGGCTGAACGAGTTGGCATGGATCCCCTAGAATTTCGTTTGAAGAATGCGATGCGTAAAGGCCAAGAGACGCCGACAGGGCAATTGCTAAAATATTCTGCTGGTCTGGATCAGTGTTTGGAAACACTTCGCGAGCCGTGGAAAGATGCGCGTCGGGAGGCCGATCAGTACAATTCTACAATGGACGGTACGAAGCGTCTCGGAGTTGGTGTGGGTTGTATGTGGTATGGGTGCGGCAATACTTCAATGTCTAATCCTTCCACTATGCATGTTGGCTTGGCAGCCGATGGAACCGTAACACTTTATTCTGGGGCACAAGATATCGGGCAGGGCACAAATACTACTATGGTACAGGTTGCCGCTGACGCCTTAGGGATAAGAATGGACCAAGTAGATTTGGTTTGGGGTGATACAGATCTTACGGCTGACGCGGGTAAGAGTTCCGCGTCCCGTCAGGCATACGTGTCTGGTAGAGCTGCGATGCTTGCTGGGGCCGACCTGCGTAGGCAGATCTTGCGCCTTGCTAACGTTGGAAACAGTGCATCCATTAAATTTGCTGTGGGTTATTTGACCGTCACGGACGCTGACACGGAGCGGCTTATAGATTTGTCTGAACTGAAACCAGATCGATTGCACGGAAATGTATTGGTTGGTGAGGGCGTGTTTGACCCGCCTGCAACACCACTAGATGAAATGGGGCAGGGCAATCCTTACGGCACCTACGCCTTTGGTGCACAGGTGGCAAAAGTAGAAGTTGATACAGAACTGGGGGTGGTTAAAGTACAGCATGTCTGGGCCGCACATGATTTAGGCGCCGCCATAAATCCGATGCAGGTTGAAGGTCAAATACACGGGGGCGTCGCCCAAGGTATTGGTCTGGCTTTGATGGAGGAATACGTTCCTGGCCGAACCGAAAATCTTCATGATTATCTCATTCCCACCTTCGGCGACATTCCACCAATAGACGTCTATTTGATAGAGGACCCTGAACCAACCGGGCCGTACGGCGCAAAGGGTATTGGTGAACCAGCGTTAATACCCACCCCGCCTGCTATTTTTGGTGCTATATATCATGCGACTGGTGCGGAGATAACCCAAGCCCCGGCAACTCCAGACCGTGTGCGGGCCGCAATCCTCTCTGCGCAAGGGGACGGATCGTGAGTAATCCTAAAGTTGTTAAAGATGCTGTGATCACGTGCGATGCCTGTCCAGTTCTGTGCAGAATAAGGGAAGGCAAGACAGGTGCCTGTGATCGTTACGGAAATTTTGATGGGGAACTTACTCGGACTGATCCTCTGGTGGTGACCCAAAAAATAGCGGATGAAAGTGGTGATCTCGTACCATTTATGCATGGTCAATCCGAATGGGATGGTACGCTAAAGTTTCAATCACCTACTTTTGTTACGGGTGTTGGTGCGACAACGACATACCCAGATTACAAGCCCGCCCCGTTTATTGTTTCCTCGGCACATCAGGGCGTCGACATGGTTACCGTCGTTTCGGAGGGGGTGTTTA
>CAYPNT010000149.1:0-3660 GCA_964412235.1 uncultured Rhodospirillaceae bacterium
CACCACCTTCACCGCCAAGCGCGGCAATCAAAAGTGTCAACGGCTTCGTCATGCGAGACCGCCCAGCCAGCCAATAATCGTGCCGCGTATCCCAGCCACAGTTTTTTCAAAAATTCGCGGATTACGGACGCGTTTAACCCGATAGAAAGAGGGACACAACGTGGCCGCATGGCTCACCTCCCCGCACAATCCGCACCCGACACAAGTATTATTTACGCTAGCAACGGGATCACTCCTTAACCGATCGGGGTTAGGTTTAATCGTCAGGCTCGGGCAGCCTGATAAACGAATACAGGAATGGTCTCCTGTACAGACCTCATCGTCGATACCAAAGCGCGGAAGCTCAACGCGTCCACCTTGTTTGAGTTTTTTAGCATGTTCTCCCCGGAGGCGTCGCTGCCGGGCTAATTGACATTCACCATCAGCTATAATGACTTTCAACCCCTTCATCTCCGTGGAGAGTGCTTCTCTGAGGGTCTCAACCATTTCAGAAACTGAATATGTTCGTACCTTACGGAGCCACGGCACACCCAGGCTACTGAGTGTTTTCTCAATGGAAATGCCCGAATTTCTTCCACCACGACCCTTCTCACTTGACGGAATAAATTGCTGACCCGTCGCCGACGTGAAGCCATTTTGCATAATCACCAAAATTGAATCTCCCTCATTCAACATGGTTCCGATTACGCCGGTAGTAAGCCCGTTATGCCAAAAACCCCCATCACCCATAATCGAAATAGAGCGTCTATTCTGAAAAGGCGCGACCGCAGCTGCGCTGGCAAGCGACATACCGTAGCCCAAAATAGAATTTCCCATGGAAAATGGCTCAAAAGTCGCGAACGCGTGACACCCTATATCTGCCGCTATATGGACTTTACCCACCTCCGCCTGCAATAACTTGAGCGCCGAAAAAACCGGTCTTTCAGGACATCCTGTACAAAACTGGGGTGGTCGTGGAGGCAAGGGGGCGGGAAATATTGCCTCTCCCTCCGATATTGCTTTGGAAACCCGTTCAGCTTCAGACCTCAGCTGCTCCGCATTCGACAAACCAAGACCCTCTGCCTCGATAAAGCCAATTAAACCCTCATGCATGACCCCCGCGTTATATTCTCCCGTCATCGGCATGACGTCCTTACCATGGATCCGGGTCTGTATATCGGCCTTCCGAAGGATCATATTTATGTGTTGTTCAAGATACTCAGGATTTCCCTCCTCCAACACCAAAATGGCATCCTTACCAGCGCAAAATTCAGTAATCTGTTCTGGAACCAGTGGGTGAACGACGTTCAACACCAGAAGTGGCAACCGACAATTTCCAAAATGGTCCGAGAAACCCAATTGCGTAAGGCGTCGAATCAAAGTGTTGTACAAACCACCGGGAACAACTATTCCGACGCGCTCGATATCACCCTCAAAAACCTCATTTAAATTGCTTTCTTTAATATATTTTTGGGCCGCTGGCAGCCGTTGGTCGACCTTCAATTTTTCTTGGATAAAAGTGACCGGCGGATGAGCCAAACGTCCATAATTGAAGGGTGCTGGATCTTTTTGCTTATCTCGGACGTTGATCGGCGGTTTAATGTTATTCCGAGCCACAAATTGCCCCTGGACATGGCAAGCCCGTATCCGAAGTTGCATGATCACCGGCGTGTTTGAGGTTTCAGAGAGCTCAAATGACTTCTCTACTGTGTCAACAATCGTCGTCAAGTTTGGGCGTGGATCAACCATCCACATACTAGATTTGAGAGCCATAGAAAGGGTTCGTTCTTGTATTATGCTGGCACCTTCACCATAGTCTTCACCACTGACTATTAACGCCCCACCAACTACACCGGGTGAAGCAAGATTACTTAACGCATCAGCAGCGACATTTGTCCCGACAATGGATTTCCAGCCGACGGCACCCCGCAATGGATAATTTATAGACGCACCGAGCATAGCCGCCGCCGCAGCCTCATTGGCACCAGTTTCGACATGAATACCCATTTCATCCATTAGCTCTTCAGCATCCAGTAATACATCAAGTAGATGTGATACTGGAGCGCCCTGGTAGCCCCCAACGTACGCCACGCCGGACTGCAATAATGCCTTCGTTACTGCAAGGATACCCTCCCCATGAAAAATTTCGCCTTCTCCAAGCCGCAGAGTTTCCACTTCCTTTCGGAAAGATCGTTCAGCACTCATATGTTCCTCCTGCCCTAACTATACGACGGATTGAGAGAGTAGGCACGCCCACAGGTACATATTTCCCAATTTATCAATACGAAGTATTCTGGGACCATGTCACGCAAACCAAATACACGGCTTTCTGATCTACCATCTGTTGACCAACTTCTAAAAAGTGAAGCCTTGTCACAGGCTATAATAGAATTTGGGCATAAAGAAACGACGCGAGCCATACGCGCCACGCTCGCCCTTATTCGAAAGAAAATTTCCGCCGCAAATTCAGAAGCGCCCAATGAAGATTTTATAGTGAAACAGACTATCCAAGAGCTCGCTCAACAATCACTCCCGTCACTACGGGCTGTGTTTAATCTTACAGGCACTATCCTCCACACTAACCTTGGACGCGCATCTCTGCCAGAAGAAGCCATTAAGGCTATTACTGACACTGCCCACGGTGCATCTAACCTCGAGTATCGCCTGGATGAGGGCAAACGTGGCGACCGCGACGAACATATAGAAGAAGATCTTTGTGGCATTACCGGCGCCGAAGCCGCTACCATAGTAAACAATAATGCAGCGGCGGTGATGCTCGTACTCAATACGTTTGCATTGAATAAAGAAGTACCAACGTCCCGCGGTGAGTTAATTGAAATCGGTGGATCTTTCCGAATGCCCGACATAATGAAACAGTCGGGATGCAAATTAATCGAGGTCGGAACAACCAACAGAACCCACTTAAAAGATTATTCGAACGCCATAGGGTCCGATACTGGCATCATCATGAAGATCCATACGAGCAACTACGTCGTTGAGGGGTACACAGCAGAAGTGTCTGAAACCGAACTCGCAAAACTGTGTCATGACAATAAAATACCTTTTGCAGTAGATTTGGGCAGCGGGACGCTGGCTGATTTAACGCGCTTTAACCTTCCCCAAGAACCAACGCCCATGGATGCAATGAAAAATGGTGCCGATCTTGTGACTTTTTCTGGCGATAAGCTGCTTGGTGGCCCACAGTCAGGCATAATTGTCGGTACAAAAAAATGTATTTCCGAGCTTAAGAAAAATCCAATGAAACGAGCACTGCGGTGCGATAAATTGACTCTTTCTGCCCTATCAGCAGTCCTTAAACTTTACCGAGATCCGGATCGTGTGGCGGAACGAATTCCAACATTACGCGCATTGGTTCGTCCTGTTGAAGATATCCAAACGATAGCCAACCAAATCATGCCAGAACTCAAAAAGAAAGTCGGCACCTATGGAACAGTAACGGCTTTGGAGTGTAAAAGCCAAGTAGGATCAGGGGCACTTCCAACCCGGACAATCGAGAGTGCAGGACTGGTAATTAAACCAACGATCAGCAGCGGCACCCGACTGAACGAGCTTGCGGCTGCATTTCGTGAGTTGCCCATCCCCGTTATTGGACGCATCCAAGACGATAAATTTCTACTCGACCTACGGTGTTTGGAGGATGTGGTCCGTTTTAACGCACAA
>CAYPNT010000150.1:0-3469 GCA_964412235.1 uncultured Rhodospirillaceae bacterium
GGTGTGGAGATCCCCGAACATCGGTTCATTTCTTTTGTGGAAGCCAGAAAGGGTAAGACTCCGGGTGGGGGTCTACACGCTGGTACGCTCTTTAAGTCGCCCCTAGGGCCACCACTTGCTCTGGCATTGTGTGGCCCGGCGGTTGGTATAGCAGAAGGGGCAATAAAGGATTTTATCGACTATGTGCCGGGTAGGACTAACCCTCATTTACGTGGGGCGGCGCAATTAGATTCGCCTTTGACACATGCTACCGTCGGCGAGGCAAAAGTAAAAGTAGATGCGGCCAGACATTTATTGCATCGAGCCGCGGACGATATACACGAATCCGCGGAACGTAACGGTCGAATGACGCTCTCGGCCCGCGCTCGAATACGGATGGACTGCGCCTTTGCAGTCCGCTTATGTCTTGAGGCGGGAGAGGAAATATTCCTGGCTTGCGGGGGTTCGGGGCTTGCAGAGTCAAATTCAATACAACGAGCCTGGCGGGATTTGCACGCAATTAATCAGCATGCTTTGCTCCAACTTCAGACCAATTCCCAAATTTATGGCAGAATGTTGCTTGGCCTTGAACCGGGGACCGACATTCTTTGATCTAAATATTTTCGTAAAAGTATTAGGGTTAGTGCTTTAATTTTTTGGCTAATACGTTGCGGTACCGATACAAAAATTGTTTAGGTGGTGACTTGACGAGTGTGGTTCTATGAATGTAGGCCATCGTATATGCGGGCGTGGCGGAATTGGTAGACGCAGTGGATTCAAAATCCACCGGTGGCAACACCTTGGGAGTTCGAGTCTCCCCGCCCGTACCACAATGCGTGTCTTTAAGAATTTTAATCGATCAATCCTTATAATCTGGTAGGACAGCACGAACTGGTAAAATATACCATCGGTTTTAATTAAATTTTATAATAACGGTTTAAGCCTCAATCAGTGCCGATCTCAATTGAGGCTCGCATTCTCCAGCTTGAATTGCACCGTTCGCTATCTATGTTCTGGCCAGACTTTTCCTTGCTTAAACATTTCTACGCGGGAACCTCCCCGAGGACCGTGGTTCTGTACATTTCTCGTCTATAGCCTTCGTGGTCATTAAAGGCGTGATGAAGGCATGAACGATTATCCCAAATCGTTAACGTGTTCGGTTCCCACCGAAGACGACAGGTAAACGCGGGCTGGGTAATATGCCCCCGCAAAAATTCTAAAATAGTGTTGGCTTCATCATCTGTCATACCTTCGATTGACACAGCGTATGAATCGTCAACGTAAAGAGCCTTTTCGCCCGTTACCGGGTGTGTTCGGACAAGTGGGTGAAATTCACCCCTAATCATTGGCTCCGGGTCAAACTTTAATGGCGTTCCGCCAAGACTTTTTTCTCCATATTTTTGAGTACCTTTTTTTACTTCTTCTAGGACTGTTCGCGCTGACATGTGTACTCGTAGGCCATTTATCGTTTCTTTCATTTTTTCACTTAAGTACGTGTATGCGAGAGCGCTGTTAGCCCACATAGTATCACCGCCATACGGTGGAATGTCTTTACCGAAGAGGATTGTAATCGCAGGGGGCCGTTTTAGGAAAGGCGAGTCGGTATGCCAAGCACCTCCAAAAATCATGTGTGCCTTAGAATCTGCCTCTTTGAGGACGGGCTGGACTTCTGGATGTCCGTCTACACCAGGCGTATACGCGTCTTTACCGAATTCTCCAAAACGTAAGGTAAATTCTTCCTGATCAGTGTGAGAAACTTTCTGATTCCGTAAGAATATCATCTTGTGCGTATAGAGTGCGTCTGTAAGTTCGGCAAAGCTCGCATCAGTCAATTTTTGGACGTCAATCCCTTTAATCTCTGCGCCCATAGCGGCACCCAAAGGGGTCGCAGAAAAGTGCGCATAGTCCTTTACATGATTTGCGAATACGCCCGTTGGATGAATATGCATAGCGAATTCCTAGTGTTGGGTATTAGAGCTTAAGCCCAGAGTTGTGTATTTCGTATTTATGTTTTTCATTTTGCGAAAACCCTTGGCTATACGTTCTATTGTTTAGCTAGGCCAATTAGCTTCTTCTGCGGTTTGTGCTGTTCTATAACTGTCGCGGGCACAACATCTATCGTAATAAGACAAAACCTTGGGTAAAGGTGACAAATCATATTTTGCCGGTTTGGTCCAATTGAGAATAGCGGTGGCGTAGCAATCGGCCACCGTATACTCGTCGCCCAGTAGGTATTCTTTCCCATCCAGCGCGTCGTCGACAAATTGGAGGCGGACATCCAGTCGTTGCCTCGCGACAGGCCGGTATTCATCGGGAATATTTGGCAAGAACAAGGGTGGTAAGTTTTTGTGTAACTCGGAACCGATAAAGCTTAGCCAATCTTGCAAATGATAACGCTCGTTGGTGCCTGCGTCGGGTATTAAGCCCTTATCAGGATTTTGGTCTGCCAGATATTGAAGGATAACTCCGCATTCGCTTATCCCAATGCCCTCTTCAGTTTCTATATATGGCACGTAGCCCTTTGGGTTTTTGGCCTTGAAATTGCTGCCATCCGGGAGGGTTTTTTCCCTTAAGTTGACAGGCACCAATTCGGGTTCGATGTTAAGTTCCCGCATTGCTAAATGCGGTCCAAATGAGCAACTACCCTTAGAATAATACAGCTTCATGAATTTACTCCTAAACCTATTAATTTTTTATGTTGAGCCTTCTATAGCGAATCACTTCTTTGTCTTAAGCACCCCAGTTTACTTCCGAGTGTCACGTGATTTTTAACTGAAACAATCTCCACCATTCACCGCGACATACTGACCCGTCATAAAATCACTGTCCGACGAGGCCAGAAATACCATTGCACCGGTGAGGTCTTCTGGCACTTGTTCCCGCTTTATCGAGCGCGACCCTATTACTAAACTTTTATCATGGTCGCCTTCGGGTCCCCAAGCTAAAACTGCCTCACTCATGGTTAAACCCGGTGCGAGCGTATTTACGGTTATGTTGTCCTCCCCCAACTCCCTAGCGAGGACGCGTGTTAACGCAAATACGGCTCCCTTGGAGGCTACATAATGTGACATGTAGGGAACGCCTTTCAGTATTGTATCCGAACCTATGTTTACTATTTTTCCATACTTCTGACTTCGAAATGTCGTGAGCGCGGCCCGACACATTAGCAGCATGCCCCTAACATTCACGGCTTGGACACGATCCCAGAGCTCCATATCGATCTGGTCAAATGGTTGAGGTTTAAGTGTTCCAAAGACGGCGGCATTATTTATGAGTATATGGAGCCCACCAAAGCGTTGGACTATGTGGTCCACCAGTTTTAGTGTTGCCTGTTCATCTCTTATATCGCACGTGAAAGCCGTGACTGTTGCATCCTTCAGTTTTTCCGTAATCCGCATAGCGGTTTGTTGTCCGTCAAGAATATCGACTATTGCAACCTTTGCGCCCTCTTCGGCCAAAGCCTGCGCATAGGTCGCGCCAATACCTTGAG
>CAYPNT010000151.1:0-3337 GCA_964412235.1 uncultured Rhodospirillaceae bacterium
AAGTTTATCTGACCACGGTGCACGCCAATTTGCGGGGCTTCCAAGTATCCACTCAAGTTCACCGCTGTCCTTATTTACTGCAATCATACAATCCTGATGCCGCACAGACGCTATTATGTTCCCCCTTTTTGTATCGTAAGCCAACCCGTTTACGTGGCTCCAGTCGCAGGTGTCCGGAAAACCTCTGCGCACCCAGTACCCAGCCCGACTGCCGTAACAAACGCGGTGCGGGTCGAGAATATCGAGAAGACGGTATTCATTGACGATATTACCATCCGGTGCAAACTCAATAATGATGTCGCCAACGACCTTTGCTGTTTCTGTGCCGCCGTCGGGATTATCTTCCGTCGCAGGAAACCCTCCCACCTCACGGATTTCAATACTACAAGCCAGTATATTTCCCGTGGGTAATTCGATTGCGGCGTGGTGAAACATCCCCGTTTGCACGGCGGTGGCACCGGTTGGCGGTATCTTTTCTCGCCATCTTTCAACGGCATACCATTCTTGCACAGTATCACCAAGCAAATCGATTTCGCTGATCAAGCCATCCGAGACGTACAAAATATTCCCGTTTTGTTTTACGCGAACATCGCCAATTGCCGTTTCGTTCCTATATAACCAAACAATTTTACCAACCTGGTCGACCCCAAGAATAAGTCCAAAATCCGCGGTATCTTCGGATGCTGGAGACGGTCGGACATTAAAAAGCATCACGCCTGGCTCCCGCCTTTCGGGCCTGCAAACCTTAACTTTGATTGGAGGAATATTATCGGGAACGGCGCTACCTACAATTGAAACGGGTTGAGGGGCTTCAACGAATTCACCTTTTTCATCTTCCGCCCGAACAGTAATTTCACAACGCTCCCCAGGATGAAGCCCGACAAGGGGGATACGGTGCAATTGCACAAATTCCTGGGGTGTCTTGATCTCCCATATCCGCTCGTCAGTGGAAACAGAAATCATCGCCCGCGAGAGAAAATCTGTCTCAAACTCGATCACTGCCGAAAGAGGCGCCCGAGGGTTCGGGTTAGCGCAAACCATAGGATTAGATATATATTTCATGTGGACCCTAATTTAACTCGTTTTAATTCTTCACTGGGTATTTGCCTTCAAACGTAAAGGCGTTACCCTTTTTCTGCAAAAAAATATATGAAAATACGAATAGTGAGTTTATAGGAGGAGAAGACATATGATACGCGGAATGGCGGCTACTCTAACTGCGCTAACATTGGCATTTGGAGTGACTACAGCGAGTGCCAACGACTATTTCAAGGGAAAAACAATCACCGTGATAAGTCCTGTCCCAGGGGGTAGTGGTTTGGATCGGCTAACGCGGGCGTTTCTAAAACATTGGCCCAAACACATACTAGGCAATCCCAAGGTGATCGTTAAAAATATGCCGGGCGCCGGTGGTGCCAAGGGTTTAAATTTTTTGCAAGAACGCGCACGACCGGATGGGTTAACGCTATTCCTTGGGCCTTGGAGTGCGCCCGGAATAATCGCCGGAGACCCCGCATTACGTTATGTGCCAGAAAAACTGGTTTTAATTGGAGCTGGCGGTTTGGACCGCGTCTCACTGATGCGTACTGACGTTGCGCCAGGTATAAAAAAATCCTCGGATATAATGAAAGTCAAATCCTTCAACGTCGGGGGTCGGCGAGCAGATCGGATGTTGGACTTCCTTGGCAATCTCTCGATGGAGATGATAGGCGCTAACTATCGTTTTATTGGAGGTTACCGGGGTATGGCCAAAATCCGACCGGCGTTTATGTCCAATGAAGTTCAAGCCTGTAACAGCGGCAGTATTGGATATTTCATATTCTTTAAGGACACGATGCTCAAAGATGGCTCAGCAATCGCTCTCTGGTCTCATCCGAATTTTGACGACAACGGAAATCCAACAAAGGCAAAATCGTTCCCAGGCGTTCCAAGTTTCGAGGCGGTCTACAAGGAAGTACACGGGAAAATGCCGTCTGGTCCCCTTTGGAAAACCTACAAATGGTATTCCCGAGCTCTAGGAAACTCGACGATGACAGTTTTTGCTCCGCCCGGAACACCAAAAGTTGCAGCGGAAATATTGAGGACCGGATATGCCAAAGCTGCCCAGGATCCGGCCTATGTTATTCCAGAAAAGAAAAGACTGGGAGGCACAGGAGTAAACTTCATTAGTATCAAAGAAGCGCTTAACATTCTAAAAACGTATAGAAATGTTGACGCTGAAATCATGGCTACTCTAAAAACGATGACCAAGGTCGGTCAGAGAAAGAAAAAGAAATAACATACCTTGCATAGGGAAACTAAGCGGGGCCTCAGTGCCCCGCTTTTTTAGTTAAAAACCGTAAATTATGGGCATATGCCAAAACACGTTCATAACCCGATCGTAGAACGCATACAGGAACAGTAATCCAACGGCTGCGTAAGTAACGGCTACCTTCCAGCTATATTCACCCCAGCGGAGAAGGTAAACGCAAATAAATAAGCTAAGGGCAATCATTTGACCAAATAGATAAGCGACGATTATTAGCCCTATTAGATATCCAAAAAAGCGGACTGCACCCCCAATAAAGGCGCGTTCTAATGCATCTGATGCCGCTGCCCAAAATCCCCCATTGTGCGCTATCTCGTAACGCGCGGCTTTTGTTTCCATAAATAATACAATGATGGACAAAAACGCGGCCGGAATTGCAGCGGTTAAAGGAAATTGGTTAACCATCGCGGGCCACGAAAGTGCTTCTACTGAGGCCCAGACGAAGAATAACGCTATTAAAGCGGCAAACGGCGCCGATATGATAACATTCGTCTCAGTGCTGTCGCCGGTGACCAACGTATCCTTTGATTTTGCTGTTTTTCGCGCCGCGCGGAAAGAGAAAAACAGCGTTATAATTATTAGTCCGATAATCACCAGTACGATTGGGCGTGTTGTCCACCCCAAACCATCGTGCACACGCATACTGATGTGATAGGCGTTTTCCAAAATTGGTCCGAGAATAAGGGCCAACACAAGCGGCGGGCGAGGCCACCCCCCTCTCTTCATTAAAAAACCGATAATCCCCATGAGCAGGCACGTAATCCAATCACCCATCGACGCACCACCAAGCCACGCCCCCATAAATACGAACATAATGACGCCGGGAACGATAAGGTGACCACGAAGAAAAGCGATCTTCGCTACTTGGTTGCTCCATACCATTAGAAGACCCGCAACCAGTATGTTAGCCACCACAATCGTCCAGATCATACTGAAGGTAATATTAAGCTTATCGGTTAACATCTCAGGGCCGGGCTTTAGCCCTTGGATTAGGAGTGCCCCCATCAGTATTGCTGTTCCCAAACTCCC
>CAYPNT010000152.1:0-3310 GCA_964412235.1 uncultured Rhodospirillaceae bacterium
AGTTTTTGTCCAGAGCAAAAACATGGTAGCCGCCCGAAAAAGGCCAAAAGAAGGAGACGGAGAGGCTGGCTATTGATTTCCCCCCCTGAAAGCGGGCAGTCCCATTTGCTTGTTCCCATCGGCACTCCTCTCGGTCGAATCCTTGGTTGAGAACGCTAACGGTACCGTCTTTCTGAATGCCATATGTTGCGGTCACGTTAGTAAGACCGCGCTCAAAACTATGGTCGAGACGCATTATTTCATACCAAATTCCTTGATACCGGTTAATGTCAAATTCGCTAACAGCTTTAACGGTATCAGGACGAGTGGTGCAACTTGAAATTAAAAGAGTAACAAGAAATGCAGAAGCTAAACTAGTTTTCCCTAACGGCGAGATTTGCGCCAACCAGCCCTTTTCGCTTCTTCTTCGGTACAAAACCATCTTTCGCCCTTCATTTGGTTGATTTTCGTTTGAGCGTAATATCGGCCGCTAGGTAGGTGATAGATTAGTTTTTTGTTTCTTCCAATATTACCTTTAATCACGCATACACCGTTATTGGGTAGTACCCGTTTATGACCAGGTAGCCTCTTTCCCCTGCGCCAAAGGGAGGGTTTAATAAAACGACCAGACCACAAGCCGATATTTGCGGATCTTGCGGCCTTTTCATCACCTTCGTAATCTTTTGAATATTTCAGATACGCCACCGCCCAGCCACTACGCACCATCCACCTGTTTAGGTCGGTACTCCCAATTCGACAAATCGCTACAATCCGATTGTAACGGTCCATACTCACTTTCTCGCAGTGTACGACTGCGTTTGCAATTTTTTCGACGAGAGCTTGGGTGGCCCTTTTTCCGCAATAGTATTTATTATTATCTTTGATACATACCTGATTACTCTCCGGTGCATCGATACCGTGTAGCCTTACACGTTGGTTCTTTACTTTGATGGTGTCGCCGTCAATGACAGTAGCAAAGCCAGACAAAGGCGACTGGTCTTGTGCGCGTGGCTCGGAAAGAAAAGCCAGTAAATTAATAGTCATTAAAAAGCATCCGATCATGCTTCTGACACATATTTTCTTGAAAGAATTCATCTGTTGTTAGCTTGAAAGCTAGGTCCGGGTGTAAAGAACACCAAGAAGGAGTGGAAGCTATCTTCCATAGCCAGGAATAAATTCCGCTAAATCAATATCTTCATTCCCGGGAACGTATATTTCGTCTGGATAATTTTCTTTACGCGTTGCGTCGATCCCCGTTTTGGTAACAAGGTGTGATCCCGCGGCTGGGTCGTATGATGCTGGGTCTAGTGGGGATCCTTTGGCATATGGAACCATGAAAATGTCATGGTCGGCACGCACTCTTACCGATATTGCATGTAAGACCTCGGTGTCGTTATAAACGTCGACATCTTCGTCTACGACAATGACAAATTTTAAGAAGGGATCCGCAACAAAAGCTGCCATTGCGACCTGCTTGGCTTCCCCCTCCATCATTTTTTTGATTGATATGAAACAAAAGAAACGAAAGCGACCCGAACGCGGTATAGAAATTTCACGGACATTGGGGCATGCAATTTTAACTGTTCTTTCGATAAAGGTCGTACGAATAATGCCAGATAAAAGCAAATTATCTGCGTGTCCGACAAACGCATTTTGATAAAGCGCGTCTTTTCTCCTGGTGATTGCCTTGATTTCTAAAACAGGGTTATTGCGTTGAGGCCCGTAGGTTCCGGGGTACTCACCAAAGGGTGCCTCCTTTCTTCGTTCGCCGGGGATTGTTTCGCATTCAAGGACTATCTCAGCGTTGGCTGGGACATCCAATGGTATTGTTTTACACCGCACCGTGGGCACGGCCTCCTGGAGAATAGCGCCTGCCACCTCAAGCTCATCGGTATCCATGGAGGAAAATGCGAGTGATCCAATAAAGAATCCTGGATGGTGACCAATGATTATGGCTACTGGACATGGTTTATCGCGTGTTTCGTATTTCTTCCAAATGACATTTGCATCGGCAGTTTCAGAAAACTGTACACCCAATAAATTATTTTCGTGCACCTCATGGCGATAAATACCAATATTATTTATACCGGTATCCGGGTCTCGCATTAGGGCCATTCCTGCGGTGATGAAGGGACCGGAGTCTTTTTCATGGTAGGTACAAACAGGGAATTCACGGACGTTTACATCTTCCCCTATCGTGATGACTTCGTGTACAGGAGCGTCGTTCTCTATATTTGAAGGTTGTATCGGTTTTGCTTCTCTTTTTGAACATTCAGATAAGAAATCTGTTACAGACCCTTCCTCCATTCCAATACCGTAGCGAAGGCGTTCGAACTTGGCATGCATGTTGGCGATCAGAGGAAATTTTGATCCTTTTATGTTTTCAAAGATAACCAAGGGGAATTGTTCATCTTTTTCCAAGCGGTGTAAAATTCCAGACACGCCAAACTTAGGGTCAACCTCCTTGGTTATACGGACAATCTCTTCTGGGTGTTCTGTTGTCAGGTAATCAATAAAACCATGTAGGTCGAGGGGGTAGGAGTTTAACTTCTTTGTCATGAATTCAGCCCGGTTTAGGAGGGTCTATGGGCCCACTCGCTTCGATCCACGCATTTATACCACCAGCAACGTGGGCGACAGGAGAAAGCCCCATATCCTGTGCAACTTTGGCCGCTAATGCCGACCGCAGGCCACTCGCACAATAAAAAACGAAAGTTTTATCCTCGGAGAAAATTTCTTTATGGTAGCCGCTGTCTGGATCAATCCAAAACTCCAGCATGCCCCGGGGTACGTGGCGTGCGCTTTTAATTCGTCCGGTTTGCGCGATTTCCCGGACATCACGCAAATCGATAAAAGTAACGTCATTTCTACCATGGAGGGAGAGGGCTTCTTCAATTGAAAGAACTCTCAAGCTGGCTTCAGCGTTTCTCACCATTTGTTTGGTAGATAGTTTAATTATTTGTGGCAATTGCGACCTCGAAAATAAATCCAGTTTGAGGGTACGATAGCAAAGATTGTTCACCATGCGAAGAGTTGGTATGGAATCAAAAATCATGATTGCCAGCTCGTTAGAATGGTAAGTCGTATGTTTATTGGAGAAAAAAATGAATAGAGGTAAGAAAAACCGTTTGCGTCTCAAGGAATTGCTTGCCGCCCCAGAAATTGTCGTTGCCCCTGGTTGTAGCGATGTCGTCACAGCGAGGCTTGTAGAACTCGAAAAATTACCCGCAATTCACGCCTCTGGTAGTGTTGCACATCGGACTTCGGGCTATGCCGACGCAGGAATTCTAACGATGAACGAAATGGTATGTCGAATTTCTGCTTTAGCCGA
>CAYPNT010000153.1:0-3259 GCA_964412235.1 uncultured Rhodospirillaceae bacterium
TTCTTTGCTAAATATGGATGGCATGTTCCTGCTTTACGGTGTTCATCAAAATCACGCTTTAACAGGACATCGGTTGCCTCATTAATGTTGTAGCCGGGGATGCTCGGAAACTTAACACCCGCCACCTGCTGCAGGTAGAAACAAGCTGGGCACTTGATAAAATTCTCGATGCGGTACCGGCTCAGCTCATAAGGCTCTGATTTAAGTGGGTCGTATCGACCGCGATGTCTGGGCATTGTTCATATCCAAATATTCGGCCCCATTAAAAGCCAAACAACCTTAATGCAGATTGTAATTTGAGTGGCCTAAATGCACATAATTATATTGAGTAATACGGTATCACGTTAATAGGTCAACGTTCGGTAGGGCTCAGAACGCTCAGCTATATTGCGGCGACGTAATTGGGCAAAAGACCATTAAACAGGCTTAAATTTTGTTGCCTAGACGTTGCCTGGGCGAGGAAATTCCTCGTCTTCTCTACCGAATTATTTCACCTAAGTTATTGATTTTATTGGTAGGCGCACGGGGACTCGAACCCCGGACCCGCTGATTAAGAGTTTCTTTCTATCATTTCTTTCTATTACGCTTTAGTCGCCAACACATTGAAAAACAACAAAAGTTAAATCCATAATTCACCATAACTCGCCGCCAATACCTGCTATTGTGGTTGCTATATGGTAGCTAAATTATAGCGGGTTTTGTCATGGTTTTGGATAAGACAAAGCGCATCACACTCAACGTTGTGAAGTCTCTTAAACCCGGTGAAATTATATGGGATATCTCACTCGTCGGGTTTGGCATCCGCTGCCAGAAGAATTCAAAGGTTTATTGTCTGAAGTATCGCTTCCAAGGAAGACAGCGTTGGCTAACCATTGGCCGCCACGGTAGTCCCTGGACGCCCGAAAACGCTCGTTCAGAAGCCATACGATTACTAGGAATGGTGGCGTCGGAGAACGATCCAGCGATTTACCGGGACGCCGAGAAATTAGCCCCTACCATGGAAGAGGCCGCCGGGCAATTTATCGACGAACATGTTCTGGAAAAGCGAAAGAGTGGGACGGCTGTCGAGTACATTCGCTTATTCAGGAAAATAATATTGCCCGCGCTGGGACGGCATCGCGTCAAAGATGTAGTACCCGCTGATATAATCCGCTTCCATTCAAGTCTGCGAGCGACGCCCTATCAGGCCAACCGGTGCACCGCCGTACTTTCAAAATTTTTTAATTGGGCAGAGCAAAAAGCATTGCGGCCGCAATTTAGTAATCCCTGTCGATATATCGAAAAGTTTAAAGAAGAAAAACGCGAACGGATGCTGTCTTCGGAAGAACTGGGACAACTGGGGAAAGCCCTCAATAACTACGAGGGCCGCTCTCCCTACGTCGTAGCAGCTGTGAAACTTCTTATTTTTACAGGTGCTAGACTTAATGAAATTCTGACCCTTAGGTGGGATTACATCGACATGGAACTTGGTCAGGCCCGACTACCTGACAGCAAGACCGGTGCCAAGACCTTACACCTGCCTCCACCGGCACTAGCCGTGTTACAGGATATAGGCGAAGAAAAAGGCAACCCATTTGTAATCGTGGGTCAAAGGACCGGAACGCATTTGGTCAACCTGAATAAACCATGGAGAGCGATCCGTTCCGAAGCAGGCCTGGATGACGTGCGTATTCACGACTTGCGCCATGCTTTCGCGTCGATAGCCGTATCCTCAGGCATGGGACTGCCCATCATTGGCAAAATACTTGGGCATTCACAGCCTCAGACTACAGCGCGTTACGCCCACCTCGCGGCCGACCCAGTCAAAAAAGCCGCCGCAAAAGTAGCCGACACCATCTCGGCAGCTATGGGGATGCACAAACGACAATCGGAAACATTACCGTTCAGAAAGAAGGTATAAGCAATGATACGATTGCCGCATCCAGACGATAAACCATCGCCATCCCGATATCCTCTTAGTGAATTTATCCCACCCAGCTCCGAACCACCCGCATGGCTTGAAGAACAAATTCGCAACACAGACAGCTGGACACAAGACTGGGAGCTAAACGAGTTAAATATCGAAACGGTTGCCCGACAATCCGACCACCGAAAGTACATAATTGCTCTTCATAATGTCTGTCAGAACTACTACGTCCGAGCCCTGAATAAATTCCCTTTAGGCATCGCGCGTTGGTTAGCAAAAGAAGCCGAAAATGTTTGCCGTGGTTTACCCAGCCAGGTCTTAAAAAGTCCAGACGAGGGTACCAGGACCGCTAATTTCGCCCATGAAAACCAGTTCGCTCTCCTGCGAAACGAATGGGAAGCGCAAAACCGTAACCCTGCTTTAATCTTGCAAACGCTTGCCCGTGCGAGGGAGTTGAAGGTTATTCCTCCCAACTGGGTCGTTGACCTACTTGTTGATGCCGGGTCGAAAGTCTACGAGAGCGACGGGAATATAAGTTTTGACGAGGCGCTTGGGCTGACCCCGAAGAAAATCAAAGAGGCTCGTTCAGCACATAAAAAAGTTTGGATTGCTGAATTGGTCGCGGAAGCGGTAGACGCAAAACTGTCGCCTACCGAGGCAAAAGAGCTAGCGATTTTTGAGGCCGAACTCGTATACGGTTGGTCCCAATATGCACCCAGTACGGTTCAAAAATACTATGAAACGCACGCCGACGAACGAAATGGGTTCGAACGATCTTTTTTTTATTCTTTTGATTGGTATGGCTCCGACAGTGACGATGTTCGCCACTCAATACGACTTCCATATTGGCGCAGAAAAGTTTTGAAGGTGCGGCTCGAGGCTTATCGGGAGGCCATTGAGTTGCATCCCGATAGTGATGATCATCAACTCATCAGAGTACAAAGGCTTTATCATACTGTATCCCAAACCATCGCTGCCTTGCGCAGGAGCGCCCCCCCAAAAATACAGTTGCCGATTTCATAAGATAGAATATCCGCAAGTTTGGTCTCTAGATCCGTGGTGGGGACCAGCCTGATTTTGAAAATAAAGACAAATCTGTGGATGCAATTTCATCCATAAGTTTTGGCAAGCTCAATACGTCAAATTCGTTATGCTTTAGAAGTTGGGTTGCTTGCCGTTTTTGCGTAGTGGTAAGCTTTGTATAAATACCCTTTTTTGCATTAAGGCCACTGATTACCGCATTTATCCTTTTCGTTGTTTTATCTATAGCATAATCAGGTGGAGCTGGGCTCTCCAATAACCTCATAATAGAAGCTAAAGACCTTGGGTGGTGTTTCGCCAAATATTTATCTG
>CAYPNT010000154.1:0-3218 GCA_964412235.1 uncultured Rhodospirillaceae bacterium
ATTGCCACGTACACGGCACCTACCGGTCTCGTGATGTTCGCCAACATCTCCTTAATTCCCCGACCTACAACGTGCTTCGATCAACACAAATCATTGAAGAAACCCTTGCTTGCGGGGTAACGACGGCGCGCGATATGGGCGGCGCGGATGCTGGTTTCCGTCAGGCGATAGAAGAAGGAATTATCGCGGGCCCACGGCTACAAATTTCTATCGCGATGATTTCACAGACGGGAGGGCATGGAGATTACTGGGTGC
Source organism: uncultured Rhodospirillaceae bacterium (assembly GCA_964412235.1). Lineage (GTDB taxonomy): Bacteria > Pseudomonadota > Alphaproteobacteria > MPNO01 > UBA830 > JAYZQT01. Next base: position 256 of record CAYPNT010000154.1, read on the forward strand.
CTGCCGGAATGCGAATTCCAAAACGGACTTGGCTACCCGACGGTGTCACGGATGGTGTTGACGGCGTACGCAAAGTAGTCCGACAGCTCTTGATGGCTGGAGCAGACTTTATCAAGATCTGTGCAACTGGGGGGATAACATCGGTAACAGATAGTTGGGATGAGCCCCAATTCACGTTAGATGAAATTCGCTGTGCGGTTCAAGAAGCGGCTGCTAAAGGAAAGCCTGTGGCGGTTCACGCCGAAGGTATAGCGGGTATTCGTACGGCCTTGGACGCCGAAGTGTATTCGCTTGAACACGGCTGGTTCATAGACGAAGAATGTATAGACCAGATGATCAAACAAGGTACGTGGTGGGTTCCGACTTTAGCTTTGGTACCCATGTCTATTGAGTATCGCAAAAAAGACCCCGCCTGGGGGAAGCAGCAACTCGGGGATGAAGAGCAAAAGGATGCCGAAATCCATCAAAAAATGATGACTGAACAACTGCCGATTTGGCGAGAGGCAGTACGACGTGGTGTAAAAATCGCCATGGGAACAGACCAGTCGCACCGCTTACTTGTCGGAGAAAATCTTGTCGAACTAAGGTTTATGGTGGAGTATCTCGACATGACCCCAATGGAAGTACTAGTGTCCGCAACTTCCAAAGCAGCGGAATGCTTGGGTCGAGATGATCTCGGAACGCTAACAGCTGGAAAATTGGCAGATGTCCTAGTGGTAAAGGGAGACCCATTGGATGATATCAGCATTCTCGAAACCCGAGATCGACTTAAACTGATAATGAAACAGGGCTCGATTTATACAAATTTATTGGGCACAGAGTGATCTAGTTACTCACCGCTATTTCGTTCAATTAAATCTCGTACTTGAAAGGTTAGACTATGCAATTAAACCGATTTCTAATACGCCCTTTTATCGAGGCTGGGCTTCGAGAGGAACTTGCATCCGGCGATACGACTGGGGGTTTTCTGGTGCTCGACGATGACCCCATACAAACCGGACAGATTTATGCCAAAGATTACGGTATAGCATGTGGGCTGTTGCTAGCTGATGAGACCATCCGAATGTTGGATGAAAGCGCAGAAGTTGAACACGCAGTTCGTGATGGGGATGAAATTGCACCCGGCACCACACTTCTAAAAATAAAGGCTCGGACATCTACTTTTTTTGCGATTGAGCGATGCGCACTTGATTGGATACAGCAACTTTCCGGTATAGCCACAAAGACCCGTCGCTATATGGACATGGTGCAAGATAGCAAAGTTCGTATTACCGATACGCGAAAGGGTTGGCCTAGCCTTCGTATATTACAAAAATATGCCGTCCGGATTGGCGGCGCCCATAACCACATTTTTAATTTGAGCAACTGTATTCTCATCAAGGATAATCATATTAAGGCTGCAGGAAGCCTTACAAATGCGGTCAATACGATCCGCTCCCACGCACAACACACTTTCAAAATTGAAGCCGAGTGCGAAACGCTAGACATGGTTCACGAAGCACTAGACGCAAAGGTTGAGATTATTATGTTTGACAATATGGATCTCGATGAAATGCGAGAAGGTCTTAAAATAGTTAATGGGCGTGCAATGACAGAAGCATCAGGTGGCATCAATGAAACGACCATTGGTCCGATTTCCCAAATCGGCGTGGACATTATTTCGCTTGGTGATTTAACCCACAGCATCAAAGCTCTCGATGTAAGTTTAGACATCAAGGATATTAAACCTAGCGCACTACGAACAATACAACGCATGGAGGAAAATCAATAACTTGAGAGCGCTTAGAGACATCCGAAAAGAGTGCACGGATCAAAATGAATAAAATGGAAAACAACAAAGACTTGGCTGCGGAAACTTCACGTAAAACCGATGTGTTATTTCCAACGAGTCACGGTGTCATGCCGGCACTGGACAGCAACTCAATATACGATGTTCTACGAACCGTAGAAGCGACCACAAACGTAGATGGCGTTATCGGTTATAAGATTGGGTTAACACTAGCACTGCGCCTCGGCCTCCCAAATGCCGTGACTGCACTCCGCGAAGTAACCGATCTACCCATCATATACGACCATCAAAAAGCCGGACCCGATATACCGGATATGGGTCCAAAGTTCTGTAAACTTGCCGGTGATGCCGGTGTAACGGGACTTATTCTATTTCCACTTGCCGGCCCAGGAGCGGTGAAATCATTTGTTGGAGGAGCTATAGAGGCGGGCCTCCTCCCTCTTGTAGGCGGTGATCTTCCTCTAGAGGATTACAACGCGAGTGGTGGTGGTTTCGTAATTGATAATGCCCTGGAGCATATTTTCCAACAAGCAGTGGAACTTGGCGCAGATCATTTTATAGTTCCCGGCAATACGACAGAAAAAATACACCTCCACGCTCAATGGCTGCAAAGCCGAATTGCAAAACCCAACTTAGTTATTCCCGGTATCGGCGCATTAGGCGGCAATATATCTGATTGTTTCTCTGCCGCGAAGGGTTGCAACGCCTACGCGGTGATCGGCCGGGCAATTTATGCTGCTGATAACCCAACAGAAGCGGCAAAACAATTTGCTAACGAAGCCCTAAAGTTCGTATGAGCAATAAAAACTCTCGCAAACTTCAACTTTTTATTGATGGCAAATTTACAGACGCCGTCGATAAAAATTATTTTCCAGTTGTTAGTCCGGTCAATAATCAGGAGTATACCTTGGTCGCCAAAGCCGGGACCGATGACGTTGACCGCGCTGCCAATGCAGCACATCACGCTTTTAAAGGATCTTGGCCACGTATGCTGCCCTTTGATCGCGGACGCGTACTGCAGCAAATAGCAGACCACATTCGAGAACGCCGAGAAGAAATCGCCACGGCAGAGACAATCTCAGGCGGATAAACAATTTCTAATTCTCTTAATGATGTTTCAGCAGCGGCCCGTGTCTTTGCATATTATGCTGGGGCAAAGGACAAATACTTTGGC
>CAYPNT010000155.1:0-2973 GCA_964412235.1 uncultured Rhodospirillaceae bacterium
GGTCGATCTCATTGGCCTCGTATTGGATCCGTGCCTCAATGAGTTCCGTTGGCCGCAACATACTTCCAATATGTTCTGCTCTGAATGGGGGGTCTATTGGTCTTTCGTCGGTCATTTTTGTCTCTGGTTTAGTCAATGCTCAGCAATGTTAGAAAAATAGCGGTGCGGTGGTCAACGGCTTGATCGCTAGTTAGACACCTGGCGCCGTTGCGGTCACACCTCCGTCTACAACAATATGGGTGCCCGTAATGTGACTTGCTTCATCTGACACAAGAAACAGCGAAGCGTATGCAACATCAAAACCGGTACCCATTCGACCGGAGGGGATAATGTTATTTCGTGCTTCCCGGTATTCATCGGCAGTTTTATATCCTTTGTATTCGTAGTTGGGTCGACCCCGGACGATGCGTTGGATGAAGGGAGTATCAATGTACCCAGGCAGTACGCAGTTTGCGCGGATTCCGTTACGCGCATATTGCAACGCGATGTTTTGCGTAAACTGTATCATTGCTCCCTTAGTCATCGAGTAGACCGCTGTGGGTACGTTTAAATGTCGAATGCCGGCAATCGAAGAAATATTTACTATGGCACCGCCGGAAGAATTTTTTTCCATCATTGGTACAACAGCTCGAGTGGTTAACATGGCAGTAGTAACATTTCTTGAAAACGTTTCGTTCCAGTCTTTGAGAGTGATTGTCTCGAGGTGACGCCCGATTCCTTGTCCTCCTATGTTGTTATGGAGAATATCGATCGTACCCCACTCCTGCATGCAACCCTCTACCATGTCCGCGACCGCATTTTCATCGGTCATGTCGGCTTCCCACGGCAACGCTATCCCACCTATTTTGTGGATTAGTTCAGCGGTTTCTTCGGCCGCCTTTAATCGATTGTCGACACACAAAACCTTGGCGCCTTCCTTGCCATAAACATAGGCGGCGGCTTTTCCGTTCCCCCATCCGTCTCCTATGGCTCCGGCCCCAGCCACGATAGCTATTTTTCCAACTAAACGGTTTCTGTTTTCCGTTTCTTCATTCGGGAAGATCGTCATAAATTAGCGTTCTTCTATAAAGATCGATATCACCGCGATTAGTTTAGCAAATGATTAACACTGTTCAATCAAGAACGTTTTTAAATTATACGCTTGTAAAAAATACCCATTAATCCAAAGCTCCGACCTATATAAAAACCCCACGCTGGATTTCCAGGCGTGGGGTTTTGTTGTTGAAGTTTCTATTTGTTACTGGACAACTTTTATTCCAGCCTCTTTATAGGCTTTGATTGCGCCAGAATGGTATGGGGTGTCCGTTACGGTTCCCATTTGGTCGCGTTTATTTCGTTTGAATGCTCCGAAGCTTTTACCTAGGTCTGCTTGGTGGTTGATAAGTGCTTTTGTCACTTTGTAAGCCATGTCATCGGTGGTCTTGTTATGGGTGAGCATAACGTATGTCATTTGGACCACGTGGGTAGGTTCGTGAATGCCGGCAATTTTTTTGTTACTTATCTTAACCAGTGTTAGCGCCGGTGCTGCTTTTCTAAATTTGGCGTATGGTCCCGTTGACTTGTCGAGGTTAAGGTACCGTATTCCACCCCGGTTGCGCAGTTGGTTATTAATCTTTTTCGCAAGGCCGGATCCTACGGGTACCCAAGCGACATCAACTTTTCCGGATCCGAGTGCCAATGCGCCTTTAGCAAGGCCAGATACTGGGACCGTTTTAAAATCCTTGAAGCTGACGCCACCATTTATAAATGCGGCCTTTAAGAAATCTTCAAGGATGGCGAGCGAGGTAAATTTAGTTGGAACTCGTTTGCCCTTAAATTTCTGTAGGTCTGCTATTTGCTTTAGGCCCGTATCGTTGACAACCGCAACTCCCGAGCGCAGCGGAAACATTACGCCAATCATTCTGAGATTCGGTTGTTTTCGGCCAGCGAAGGTTCCTACACCGTCCGCCGCATGTTGCAATTCGCCACCGTTTGTAAAGCCAAAATTTATTTCACCGCGATTTATCATAGGGAGATATGTCGATGATCCGGCCATTGGTTGAGCCCTGGCCGTAATTTCTGTTTTGGCTGTCACAACCTTGGCTACGGCGATACCTGTCCTGTACCCCAGAGACCCCTGTGGATTTGTTGCGACACTGACTACCTGTGCTGTCGCCATGCTAGCTGCAAGAACAGCTGCACTTAGTGTTGTTATGAAGGTTACAGTTTTCATTTTGCGCTCCCTTATGTTTTTACTTTAAATAAAAAAATTTTATACATACTAGACTAATCGTTTAAGTTTAGTTTGGTCGAGTTTTTTTTGTACTTATGAGTTCTCGCGTTAGGATAAGCAGCCCGATAATTGACCCCAAAATGTCCGCGATATAATTAAAGCCCACGGCATGGTCGGGGACCATGGCGGCAATTCCTGCAATAATGAGCAGCACCCTGAGGGTCCACGAGATTTGTCGGCGAAAATAACCAATTGCCGCTACTGAGATCAAATAAACACCCACTACAGCTGTTGAGGTGTCTATCGCCAACGTCACGTCATCGTTTCCTAAAAGTAATAATGTGGGTGAAATAACAAATAGGAATGGCACAACGTATGCAGTCCATCCAAACCTCATGGAAACAAAGCCTGTGGTCATTGGATCAGCTTTTGTTAATGTGGCCGCTGCGAAGGCAGCCAGGGCGATTGGTGGCGTTATCATCGACATCATACCAAAATACAGAATGAACATGTGTGCGGGTATCTCTTCGACGCCGGCCTCAACAATCGCAGGGGCTATTAGTGCCGAAAGCAGTATGTACACGGCAGTAGTGGGCATGCCCATGCCCAAGATTATGCAAACAATTGCGGCAATTACCAGGAGAACGGCGAGGTTGTTACCCGCTATGTCGATTAGGGATGTGGGGAGTGCGAGCCCGAGGCCCGTCATATTTAATACACCAATAACGAGCCCGGCGGCCGCCACAATCATAATCAAGTTG
>CAYPNT010000156.1:0-2608 GCA_964412235.1 uncultured Rhodospirillaceae bacterium
TGTAAAAGCCCGGGGTGAAGCGCGCCGCGCCCACTCGGATTGGATGAAAGTAGAGGCGGAGCGGGGTATCTCTGTCGCCTCTTCGGTTATGACATTTGAGTATGGTGGATGTACTTTTAATCTACTTGATACCCCTGGTCACGAAGACTTTAGCGAAGATACCTACAGAACTTTGTCGGCGGTCGATTCCGCAGTAATGGTGATTGACGCTGCCCGCGGAATAGAAACACAAACACGTAAACTCTTTGAGGTTTGTCGGTTACGCGACATGCCGATTATAACTTTCATCAACAAGTTAGACAGGGAAAGCAGAGAGCCATTTGATTTACTTCAAGAAATTGAAGAAACATTAGCACTAGATGTCACGCCGGCGAGTTGGCCCATCGGCATGGGGAGAGATTTTCTTGGATGTTACGACATTGTCGAAGATAGGCTCATCTTGATGAAGAAAGGGCGAGCCAGCGGAAAAATGCAAAATTCAGGTGAAGACGATATAATTTGTGAAGGTGTGGAAGATCCGCGGTTAGCAGAACTACTGCCGGCATATGCCACGGAAAAACTACGCGAAGATGTTCCAATGGCAACCGGACTATGCCCACCACTGGACCTTGATGTGTACAAGGATGGTGCCCTGAGTCCCGTATTTTTTGGAAGTGCAATCAACAATTTTGGTGTACGGGAGTTATTGAACGGCTTAGTCAACATGGCGCCGTCACCGCGCCCTCAAAAGGCTGAAGAGCGTATTGTTGAGCCCTCCGAACAAAAAGTTACCGGCTTTGTATTTAAAATTCAGGCCAATATGGACCCTAAGCATCGAGACCGAATAGCATTTTTTCGGGTATCGTCAGGCCATTTTAAACGCGGCATGAAACTGCGACACATACGGAGTGGAAAACAGGTAAATCTGCACAATCCGATGTTATTTCTCGCCCGTGAACGCGAAACGGTGGAAGATGCTTATGCGGGCGATATAATAGGGATACCAAACCACGGAAATTTACGTATCGGTGACGCACTAACGGATGGAGAAGAACTTAGATTCACAGGGATACCAAGCTTCGCGCCTGAACTACTGCGATCGGTACATCCGATAGATCCGTTGCGCGCAAAACATCTTGGCAGGGCTTTACAGCAACTAGCGGAGGAGGGCGTCGCCCGCGTATTTAAACCCCGCGTTGGAACCGACTGGATCGTCGGAGTGTTGGGTACACTTCAGTTTGATGTTATGGCGGATCGCATTCGATCTGAATATGATGTGCCGGTCCGCTTTGAGACGACCTCATTACTGACCGCGCGTTGGATCGAAGCCGAGGAACCGCAGCTTCTTAAAAAATTCGTCGACGCCAATGTCGGGGCGATCGCCGATGATCACGACGAAGTCCCGGTATTCATCGCGCGCAACGCATGGCATTTAGATAATGCCGGTAAGGAATGGCCAGAAATTCGTTTCCTGAAGACTAAAGAACAAATACAGTAGGCGTTTTGGGGGCAGGTGCTTCTTTAAGATACTTTTGAAAACAATTCTTTAGGTGCGGACAAAGCTTCGTGTAGCGCAATTCCCTCGGAATCAGCCAATGCCGCTTCCCGCGCAGAAGCGATCTGCCCCACCGCAAGTGCAACATCTATTTTACCACTTAGTGCCGGTTGTATTAGTTCGGCCGTTATTTGATCAAAGCTGCTGCGGCCGCGAGTATGGGTGTCACTATAACCCTTTATTAAACGTGAACATTCGGCAACCTCCATCGCAAGTGCGTTGTTTAGGATAGCCGCTTGCGAAATGGTATTTAACCACGTTTCAATCGTCTCTTGTTCTCGCCTAAATCGCCAGGTGCGGCGACGCCAGCGGCGCATCCCAGCTAACAATTTAAGCTTTGCATACCCAGAGACTGACGAGGAATTCAATTCCATGCCACGTTGCCAATTTTTCAAGCGCGGCCATCGCTCGGCTTTTGCTAATAACCAGCGGGCTATGCCCTCCGGTAACACGTCACAGAACTCGTTTATACCCGGTTTTAAAAACTCAGTGACGACCAGCGTATCACCCGGACCTGCGCCGCTTTCAGCCTTGATCCTCCGCATTCGGGTTGATCGCGTTTTAGCCTGAGCAACCCGAATCACATCTTCAAAGGACATACGAACCGCTAAATGTTTTGCTATTTTTTTAAATAAGTTAGTATCTTTTTTAGAAAACGTTTCCAAACGATCTAGGAAACAGACCGCATAAGCGACATCCTGAAAATCTATCAATCGCTGAATGCCTTGACCCAGAATTTCTTGTGCTTCATCGGGAAACTCTTCTCGTACACGGGATTGTAAATTCTCTGGAACAATAATATGGGTATTCTGATCCTTTGATCTGAGAGATTGCGCACGCACCTCACCTCGTGCTGCTTTAAGCCCAGAATCAAAACCGGCGAGGTTAGCTTCAACCGCCTTACCCTCTCCTCGAATTCCGTTACGGAAGGTTTTTTCCAAAATTGGCAAGGATCCACACCCCGCAATAGCGCCAAGAAGAACAGCGCTAATATGTGCTCCAACATCGCGGGCAATGGTCTCCATATCAAAAAGTATATGCAGTCTTGAACGATCCCCGGCAGCCTCAACCAGC
>CAYPNT010000157.1:0-2524 GCA_964412235.1 uncultured Rhodospirillaceae bacterium
TGAGAGATCTACACCGTTTTGGGTATGCGTTTCCTGCATACCCGATTCCCCGTAACGCTGATTATCAAGTATGCAAATAGCCAGGTTTGGTGGTTTTTTCACTGAGATAGTAGCCAGCCCCCCAACACCCATAAGCATCTCGCCATCCCCTGTGATTACGAGAATACGCCGATTAGGCTGTGCTAAAGCAAGCCCAAGCCCAGACAAGGCAGCGCCTCCCATTGCACCCCAAAGGTAGAAATTGTTTATGTGATCACCCACAGCAGCGGCATCCCATGTTGGAGCCCCGAGACCGGTAACCAATAACAAGTCCCCGCGATCTTTGAGTATTTCTTTTACAACCGTTCGTCGGTCTAAGACTATCTTTGGTTGTATGCCCATTATTTTGCCCAGTCCTTGAACCCTACAACGCGTTGACCAATTAACACCGCAACCATTCTCCCGCCCTCGAACGCCAGCTTTGCCGCTGCCTCAACAGTTTCGGCGATATCTTGAGGCTCTTCGGCACGATGAACAATGACGCCAGAGGCTTCCAACACAGCTTGTGTTGCCTGTCCCATCGGCACCTGCCAAGGGTTAAACTCTCCCCATTCCCCGCGCATTGTGACGAGCATCAATAAAGGAAAACGACATTCATTCGCCATACCAAGCATATTGATTATATTACCCACACCTGAGGATTGAAGTAGAAGGGTGCCCGCATCACCTCCAAGCCAAGCTCCAGATAAAACGGCAATACCCTCTTGCTCTGAGGTCAAGGAAATTGGGTTAACGATGTTATCCTCGATCGCTTTCTGGATAAGAGAAGTGTGCCCCGCATCTGGTACGTAGGCGATTTGCTTGACATTATTTTCTTTGAGAGTCTTGAAAACGGCGTTGGACCAACTGGTATTTTTTTTTACAGCCATCCTCAGCCATCCTCCCCAGCTACCGCTGAACGGAACCTCCTTGAAACGTAAGTACCATCCTTGGGCGCGTTGATCCTAGGTGAAGATTTACTCACCACCTTTACGACGGCAAAATAGGGTCCTGGCTTCTGATAAATATTTGAAATTTGTGCTTGGAGCTCTTTTTTATTAGTGATCAGTGCCGTATTTTTAAAATTGGATGCCTTCGCTATTCCGACGAGATCAACGCCGCGACCTGTGTGGGTATGTTGGTTACCCGTGGCACCATAAGCTTGGTTATCGATGACAATAATGGACAAATTCTCCGGCTGCTCTACTCCAATCGTTGCCAAACTACCAATTCCCGCAAGTAGCTCACCGTCACCTGTAATTACAAGAATACGCCTGTCTGGTTGCGCAAGAGCAATACCAAAAGCGACCATGCATGCGCCTCCCATAACGCCAGCAAGGTACATATTTTTAGGGTCGTCATTTGCCGATGCGACGTCGTGAACCGCGTTGCCGATCCCAGTTACTACAGCCGCGTCACCCCGATCTTCTAGGATTTGATGAACAACTCGGCGTCGTTGTAAGGAAAATTTTAACTTCTGTGTCATTGAAATTATCCTTTTCCTCCACTGTCAGAAATTCGTTGAGAAATTATAACTGATACCGCTCTATTAGCGTCGAATGCCAGCTTCGCTGCGGCATTCACCGTCTCCAACACCTTCTCTGCTTCACCAACATGGTGAACAATCACATTGGCTGCCTCAAGGGCTGGGATCGTGCTTTGACCCATCGGAACCTGCCATGGAAATGTCTCCCCCCACTCTCCCCGCATCGATACAAGGGACAATAGAGGAATTCGGCATTCCTGTATCATCGACAGCATATTAATGCAGTTGCCTACCCCGCCTGATTGCGTCAATAAGACACCCCGTTCACCGCCAAGCCAAGCTCCGGCCATTTGTGCAACGCCCTCTTCTTCCGTGGTTAACACTACCGAACGAATAGACCTATCAGCCTGACAGCGTTTTATTAACTGAGCCAAACCGCCATCGGGCACATAGGCTACCTGTTTAATACCAATTTTTTTGAACAATTGATGGACACCGACAGACCAGTGCCTTTTATTTTGTGTCTTTCCTACCATTCTTTTATTTTTGCTCCGTTAAACGTTTTAAAACGGGGTCAAGCCACTTAACATTTTTTCGGGCCGATACTAATGCACCCCCACGTTCCGAAAATATCTTTCCCTCAAAATTACCCACCCTAAACCACCCTGTTCGCGTTTCTGGATCTCTACGAAATTCTTCAAACCCAAATGTACCATCCTCACGTTCAAAAATATCGACGCAACGGTCACCATCGAAAGTTTCAAACGAAGATAAAACAAGTAAAGGCAAAGATCACCTTTCATTCTCACTGCTGGACCAAAAGATTGAAACAAGCCTGCCCGGCACGCAAGGCAGGATGTTCAAATTTAATTAAAACCAGTTTCATGATTTTCCTTGAAAATTTATAAATAAAAAAGCAACAATTCTTCATTGGGTCTCTATATCCATGCCTAAGGGTAAAACTTTAAGAGGTTTGAAGAAATGCTAAAATACTGGCCGACCATTTCCACTTTTACAACG
>CAYPNT010000158.1:0-2326 GCA_964412235.1 uncultured Rhodospirillaceae bacterium
GGCGAGTTGATGAGTTCGGAAATGTGGTTGTAACATTAGATCGATCTTGACCCACTCCATACGGCGACGTATGGAGTGGGTCTTTACTCGGACCGCTAATGCGACTGAAAAATGATGGTATATGAAAAGATTGGGCAGCCTTTTCGACGCCAGGAAGATGCACGCCTTCTTTCTGGAAAGGGCAGTTTTAGTGACGACTGGTCCCTAGAGGGGCAAACTTATATGACTGTGGTGAGGTCTACTCACGCGCATGCCGTCCTAAAAGGTTTTGACCTAGAATACGCGAATAAAATGCCGGGTATTTTAGGGATTTTTACCGGCCATGACTGTGCGGCCGATGGATTAGCGCCCATCCCCCACAGCGCTTTGCCGTCGACGAAACATGACATGAAGTTGCACGGGCCGGGTGGCAAAGATGTATTTGTTGGTGATCACAGTTTGCTACCGAAAGACCGGGCACGCTATGTGGGCGAAGCACTGGCAGTGGTTGTAGCGGAAACAAAAAATCAAGCTTTCGAAGCGGGTGAGGCCGTGCAGATTGACTATCAGCCATTACCGAGTGTCACAGCCACCGAAAAAGCGGATAACGACGACACGCCTAATGTTTGGGAACAATTAGGAAATAATGTTTGTGTAGAAACATTTTTTGGTGACGCCGTGGGTACCGAACGAGCATTCGACGCTGCGGAGCACATTGTGGATATGCAGATGCATGTGGATCGGGTCACCGGCGTACCGTTAGAGCCAAGGGCCGCCCTCGCATTTTACGATAAAACGACCAAGCGTTACACGGTCTACGCTGGCTCCGGAGGTTCAGTGCGTCAAAAAAGGGAGATTGCAGAAATTCTCAAGGTGGATCCCAAAGATGTCCGTGTAATATCAAAAGATGTCGGCGGTAATTTCGGGACACGAAATAGGCTCTACAATGAGTTTCCACTTGTTGCTTGGGCTGCACGGAAAATTGGTCGTCCTGTTAAATACACATGCGAGCGTAGCGAGGCTTTTATAAGCGATTATCAGGGAAGGGACTTGGTCACGCGAGTTACACTGGCAATGGATAAAGACGGTTCTTTTCTTGCGCTCCGCGCTGATAACTTAAGCAACGTCGGCGCGCGGATGGTCTCGCTTTCACCCCTAAGTAAGGGCTCTGGATTGATTACAGGCTCCTACGACATTCCCGTCGCCCACCTTCGTTCTCGGGCTGTCTTTACCAACACACCGCCAACAAATGCGTACCGCAGTTCTGGACGGCCTGAGGTCACATTTGCGATAGAACGTTTAATTGAGACCGCTGCTAATGAGTGCGGCTTTGATCCTATAGAGCTTCGTCGAAGGAATGTTGTGACCTCTCAACAAATGCCATATCAGAACGCCGTTGGCATGACCTACGACAGTGGCGAGTATTCAAAAAGTATGGATTTAGCCATGACGCTGTCGGACTGGAATGGCTTCGAGGAGCGGCGCCAGAAAGCGGCTTCAAAAGGTAAACTATTGGGTCGGGGTTTTGCGAACTACGTCGAATCATCTATAGGGACACCACGTGAGCAAGCGGAACTTCGTGTCCAATTGAATGACACAGTTGATCTTGTTATTGGGACGCAGCCCAGTGGCCAGGGCCACGAGACCAGTTTTGCTCAGGTGGCGGCGGAATGGCTTGGTATTTCAGTAAGCTCCATAAACGTCATTATCGGTGACACCGACGTCGTCAAGGTCGGCGGGGGTTCACATAGTGGTCGATCAATGCGTATGGCGGGTACTGTAATCATTAAGGCGGCCGACGCCTTAATAGATAAGGGTAGAAAGATTGCTGCCTTTGCACTGGAAACCGCTGCGGCGGACATCGAGTTCCGCGAGGGCCGGTTTGTCGTTACGGGGACCGACCGGACTATCACGCTATTCGAACTCGCAAGAAGTATACAAACGATCAGGGGTGTGTCTGAGGTGCACCCCGAAGGACTTTCTGTCTCTGAAGACAACGTGATGGAGGTTCCGGTATTTCCCAACGGCTGTCATGTTTGCGAAATTGAGATTGACCCTGAAACGGGTGGGTACGACGTCGCGCGATATTTTGCTGTTGACGACGTGGGTCGTGCCATAAACCCACTTATTGTTGATGGCCAAACCCACGGTGGTATTGTCCAGGGCGCTGGCCAGGCACTCATGGAGAACATAGTATATGACCCGAATAATGGACAGATGTTGTCCGGGTCATTTATGGATTACTCCATGCCAAGAGCTGATGACTTCTGTAAGTTTGATATCAAAAATAATCCTGTCCCGGCTAAAACAAACATTTTAGGCATAAAAGGCGCTGGCGAGGCCGGCC
>CAYPNT010000159.1:0-2304 GCA_964412235.1 uncultured Rhodospirillaceae bacterium
AACTTTTGGTGATCACGGAGGAGGCCCGATGGAAGGCAGGGTTGTGCCTGCCGCCCTAGTATACACTATGACAGAGGGACTACTGGTGCAGTCTACGATGCAAACGACCGGCTTGGCACTCTTAGAGGTGGAGAAAAAGGTTTTAGCGCCTGTTTTTGCGGGTGACACAATCCATGCGCAAGTGGAAGTGACGGCAGTTAGACCCACGAGTAAAGGCAACCGGGGGATTGTCACCACGATGAACAACGTGGTGACCCAAAATTCTGAGACAGTAATTGCTTATAGGGCTGTTCGTATGATGGCTGGGAGGCCGCAAGAAAAACAATAATCTGTTTCTTTGTAAACAGTTGCGTATCGAAGTGATTATACGCTAATAAGCGGGTAGAATTCCGGAGCACAATGGGATGACAAATTCCCTGAAGTGCGGAGGCTTGGGCCGGAATTTGCAGCGTAGTATGCTGTAGGATAATCGTAAGGGCATTCCTATCACAAGCACTCTAGCGGTTTGTTGGGTAGGCACCTGAGGAACCGTTTCCTGCCGCTGAGTAATGCGGCATTCATACACTTTTCTGCCGACAAACGCGGAAACAAAAGTGGGAAAAGGAGCGATAATATGTGTGCAGCGGAGATGAAAATGCCAGGTATGGCATCAGAACTAATTATGGACCTTAGAGGTACTTTGGAGTGGCTGAAACAAGAGGGCGATCTACTTGAGACTGACCACCCTGTCGATCCTGATTTAGAAATAACGTCGATCCAGAAAAATTTGGATGGTGGGTGCCCCATCTTATTTAACAATGTGACGGGAAAGCCTAATCATCGGGTGGTCACAAACCTTTTTGGCGACATGAATGTCGTGAATAAGATGTTTGGTTGGACTGATGATACGGATAGAACACGTAAGCTCGCTTATGCACTTGAGCACCCTTTGCCGCCTATTGAAATTGGTCAGGATGAAGCGCCGTGCCAAGAACACGTCATCGAGAGCCCCGCTGATGTAAATGAATTTATGGTGCCAATTCGACACACAGAATATGAGCCCGAACTAACGGTTGGGTCCGGAAATCGTGTAGTAGCCGGCAAATATTTTGATGGTGGAACAGACTTAGGGTACAATCGAATGAACTTCCGGTGGGGTAATGTTGGTACCTTCCAGATATCGCCGGGTTCACACATGTGGCAGGTAGTATCTAAACACTATAAGGACGACGAACCTGTTCCGATTACAATGTGTTTTGGTCTTCCGCCGAGTTGTACTTTGTTGGCTGGCGCAGGCTTTGACTATGTCATACTTCCGCAGGGCTGTGACGAAATAGGGATTGCGGGCGCCGTGCAGGGTTCTCCGGTACGCCTTGTAAAAGCGCGGACGGTGGATGCTTACGCAGTTGCGGATTCCGAGGTGGTTCTCGAAGGCTATGTAAACCCGCGAGACCGGCGTTACGAAACAGCTGAATCGGAAGAGGCTGGCGTCCAAGGTCGTTTTCATTTTCATCCCGAATGGGCTGGTTATATGGGGAAAGCATATAAGGCGCCTACTTTTCATGTGACGGCTGTTACAATGCGTAACCCCGAAACTAAACCTATTATTTTTGCGCTTGGTGTACATACACTTGATGATCACAATATAGACACGACCGTGCGTGAAGCGGCAATGTATGCACTATGTGAGAGATTGCAGCCCGGTATTGTCCAAGACGTCGTAATCCCCTATTGCATGACCGATTGGGGTGGTGCTGTTATTCAAGTAAAAAAACGGAATAAACTGGACGAGGGCTGGCAGCGAAACTTTATGTCAGCAATACTTTCTACGTCACAGGGTTCCAGAATTTGCGTGGCCGTTTCCGAGGACGCTGACCCCTATGACATGGATGATGTAATGTGGAATATTACGACGCGGGTTAATCCACATACAGATATCTTAAACCCAATTCCTGGTGGTCGGGGGCAAACCTTCATGCCCGCAGAACGGATGACCGCGGGCGATAAAGAATGGACAGCTTCCAATACACACTTTGAAGGAGGCATGGGGATAGATTGTACCGTGCCATTCGGGTACGAGAGTGACTTCCTGCGACCTGTCTATCCCGTTGAAAAGGTTAATTTGTCTGACTGGTTCACGGATGAGCAGATTGCAAACGGCAAGAATCGGATGAGAGGTTGGGTTACAAGTCTTGCACGTACCGGACGCTAATTCTCTATGATGAAGAAAAAGGGCGGCCTTTTTTGGGGTCGCTCTTTTCTTTAACTCACAGTTGATAAGGCGGCTTGTCGAGCCCGCGCGGCGAGAGCGTGAATATTTCGACG
>CAYPNT010000160.1:0-2220 GCA_964412235.1 uncultured Rhodospirillaceae bacterium
CACCTCTCTATCAAATTCGCAAGTGGCACCGCGTGTTAAGCGGTGTTACAACATAACCACAACGTGCAGCGTGGTATTATATCACGATCCAATCCTCTTGACCCTCACACCGATAAACGACGTACGATAGCGTTGGGAACGCGCCCGTCGATGAAAAGTAAACCAATTCCGATTATGACAGCCCCCACAATTTCTTTCAGTTGAATAGTCTCATGGAGAAACATATTTCCTAAGAAAAGCGCTGTAATAGGTATCAGGAGTGTGACGAGCTGTACGTTAGTTGCTCCCGCCTGCGCGAGAAGGCGGAAAAATACAAGGTAAGAGCACGCTGTCCCAAATACAGTCAAACCCATCAAGGCGAGCCATGCCTTCAAGCTTGGCGCGTTTAAGGAACTCGGATTTTCGAAAATACCAACTACTATTAACATAATAGCACTCGAACAGATCAGTTGACAGGTCGCAGATTTGAGGGGAGCAACCCCTTGGAGGTAACGCCGTCCCCATAGAGCTGCAAAACCAAAACTAAGCGCTCCAGCCAGGCCAAGCCCAATACCAAGCGTTTGAAGACTGTCCACGGGTTCCTCAATTCCCCGCAATATGACAACACCCAAAAACCCAATCAAAACTCCAAAAATTCGATTTCGGGTCATTTTCTCCTCACCAAAACTGGCCACAATAATCAGAGTAAATAGTGGTGTCATAGCATTAATGATCGATATCAAGCCGACCGTAATGATTGTTTGAGAGACAAATTGAAAAGAAAATGGAACTGCATTATTCAGGACGCCCATAATAAAAAATGGCATCCATTCCTTGACCGTTATCGGTAATTTGTGTCCGTAAAACCAAAAAAATGGAAGTAAGAACAAAGCCGCAAGGAAAATACGCGCAAAAACAACAATAAAGGGCGGAATTTCCTTCACCGTAATTCCCGCAAAGAAAAAAGCACTACCCCATAGCACCGAGAGGAGGATTAAAAGAGCCCACTCCGGAAGCCCCATGGTCTTGGGAGCGTCAGGCATGCGCCACTACAAAGCATGGAAACGGCATGTTTACTTCACTACAACGTTTTGACGGCCCTGAGGAGCGAAAAATAATAGTTTTCTATCGTCACATCTATCATTTGGATACACAAGGCTTACAAACCTCGTCACCCAATGTATTCTGAAAAAACTTTACCTAAGGGAGTTTGTCTGATGCGTTATGCACTCATACGGAGGGATCGCCCCAAGAGCGCCGATAAACGTGCCCGCCTCCAGCCAGCCCACGCAGCCTACCAAAAGCCCTTTCTAAAATTGATTGTCTATGGTGGCGGCCTGGTAAAAGACGGGGTGGATACTTCTGGCGATGTAGATATCCGCAATGTGACGGGAAATTTGCTTGTTTTTAGAGCAGATCGAGAAACGGTTGAAGATTTTCACCGCAACGACCCCTATACACTGGAAGATATGTTTGAATTGGCAATCATTGAGCCTATTTGGCAGCGGATGCCCAACCCAAATGTTTAATCTACAGAAAGATATTTAAGATGGACCTTTATTACAAAGGCGCTCTGGAACTCGCCGTCGCGATCCGACGAAGGGAAATTTCATGTGTTGAAGTTCTAGATCTCTATCTCGATCGTATCGACCGATTCAACCCTGGTCTGAATGCTATTGTGGTATTTGACACGGAAGCCGCGCGGGAAGCGGCAAAGGCTGCCGATTCGGAGTTAGCAACAGGTAATGCGGTTGGCCAGCTCCACGGTGTGCCAATAACGATAAAAGAGTCCTTTGATCTTGCGGGGTATCCGTCGACCTTCGGCCGACCGGACAGACGGAATCACAAGGCGTCTCGCGACGCACTAGCAGTAGAGCGCCTCAAGGACGCAGGCGCGATAATCATGGGAAAAACCAATGTGCCGCTTGATCTCTCTGACTGGCAATCTTTCAATGAGATATATGGAGACACGGTTAATCCATGGGACAGAACCCGTTCCCCTGGCGGTTCGTCAGGTGGTGCTTCAGCGGCTCTGGCCGCTGGTCTCACTGGGTTGGAAATCGGCAGCGATATTGGCGGGTCTATCCGCGTACCTGCGCATTTCTGCGGTATCTATGGCCACAAGCCGACATACGGCATCGTACCACTACGCGGGCACTCCTTAAAGCCTGACGACGCAGAGATGGATATTCTCGTCGGCGGTCCACTTGCTCGCCGGGCTGAAGACTTGCGTGTTGCACT
>CAYPNT010000161.1:0-1838 GCA_964412235.1 uncultured Rhodospirillaceae bacterium
CCGCAATGCTACTTTAAACTTAATATTTTTTTTTGAAAAAAGAGTAGTAAGAGTCATAAAAATAAACTTTTTTTTCGTAGAATTTTTCGTTTCTCCAAACGAGAGAAATCGAACAGGTGTTTATGGGGCTAAGGCCCGTAGATTTTTCCCGAATGATCTTGTTTCTTAGGTGATTCTCAAGGTTCTTCAACGACGCTATTTTTGGTGTTTTGCTCCTCGTCGTTCTTTTTAGTTTATTTTTGACATTGGCTGCCCTGGATTCATTTTTGAAGGGTTCTAACCTACGAACCAACTTTCCATTTTTGAATATTCCATAGACCTTTTTTCCTTTTACGTGCAGGACGCCCTTCCCGTGGAACTTGTTGTTTCGCCATTCTCCTATATACCTGGTTCCGTTGGGGTGTTGATATTTTCCTTTCCCATTTAACGCGCCGTTTTGCCATTCGCCATCTATCCGGACACCGCTCTTCAGGCGCACGGCGCCGTAACAACCACTCCAGGTGTTTTTGTTATAACCACCGGGGCATTTTTCAAGGGCTTGCGCAGGCGAAACCAAAAGCACCAGACCGGTCGTAATTAACGTTAAAAATGTTTTCTTCATCGGGCTTTACCTACAAAGCTTTACCTACAAGAAGGAGTGGGAACTATATAATTTTATAATTTTTCTTGAATAATTAAAGGCAAAAAAGACTTGTAGGTACAAATGTTTTCCCCAGGTCGAACTGCACTCCCATGTTCTCTGTCAATATTATTCATTCATGATGTATACCCCGTACGCTGCTACCATATCCGGCTGTGAGGACAAAACTAATGGCGTAGAGTTCCACACGCGGAGCAATCACCTGATACCGAGTTTGATCGGTGGTTCATTTGTGAAGAAATATATCTGAGGCTCAAGGGGTATGAAAATTAGGCCGCCCTAAACTTGTTCTAATATTTGCGTGCGTCTGCTACATTTTGTTTGTCTAATTTTTTCACTGTCTTCTGGGTTTCCATTCAAATTTCAGAGCTTCTTCCCCGTGATCAGGCGTAGAGGGGCGGCGGCGTATAACTGCGAAACCCCTGTTCCAACATTTCGGCAAGCGCGATGCAGCGCCGATCGTGACCTTCTGGTCCTATAATCTGCATTCCGATAGGCAATCCCTCTACACTTATACCCGCTGGTGCCAGGGTCGCCGGCAGATATGCCGCTGAGGCAAGGCCAATCCAGAAATACGTATCAGATATGGGGCGCTGCACGTTGTCGACGTCAAGATACTGGTTCTCTTTGGCAATACCGCGAATATGCGGAAAAGCAGGTGTTGCCATCATCGGCACAATCAAGGCATCAACATTATGGAAGAACCTGCGCCACGATGCACGTAATCTCGATCGCTGGTCGTTGGCGTGCAACCAACGCTGATGACGTTGGCTGATGCTTCGCAGCATCACCGGACCATAGGTGTCATCAGAGGAATCATATTCTTCAGCTTGCTTGGCTGCAGCGTCCGCCTCCGCGTCGGATTTCCAACCGGATGTCGCGCCACGGAGAACGTTAAGATAGAGTTGCCACATTTTTGCGCTAGGAAGTGGCAGGGAAGGGTTCCGCAGAACCGTTGCGCCCTCCTTTTCGAGATGATTGGCAACGTCGTCGATGGCGCGGCTGGTGTCATTATCGACAGGGTAGGTTATGTCATTCGTCATCACCGCAATCCGAAAATCGACCATTTTAGTGCGGGTTTCGTTAGGCAAATCGAGTCGCCAAGCTACAGTCGCTTCCGGATCGGCACCCGCGATGAGATCAAGTGCAACACGCAAGTCTTCAGCCCGGCGAGCAAGTGGACCGCCGACGAGAATAT
>CAYPNT010000162.1:0-535 GCA_964412235.1 uncultured Rhodospirillaceae bacterium
TTGCTCTCGACCAAAAAACCGTATCGGGTAAGCGCCCCCCACGTCAGGCTAAAGTTGTATGGTATCGCCCTCCCTAAAAATAGCTCAAAAACCGAGGTTATTCTTTTATACACCCGGGTGTTTGATACTAAATTGTGGGCGATGATCCGAAGCGAACTAAGTAAGAAAAACATAAACGTTAAGGGCGTAACCGCTATTACCGGTGAATATTATGCACGGGGAACAGATGTTTTTCTGAACCTGTCGAGTGCCACTCTTCGTAAAACGCAGCGCGAAATAAAACTAGCCGCTCAGATTAGAGCATCAATATGAGCCACTTTAATCGAGCACTTATATGTGCGATTGGCTCGGTGACAGTGCTCGCGTATGCGGCTGGAACACACGCCAGGAATGCGTCTGTTGATTTTGAAAGCGCTCTCCGGGATGTACAATCCTATGTCGAAATGATCAGACGCTATAGGGCACCCGAAAAACCGTCACACCCACGCCCGAAAAACAAACAATCTATACATGGGTCAAACCTCTATCGCCCTTA
>CAYPNT010000162.1:545-1560 GCA_964412235.1 uncultured Rhodospirillaceae bacterium
GATTGCTGGCGTAATAAAATGTGAGAGCGACTGGAACCCGCACGCCCACTCGTCGGCCGGTGCACGCGGTCTAATGCAGATTATGCCCTCAACAGCCTTTGGTGAGTTTAGGGTTGAGGCATACCGCCTTTGGGAACCTGAAACAAATATTCTGGTCGGAACACGATATCTCCATCGCCTTTCCAGGGCCTTCGGAGTGGAGCCGTCAAAGGTTCTCCAGGCATATCATGCGGGACCTGGACGAATTGAGCGGGGGCATCGAATACCCAACACAACCATTCGTTATGTGCAATGCGTAAAGGCGTGGACCATAAAATACAGGAGTATTTTCAATTGAAATCCCTTGGTCATTCTAGTCTGAAACTTTTAACAATCCTCTGTGTGTCTCTCTTCCTCACCTCCTGTAAGAGCACCAAATATGTTCCCATCGGCCAGGAACAAACTGCCTCTATTATGTCCGGGCACAAAGTCGGCGTTATGTTCGATCGCAGATTTTATTCTCTTTATCCAGATTGCGTTGTTATCCACCCCACAACCGCCCCCCACAATCTTAAAAATCTGATACGCTTTGTAGAACCCGCTATTGAACGACACGCAACCCAACTTTTTGAACGTCAGATACGGGCATACAAGGGAAATGACGTTGTCCGGGAATATAACATTAACCTCCATTACGGTGATGACCTTCAAAAACTTGGGGGTATCGTGGGCTGTAGAACGTCGTTGCGCTCTAGAATTGTCGGCCAGGGAACCCAAAATTTAATTGCTTGGTCTCAATTCCGGGTAGGGCTCGAAGCTGAGTTGGTCATCGATAAAACTAATATCACCCTCTGGAAGTCAAGAGATGTTGCGGCGCGGTCCGCGGGGGGTCTCCCGGTCTCACCCATCAGCCTTGTCTTAAATTCAGTAAATGCCGCCCAGATGGCCTCCGACGCAGACACACCGGAGTCCGTGCTCAACGATGCTGTCCGTCGGATTTTCCAATCCCTCCGTCGAGGGCCATAGCAAACAGTTG